>NZ_CDBN01000024.1 GCF_000820085.1 Aeromonas sanarellii
GGCCCCGCCCGAGCTGGCGCCTGCGGATTTCCGCTTCGCCATGCCGGCCCACCCCCTCGCGCTGTCGAGCCTGGTCGACAAGAGCCTGAAGGCGATCGGCGAGGGCACCCGCAATGCCGTCTTCACCCAGTGGAACGGGCCCATTCGCGACATGAACGACAGGGCGAGCGATCTCTATGACGCCGCCGAGCGGGCCTGGATCCGGCGCTCGCCCCCCATCAGGGTGTGGCTGATGGACAACCTCTACCCCTATGGCGCCCTGGATCACGACGGCCAGCTCACCGGCATGACGGTCGACATGCTGGCCAGGGTGGGCAAACGCTCCGGCCTTCGCTTCGAGTTCGTGAGCGCAGACTCCGAACGCCAGCTGGCGAAGGCCATGCAGTCAGGCGCCATCGACCTTATCGGCGCCATCTCGCGGCCCGTGGCCGAGGGCTACGGCCTGCGTCCCTCGGCTCCCTATGCCGCCGACGACATCTACGTGATCCTCACCCGCCAGGNNACCCTGCAGAGCCTGGCGGGCAAGACGGTGGGGATGACCCGCCATACCCCCCTCGCCGGGCGGCTAGGTCGCAGCCGTATCACCATTGTGGAGAACGCCGAAGAGGCGATGCAGGCGGTCGAGCGGGGCAGGCTGGACGCCGCCATAGTGCCGCTCTACTTTGCCCGCCACGCGCTGGAGAACGATCCGCAGACCCGGTTGCGCATCGCCGGCCCCGCCGACGAGGAGCCGATCCGGATGGGATTTGCCAGCCTGCGCGACCAGGGGATGCTGATGGGGATCCTCGACAAGACCATTCTTGCCATCCCCCCCAACGAGCTGGCCATGATGAGCTACGAGTGGCGCAACCGCAAACTGCCGGTGCCCGGCTTCATGGAGCGCCACGCCCACGCCTTCTACCTGCTGTTTGCCGTGCTGTTCGCCCTGGCGCTGGTGCTGCTNNCCACCCCATCGTCGTGCGGGACAAGGGTGGCAAGGTATTGCTGTGCAACAGCAAGTACCTGAGCCAGCTCGGTGCCCGGCCGGAAGCCGTCATGGGCCAGCCCTTCGCCCGGGGGCTGGCGGGGCTGATCGATGACCAGAGCATCGCGGTGCTGGAGCAGGATTTCGCCAGGGTACTGCGGGAGGGTCGGCCCGTCTTTGCCGATCGCCTCTTCCACCGGCAGGGGGAGCAGACCGACATCTACCACTGGATGGTGCCCTACTTCGATGGTGACGGGACCATCAGCGGGGTGATCGACGGCTGGATCGACATCACGGAGCGCAAGCGGC
>NZ_CDBN01000025.1 GCF_000820085.1 Aeromonas sanarellii
ATGAACACTTCCGTATCAAGGGGAGGACGACCTGGTATGAGTCGGTAGAGCAGATGCAGACAGACCTGGATAGCTACCTGGAACACTACAACACCCAGCGGCCACATCAGGGCAGGATGATGGAGGGACAGACGCCTTACAGCATGTTCAAGAAGGGTCTGAAATTGATACCGAAGGAAGTGCGCACTAAAGTAGCGTAAACAAGACACCGGTTTGAGGCCGGTGTCAGGTGATAACTAGATCTGTACAAACAAATGACAGAAGGAGAACTGACTGATGCCAATGCTCTTTTGAGATTACGCCAATTTTATTTACTCAAAGATATACTGACTGTTTTTCGTAAAGCCGGAGTATATATCACTGCATAATAAAATATTTTCAATTTGCGCCCAATAAATCAATAATTGGAACTTTAGTTATGTTTCTGGCTCCCCCTGCCAAGGACTGGAAGAAATAGGTATTGCTGGCGCAAAACCTACCGAAGAACAATTTCGACGTTATCGGATAGAGACCTATTTATCCTCAGATGATAAGGTGTTAGACATAGGTTCTAATAATGGATTTTTTAGCGTGGAAATAGCTAAAAGAACAAAAAGCGTCGATGCAATAGAGTTTAACCCTTACTTGAATTTGATCGCTGAAAGAACTTATCAAGAGTTTTGAATAAACAACATCCACTTTCACCAATTAGATTTTTGTGAATATGAAACAAATAAAACATACCAAATCATTTTTTCTCTTGCCAATCACTGCACCATAGATGGAAATCTATCAATTAACTTTGAGGAATACATAGCTAAATGCTTTAATTTACTCGATGTTGATGGTTACCTATTCTTCGAAAGTCATAATGTATTCTGGCCAGGTACGGGTGGTGTCGGTGATGATGGTGATATGGAATGCTAAATTTGATGTGGTTGAGCAATATTTTGAAGTTGTCAATCTCTACATGACACGTAGATTTATTCCATTGATTGACATTGACAAGCTATTTGTCATTTTGAAACGGCGGTCAGCTCATCAACCAACCGCACGCAGAACCTTTGATCTCGAACGAGCTAAGCAGATTTATCACTAATCATCAGCACGCCAGTCATGGCTCCAGCTAGGCTCGGTAATCCGACGTTCATACAGAACTATGTCTGATGGATTATCCACCTCAACCCAACCACCGGAGATGGCAACCGTAGCAATGGGAATACAGTGAGATAGTAATAGGCGCAGCAAGCTAGTCATGTCCAGCTTGTTGATTTGTTCTGCGCTGAGTCCTGCTAACACCGCAGATACTCGTTGCCAACCCTCAGGGGTGAACTTCAACAACCCCATATATTGGCCTTCGATCTCCTCTCGAGCCTGAGCCCGTTCACCGATAGCACTCAATTGACCACCATGTTGTCGGAAATTTTCAGCATCCAATAAGGGCTCCTCAAACCGGGCCGACCAGAGTGCCCACCACTCCTTGTCATAGCTGATGGCTAGTGGCGCATCAGATGCCATCAAGGTTCTGATGATCCCAGGGCGATAGACAATATCTCCGTAACAGACAAGGGTCGGCGCTGCCGACAGCACACTATCAGCGCACATCAGGCTGCGGACCATATTTGAACTAACCCAGTTGACGTTCATGATTTGGTTGTTACCGTAGCCCTTCAAGGCTTCACTGCAATATCCGCAGACCACATGAACGCTATCGACACCTGCCGCCGCTAGCGATGTCAACTGCCATTCAATCAACGGCTTACCAGCCAGCTTTGCCAGCGGTTTGGGTTGGTTTTCGGTCATGGCACCAAGTCGGGAACCTCGCCCGGCCGCTAAAATTATGGCTTGCATATCACCTCACTCAAAAAGCCATTGGCATAGTTGCCGATCAAATTCTTGGCAGAATACTTCACGCTCAGGATGCCACATGATCCCAGCCAGTTTCATACTCTGATGAAGAAAAGCCTCACAATATCCATCCGCATCGATCGCTAGAGCCCGCAAGCAGGTTGGTAGGGGCAAGGAAATGCGGTTGGCATGATAGGAATTGACCTCCCAGAGCAATTTTTCATTCACATCACGCCATGATAAATCACTGCATAAAGAAACTGTGTGCCGAGTTGCCACATGATGTTCTCCGCTATCAACAACCAGCGCCCCTCCAGAAAACCACTGTATCAACTGCATTCCCCGGCAAACCCCCAGTACAGGCAAGCGCTGTGTTATTGCATATTTCAGCAGAGCAAGCTCACTCTCATCCCGCAAAGGATCCGACCCAATATCCTCTCCACCACTTAAAATTAGTCCCTCAATACGCTGTGTCTGTGCGTAGTCCACGCTCTGTGCGCCGAGATTAGGTAACAACACCCAGTCCCATCCCCAGTTCATTTGTTGCAGAAAGCGATACCAATCCCGAGCCAGACCATCTCGGGGCTCATGATAATGAGGCGAGTTACTGCTGCGCATGGTGATTCCCACTTTTCTCATAGCAAGGTCACCGACTTGTCACGACAATTAAGCACCCCTTTGGCACCGGTTCGCAGACGTCCATAAAGCTGTTCACCACAACCAATGGCGGCAGGTATTCCAAACTCAGCACAACGAATAGCCATATGAGAGTTGGCCCCCCCGAACTTAGTGATAAGCCCAGCAATGCCGCGGGTAAATATCCAGTCGTAGCCCGGGTCGGCGTTCTCGATGCACACCAGTTTTCCGCAGAAACTCTGGGACGCACAGACACCGGCTGATAACACTAACAACGGTGCCTCTATACATTGCTGGCCAATAAAATTAGCCAAAGCTCGGTGAATCGGGGCCACAAATATCTCAGATGGTTCGAGAATTAAGTGGCTGAGTTTGATTAAGGAAGCGTCTTCACAACGAGACTTATTATGACTGACTTCGTTCAACAATTGTCGATCCAGATCATCCAACATCGGACATATCAGCAGCGCTAACAGTCGCTCGATCTCGAGAAATGACAAGTCATCTCTGGACAAACCATTTTCTGCTCCCCAAAGAGTAAGACAAGCAAGTGCATCCGATAAATCGCGAGTAAAAACCAACTTGGCATATTCACGACCTGCGATGGCAGATGAGGCGTAGACAAAAAAATCCTGCGCACTTATTCCCCAAGAGTTTTCGGCTAGCAAGGCCTCCATGCCGGCAAGCTCTCTGGGCTGCCAGCAGAATTCACTGTTACCCACCGGCGATTGAGTCAGACCGCTCTCGATAAACAAATCTGAACGTTCATCATACCTCAGTGAAGTAATGTCATAAGTGCCGGGGCGCAAATGGCCAAATCGCGATAAAAATGCCTCTGTCGAAGCTGAGCCATCACATACGGCCTGAAACTCCTCCGTCAGTTGCCCGGACACCGTAGTGATACTAGTCTTCCACAATGCAACTCTGTCGTGGGCAAGCACATTTAAGCGGCAAGCCGAGCGCAGCATTGACTCAGCGACAAAGGCATGGCGAGCAATGATTGAGAAATGAAATGTACCTTGCTCACGGCACTCCAGCAACAAGTCACGCACCGACTCAAGTCTGGCGTAGGCGAAGCGTCCACGTGCATATTGTGTTTGCTCTCTACAGTGGATCTGCGCTAACGAAAAGCCCAGACTGCCAAGCCCTCGCCCGCCAATTAGGTGCTTGGTTAAATCCAGCAGGGCGGTGCGGTATTCAACTAGTTGCTCCGCACTTAGCAGCCCAGAGTAGCGACTGGAAAATTGCTGGTCGAAGTCGAAGTCGAAACAGGTGGGCACAATGTCAAATTCGACCTTGTCATGCCATTGGGGATTATCAACCAAGCGGTCAATCCAGCTATCCACCAGCAAGGTAGCCACTTCAGCCGACAATCCCGCAGGCAAAAGCGAGTTAAAACTAGCACGCACATCGATAAAGGGATGCTGACCAACAAGCAGCATCAGTGGTTGATGCCGTGGATGATGGTATCCCATTGCGGCCCGGGCCTCACGCCATACACTGTCAGTTATCAGCAGCCGATAAAGACTGACTGCCAGGGGTCTAGGGTTGGCGCCTATGATTTCGGCCGGGTTCCAATCAGGCATGTCTCCAAGCACACTACGCTTACCATACAACCCATCACTATGCCCCATATGGAGCTCCAAGAAATGTTTGACGTGTTCCAGCTGGCGCGCAACCCGTCGCTCAGTCACCGGATGCCACTGCCGATAAAGACTGATTCGCCTGACCTGTAAGATGTAAACCTGACCTTGATGATCAATAGCAAACTCAATATCTAGAGGCACGCCCCCACAAACCCCCTCGAGTTCACGGCAAGCCTGCATCAAAGTTCTCAATCGTGGCGATCTAATCGCATCCAGATGACTTTCTCGATAGATCATGACTGATTTTTCCACCCCACAGCCACCCGTGATAGTATCTGTCTGACCGCTCTCATCATCGTAATTAATGAGATAATATGGCGCACCACGCTGCAGATCGTGGGTCATAACTACACCACTCATCTGGATATTTGTCAGCATGGGCTGAATCAACACTTGATTGCGCGGGTTCGGCGCACAGGAAAAGGAAGCAACCACAGCATCAATCGACTTTTTAAGCAATACCAAATTGTCAGCTGGTACATTCAAACAACTTAAAAATGCACCAGCCATCGAATCGGAAGCTCCATCCTCTAGTTGGGCGCTGGAGCGTATAACAACCTGCGCACATTCGAGGCTCGCAATTTGTTGTAGACAAGCAGTAGGGGCATTCTGCCAACATTCCACACTGAAAAACTGCATTGGCAACACTCTTGACTGCAACAATAATGGTTTTAAGCGTGCTAGAGTTTCGGATTTAGTGCCAAAAGCAAAGGGGGGGGTCTTCATAAACACTCCTTTTGGCTGTCCACCCGCTTTAACGCAAGATGCTTGAGCAGAGGATGAATAATGTAATAAGCAGGCAGCTGGACTTCTTGAAACATTGGGGGGGGCAGTTCCCCCTCACGCAGGTAATGATGTAATACAGCTAATAACAAATCGGCTCGGATCAGATTATCGTACAGATAATCCACATCCATATTGACTGGCGGCATCGGATATGTGCGCGTTGCAACCACAGGACCTGTATCTATAGTTGGAGTCAGGAGTATTGCGCTTGCGGCGCAACCACCATGTTCTAGCAGTTCATGGTACAGGGTGGTACTACCGCGATACCGTGGCAACAAGCCGCTATGAATGTGCAGTACAGGAACTTGTTCCAGCAATGATATGGGCACCAATTGACCACCATAACCGGAATACACAACTACCTCAGGCGACAGGGATGTAATAACCCGCTGCAGCAACTCACTGTCCAACTCTCTTTCCTCAACCTTGAACAGCTTCCAGCCGGCATTCAGCACTGATTGCTCTACAGTTATTGATAGATCAGGACAAAACCAAGGCAAGGCTCTAGGACTGAGATCGCGGGAACTTTGAGGCATGCCCGCTGGTTCGCCGTACAAAATTACCGCCGCAGGAACCAACCCGGCATTGTGCAACGATTGGACATAAGCTACGCTGCGTGCCGTGTGAGCGCACAATAAAACAATACCTTTAATAAGGTTCACTGACCACCTCCAACAAGCTTGTTATCAGCTGCCGTTCAAGCAATATTAATGCAGCAATCCCCGATTGATGTACTGTGTCGCAGCTATTTACAATTGAGCAAAGTGTATCTATCAGCTTGAGCGCCCCGCTGAGCCAATAGGAATTATGCTGCTCCAGCCATTGTCTCAAGGCAAGCTCTGCCAGCAACATATATGGTTCCGGAGCACCATAATATTCATCGCACTGTCTGTAAGGTGGCGAACTTTGGTAAGCTGCGAAAAGTCTCTTGCTGACTTCAAATTTTCTCAGTAATACCAGTAACCAATCCAATTCCTTATGATTAAGGAACTGGTTCTGCCGCATCTTAACTACAAGTGGCCAGAGGCTGTCACTGGTGTGACTTATCTCACGATCCAACACAAGCCAACGGGCCTCAGGCAAACTTTGCAACAAGGTTTGTCGCTGTTGGTAAAAGGCCACAATAAAGGCATCACCGAGCCAAGAGGAATATTGATAACTTTGAATGTGTTCCAGATTGTTATCAGTAACATAGGGATAGCTCGACTCAATCTTCATCTATATTCTCCCAATATCGACAAGGGTAAGAATCCGATTGACATACTCATCGACATCGGCAGGGTTAAAACTGTTCTCTATGCGAAGATCTGCAGATGAAGGTGGCAGGTATGGTATATTAATGCCAAGTACATCTCTTCGCTCCCCTCTCAAAGCTGACTGATACAAGCCCTTATTGTCCCGCTCGGCCAACGTCTTAATATCGGCGTGAATGTGCACTTCAAAGTACTGTGAAAAAATGTCTCTATTAGCCTGATTGATATCATCAAACATAGCAATACTAGCAGCAACTACCAATATATTTTGGGCATCAAGCCAGTGACAAATATTCTGTATCCGCTGCGCACTGACACGGCGTGCACTCAATGAATAATCCTTGTTTTCATTCTGATGTTCAAACAGCGCACGTATACAGTCACCATCTACCAATACGGTATCAGGTCTTATAATTTTAAGCCTTTCAAACAAGGCTGAAGCGATGGTGGACTTGCCAACACCAGATAACCCACACAACCAAATAACCATTTTTATCCTTGAATTAGTAACCGCTCTATATTTTTTAATGCCAAAACAGCTAGCTCTGAAGAAAATCCATAACTGGGAGAGAAATATAAACTTCGCAGATTCTTCCGCTGTATCTTTTGCATTTCCCATAATGACTCATCAGCTAGTAACGATGGAATATGCCAACGATTCTCAATATCGACACTAACAATATCTTGCCGTAAGTTAATATCTGGGGAATCTTCTCCGGTAAGATCATTGTGCTCAGCACCAGGTAAATTTAGTAATAATAAATTTTTATCCAGATAAAGTGCACCAAATGGGGTTCCGCCATAATCACAAAAAACATAGTCACTACAATAAAACAACTTTATATTATCATACACATTGGTAATAACCTTGGTAAAGCCGTAGTGCTCTAGTGGCTTCAGCGATTCCGGCTCATTTGTGGCAGAAAGAGGATGTGTTTTTACAATCACATTGTATTGGTTACAAAGAGACGACATCACATCGGCATAGTCTGGTAAAGAGCTTAACTCAAGCCATGTTGGCAACCAAAGGACAGTTTTTTTTGACCTATCGAGTCCGAGCTCATCGTATATTTGATATTTGCCCTCATGTGTATGAAAGTAAGCGTCATATCGTGGATAACCCATTTGAAAAGTAACTGCAGAGCAACATTTTTTCAGCTTAGCATCCTGCCATGGACCAAAACAAAGAATAAGATCGTAGTCTTGATTCCAACTGGAAAAATTGTGCCTGGCTTTACCCAAGGCATACATAAATCGTACTCTCCGCTTCCCCAATACATGTATAAGGGGCCTGCCTGCGTAGGGAAACATACTGTGATTGGATACTACAATATCGTATTGATAACCCTGGGCGATAATGAAATAGGTGGTATAGCAACGATAGCCTAATCCCTCTATCAGGGCTTTGTTTTCGTGTATTTCAGCTGGTGAACCGTGCAGCAACACATCAAACTCATCAGCACCCAGCAAATGCCAAACCGACTGATAATGATTAACCATTTCTGCAGTATGTACGAAGAAGGCCAATTTTCTAAAACTCTGATTCATATCTTCACCCACAGAAGTCATCTAACAGGTTGAGAGCTTCATCATGCAAATGTTCACTCATGGTTGGACAGAGTGGCAATGACAGGATTAGAGGATAAAAACTACTCGATGTTCCGGATGGCATCATACTCAATAAGGAGTGAATGTTATCCTATTGGAACCCACTGAAAATTGAGCATGTTTCATATATCACATTGCATCAAGTTATGCTAGGAATTTGGCAACACATAAAAAACCAACTCCGGTCTGATGATTCTTGATAACGCCTATTTCAAAGAGATGAATATTTTCTCTCAGCCATCACAACAAATTAACTATCACTTTTCAACCTACTGAGTTAGCATTAACTTTGAGTTCAACCCAATTAACAACTTCTTCTACAGGAATGGAATACTTGCGAGAGTAAAGCTCACGAGAGTCAGAAGTACCTGCGGTATAAGTTAGATATTGCATATCAATATTTAATGTGGATGATAAATTGGAAAAACATGATAAATCACCCCATTCCTCAGCCATCCAACAGAGAGCTTTAGCCTCAGGCTTTGCAAATATAATATTTGCCCAGGCAGCACCCGTTGGACCCACGATAAGCTCTGCATTCGCCATTAACTCTACTTGTTGACAGAAATCAAGATCCTCGAGATATATACAAGTGAAGTGATACTTAGATAGAGCGTTAACAAGTTGAGTCTGATTATAAGATCTTAATCCAGGCTTTCGCCCTAAAAATATTCTCTTAGGTAAATCAATCAAACCCCTATCCGAGCATAGGGCATATGCCACTTTACGAATATATTGCAATGATTCCAGACGAACAAAAGAATTATCAACATCACTTTTCGCATTTAATTTTAAATTCGGCACCAATGCATTAGGCATATTAATATATAACAGATCAGAAACCAGATAATTTTCTTTTGTGTGAAGATAAATGATATCTTTATCGGACAGAACGCTTTCAATAAATGTAGCTATTGCAGGGATTTTTTGACAATAGGCTGGTAACAAGATTGGATATTTTGAAAAAATATCAGGTATCTCTTCAATAAACTGGAGCTGGCTAAGTACTTCCAAAAGCAAGTGATAGTAATTTGTTTCACTAAAGCCATTAATCAATATACCAGCTGAGATATCAGTAATTTCTTCAGTATCTCTAACTAATGCGTACACATTACCATGATACGCAACCTTTGATGAACGATAATCTGCATTTTTTGTTTCTGCCGTTGGTACCCGCTCTAAGATAATTTTACCATCAGACAGCTTAAGCGTACGAGATACTGATCTTACTTCCGCATCACTAAATCTGTAAAGTGAAACCTCTGGCAATACAATTCTTTTATTTTGGCAGAAACCATTGATAAAATTTGGGCCATAGACCATAGCTGACTCAGCTGGACGGAAACAGTGTATTTTATTCTCATCCAGTTCATCAAGCCACCTTAGAGTTAAACGAGATAGCCTCTCACCACTGAGGTACTTATATATTTTAAATGATAGTGCTGATAGCAAGAAAACATCTTTACACACCAACTCCATTAATAAAACATTAAAATGTTTTAATGTTTTATTATACCATCTATAATGCTGGTATCGCTCATCAAAAAAGAAATCTATCTTCCCCTCATCTATACCAATATCGTTTACCAGTTGATCATAGATTTCTCTATAATAATCACTAGCAATAATGATTCTCTCATATACCAATAAATTTATATCTTTTGGTGCATGAACAGGTATACCACGAACCAAACTACCGTGTTTACATTTACCATTATCTAAGAAACCTATTACTTCATATCTATCTTTATTTCTATCAAAAAACGAAACCCCTCCAGATCCCACACCAAATATTAAGACTTTTTGTCTTTTTACAAAAGGCCAGATATTCATATCTCACGATCCTGAGTTACTATAAAACCATTATATTGTTGATTATTGACTAATTGTCTCAACGACATTAACCTACGAAGTTTTAACATATCACCAACCTATGGTGACATAAAACCCTCAAATGAATTACTACAACAATAAATTAAAAATAGAAAACTCCCGAAAAAATACGGCCAGAAATCTAGGATGTATCATCTTAATATTTTTTGACAAGGCTACCGCACGGTCTCTGTCAACCCTTCCTGCCCTTCATGGTAATATTTACGGCAAGAGCTGTGCCTGAACAAGCTAATTGATTGATATGACTTGATTTATGTGACCTGGAATCCACTATTCAATGCGGGCAAGCCGACGGCTACAGGCGGCTAGCATATCGATACCGTCCCAGAGCCATTCGAATGCCAGCGCCTGTCCCGGACTTGCCACCCTATCGATACGACAACCTGGCGATACCAGGAGCGCATGCTCAAGCTGTGTTTTATCCGGGCCAACCCAGACACAGGTCTGCATATCCCAAGGCTGTAGCAGCAACTCATCAAGGGTATCGGCAACAAATTCGGCGACTGTACCTCCTCCGATGTGTACAAGCCGCAAAGAGGCGGTGGGAGTCAATAAGGTGACGCCAGAGAAGGTGTCAAGCTTCATCTGGCCATCATGGGCGGCATTTTGTTGACTATTGATAAGGCGTTCCATCATCAGGGAGGGATTATCTGCAAATGGGGCGAAGATCCCTTCGAGCAGACAACGGCGCAACGCACTGGTGGGAGTGCCCAACCAGCAAATGGTGGTGGGGGACGCGCAGGCTTGTTGATTGAAACGGGTAAAGTCTTGTTGCAAAGCCGCGACCACTTGCCGCCACGCAGCAGCATCCAGGTTGGCGAGCCATTGGCGATCCAACACCGCCATGGAGCGGCGATCCGGAAACACGATTTCCTGAGCGCGGGGTGAGAGCGGAATAGCCCGTACTCGGCTGATGGTTTCATCACCTCCCCAGATAATACGAAGCCGACACCGAGCCGACAGCCAGGCGGTGATGCCCTCGTCGTGGTCATAGCGGATAAAACGGGTACGGGAGGCAATCTCTTGCCACTCGGGCAGAGAGAAGAGCTCGTTCAGGATGGCCAGCATGGCCTCTTGCACCGGGTCGATGCGCGATGAGAGACGTACCACGGACCCATTGCCCATCAGCAGCGCCATGATCCAGGAGTAGAACGCGACGGTCGGCACGTTGGAGGGGACCAGATGAAAAACCATCCCCAAGGGTGCACGCCCTGCCATGCGTTTGCGCTGTACCTCAATCTGGCGCGGCCGCAACCAAAAGCCAAAAGCGGCCAGATCCGGGTTCTCTCGCCCCTCCTTCAGCAGACGTGCAGAGAGCGCAGCCACAAAGTCGCAGATGACGGGCGCAAAGCTTGGCAACGGGCGAATGACAAAACCTTGCCAACCGCTGACGGGAGCCACGAAAGCGACCTCTGGCCCCGCTTGCCAGATGGCATCTTCTACATCTGATCGGCTCACTGGAAAGTGTCGCTGCATCCCCTCACCTCGGCGCCTTGCTGACGTCCTGATACATGGAAATAACGGCCACGACGGCCGCAGGGGCAATAATCCTCCCCCAGCAGCACGCCGAGATCCTCGGTCAGCAGGCTGTGGCCAGGATAACTTTGGGGAATGGCAGAGATCACCTGCAGCAAGCCGGGTTGGCCGACCCCGAGCGGTCGATGAGTCAGCGGATCCCGCACCAGCAGATCGGCAAAAAGGGGAGCATGAAGATGGCCCTGTTCGCACTCGACAAACACCGACCCCACCTGCTCCACCATGCCATAGAAGTTATGCACCCGACTCAGCCCCAGCTGTTCATGGCAGCGCTGCTTGAAAGCCGGATTATCCACCGCGAGGTGTTGCAGCTTCTTCCAGCCACCGCTGTGAAAAAGCACGCCCTGCGTCAACGGCAGTTGCAGACCTCGCTCACGCAGCGGCTCCAGCAGACATTGCCACACCATAAAGGTGAAACCGAACAGCAGGACCGGCTGGCCCGCATATTTGTCACAAAACGCCTCGATGACCGGCCAGTTGGGCCGCATCTGCTCGTCGAGGGCATAGGTATGGTCTCGGCCAAGGAAAGAGAGCCCCAGCGCACCGGCGCCGCGGGCGGAAAAACCGCTGCGGTTTTGAATCAGGGCGGGTTGCTCCACCAGCAGCATGGGAAGCCGTTGCTTGCCGACGAACTCTTGCAGGATCTTCACCAGCACCTTGCTCTGCAACGCGGCTGTATCCCGATCCAGCACAATGCGTGACGGCGTCCCCGTGGTGCCCGACGAGGTGAGCACCTTGAATACTTCTTTTTGCGGCACGCTCTGCCATTGGGCCAATTTGAACAGGCGGGCGGCCAGATAGGGAAGCTCTTGGTACGTCGAAGCCTGACCCCAGCCAAACGCCGTCAGAATATTGGCAAAGGCTGGGCACCCCTGCGCATGGCGCTGCGTCAATTCATTCAGGCGAGCAAGGAGCAGCCCACTTTTTTCACGTTGGGGCAGCCCGAAAACCGGCGCATCAAACAGCCTGTTCATAGCTGCTCCAGTTGTGTTAACAGGGCAGGATAATCAATCTTCATATTGCTGCGTCGTGGCAAATGATGCCGATAAATGCGAACGCTTGATGGCGGCACCATCAGCCAGCGGGCCAGCTCCAGCTGTAGTGCATCACTGGGGCACACGTCTGCCTCGATGGCTACCAACAGGCGATCATCGCGGCCGGTCGCGGCGCAGGAATAGCCCCTCCCCTGCAACCATGCCTCCACTTCAGCCAAGCTCACCCGTTTACCAAACAGCTTCAGGAAACGGTTGAGCCGCCCGGTCAGATAAAATCGGCCCGCCTCGTCGCAACGAGCCAGATCGCCAGTAAAGAGCGCATCCATATCACGCCCACGCGCCAGATCTTCAGTGCGCTCCGCATAGCCAAGCATCACATTTGGCCCTTGGTAAACCAACTCCCCCTCCCCGTCGGGAAAGCCGGACTCATGACGCAAAGAGAGGCGCCCGCCCGGTACGGCACGGCCAATGGCATCCGGGGCAATCATCACTTCATCGTGCGCCAGCCAGGCAATGCGCGGTGCCGCTTCGGTCTGGCCATACATCACGAAAAAACGGCGTCCCAGCGCAGCTGCCTGTTCGGCAAATTGCTTTGCCAGTGCTGCCTCAAGTCGTCCTCCAGCCTGGGTCAGTGTCATCAGGCTGGGATAGCGGGCCCAGTCAAAACGCAAGCGGTTTAGCATCTGAAAGGTAAACGGTACCCCTGCCACACTGGTGACCTGATGACGATTAACCTCATCCCAGAATTGACGCTCAAGGGGGCTGGCAGTGCATGACACCAGCGAGGCGCCAGCCAAAAGATGGCTGTTGAGCACCGACATACCAAAGGAGTAAAACAGTGGCAACGAGGTGATGGCGCGCTCCCCCCCGTTCAGCGCCAGATATTCGGAGATAGCCGCGGCATTTGCATCAAGATTGGTGCGCGACAATCGCACCCATTTGCTGGAGCCGGTACTGCCCGATGTTGGCAGCAGCATGGCCAGTTCAGGGTGAAGTGAGGGCGCATCGCCAAGATACGCAACAGCCCCATCTTCCAATACCCGCAGGCTGACACCAAAACGCAGGCACTGTTCACGGTGCAACTGGGCATCCTGAGCAGGATCGGCCAACATGATGGCGTGGCCATCACGCAGGGCCAGCAAGTAGTGTAGCAGATGCAGGGTTGACGTCACAAATGGCAGGTAGACCAAATGACGACCGACAGGATAGGTGGTGGCCAACTGCGCCACACGCCGGGCTAGTTCACCATAACTGAGCCACCCCTCTTGCGGGTCTCGCCAGGCGGGCTCGTCATTGTCGTCAACCAGATGCGTCAACAAATCAGGCCGGTTCAAATCACCATCCCCCCATCGACCCCAATTACCTGCCCGGTCACATAACTCGACAAGTCGGACGCGAGAAACAGGGCCACTTTGGCCACTTCATCTGGCGTGCCAATCCGCCCCATGGCAATGCTGGCCACCCGCTCGGCAAACTTCTCTTGCGGGATGGCATGCGCCATATCGGTATCAATAAAACCGGGAGCAATCGCATTGACACGGATCTGGCTGGCAGCCAGCTCCTTGGCCAGTGACTGGGTAATACCGATCACCGCCGCCTTGCTGCCGGCATAGCAGCTGAGCCCGGCAGCCCCCACCTGCCCCATCAGGGAGGCAAGATTGATGATGCTGCCGCCACCACTGCGCTGCATCAGGCGGGCGGCATACTGGCTGCAGTAGATCACGCTAAAGGTATTGTTGCTGAATGTCTTTTGCAGATGGGTCTGGTTCGCCATCCCCAATAACGCCTCTTCCAGCATGCCGGCATTGTTGACCAACACGTCCAGCTGACGAGTCTGAGCAAACAGCTGCTGAAAAGCCTGCTTGACCGCCGACGGATCAGCCACATCAAAACAGAGAGGCTGGCAGGGCACGCCAAACTCGGTACCAATCGCGGTCGCCAGCTGGCTCATCGTCACCTCATCACGGCTTCCCAGCCACAGTTCAGCCCCCTGAGAAGCAAACTGGCGGGCGATGGCAAGACCGATGCCACGCCCGGCACCGGTGATCAACACACGTTTGCCCTGCAACAGCCCCTGCATCAGAAAGCGACCCCGTACTTGGCCAGGATCTCGCGCGCCTTGCCGACCGAACTCATGTCGATAATGTCATCGGTGTCGAGCAGCACGCCGTAGTTATCCTCCAACTGGGCAATCAGCCCCATGTGGGCGACAGAATCCCACTGCGGGATACTGTTGTAGGCGAGCCCATCGCTGACGCTGCCGATATCGATACCCAGCGCCTCGGCAAAAACTTGTTCCAATGCGATTGTCATCTGAAAAATCTCCGTAACCGCTCACGGGCGGCATAGTAATCAGCAGGCCGCAGTTCCAAAGCAAAAAATCCGGTCTCTTGCCCTATCTGGCGGTAACCCAGTTGTTCATTCAAGCGCAGGGCCGAGCGATTGTTCTCCCGAACCAAAGTGCGGATACAACCGATGTGCAACTCATCAAAACCCTGATCAAGCTGAGATAAGGCAGCAGCAACGGCCAACATGGGATGCCGCACGGTTGAGTTGCCCAGATAGAGCCCCGCATCGGCGACCGCCTGCCCCTGTAGCGCATCCTGACACTCACCTTTCAGATTGACGTAACCCGCTCGCACGCCCTTGCACCAGAGCACCCAGTGCTGCTGATCCCGCCGCTCACGGGTGGCAGCGAACCATTGGAGCTGTTGCCGTGGCGAAATACGCGTCTGGGATACCATCTGCATTCGCACCTCATCCTGATTGCGCCAACGCCGCAAGGCGGGAAGATCCCACGGCGCTATCGGGCGTAACTCAACGCCATAACTCATCTTCAACGCCATCCAGTTTCCATGACCTGTCTCTCTTATCGACTACACGGCTGCCATTCCGTAGCAAAAATCGATAATACAAGCAGAAAAACCAGTATAATATCAAAAATAATCAAAGAGTTGTCATCGATTATCCTGGCTTTGGCCAGTCATTGATCCAGCAGAGAGAACCCATCATGGCCATCGCCATTATCCCGGCCCGGGGTGGTAGCAAACGCATTCCACGCAAGAATATCCTCCCCTTCTGTGGTCAGCCCATGCTCGCCTATGCCATCCAGGCGGCGCAACAATCTGGCTGTTTCAGCAAGGTGGTGGTCTCCACCGATGATGAGGAGATTGCCGAAGTCGCTCGTCAACTGGGCGCGGAAGTACCATTTCTGCGGCCAGCCAGTCTCGCCGATGATCACACCGGTACCACCCCTGTGGTGATCGACACCATCCAGCGGCTCGACCAGCTCGGCATCCAGGCAGAGCACTACTGCTGCATCTATGCCACCGTGCCGCTGATCCAGGCTGCCGACCTGCGCGCCGCCCACGACCGCCTGCTCGCCAGCAAGGCCCCCTTCGTCTACACGGTGGCCGAATTCGGCTTCCCGATCCAGCGGGCGGTGCGCATGGATGCGCAAGGCAGGGTCACGCCGTTCTGGCCGGAGCAGATGGCGAAACGCTCCCAGGATCTGGAGCCCGCCTATCAGGATGCCGGCCAGTTCTACTGGGGCAGCCGCGCGGCCTGGCTGGGGGGAATCAGCCCGGTGGGGGGAGAAGGGGTTGGCCACATACTGCCGCGGCACAGAGTGGTCGACATCGACACGCCGGAAGATTGGCACCTGGCCGAACTGCTCTATCAAGTACTGGCCCAAGATGACGTTTAAGGTTGCCTTCCGGCTCGACGCCGGCGCCGATATCGGCTTGGGCCACCTGATGCGCTGCCTGGCCATCGCCGATCGGCTGCACGCCGCCGGGGCCGAGTGCCACTTTCTCTGCCATCAGCTACCGGCGCACCTGCTGGCGCTGCTGCGGTCCCATCACCATCATCCCCTGAGCGCGCTCGATGACGCCGGCCCGCTGCCTGGCTTGCAGCCCGATTGGCTGGTGTTCGATCACTACCAGATTGACCAGCGGCTCGAAACCCAGCTGGCCGCCCACTGCGGCCGCGTGCTGGTGATCGATGATCTGGCCGACCGGCCGCACCACTGCCAACTGCTGCTGGATCAGGGCCCCTTGCGCCGCGCCGCCGATTACCAGCCGCTCACCCACGCCGGCTGCCGGCTGCTGCTGGGCACCGACTATGCCCTGCTGCGCCCCGCCTATCGCCAGCTGGCGCGGCCACACGCCAGTCAGTGGCAACGGGGGCTTGTCTGCTTTGGCGGCGCTGATCCGGCCGGAGCCTGCCTCACGACCCTCAACACGCTGGCTCGACTGCCATGGGCCCGAACCATCCGCTGGACCCTAGTGGCTGGCGGGGCAAATCCCTTCTGGCCCGAGCTGGAACAGAGAGTGGCTGAGCTGGCCGGCCTCGACCTGGCGCTGCTGCGCCAGAGCAACCAGATGGCCGACCTGATGAGCCGGCACGACTTCGCCATCGGCGCCGCCGGCGGCATGACCTGGGAGCGGGCCTGTCTCGGCCTGCCGACCCTGGCGGTGCCCATCGTCGACAACCAGCAGTTCAACGACCAAGTGATCGCCCGCTTTCAGCTGGCCGAGCGGCTGACCCTGAGCGAGCTGGCCGAGCCTGAGCGGCTGCTGCAGGCTCTGCAACGGCTGGAACAACAGTCAGACGACTACCACCGCCGCGGCCAGCAACAGGTGGACGGGTTGGGACTGGATCGGCTCACCGCCTGGTTGTTGCAACAATCGGATTATCAGCTGTTACCGGGTGGTCAACAGTGGCAATTACTTCATGATGACCAGCCACTGCTCACCCTGACCCTGAACGGTCAGCGGCTGACATGGCAGGCCGCCCGGCCACTTCAACCCACGGAGTGGCAAGAGCTGGCACATCGCTTGCAGACAATTTTCTCCCAATTTCCCCTCTATCTTGCCGAGCCACCGCAGATAGCGCCCCCTGCCCCCTGGCAACCGGCGCCGCAAGGCTGGCAACTTGGCACAGGAGTCTGAACACAGATGCAGATCGCCCATCAATCCATCGGCCCGGCACAGGCTCCCTTTGTGATCGCCGAGCTGTCGGCCAACCACAACGGCAACCTGGAGCGTGCACTGGCCATCATGACCGCCGCCAAGGAGGCCGGGGCCAGTGCGGTCAAGCTGCAGACCTATCGGCCCGACACCATCACCCTCAGAAGCGATCGGCCCGAATTCCAGATCCACGGCGGTCTCTGGGATGGTCACAGCCTGTACGATCTCTACCAGTGGGCACACACCCCCTGGGAGTGGCATCAGGCCCTGTTTGCCAAGGGGCGCGAGCTGGGGCTGACGGTCTTCAGCAGTCCGTTCGACTTCAGCGCGGTGGATCTGCTGGAATCCCTCGACTGCCCGGCCTACAAGATCGCCTCCTTCGAGCTGGTGGACTTGCCCCTCATCCGCTACGCCGCCCAGACCGGCAAGCCACTCATCATGTCCACCGGCATGGCGAACGAGGCCGAGATCGCCGCCGCGGTCGAGATGGCACTCAAGCACGGCAACGGCCAGCTGGCCCTGCTGCACTGCGTCAGCGGCTATCCGGCACCTGCAGCCGAGTACAACCTGCGCACCATCCCCCTGTTGCGCCAACGTTTTGGCGTTGAAGTCGGGCTCTCGGACCACACCTTAGGCTCCGCAACCGCCATTGCTGCCACCGCCCTCGGGGCGACCCTCATCGAGAAGCACTTCACCCTGGCCCGCGCCGACGGCGGACCGGATTGTGCTTTCTCCATGGAGCCCGACGAATTGGCCGAGTTGATACGTTCGGTCAACACGGCCCACGCCGCCCTGGGGGTAGCTGACTATAAACTCACCCAGAGCGAGCAGACCAATCGCGAATTTCGCCGCTCCCTCTACCTGATCAAGGATATTGCAGCAGGGGAGCGTCTCACCACCGAGCATATCAAATCGGTGCGTCCCGCCCTCGGCCTCCCTCCTGCCGATTACGATCGACTGCTCGGCAAGCGGGTCACCCGTGATATGAGCGCCAATCAACCACTGAGCTGGGTATGGGTTGCATGCGATGAATGAAGAACTCCTCCTCCATCAGCTTGCGATCATCGAAGCACGCTGGCCGACGCTGGCAGGTGCCTTGGCGACGGCCCAGCTGGGCGACTTTCAAGTGGAGCTTTGCGAGGGAAGCGGCAGCACCCTGCTGGTCAATGGCATCCAACTCACCAGCCGCCACGACCGGGAGGCAGAGGCACAACTGCAGGCCAACAGTCTGCCGAATGCTCGCGAACTGCATCTCTATGGGACTGGCCTTGGGGATCTGCCTCCCCTTTTACTGGCCCGCCCTGATCTGAAACGACTACATATTCACATTCTGAACCACACCTTGTTTACACTGCTCCTAGCATTGCTGGAATGGAAGTGGCTACAGGATCCCAGGCTCCAACTCAGTCTGGCCAGTGATGAAACTGAAATCACACTGCCCTTCTTCGCCATACCGAGTGAACTGGAGCTGGCTGAGACAGCAGCCAGCCGCATCCGTGGCAGATTGATCAGTGAAATATCTGCCGAGTATACCAAGTTGAGGTTCGCACCGGACTCAGCGCGTGTTCAGACCCGGCTCGCTGAAAACCTGCCACTGATCCGTGCGGACGGTGACGTCGCCAGCCTGTTTGATTCGGCCCCTCACGGGACGGCAGTGATCATCGCCAGTGGCCCGACACTGCAGCACCATCTTCCCAGACTGGCAGCATTGCTTCACTGCCATCCAAAATGGCAACTGATCTGTGTTGATACCGCAGTGGCGCCGTTAAGGCAGCATCACATCACCCCTCATCTGGTCGTCTGCATCGACGATCGCTTGGCCCAAGATCATCTGGCCAGCGACGGCCTCATCACAGTGCCGCTGGTTTATACCCCCATGGTACCTAACGCCACATTGAACAGCTGGCCCGGGCCAAGACTCACCGCATACTCCATCAGTCCCATGTATCAGGATCTGCGCGAGACACAGCCTAAAGGGGTACTGCATCAAGGCGGTAGTGTCCTTCATCCTGCTGTCGATCTCGCCGTCAAGATGGGTTGCAGCGATATCATCCTGCTGGGTTGCGACTTCGCTTTTCCGGGTGGGCAGACCCACACAGGCTGGCAGGATGGCGCACTCGGGCCAACCGCTCACCAGACGTTCGGCTGGACGCTGGATGGCCACGGTCATCGAGTGGTCACAAACCCCAATTTCACCACCTATCAGATTGAGCTGGAACGTTACATAGCCAAGCATCCGCAGATTCGTTTCTGGAATACCAGCCGTGATGGAGCCGCGATCCTGGGGAGTCGTTACCATCCGGAGTTTGTGTCATGAATCGACGACAAGAATGCATCAACCTGGCCCAGCGCTTCCGACTGGGTCATCATCTGGAAAGTGCACAGCATTTGCCTGTTTTGATTGAGAAAGTACTTACCACAGTTCCTGTGTCGCAACATGCGAATATCGCCACCATTGTCGCAGCCATGCTGGCTTGTCAGGAACATGGTGACTGGCTGGGATTGGCCGACTGGTTGGAAGGTGAACTCGTGATGCTGTTGGACTCGATAAAATAAGAGGACAAGAGGGCCTGTGATCAATGTTCAGGCCCTCTCCTGCATGCCTATTTGAATACGTTCAATCCCACAAAATAGGCAGTATCATGCCGCTCTAGGGCATCAGCATAGATGCTCTTCGCATCATCAAAGAACTGCTCCAGAATGCCGATGGCAACGCCCAGTTTTTCGGCAAGCCCAGCCCCATCACTATTCATCTCTGCAAGCATCAGGCTGATGATGTTGGCGTAGAAATAGTTAAGCGAGCCAATTAAGACCCGATACAAATGCCCCTCTTTGCTCATCAAAAGATAGAGCAAGTAATCGTGATGTCGTTGCATCATCAGTTGGATGGCATTATGTTCACGATCCACACTCTGCCAGTCATAGCGCAACTTCTCGATTATTTCATGGAACAACGGCACGTTGATGGCAGCCTGGAAATCAATGCTGGTCACATCAAATGGTTGGAAGCAATTAGTCATGAGCTCATCAACTACGGCGTGCTTGTCAATAGCAGACCATCTCGGCGTCAATGTTTCTACACGCAGAGGACAAGCCCCTTCGATATAAGCACCATCACTACTGTTGATGCAATGCACCTCAGGAGAAGTGGCTAACACCTGTTCCATATTATGGATCGCCAGCCCAAACAGATGGTTTATCCGAACTTCTCCGCCAAAATTGGCCGGAGCAGGAAAGGTATCCTTCAGGTTTTGTTGGTATTTTGCCTCTTGTTTATCATTGTAATAAAGGCTCAATTTGGAATGATGTTTATCCGCCGACTTATAGCCATTATCAATACCAAACAGATATATTTCTTTGAACCCCAACAGCGCTGCATAATTTAGCCCTGTATTTCCCACAAAGGGGTTGGAGTATTGAATAGCCTCGAACTCAAATTCAGATCCAAAACGGGTGGACAATATTTTGTACATGGGTTCATTGGGTTTGAACGCGATCCCCGTTTTGCGGAAGAAGCCTTTGCACTCCGGATGGATGACATCCACACTCAGAAAGACGCAGTCTTTGATGAAGTCGTCTGCATTCAGAATACGCAGGAAATCTGCCGAACTCTTGGTTCGTTCTACGGCAACATAAATATCTGGCTTAATGTCGGCCTTGTGGAGCGCACTCACCGCCGTGCCACAGGCAATAATGATGGCCTGATGCTGATGTTGCCGGATGAAATCGATACTTTGATCCAGTGAAGGGCCATTGCCTACCACAAAAACAGGCAAGGTCGCAGCCAACCCGGTATCTCGCTCTCGTTTCAAGAACGGGGTACCGTCTTGAAGGTGTGTATGACTGTGGGCCAATGCATACACGTTGTCGTCGAAAAACCCCCAACCGGTTCTGAGCAGGTAAAATTCATTTTCGACCTGCTGGATAAGTGTATCCAACTTGGGGGAGTGGTAGTGACGGAAGGAAAAATATGCAGCAGACCAAAAAGCTCCTTTGCGATGCAAGGCCTCCATCATGTCCGCAGCCAGCAATTTCTCATCAACACCGATGAATAAATGCAAGGTCAGGAACTCTTGCTCCATATATGTCAGCAAGGCATGCCAATCAAAACAGAATAAGGATGCATAGAACAGATCAAGGTCTGGTTCAAAAGCAAATAAATTCCTTACCTTGCATCGCTCGTAAAGATAGCCCAGTTGATAACCCAGTCCTATGCCATACATCAATGATAAGGGGATATCCGTATGCAGTGCATCTTTGAGCAGTGGGCTGCCCTGGTTAGCTCTCTGCTTCAGCTTTGAAATTTCATTGTTGTACTTGATATGGATTTGATCGTCAAAATACCACTGTGAGGCGAAGTCGATACATTGCAAGGTACTCTGGTCGAGCACTTCAGTAATTTGGGCCAGTGCATCGGCGAAGGGATCTTCACCATAGAGAGCCATTTCCGTATCCAGCCACAGAATATTGGGAATGCCATTTTCATTGCAGAAGAAGCGAAATGGACGCGCCGATTGATAATCCACGAAAAAGTCATGAATATCTGGCATGTACTTCTTGAAAGCATCCATGTTCTCTTGAAAGCGTACTGGCAACATCTGGGCCATCGCCGCTTCTTGTTCATGTTGCTGACCCAGCCGAGAAAGCTCTGCCTCTACTTCGCCAATCTTCTGTGCGATATCCATCAATCGTTATCCTGCGTGTTTCTTATACAACTCGGTAGCTCGCCCAGCCTTCGACAGACTCAACAGCTCGGTTTCTGTTTGGCTTCTCTCTCTTTCCACCAAGGCCAACAACTCTTTGAACTGCAACAACACTTGCCGCTGCTCACTTTTAAGATCCCGTGCTCCCACCCCGCCAATATGCTCATCCAATCCAGCCAAATATGTATCCATCAAAGCTTCAATCTCGCTGAGAGGACTCATCGTCAGAATGCTGCGGATCCTTTCACCCAGGGCATGGAGCTCCGCTAGGTCAATAGACATCACTCGACCTTCTCCGATTGCTGGCGGGCAAGTGCTTGCGCTCGCTCTTCTACCGGAATGGCATCCCAGCCGCTCTTGATGGTCAACATCAGCTGACCGACTTCATCCAAAGGAGCAGGATCCATATTACGGCTGGCATCCAGCAAACGCTGCTTCATGTAGTCATAGAGGGCAAACAGATCTTCCGGCACCTTGCCATATGAGAGATCCAACGCATCCTGCAAGCCATTGATGAGCGCCATGCACTTTGAAATAGCGACGGACTTGCCTTCGAAATCTTTGCGTTCGATCGCCCCTTTTGACTGGGCAAGACGTTCGACACAACCTTGCATCATCAATTGGATAACACGGTAAGGATCCGCTACCGCCATCTCGGCCTGCAAATTTTGAGTGGTATAGGCTTTTATATTTTTGCGATACATGACAACTCCCCTCATGCGGGATTGTGATGGAGATTAATCAGGAAGATGAAGAGCCAGAGGTATTAATAAGACTCAAGTAAGACGCTGATTGATTCATCTTGGCCAGCAGGGTGTCCAGGCCACCATAGCGCGCACGTAAACTGGCTTCATATTTCACCAGTTGAGCAGAAGCATCCGCTTCTTTTTGGGCCAGGGTACGTAGATCTGCATTAAGCGAGTCTTCTCGCTGAGCCAGTAAACCGCCAGTTTTGGAGTAATCTTCCAGTGCTGTGGCCATTTTACCCGCAACCCCATTCTCACCACCAAAGATGGCGACAACCTGCTCAAAGTTTTTGTCCAGCGCCTCATCAAACTTCTCACTATCAAGGGAGAGAACTCCCTTGTTGTCCATCTTCACACCCAGCTGGAAAATAGTGGAGAAGGTACTCGAATTATCAGAAGGAGAGATGATGGTATTACTCATCAGGTTGGTCACACTGCGAGTAACCGAGTCACCAGCGAGAGCCCCTCCATCATCCTTGCTCTGACCAGCCACCATGGTATTGCGCTTGCCCAAGGCTTCTGTCTTGCTCACCAGGCTGTTATAGCCATCGATAAAGCTCTTGACCATGGCCTTGATGCCATCTTTATCGGTCGATATATCTACCTTGTTGGATTTCTTGGTGCCATCAGTCTCTTTATCTGACTCACGCAGCACTGTGACTTTCAAGCCCATGATGGTGCCATCGAAGGTATTGGTATCACTGGTCAACGTGCTGCCATCGACACTGATCTCGGCACTGCTTGCGGGCTGGGTTTGAGTCAAGGAGGAGGCAAAGTTGCTCAGGCCGGTCGTGTTGCCACTGATCTGCAGATCCTTGCCAGTGCCGCTCACACCAGAATCCATCACCAGCTTGGCCTTGCCATCCGAGGTGTTGATGATGTTGGCTGTCAGACCGAAGTTATCACCATGGTTATTGATCTTCTTGCGTACGCTCTGCAGCGAATCACCGGCTTTGACATCCACGGAGAACGTCTTGTCCCCGGCTTTGAAGGTCAGGGTGCCATCTTCGGTGATCAGGGGATCGGTGGAGCTGTCAAAGGTCCCTTCAAACTTGCTGGTCGTTGCCAGTTTATTGACGGTGATATTGTACTGACCATTGGAGGAGCCAGCCTTGCTCTCCACCTTGAGGACAGGGTTGTCCTTGTCCTGAGTGATGTTGACGGCACGCTTGTTGAACGCATCCGTCTTAGCCATCTCTTTGAGGGAAGTGACATAAGAAGCAATGGCTGATTTTAGCTGACCCACTCCAGACAGAGTGATCTGGGCGTTTGTCTTCTTGGTAATGATCGGTTGCTGGATCTGTGCCTTTCTGGCGTCCAGACTGGCGGAAATTACACTCTCCAGATTGATACCAGACCCGGCACCTGCCGACGTTATCGTTGCCATTGTCTTGCCTCCTCATTCACGATGACCGGTTCATATCTCGCTGTCGAACAACAAACCTATCCTGGGATTGGCTCCGGCCTCTCCTTGGCGTAAAGCCTGGATCCGCTTGTTGATAGCAATCAATTCTTCACTAGGGATCTGACGGATCATTGATTTCGTCTCAGCATCCATGACTTTGATCACTACCTGCTCAAGCTCTTTCTCCACGCTGAAATTGACCGTCCATCCCTGTAATTGACCGAACTCCTGCAAGTTCTGTACCTGTTTCTCAATATCTGCTTGGCTCTGTTGCATCGAAGGCGTCAACTGCTTTGACCCTTGTTTGCCTTGCTGATGTGCAGCGCCGGCATCTTCCACCCCGCCAGAAAGCAATTGAGCGGCCACTTGGCCGCTCTTGTCACTTAGCTGTACGGAAGAGCCACTGGCAGATGACAAGTTGCCCAGTTCTGTTGTCATCTTCTCTCTCCCATTTCAATTAGCCTGTCAGGCTGACGACCTTAGCCGAGCAGAGACAGGGCTGATTGTGGACGCTGGTTGGCCTGGGCCAGGATGCTGGAGGCAGCCTGTTGCAGGATATTCTGTTTGGTCATGTTGGCGGTTTCGGTCGCAAAGTCCGCATCGCGGATACGAGAACGAGCGGCACTCAGGTTCTCGGAAACGTTGGATTGGTTACGGATAGTGGAATCGAATCGGTTCTGTACCGCCCCCAGCTCAGCCCGCTTGCTGTCAACCGCCTTGATCATAAAGTCCAAGTTCGCCATGGCAGATTGAGCAGCACTTGCCGTGGTAATGGAATTCATATTCGCAACATCTACAGGACCGCTTCCATTAGTCACGCTATACGGCTCTTTCCCTGTCCCTGTCGCGACGGTCGCACTGCCCTTGGTAGCAGAGGCGATACCGCTGATGGTGAAAGCTGAGGTCATCTTGAAGGTGATGGTCTGACCGGCATCTGCACCCACCTGGAAGGACCCTTTGTAGCTACCATCCAGCAGCTTCTGGCCACCAAACGTGGTATCGCTGGAGATACGATCGATCTCCGTGGTCAGTTGATCGTATTCCTGCTGCAGTGCGTTACGGTCATCGGAGTTGTTGGAGCCGTTGGCAGATTGCTGGGCCAGGGTACGCATACGTTGCAGCATGGAAGTGATTTCATCCATGGCACCTTCAGCGGTCTGGGCAACGGAGATACCGTCGTTGGCGTTACGGTTCCCCTGGTCCAGACCGTTGACTTGGGAGGTCAAACGGTTAGAGATCTGCAGACCCGCCGCATCGTCTTTTGCCGTGTTGATGCGCAGACCGGAGGCCAGACGGGTGTAAGAAGTATCCAACGATTTATTGGTGTTCATCAAGTTACGCTGAGCGTTCAATGATGATGTGTTGGTATTGATATACATAGCCATAAAAGATCTCTCCTGATGAACAAGAAACTGCGGGCTCTGCTGTCGATACAGTCAGGATCCCACCGTTCAGATGGACAGTTTGAACGGACTGCTCCATCTGGCGGGCCCTCTGTTTGAACGTACATCGGACCCGCAGTTGCGCAAATGTTGGATTTCCGAACACCCCTCAATTTGCTTCACACTCTGTAACGGCAGCCCCTTCGAAAGCTTTAGGAAATTTATTGCCGCAATGCTCAGCAAAGTGGCAAGCATTGTCCGCCCGAGACGGAAACGGCAGTAGAAGCCATGATCACTGCGCCCTTCTTCATCTGTGCTATTGGTCCCCTCCATAAAAGCCAAGATCACCATTTTAGTTGGCACAAATTATGCTTATTACTTTTGCCGCCAGGTTTCTGGCGCCCATAAAAAAGGCCGACAAAGTCGGCCAAAGAAGAGCTTACGCTCAGGAGAACAACCTCGAGGATGACAGAGTGAACGATCTGGGCAACACTCGAGGGGTATACCAATAAGAGAACTTCTCTTTAGATAGAACAAGGCGTAAATCCGAACACCCCATTGTTCCATCTTGTTTACCAGGGCGGCCTGAACAACCGCCCTTTTCTTTTTCTCGGATATTTAATTTAGCCCTGTAACAGGGAGAGTGCAGACTGCGGGCGCTGGTTGGCTTGCGACAGTATGCTTGAAGCCGCCTGTTGCAGAATATTCTGCTTGGTCATATTGGCGGTCTCGACCGCAAAGTCTGCATCACGGATCCGGGAGCGCGCGGCAGTCACGTTTTCCGAAATGTTGGACTGGTTGCGAATGGTTGAATC
This sequence comes from Aeromonas sanarellii, assembly GCF_000820085.1. GTDB lineage: Bacteria > Pseudomonadota > Gammaproteobacteria > Enterobacterales > Aeromonadaceae > Aeromonas > Aeromonas sanarellii. The sequence goes on from NZ_CDBN01000025.1 coordinate 26,202, forward strand.
GAAGCGGTTTTGCACGGCCCCCAACTCGGCACGCTTGCTATCCACCGCCTGGATCATAAAGTCCAAGTTAGCCATCGCCAGTTGGGCACTGCTTGCTTGCGAGATGGTCTTCACATCTGCAGCAGTAACGGCAGTCCCTGCTGTCTTGTCCACGGCATAGGGTTCTTTGCCTGTTCCCGTCGAGACGGTGGCGCTGCCTTTAGTTGCCGATGCAATACCGTCAATGGTGAAAGCCGTGGTCATTCTGAAGGTGATTGTTTGACCAGCATCGGCACCGACCTGGAAGGAGCCGACATAACCGCCGTTAAGCAGGTTCTGCCCACCGAAGGTGGTGTCTTTGGCGACGCGATCAATTTCCGTCATCAGTTGGCTGTATTCCTGTTGCAGTGCAGTACGGTCATCAGAGTTGTTTGAACCGTTCGCAGATTGCTGAGCCAGGGTACGCATACGCTGCAGCATGGAGGTTACTTCATCCATGGCCCCTTCGGCGGTCTGAGCGACGGAGATGCCGTCGTTGGCGTTGCGGTTACCCTGATCCAGACCGTTGATCTGGGAGGTCAGACGGTTGGAGATCTGCAGACCTGCCGCATCGTCCTTGGCAGTATTGATTCGCAGGCCGGAGGCCAGACGGGTGTAAGAGGTGTCCAGGGATTTGGTGCTGTTCATCATGTTACGCTGGGCGTTGAGCGATGAAACGTTGGTATTGATATACAGACTCATGATTCTTCTCCTAAGCTATTAAAATTTAACTTTAATTCACTCAGGCTTTATTTTGTTTTGTGCCTGATATGTTTAGTTAACGGCGTCTTTTAGTAAGACTTTAATTTCTTTTTTCTGCCTTTATGGCAGTAATTGCCGCCTAACCTATATATCGGCCTCTATCCCCCACTCTTGAGAAAAAAATCGGAGTTTTTTGCCATGGTGCGCTGCACACCCACGAGCAGAGGCCCGGGCCCCGCACCAGACATGGCGTTGTGGTCACTCTCCACCCGTCTCCCAGAAACCGGCGCTGGCTCCCACTTTTGCACGCCAGCATTGCTCATCCCCACGGCTTGCCCCTAAAATCGCCGCCCCATCATCTATTGGACGTGAGTTGTTCTCCATGCAGACTCTGGTTGAGCAGATCGTTTACATCAGCGACATGTTTGGTACTGCGGTATTCGCGTTTTCGGGGGTCCTGGTGGCGGGTCGTCTCAGAATGGACGGCTTTGGCGTCATGGTGCTGGCCGCGGTGACTGCCATCGGTGGCGGCACCATCCGCGACATGATCCTGGGGGCGACCCCGGTGTTCTGGGTTCGCGACCCTCTCTACATCTGGGTGGTGATCGCCACGGCCCTCGTCGGCATGTGGATGGTCAAGTTGCCTCGCCGCATGCCCTGGTATGTGCTGCCGGTGGCGGACGCCTTCGGTCTCGCACTCTTTACCGTGATCGGGGCCCAGAAGGCGCTCAATTTCGGCACACCCGGGCTCATTGCGGTGATCATGGGGACCATGACCGGCGTCGCGGGTGGCATGATCCGGGACGTGCTGGCCCGGGAGGTGCCCATGGTGCTGCAAAAGGAGATCTACGCCACCGCCTGCATCCTGGGGGGCATCCTCTATACCCTGTCGCTGGAAGTGGGAGTGGACAGGGTGAGCGCCATGCTCATCAGCATGCTGGGGGTATTCGGCCTGCGGGTGGCGGCCATCTACTGGCATCTCTCCCTGCCCACCTTCTCGCTGCAGCGCAACTGAGGAACGCCGGAGTGGGCGAGATCCCATCCCGACAGGGACAAGATTGAACCAAGTCGGCTTTTCTGTTGTCATACAGGGGTCGTTTCAAGCCGGAATACCTCATGCAAAAACTTGGGCTCATTACCACGCTGACGCTGATGATGGTGGCGGCGGCTCATGCGGGGGCACAGACCCTGTTCGGGCGTCTGGCATCCACCCCGGTGCAGCAGTTCAACCAGCAGATCCGTCAGGCGAGCAGCAATCAGCAAGGCTGGGTCAACGACTATCGCGAGGTGGCTCGCCGCTTCGTGGGCCATGAAGACGTCCCCACCCGCATCCATGCCCAGCAGTTGGACAACGATCTCGTGCTTTCGGTGGCTCTCGATGGCCAGCGGAACGACATGCTCTATATCCTGACCCTGTTTCGCAGCAACAACCTGTGGCAGATGCGTCAGGCGGAGATGGGCTGGCGCTGCCAGGGCCAGGAGACCTTTACCCCGGTTCCCTATCCTTGACCCTCTGCATCCATGGAAGTGAAATAAAAAATCCGGCGCCTTGGCCGGATTTTTTATGGGCGAGGGTCGACCGCTCAGGGACGATAGACCTTGACGTTGGCAAAGCCCTTCTCCTTGAGGTAAAGCGCCTGCAACTTGCTCATCACGCCGCGATCGCAGTAGAGCAGGTAGGTCTTCTCTTGCGGCAGATCGCCAAAGGCGGTGGCCAGCTTGAAGAAGGGGATGTGCAGCACCTCGCGCCCTTCCACCACCAGCGGCTTCTCGTCGTGCTCCTCCACGGAGCGGATATCCAGGATCACCTCGTCATCACCGGTCGCGGCCGTGGTCTCCACCTCCTGCACCTCGGCGGCGGTCTCCTCACCGATGCGGCGGATATCGAGGTAACGGGCCTCGGCCACCACCTTGTCCAGAATGGCGAAGTCGAAGTTGGCCTCTTCCGCCTCGATGCGGGAGAGCTCGGCCTTCACGGTCGGTTTCTTGGAGATGACGCCGCAATACTCCGGCATGGTCTCGGCGAACTCCAGGGTGCCGATGCGACGGGCTTCGCCGATGATGTCCGGCTTGTCCCAGGTGATGAGGGGGCGCAGGATCACCTTGTCGGTCACCCGGTCGATGACGTTCAGGTTGGTCAAGGTCTGGCTGGAGACCTGGCCCACGCACTCGCCGGTCACCAGGGCCGGGATCTGGAACTCGTCGGCCACCTTGGCGGCGGCGCGCATCATCATCCGCTTGAGCACCACCCCCATCTGACCGTTGTCGATCTTCTCAAGGATCTCGGCCACCACGGGCTCGAAGTCCACCGCGGTGAAACGCACCCGATGGGAAGAGCCGAAGCGGTTCCACAGGTGATAGGCCACCTGCTTGACGCCGATCTCGTGAGCCGCACCGCCCAGATTGAAGAAGCAGTAGTGCACGCGGCAGCCGCGCTTGATGAACTGGAAGGAGGCCACACCGGAGTCAAAACCGCCGGAGAGCAGGCTCAGCACATCTTCCTGAGTCGCGATGGGCATGCCGCTCAGGCCCTGATGGATGGCGCTGACGATGAAGAGCTCCTCGCCGTCGATCTCGAGGTTGATCTTCACGTCCGGGTTCTTGAGGCGCACGCCGTTGCTCACGCAGTGCTGGTTCAGGCCGCCACCCACGTAGCGCTCGATCTCCAGCGAAGAGAACTCGTGCTTCCCGTGGCGCTTGGCGCGCACGCAGAAGGTCTTGCCTTCGAGCTGGTCACCCCAGACGGCTTTCACCTGCTCGAAGATGTCGTGCAGGTCGGTAAACTTGCTGGCCTGCACCTCGAGGAAGGCCTGGATGCCGGGGATGCAGGCGAGCGCTTCGATGGCCTGCTCGCGGAACTGGTCGTTACGGGAGCTCACGATCAGCTTGTCCCAGTCCATCCGCACCCGGGCATCGTCGTCGAAGCGGCGCAGGACATTGCGGATGTTGCCCTGCAGTATCTTGATGAAGCGCTGGCGAACCGACTTGCTCTTGATGGTGATTTCCGGGAACAGCTTGATAATGAACTTCATGGTATTGACTCGGGTGGCCTCGATTTAAGGGCGCGAATTATATCAGAACTTTGTGGCCAGCGCCTACTGGATGAGCGGCCGCTCACATTCCCCCACGCAATGTTTGCCGCACCCTGGCCATCTTGCGTATATTCCCCAGCCTGCGCCCCGGCAACACGGCACCCATGAAAACCCATATTTACTACCCCGGCATGGAAGTGCGGGATGAACTCTGGCTCAAGTTTGCCCTGCTCTATCTGGAGCGGCTCGCCTTCGTCTTCACCGTCAGTGAAAAGAGCGGCCTCACCGCCCTGCTGGAGACCCTGCGCCGGCAGACCGACCTGCTGGCCGAACCGCCAGCACCCGCCTTCTTCGCCGCCATCACGCCCCAGCTCGAGAACCAGATTACCGGCCTGGTTGCCCCCGACTTCGTCCGCCACAAGGTGTTTGGCAACAAGGAGTTGATCGGTCGCTGGCGCATGCCGGCCAATCACGACTGCTTCTGTCCGGCCCAAGCGGGGCTGGAGCGGCTGCACGGCTTTTGTCTGGCTCACGGTTTTGCCAGCCTGGAGGAGGGCGGGTTCAGGATGGCGCGCCGCTTTGCCAACCTGATCTCCATGCGGCTCGCCCGCGAGTGGGCACTCGCCAATGAGGGGGCCTTGATTACGGATCACGACTATCTGGACCGGCTGCTCCATCTGCTCGAGTCCCGCTACCACAACAGAGGCGGCCAGGATTGCTTCCACCTCGAGATCCCGCTGCGAGTGCCCGCCAACTTAAGCGAGATCCCCGTTGCAGAGCTTATTGCCCTGCGCGGGCGCAGCGGTTTTCGCCAACAGCTGGCCGAGTTTCATCAGGCGCTCGACGCCCTGCTCGCCATGCTGGGCAGCGGCTACGCCGAGCCCGCCGTGCTGACCCGTTTCGAGCAGGCACAGCAGGGGCTCAACCCGCTGCTGGGGCCCGAGACGGTCAGCCTGCCGCTCACCACCCTGATCAGCACCAGCCTGCCCGCCATGGCGATGATCCACCGCCTCAAGGCGAGCCACCCGGACAGCCCCCTGGTGTTTCACCCCATCAAAAAGAGCCACTTCCACCAGCGCAAGAGTCAGCACTTCTTCACCCGGTTGGGCCAGGTCAAGCCCTGAGCCGGTCGGCGCCCAGCCGAAGGTGGATAACCCCTGGCATCGGAGCCATCCCCGATGCCGTCAATATTCTGGCGCCTGCCATGGAGCCCCCTCAGGAGGGGTTTTCCAGCCGAAACTCGATGCGATCGCTGTTACCCGCCTCGTCCACCACCACCAGCTGGTAGCGACCGGCCTCACTCAACACCTGATCCCCGTCCCAGCGCAGCCGCTGGCCGTTGAGAAACCAGGCCGGCTTGCCAACGCCCCCCAGCACCCTGGGCTGCAACCGGTAGCGCTGGCTGCGGATAAGATTGCCCTCCCCCAGCGCCAGGATGCGAATGGGGGCCTGCAGCTCGGCGCTCTGCCCCTCCCCCGCGCAGCTGCTGGCAAGCAGCGCCTGACGCCGCTCGCCGGGCGTGCGCCACGGCTCCAGCGACAGCGGCCAGAGCGCTCTAAAACCGGATTGCGCCGCATCCTGGCAACGGGTCAGCGTCGGCTTGCCGTCGGCAGTGAGCGCGACCTGGCGCAGCGGCGAGGGCCAATCCATGGGATCCGGCAAGGTGGGAGGATCGCGCCCTTCCAGCAACCAGGCGCTCTGGCGCTGCAGACAGGCCTCTGGCAGGGTCGCACTGGCCTTGCGCCCCAGCGGCCAGCAGATCTCCGCTTCGCTGACCGTATTGGGCTGCATCGGCAGAGGGCTGTTGTCGGCCAGCCGCGAGTAGACCGAGAGCAGCAGCGGCACCGCCGCACTCTGGCCGTAAAAGCCGGGCATAGGGGTTCCGTCGGGGCGCCCCAGCCAGACACCGATAGTCCAGCGACCGGAGACCCCCATCGCCCAGCTGTCGCGATAGCCGTAGCTGGTGCCGGTCTTCCAGGCTAGTCGGTTGACCCTGCCGGTCGCTTCACTGGCAAAGGGCTGATCAGCCCGCCCCTGCGCGCTCAATATCTGCCAGATGATCCAGGCCGCCCCCGGACTCAGCAAGGGGCGCGACACCGCTCGCTGCCCCGCCAGCCAGACCGGCATGGCCACCTGCCCCTGCCGGGTCAGCGAGCTGTAGAGCGCCACCAGCTGCTCAAGCCGAATGCCCGCCGCCCCCAGCGCTATGGCCGGATTGGGTTTGTCGGAGAGCGCCAGCCGCACCCCGGCGTTGTCGAGGCGGCTGACCAGCTTGTCGGGCCCGAGCGCCTCCAGCACCTGCACCGCCGGTACGTTGAGGGATTGCTGCAGCGCCTGAGCGAGCCTCACCGGCCCCTGAAAGGCACCGGAAAAGTTGGCGGGGCGATAATCCGAGCCGAGCCTTGGCGCATCGGAGAGCAGAGAAGCCGAATGCACCAGCCCCTCATCCATCGCCAGACCGTAGATAAAGGGCTTCAGCGTAGAGCCGGGAGAGCGGATCGCCTGCACCATGTCGAGGTAACCGTGGCGGCGCAGGTTGCCATATTCGGCGCTGCCCACATAGGCGCGCACCGCCATGGTTTGGTTGTCGACCAAGAGCAACGCCGCTGAGGTCTGCTCCGGGAAGCGGCGGATATAGCTCGCTACCCGCCCCTCCAGCCAACGCTGCAGATCCCCGTCTATGGTGGTGTGCACCAGCTCCCCGGCCTGATGGTCGGCGGCGAGGCGGGCAAACAGCGGCGCCTCCATCGGCGTGAAGTGACCGCGAGCCAGCACCGGCTCGATGCGTCCCTCCAACCACACCCGCTCGGGCCAGACACCCTGCGCTACCAGTCGCTGCATCACCTTGTCGCGGGCTGCGCGGGCCCGCTCGGGGTGGCGATCCGGCCGGTTGCGGCTGGGGGCCTGCGGCAGCACCGCCAACAGCGCCGCCTCGGCATAAGTCAGCTTGGCTGCGCTCTTGCCGAGATAGGCAAAACTGGCCGCCTGCACCCCCTCCAGATTGCCGCCAAAGGGCGCCCGGTTGAGGTAGACGGTGAGCAAGGTGCGCTTGTCATAGTGCCACTCCAGCTGCAGCGCGCGCGCCATCTGACGCAGCTTGCCGGGCACACTCCTGTGGTAGGGCTCGATAAGGCGGGCCACCTGCATGGTGAGGGTCGAACCGCCCGACACGGCGCGCCCGTAACGCAGCCACTGCCAGATCCCGCGCACCATGGCCACCGGATTGACCCCGGGATGACGCCAGAAATGGCGATCCTCGTAGCCAAGCAATGCCTCGATATAGCGGGGGGAGACCTGCTCCAGGGTCACAGGATAGCGCCACACGCCGCTGGTATCGGCAAAGGCGCGCAGCGGCCGCCCCTTCATGTCGAGCACCACCCGCGCGTAGGCCGGGTCGAGTGGCGGCGGCGGGAAGAGTCGATCCAGCGCCAGCAATGACAGGAGCAGTGCTACAACGCCCAGCACCGAGAAACGCAGCCAGCGTGGCAGGCGACCAAGCCAGCGCCAGCCAGCGCGACCACTGCGGCCTAATTTCAGCCAGCCACGCTGCCAGAAAGTGAGCGGGCAAACCCGCTCAAGGGAGGGTTCGTTACTCAGAGATACGCACCTCATGGATATCCTCACCCACAGCCCGCAGCTCGGGCCGGTACATATCCTCCACCTGGGTCGGCGGCACCTGATAGCGACCCGGCGTCACCGCCCGCATCAGGTAGACCAGCTGCTGGTTGCTCCCCTCGCTCAGATCCAGCGCCGCCGTGTAGCGGTCGTCGCGAAACTCCTGATGCTTGAGATAGTCGTTCCACTCGCTCTGCCACGCCGGTTTCCCCTCGATGGAGAGCTCTTCCAGCTTGATGCTGTTGCCAAGGGCCGGGTTCTCCAGCTCGAAGCCGGCGGGCACCATCTCCACCAGCAGGGCATCGGGCACCGCCGATTCACTGCTGACATTGAGCCGCACCACTACCAGATCGCCCACCTTCACCTTGGCGGGATCAAACGGCTGACCGTCGCTATTGAACCAGCTGCGGGTCACGCTCATCCCCTTGCTGATCCGTACCGGAGCCTGTTCGGGGTAGCCTACCAGAGTGCGCTGCACATAGAGGGAGCCCTTGCCCTCGTTGGTGACGGCGCTGGCCGCCAGTGCCTCGGGGGCGCTCAGCTGCAGCGGAGCCGAACCGCTCAGGGATCCACTGCCAAGAGAGGAAGTTACCTTGGCCTGCCAGTCGATGGCCGGATCGACGCGGGCGAGTCGCAACAGGGCGAGCCGCTCCTGGGTGCTGAGCCACTGACGGTGGGCCAGAGTATCGACCACCTTGGCACTGAGGGCTGGCCAGCGATCCGCCGCCAGCTTGTGCTGGCGCAGCAAGGAGAGCTCAAGGGCCTGATCGCGTAGCGGCGAGCCGTAATCCCCCAGATAGTCGTCACCGCGCTCGGTCGCCAATGCCCGGCTGAGGGCCTTGGCGGCGTTCTGCTCATCCCCCATGGCCGAGAGCGCCAGCGAGAGGTGGAGCAGCGGCAAACCGGAGCGGGCGTGATCGGCCTGCTGCTCCCAGACAAGGCGTAGGGTAGCGAGCGGCGCCTTGCCCAGCCGGGCCAGCACATAGGCGCTGTAAGCCTGATAGGCAAGACGGCTGTGCTCGGGGGCACTGCTCCAGCGCTCGCCGTACTGGCTGTCGGTGAGATAGCTCTGCAGCCGGTTCAGCGCCTGATTGAGCATCGCCTCCGGCACTGCGTCACCCGCTTCCTTGCGCGCCAGCAGGTAGTCGGCGGCATAGGCGGTGAGCCACTGCTCCTCGTCGGAGCGACCATCCCACAGACCAAAGCCGCCGCTTGGCAGTTGCAACCGCTGCAGCCGTTGCAGCAGGGCGCGCTGCACATCCGCCTCACTCGCCGCTTTCTTACCCTCTGCGGGTTTGCTCCAGGCGGCCCGCTCATCGGCCGTTGTCAGCAAGTAAGGCCAGGCACGGGACAGGGTCTGCTCCAGACAGGCGTAGGGGTAGTCGGCCAGCGCCTGCCACTGGGCTGCCGGATCCCAGGGGGGAGTGCCGGAGAGGCTGAGCAGCCCCTGCAGGTTGGCGCGATCCAGCCCGGCCAGCTCAGCAGGCGCAAAGCTCATCTGCTGGCCGGGGGCCAGCATCTGGTAGCGCTGGCGAGTCTCGGCAGGCCAGGGGGAGCGCAGCGGCAGAGTCCAGTCGCGGCTGATGGCAAAATCCTTGCCGCGGGCCGCCAACTGCAGGCTCGCCACACCGCTCGCTCCGGTCACGGTGAGCGGCAGGGTCAGCCACTGCTCCTCGCCATTTTTAAGGGAAAGGGTGCGGGGCAACTCGCCATTTTCCTTGAGCCCGCCGTTGAGGGTCCAGGCAAGGGAGAGGGTCTGATCCACGCCACTCATATTGCGCAGCTGCACCAGCGCCCGGGTCTCATCCCCTCTGGCACCAAAGCGTGGCCAGCCAATTTCGGCCACCAGCGGCGCCACTACCTTGACGGCGCGCTCGGCCTCACCGACCTGTTGTTCGTTCCAGGCCAGCGCCATCAGCGCCAGCTCACCGTTGAAGTTGGGCAGTTCGAGCGGGATCACCGCCTTGCCGCTCTCATCAAAACTCACCTCGCCGCTCCAGAGCGCGGCGATCTCGACCCGGCTCTCCAGCGCGCCCCCCTTTTTCAGCGGCGCCCGGTCACCCCCATAGTTGAGGCGGGCCAGCTTGCCATCCTGCGGCGGGATCACCTGACCGTAGTTGTCGAACAAATCTTGGGCGAAGCGCTTGCGACCAAAGAAGATCTCGAACGGGTCGAGAGGCTGGTAGTCGCTGATGTTTAGCACGCCCCGATCCACCGCCGCCAGCACCACGCGCCCCTGACTGTTGGGGGAGGAGGTTGCGGTCACCTCCAACCGAGTGAGCGGCACCGCTTTATCAGGCGCGCTCAGGGTGAGCGGCAGACGGCGTGCTTCCCGGTCCAGGGTGAGCGGCACCAGTCCGACCGAGCGCAGGCTCTGCCCCTGCTGCTTGCCAGCCGGTTTGGAGGCGCTGTCTGGCGCGGCGATCTGGGCCGAAATGTGCAGATCATGACGCTGCCACTCGGGGCTGACCGGGATCTCGAACTCGCCACGGGCATCCTTGGCATCGCCACCGGCTCCCTTGAGCTCGATACGCTGCCACCAGCGCAGGCCGTCGCCATCTTCCACCATCAGCAACCCCTTGCCGGGGCGCGGGGCCACCAGGGTCACTTTGGCCTTATCGCCCGCCTGATAGGCGCGCTTGTCGAGGGTGATGGCAATCTTGTCGGGCCGCGCCTGCTCGCCACCGCCACCCCAGGCGTAACTGCCTATCTCCACCCGCAGGCTCGATAGATGGCCCTGACTGTTCTCCACCTCGAGGCGATACCAACCCGCCGCCAGCTGCAAAGTGAGCGGGGTCGGCCCCTTGTCATCCAGCTGCAGGGTCTGCTCCTGCTCCAGATAGGGTTGGCTGTTGAACTCGTACTTCCACCCCTCGCCATCGGCGTAGTGCCAGTAGTAGTCGCGGTACTCGTTGATGAGGCGCACCTTCACCGCCCCCGCCACCGGCTGCCCCTTGTCATCAAGGTTGAGGATCTGGAAGGGGAGCGGCTTGCCCCCTTCGACCCGATCCGCCACGAAGTCGGCCTTGAGCGCCGGCCACTGGCTGCCCGCGGGCCAGCCATACTGGGTGCGGCTGCGATTGACGGCGCGGCCACCAGGCTCGGAAAGGGAGACCCGATAGGCCACCTCCAGCGGCCCGAGGGCGCGCATCCCATCGAGTTCATCAGTAAGCGAGAAGGTGCCCTGCCCCTGCGCATCAAGGGTGAGACTCCGCGGCTCAAGATCCTTGGCCTGCTCAGCGAGCAACACGTCACCCAAGGTGAACTCCTGCCACTGGGTAAAGGGCATGGTGGCACGGCTTATCTTCACCTCTGCCTTGGCCTTGGTGGCGCTCGCCGGGGCTCCATAGAGATAATCCCCTTGCAGCGGCAGAGTCAGAGCGGTGTCCAGACTCGTCACTTCCCCATCCGGCCCCTTGCCAAGCTGCAGTTTCAGCCGCTCCGGCAGAAACTCCTCCACCAAAAAGGGCCACTCGAAGCGGCTGCCGGCGGCAGTCTTGAGGTTGATGGTCCAGCGCCCGAGCGGTGCATCGTCAGGCAAACGCAGGCCGTAGTGGGCAGCACCAAGATTATCCGGCAGCAGCCGTTTCTGTTCGAGCAACTGGCCGTCCGGCTGTTTCACCTCCAGCTCCACCGCCATGCCCGGCAGCAGCTGGCCATCTTGGCCCTTGAGCAGGATCTCGCTGTCGAGCCGCTCGCCGGGGCGATAGAGATCGCGCCCGCTGAACAGATAAAGCTGCTGGGCCTGCCAGGGCTGGGTGCCGAGATCGAAGGTGGAGAGATCGAGCGCCGCCCCATCGAGGCGCAGCACCGCCAGATGGTTGCCCTGCTCGGCCAGCAGCAGGCGAGCCCCCTGCACCTGATCGAAACGGCGATGGCCCTGCGGATCGGTGGTTTGCACCTGCAGCCGGTTGCCTTTCTCGTCGAGCAGGGAGAGCTGCACATCCTTGAGCGGGTCGGCGCTGGCCAGGGAGCTCACGAACACCTCCAGCTGATCGCGGTAACGACGGGCGCTAAGCCCCATGTCGCTCACCGCGAAATAGGTGGTCTCCTTGCGCCAGTCGTAGTTGCCAAGGGGCGACATCACCGCAAAGTAGACGCCGGCCTTCGCCAGCTGCGGCTCCTTCACATTGATGAGGCGGGTCTCGCGCCGGTTGGCATCGAGCTCCAGCGCGTAACGGCCGCTGAACACCCGCTTGGCCCGCTTGGTGATCTGTTCAAGCTCCCAGTTGCCCATGCCGGCACCGGGGCGATACTCCGCCAGAAAACGGGGCAGGTATTCCGCATCGACTCGGAAGAAGTCGATATTGACCTCGTCCACGTTGACCGCGCTGATGGGCAGGCGGAGCTCGTCGCGCAGCGGCAGTACCATGCCGCTGGCGGTAAAGGAGGCCCCCGCCTCCAGCGGCCGGGTCTTGAGAGTCCAGCTCTGGGGGGATGGGCCCAGCCCCGTCTTGAGGCTCACCTCGTAGCTCTTGTCGGGCTGGACGTTCGGGAAATAGAGGGTGCGACCATCGTCGGCCAGGATCCACTCCCCCTGCACCTGCTTACCCCCTTCACTGACAGAGAGCCAGCTCTGCCAGTTCGCCTTGGGGGTCAGGGGGCCGGAGAAGACCAGCGCCAGCGCCGGGGCATCCCGATACTGGCGGGCATTGGCCTGCACCACGGAGGCGGGCGCCCCCGCCTCCTGCCGGGCCATCGGTTCTGTCGTCGGCACCTGGCTGGCAGGCTTGTCGGGGCCGCAACCGGCCAGCAGAGCGACCAATCCGGCCAACAACCAGGCGAAACGAGTGACAGAGCAGGGCTTGAAGGGGCGCATAGGTTCCATCCCGGGTTGAATCGCCGCCAGTGCGGCGCAGGAGCCAATAGGATAAAGCGTCACTCCGGGGAACACCAAATGCCTTGTCACGCCGAACCTGCTGGCGGATGCCTTCCCTCCCGGCACATATATTGTTCGCCGGCAGGATGGCCATCAGATTCATTCGGGGTTAGGATTCTGATTGATATTTTATATATGCGAACTCGTCCTGGTTTTCTGAACGCAGGCTAAACTGGTAACCATTGTTAGCTTGTGCGTCTCGGGGACATAAATTATTCTCTGGCCTAGCCACTCTCGGCGCGCCAATCAACCAAATATCAAGTAGTTAAGTATTTTTTAAACATTCAACATCTGTGCCGTAAATATCGTGCAGATGAGTTCAATGTGTCCCCCACACGTTGGCAATGGTTTTATTTATTACTGCGCACTCCATGCTTGCTGACCCTGGGTTCATGCCGGGTCAGCATGGTCGTGCATCCATCCCCCGTTGGAGTCATACCAGAATGGAAAATAACGATCTGTCCATTGTCGAAAAGAGATTGGTTGCCAGATTCCTGGATATGTTCATCAAGTTCGGCCTGATCCTGGCGCTGGGCTCGTTCTGCTTTACCGTGTTCTCCCCCTTCATGAACATGATGCTGTGGGCCCTGATCCTGGCGGTCACCCTCTATCCCCTCCACCAGCGCTTCGCCGCCCGACTGGGGGGAAAACAGGGCAAGGCGTCCACCCTGCTGGTCCTGCTGGGCATCCTGCTGATCGTGGCCCCCACCGTCGCCATGCTCGGCTCCCTGGGTGACAGCGTCAGCGCCCTGGTCGACAAGGTGAACAACAACACCCTGGTGATCCCGGCGCCTTCCGCCGAGGTCGCCAGCATCCCGCTGATCGGTGCCAAGCTGCACGCCTTCTGGACCAAGGCCTCGGTGGATCTGCCGAGCCTCCTCATCAGCTACAAGCCGCAGCTCGGGGAGATAGCCAAACAGGTCGTCGGCATGCTCGCCAGCATGGGCGGCGGCCTGCTGGGCTTCGTCGCCTCCTTCATCGTGGCCGGCATCATCATGGCCTGGGGGGCGCCGGGTGCCATCAGCGCCGAACGCATCGCCATGCGCATCACCGATGAGCGCAAGGGCCTCGCCCTGACCAAGCTGTGCACCAGCACCATCCGGGCCGTGGCACAGGGGGTCATCGGGGTGGCCTTCATCCAGGCCCTGCTGGCCGGCGTCATCATGTCGCTCGCCGGGATCCCGGCGGTCGGCATCTTCTTCGTCCTGGCGCTGATCCTGGGGATTGCCCAGGTCCCCGTCATCCTGGTCACGGGTCCGGCCATCGCCTACATGTGGATGTCGGGGGATCACGGCACCCTGCTCAACGTCATCTACTCAGTGCTGCTGGTTGTGGCCGGCATGGCCGACAACGTGCTCAAGCCGCTGCTGCTGGGGCGTGGCGTCGATGCGCCCATGCCGGTAGTGCTGCTGGGGGCCCTGGGCGGCATGGCCACCAATGGCATCCTCGGCATGTTCATCGGTGCCACCCTGCTCTCCATCGGCTATCGCATCTTCATGGCCTGGGTCAACGACGGTCTGGCCAACGCGGAAAAATAACCCCATGGCCGACGCACTTCCTCTCCTTCGCCCCCTGCTTGCAGGGGGCGCCTGCCTGCTGCTCGGCGCCTGTACCCTGCTCGGGCCCGACTATCAGGCCCCCGGCGTCGAGGAGATGGCCAACTGGCACAGCGCCAGCGAGGGTCAGCAGGCGGTGACGGCGACCGACTACCGCCGATGGTGGGACAGCTTGCACGATCCCGTGCTGAGCGCCCTGGTGGAGGAGGCCTTCCTCAAGAACCCGGACGTGCGGATCGCCGGCCTGCGGATCCTCGAGGCCCAGGCCCAGCTCGGCATTGCCGAGAGCCTGCTCGGCCCCCAGGCGACGGTGGGGACGGCGGAATTCCTCCAGGCAGGTCAGACCCGCAACGGCCACAGCAACGCGGGCAGCAGCTACGGCGCCGGCTTCAACCTCGGCTGGGAGCTCGACTTCTGGGGCAAGTTCCAGCGCGGAGTCGAGGCGGCGGATGCCAGCTATTTCGCGACCCTGGCCCAGTATGACGACATCCAGGTGTTGATGGCGGCCCAGGTGGCCCAGCTCTATGTGAGCATCCGTACCCTGGAGGCCAGGCTGCACATCGCCCGGGAGAATGCCCGCATCCAGCGGCGCAGCCTCGAGATCACCGAGCGGCTGTTCAAGAGCGGCAACAGCGCCGAGCTGGACGTGCAGCAGGCCAGGACCCAGTACCTGGGCACCCTGTCCGGCATTCCCCAGCTCGAGACCAGCCTGCGCCAGAGCCAGAACGCCCTCTCCACCCTGCTCGCCCGCTCCCCGGGTCCCCTGCCCGAGATGGCGCAGGGCACGGGGGCCATTCCCGAAGGGGAGCTGGCCCTGGTCACCGAGATGCCCGCGGATCTGCTGCGCCGCCGTCCCGACGTGCGGGTGGCGGAGCGTCAGCTGGCCGCCCAGTCGGCCCTCATCGGGGTGGCCGAGAGCGAGCTCTACCCCTCCATCACCCTGCTCGGCACCCTGGGAGTCAATGTCAGCGGCGGGGAGAGTGGCACCTTCTCCTGGGCCGTCGGGCCGTCGCTCAGCTGGAACCTGCTGGATCAGGGACGGCTCGGCAACCAGATCCTGGTGCAGGACGCCCGCTTCCAGCAGCTTCACGAACGCTACCGCGACAGCGTGTTCAAGGCCGCCCGCGAGGTGGATGACGCGGCCGTGGCCTATGCCAACGGCCAGGAGGAGATCGCCCTGCTGACCCAGACCGGCGAGGCCGCCCGCCGCGCCCTGGCGATCGCCAACACCCAGTATCGCGAGGGGATGGCGGATTTTCAGCGGGTCCTCGACTCCCAGCGCGCCCTGTTCAGCCAGCAGGAGCGACTGGTCAACAGCCGCGGCGCCCGGATGCGCGACCTCATCACGCTCTACAAGGCTCTCGGCGGCGGCTGGGAACAGGGGCGCTCCCGCCCCCTGGTTACCCCGGAGGTGGAGGCCCAGATGCGTCAACGCGCCGACTGGGCTCCCCTGCTCGACGCCGCCCGCCCCATGACACAGAAGGCAAGTGCCCATGACTGACAACACCGCCTCTCCCGGCCAGGCCAGCCGCCGTGCCACCCTAGGACTGCTGGGACTCATTCTCCTGCTGCTCGGCTGGTATCTGCTGGCCGACCGGCTGACCCCCTACAGCTCCCAGGCCCGCGTGCAGGCCTTCGTGGTCCCTATCGCCGCCGAGGTGTCCGGCCAGATCCAGAAGGTCCATGTGCGCGACAATCAGGATGTGGAGGCCGGTGCCCCCCTGTTCGAGATCGATCCCGAGCCCTATGACATCGCCCTGGCCAAGGCCAGATCCGACTACCAGACGGTACTGAGCGGCGTCAAGGCGAACAACGAAGGGGTCAAGGCGGCCGAGGCGGCCCTGATGGCCATGCGCGCCGCCTATGACAACGCGGCCAAGGATGCCGAGCGCCAGGAGCGGCTCTATCGCGAGGATCCGGGGGCCATCTCGGTGCGCCGCCTCGAGGTGGCCCAGGCCAGCCGCGAGACGGCCAAAAGCCAGGTGGCGGCAGCCGAGGCCGACGTCCGGCGCGCCATCGAGGCGGCCGGGGCGAGCGGCGAGGACAACTCCCAGCTGCTCAGCGCCCGCTCGGCGGTGCACAAGGCCGAGCTGGATCGCCAGAACACCCGCGTGGTGGCGCCGGGCCGCGGCCTTGTCACTGACTTGAGCACGGATGCGGGCCAGTTTATCGGGGCTGGCGCCCCGGCCATGACCCTGATCGCCATCCACGACGTCTGGGTATCGGCCGATCTGACGGAGAACAACCTCGGCAACATCCGGTCGGGAGACAGGGTTTCCATCCTGCTGGACAGCCTGCCGGGCCGCCTGTACGAAGGCGAGGTGCGCAGCATCGGCTACGGGGTGGGTGACGGTAAGAGCCAGCCTGCCGGCACGCTGCCGACCGTGGACAACAACCGCGACTGGCTGCGCCAGGCCCAGCGCTTCCCGGTCAAGATCGCCTTCAAGGCCGACGACTTCCCCCCGGTCGAGGCGCTGCGGGTCGGCGGTCAGGCCGACGTGCTGGTCTACACCGGCGAGCGCGGGCCGATGCACTGGCTGGGGGGGCTCTACATCCGGCTGATGAGCCTCTTCTCCTTCCTCTATTGAGGCACCTCATGGAACAGGCTGACCAGGCGGTACTGCGCATTGGCACGGGCATCGGGCTCGCGACGGGGATCTGTTACGGCCTGGCCCTGCCCATGCCCCACCTCGGTGTCATCATGGCCTGGGTGGTGCTGTGCCGACCCGGCGAGCCCCTGGCGCTGAAGAAGG
The DNA here is from genome assembly GCF_000820085.1 of Aeromonas sanarellii. Lineage (GTDB taxonomy): Bacteria > Pseudomonadota > Gammaproteobacteria > Enterobacterales > Aeromonadaceae > Aeromonas > Aeromonas sanarellii. Next base: position 42,757 of record NZ_CDBN01000025.1, read on the forward strand.
GGCTGGTCGGCGGGCTTCTGTTGCTGGGGATCATGGTCTCCGGCGTGCTGCTGGTGCCACTGCTGACCCACTATGCCCTGGCCGGCGTGCTGCTGGTCGCCCTGTCGCTCCATCTGTTGATGCAGCTGGGGATGGCCGGCAAGGGGGGGGCCGCCATGCTGCTCATCATGGCCATCACGGTGATCCCGGTGGCCGGTCTCATCGAGCAGTCCCTTGCCATCGCCATCGCCCAGATGATGGCAGTGGGGATCCTGGTGGGCACCCTAGTCAACCGGCTGGCCCACGCCCTCTTCCCTCCCCCGCCTGCGA
>NZ_CDBN01000026.1:0-143 GCF_000820085.1 Aeromonas sanarellii
GATGACGATGAGCGAATACGTCCCGCCGAACACCAGGCCCGCCAGCCAGCCCGCCTGCTCATAGAGAGCGCTCAGGCCGAACGAGATGCCGTCCCCCAGCACGCGACCGGCGGGGCCGATGAAGAGCAGCGCCACGAAGCCGG
>NZ_CDBN01000026.1:187-845 GCF_000820085.1 Aeromonas sanarellii
GAGGATGAGATCCAGGGCGTCCGGGATGCGCCTGCGCAGCTGTTTCTCCAGGTGGGACATGAACCAGACCGCCAGCAGCACCGGGAAGACGGTGCCCTGGTAGCCGATCATGGCCACGTCGAGCCCGAAGAAGTCCATGGTCTTGAAGCCCCCCGCCACGCCCCAGGCGTTGGTCAGGGCCGGGTGGGTCAGAATGCCCCCGAGGGTCGCCCCCAGATAGGGGTTGCCGCCAAATTCCCGCGCCGCCGTGAACCCGATCAGGATCGGCAGTATGATGAAGGCCGCCGAGCTGAACATGTCGAGCATGACGAACAGGGCGCTGTCGGCATTGACCCAGCCATAGGTGCGCACCATGCCGAGCAGCCCCATCAGCAGGCCGGACGCGACTATGGCCGGAATGATGGGCACGAAGATGTTGGAGAGGGTCCGCGCCAGGCGCTGGGCCACGTTGAGCTTGGCCGTCGCCATGTCGGTCAGCTCCGCCTTGCTGGCGGCGCCGGTTCCGGTCAGCGCCACGAACTCCGCATAGACCTTGTTGACCAGGCCGGTACCGAAGATCACCTGGATCTGGCCCGCGTTGCTGAAGCACCCCTTGACCCCGTCCAGCTTGTCGATGGCGGCCTTGTTCACCTTGCTGTCGTCCGCCAGCACCAGCCGC
>NZ_CDBN01000026.1:913-1115 GCF_000820085.1 Aeromonas sanarellii
ACGGCTGCTTGCGCCCGATCGCAAAAATTCATCCAGCCGGGTGCGGGTGGGCAGTGCCGTCATGGCCCCCTTGGCGGTGGTGGCGAGCGCCCCGCAGCCGTGGGCCTGGGCCAGGATGGCGGGCAGCTCGGCCAGACTGGGCAGCGATGAACGCCCGGCCAGCGCCGCCAGCAGCCCCGCGACGAAGGCATCCCCCGCCCCC
>NZ_CDBN01000027.1 GCF_000820085.1 Aeromonas sanarellii
CCCCGGACCTTGCCCCTCCCCTCCCTCCTCAAAAAAACATAACAATGTTATAAAAAAGGCCCGTATGGGGCACTCAAACACCGGGATATGTGACACAGACGCAACAAGTCGTGATAAGGTGCCGTTTCTCCCAGTTTTGTGACCGAGGCCCCGATGTTGCTCAATGTGTTGCTGATCCTGCTGCCGCTCGTGATCGGCTATCTGATCCCCCTCTCCTCCACCCGGCTGGTCAAGCTGGTCAACCAGTCGCTGGGCAAGATGGTCTATCTCATCCTGTTCCTGATGGGGCTGGGGCTCGCCTACGTGGAGAACCTCGGCAGCAACCTGGCGGTGATCTTCAAGGTGGCCGGCATCATGCTGACCGCCATTACCCTGTGCAACCTGCTGGCCCTCTGGTGGCTGGACAGGCGCAGCCCACCCACCCACGAGGCGAGCGACGGCAAGATGCCGAGCAAGCTTCACCTCCTGTGGGAATCCCTCCAGCTCTGTTTCGTGGTGCTGGGGGGCGTCCTGCTGGGGCAGCTGGTGGACCTGCGCGCCCTGCCCATCGACCGCTTGAGCGAATGGGCCCTGATGCTGCTGCTGCTGCTCATCGGCATCCAGATGCGCAACTCCGGCATGCACCTGCGCCAAATCCTGCTCAACCCCTGGGGCATGAAGATCGCCGCCACCGTCATCGTCAGCAGCTGGCTCGGCAGCCTGCTGGCCTCACAACTGCTGGGCATGCCCTTTGCCCACGGGCTGGCCATGAGCTCCAGCTTCGGCTGGTACTCGCTCTCCGGCATCCTAGTGGCGGACAAGCTGGGCCCCGTGCTGGGTTCGGCCGCCTTCATCAACGATCTGGGGCGCGAGCTGATCGCCATCCTGATCATTCCCATCCTGATGCGCCGCCACCCCTCCGCCGCCATCGGCTACGGTGGCGCCACGGCGCTGGACTTCACCCTGCCGGTCATCCAGAAGTCCGGCGGCATCCAGGTGGTGCCGGTGGCCATCGTCTCCGGCTTCCTTCTGAGCCTGCTCGGCCCCATCCTGATCCTGGGGTTCCTGGCCATCTGACCGGGACACACACCGCAAAAAACGAAGCCCGGCACCCATGCCGGGCTTTTTGTATGTTAACGGAGCTGAAGAGATCCGGCTCATGCGCCACTCAGGCTCGCCACTGGCCGCCGCTCATGACCCTTTCTATGGCGAGGGTCTCGGGGTCGATGAGCAGCAGATCCGCGTCCTGCCCCACCCCCAGGGAGCCCTTGCCAGTCAGCCCCAGCGCCCTGGCCGGGTTGGCCGTCACCACCGCCAGCGCGCTGGCAAGGGGCACGCCGAGGGCACAGGCCCGGGTGCATTGCTGCCACAGGCTCCCTATCTGGCCGCTGCGCAGCTCGATGAGGCGCCCCTCGCCGTCGAAACGCGGCAGGCTGGCGTTGGCATCCGAGCTGAAACTGATGCGATCCCAGGGCACGCCGGCCGTCAGAAGCCCCACCAGGGCATCCGCCGCCAGCTG
>NZ_CDBN01000028.1 GCF_000820085.1 Aeromonas sanarellii
GGCCAAGAGGGGGGCGGGGGCCGCCCAGCCCAGGCAGCCATAAAACAGGCCAAGCAGGACCACCATCAGCTTTGTCATCGAATCCTTCCGAGTCGCGGGTATGGCGGCGATTATATGAGCAAACGGCGACAATAGCCTCAATCTTGATCAATTCCTCGAAGATCCATCTAAAAATCACAGCATTAGCGAAAGAGTCAGATGCAGGTACTGGGAGAACCGCGTCTGAGCGGCCAGCGCCCCTATCCTGACGCCCATGGTCGCAGGGCCTCAAAAGAGCGCCACCCTACAGGCCGCTGTTGATGGGGCATGCGGGCTTTTTCACTACCAAGCTGGATGGTGGCTGACCGGTGCATTGGGTTGCCTTGACCGGGGCCAGAAGCCGACTCATGATCATGTTTTAACTGTCACTTGTGAGCGACTTTATGAACCAGACCCGCTTTTCCCCCATCGACCCTATCTCCCGCTACTCCGAGATCCTGTTTGGACTCCTCATGGTGCTCACCTTCACCGGTTGCTTCAACGCGTTCGAGGCGGGACAGGCAGAGATCAAGGAGCTGTTGATCGCCGGTATCGGCTGCAACATCGCCTGGGGCATGATCGACGCCATCGTCTACCTCATCACCACCCTGACCGAACGGGGCCGCGCCCTGCGGTTGCTGCAACGGCTCAACCAGTTGCAGCCGGGCGATAACCGGGGAATAGCGGCGCTGCGGGACGCCCTGCCCGGCCCGCTGGCGGCAATTTTCCGCGACGATGAACTCGGCGACTGGCAGGCGCGCCTGCGCCAGCAACCCGAGCTGAGCCAGGGCCCCATCTTCCGCTGGAACGACCTGCTCAACAGCCTGGGGGTCTTCCTGATGGTGTTCCTCTCCACCTTCCCGGTGCTGCTGCCCTTCATGTTTATGCAGGATCCGGTGCCAGCCCTGCGCCTCTCCCACGCCATCGCCCTGGCCATGCTGATGGGGATTGGCTATGGCCTGGCCCGCTACGCCGGCTCGCCGCGCCCTTGGCTTATCGGCGTGCTCTTCGCCGCGGCCGGCGTCGCCATCGTGCTGGTCACCATAGCCCTGGGGGGCTGAGGGAGCCCTCCTCCCCCACCTTGGCACAGGCCGCCACCAACCCAGGCGGCGGCGACTATCCTTGCTCCGGAACCACAGAGAAGGAATCCATCATGAGCACAGGCACTGTCACACTGCATCGCGTCCTCAAGGCCCCGCCAGAGCGGGTCTATCGCGCCTTTATCGACGGGGATGCCCTCGCCAAGTGGCTGCCTCCCCACGGCTTCACCTGCAAGGTGGCGCATCTGGAGGCCAGGGTCGGCGGCAGCTTTCGCATGGCGTTCTCGAATTTCGCCACCGGCCACAGCCACGCCTTCGGCGGCGAATATCAGGAGCTGGAGCCGGGCAAACGCATCCGCTACACGGATCGCTTCGACGACCCCAATCTGCCGGGGGAGATGAGGGTCACCATCACCCTGACCGAGGTGGTGTGCGGCACCAGCCTGGAGATAGAGCAGGCCGGGATCCCCGAGCTCATCCCGGTGGCCATGTGCTACCTCGGCTGGCAGGAGTCCCTGGTGCAGCTCGCCGCCCTGGTGGAGCCCGAGATCCCGAACGAATGACCCGGCGCCATCCCGGGGATGCCGGACCCGCAAAAAGCAAAGAGCCTGCCGGATGGCAGGCTCTTTTCATGTGCAATGCCCAGCACTCATTGCAGGTTCAGGCCGCCCAGATAGTCCCGCTTGCCCAGATCCACCCCGGCCTGGCGCAGCAGGGCATAGGTCATGGTCAGATGGAAGTAGAAGTTCGGAATGCCGTACTCGTGGACGCAGGTGTGACCGTCCATCCCCTTGCCACCGGCCCAGTAGGGGTAGTAGTGGCCGCTCGCATACCGGCTGAAGTCGGCGTCCAGCTTGCCCTCCAGATAGACGATGGTCCTGGCGACGTGGGCGCGCAGGTCCGCCATGGTCTTGGGATCGTCCCCGAGCACCGGCGGCTCGCTCAGGCTGGCGGTGGCCACCACGGCGCGGGCGCTGTCACAGCAGATCAGCACCTGCTTGCTGAACGGCAGCATGTCGACGATCAGGCGCTCGCCGAGGAAGTTCTCCACATTGAATTTCTTCGCCTCGGCGTGGGCTTCGGCCTTGGCGAGGCAATGGTCGAGGTTGGTCAACATCTTGATAAACTGGGCGGCAATATCACGGTTCATAACAGGCTCTCGGTTGGTTGAAGGCAGATATGCGAGCGGCCTCCACTATAGCGCATCCGCCTTCCGGTTCGAGCCCGGGGCAACACAAAGCGGCCACGGGCTGCGACAGGGAGTGGCAGGCGACGCGCCCCCGGAGCGCCCCGGTTCAGGCCCTCCCGGCCCCCTCTGCGATTTTTTTGATCTGTGACAGGCATCCCGTTTTTTGATGGGCGTAGTCTGGAGCCCGCTGTCCCGACACGGGCCGGGACCCACACCCGAAAAGGAGAATGCCATGAAGATCTACGATCGAAACCGCAATGTGCTGACCCTGGGCCAGCGCGTCATGATCGCCGCCACCGGCGCCGTCGACGTCCTGAAGGAGGCCCACACCGACAACCTGACCCCCTATGAGGCGGAGCACGAGAAGTGCGTGCTGCTGACAAACAGCCAGGAGCGCTACGCCCCCATCGAGTTGATTAGACTAGGCTGATCCCGTTTTCCGTCACCCTACTCTTTACAATTCACCCGGCCGCCGCGCCCCGTCGGTGGCCGGGTTTCTGACTCCCAGCTTTTCCTATCCCCAAGATGTCGTCCGCCACCGGATGACACGAGTCACTTGCATAATGGAAGTAATGGCCGCAAGGTTACTTCCATTATGCAAGTAACCTGATGACCCATATGCGCAAGAAGAGTCTGAGTGAACAGCAGTGCCCCATCGCCCGCAGCCTGGATCACGTCGGCGAATGGTGGAGTCTGCTGATTATCCGCGATGCCATGCATGGCCTGTCGCGCTTCGATGAATTTCAAAAGAGCCTTGGCATCTCCCCCAACATACTGACCCGGCGCCTGAGCGCCCTGGTCGAGGGGGGCCTGATGGAGAAGCGGCTCTACTCCGAACGCCCCCCTCGTTATGAATATGCGCTCACCCCCCGCGGCCAGGATCTCAGCACAGTGCTGATCGCGCTGCTCACCTGGGGCAACAACCACCTGGCGCCCGAGGGGACCAGCATCCAGCTGAGGGATGCCCAGACGGGCGAGCTGGTCGAGCCCCTGCTGGTGGACAGGCGCACCGGTCAGGAGATTTCACCCTCGCGCCACAGATTGGTGCCGGGACCGGCCGCCAGCGACGGCATGAAGCAGCGTCTGTGCCATGCCAATGGCGTGATGAGCGGCAACCCCCCTTCGAAACAGGAATCAGAATCATGACCTCAACTCGCATCGTGGTGACAGGAATGGGCGCGGTGACCCCGCTTGGATCTGGGGTGGAAACCGTGTGGCAACGGCTGCTGGCGGGCCAGTCCGGCTTGCGCCGCCTGCCGGAGGCCTTCACCGAAGGGCTGGCGGCCAAGGTGGGCGCCATGGTGCCCTCCCTGGCCGAGGATCCCCTGGCCGGGTTTGACCCCGATGCCGTGGTGTCGACCAAGGAGCAGAAGAAGATGGATCGCTTCATCCTGTTTGCCATTGCCGCGGCCAAGGAGGCCCTGTCGCAAGCCAACTGGGCCCCCGCGACGGCAGCTGAGCAGGAGCGCACCGCCACCATCATCGCCTCTGGCATCGGCGGTTTCCCCGCCATCGTCGAGGCCGTGCGCACCACGGATGAGCGGGGCCCGCGCCGCTTGTCCCCCTTCACCATCCCCTCGTTCCTGGTCAACATGGCGGCGGGCCATGTCTCCATCAACTTCGGCTTCAAGGGGCCGCTCGGGGCACCGGTCACGGCCTGCGCCGCCGGGGTGCAGGCCATTGGCGACGCCGCCCGGCTCATTCGCTGCGGTGAGGCCGACATCGCCATCTGTGGCGGGGCCGAGGCCACCATAGACCGCGTCAGTCTCGGCGGGTTTGCCGCCGCTCGCGCCCTGTCATCCGCCTATGCCGATGATCCCGAAGCGGCCTCCCGCCCGTTCGATGTCGACCGCGATGGGTTTGTGATGGGCGAAGGGGCAGGGATCCTGGTGATTGAGTCCCTGGAGCACGCCCTGGCCCGGGGCGCCACCCCCATAGTGGAGCTGGTGGGATATGGCACCAGTGCCGACGCCTATCACCTCACCGCCGGCCCGGAGGATGGCGACGGCGCACGCCGCGCCATGATGGCGGCCCTGGCGCAGGCCGGCATTCAGGGGGCGGATGTCCAGCACCTCAATGCCCATGCCACCTCGACCCCGGTGGGTGACAGGGGGGAGCTGGCCGCCATCAAGGGCGTGTTTGGCGACAACCACCAGATTGCGGTGACCTCCACCAAGTCCGCCACCGGCCATCTGCTGGGAGCCGCCGGAGGCATAGAGGCCATCTTCACCGCCCTGGCCATTCGCGATCAGCGGGTGCCTGCGACCCGCAACCTGCAGCAACCCGACCCCCTCGCCGACGGCGTGGACATAGTGCGGGGCGCGGCCCGTGACATGCGGATAGAGCACGCCATCTCCAACGGCTTCGGCTTTGGCGGCGTGAATGCCAGCGTGCTCTTCAAGCGCTGGCAGGGGGCCTGATCTCGCCGGCGACTGGGCAGCTTGCCGTTGACTGAGCTGCCGGCGAACGCCTCGCCGACACCCTTCATCTTGGGATGCATCTTGGGACACCCAGCTTTTTGAGCTCGACCGCCAACCGCGGCGACACGCACAACAAGAGGGATGTCCCAGTTTTCCTGCCCGATTCGTTCAGGATTTCCCACCATAAAAAGACCCAAACTGATGCCATCAGTTTGGGTTTTACTATGGGTCTTTTGGTCAGCGGAGGAGCATCAGTTGCTGCCGACGTCCTCCAGGATCAGCAGCGCAGGATCCACGCCCCCCACGCTGTCAGACAGGGCCGCCGCGGTCAGCACCTGGCCATTGGCCAGGGTGACCGGCAGGGGGCCAATGACCGGCGCCTTGTCGCCCGATGCCGTGACGGTGACAAAGTAGTCTCCGGCGGCGACGGCAAGATAACCGCTGTCCGCCTTGAAGGGCACGGCCTTGAGCACCGGAGTCGCGCCGCCGATGTCCGTCCCCGCGGTCAGGTAGACGTCCACCGCCGGGGCCGTGGGGGCCGCATGAAGTACCCTAAGCTGCGCCTCGGTCGCCACCGAACGACCGGTATCGGTCAGCAACAGCGGCTCTATGGTCTCGCCGGATGGCCCCATCAACTGGCCCACGGCAAACAGGGAGTAGCGGGCGCCCGCCTTGAGCGGCACGTCGCTGGCGTTGATCACCTCGGGCGCAGTCGCGCCGGTCGGCGTCACCACAAGGTCATAGTCGGCGGCGGCCAGCTCCAGATACCCGGTATCCCCCTTGAAGGCCAATCCTTGCAGCGGAGCCGCCGTCGGGGCCACGCCATTCACCCGGATGTCGACTGCAGGGGCATCGGCAACCGCATGAACCACCCTCAGCTGAGCCTGCTCATCGGCAGACAGGATGGGGGTGGCACCAGCACTGTCGATGGCGAGCAGCTTGACCGGGCTTGGCCCTGCCCCCAGGTTGTCGATCGCCGCGATCAGCAGGTCGCTACCGCCGTCGAGGGTCAGCGGGCCCGAGTCATACACCGCGGCCGCGCTCCCCGGCAGGGTCAGCCGGATCTGGTATGCACCCGCGGGCAGGGTCAGGGGGTCGCTATGGGTCTTGAAGGGGATATTGGCCAGCGTCGGGCTGGTCAGCGCGGCCCCGGGAGCTGTGACATGGACGTCGACGGCGGGGGCAGTCGGCGCGGCATGCAGCACCTGCACGCGAATATCCCCGCCCGAGGGCGCCTGGTTCGGCCGCTCAATCACCAGAGGGCCAAAGGCAGTATCCCCGCTCCCCGCCAGCTTGCCGACCGCCAGCACGTCGTACTGGGTGTCCGGTTTCAACTCGAGCGACACCGGGCCTATGACGGTCGTCGTACCGCCCGGCAGTATGCCGTCTACCGCGAGCTCGTGACTGCCTGCCGCAATCGGCTTGAGCCCGCTGCTCGAGCCATAGTCAACGGCCGTCAGGAATGCAGCCCCATCGACACTGACATTCACCTTGGGGGCATCGGGGGCGAGGTGGCTGATCCTGATGGCGGCATTGGGCGGACTGCTGTCATTGTCACTGCCTCCGCACGCAGCCAGACCCAGTATCATTGCGAGTGCGGCACAACGTTGAATCCATTTCATCTGGTCATTCTCCATTGATTGGTCCCCACAGGCATATGCATCTCCCTAATGACTGGATCATCATCCTTTGTACTTTATTCGCCCAGCCCGTGACGCAGCCTGGACGGCCAGGAGCGGCTCACCCGCCCTGCCCCCGTCACGTCGGCAGAGAGCGCCTCGTTCAGATAGCGGGTGTGCCCGCACCATGTCCCCTGCTATTGATTACTGTCAGTGAATTTTCATATCAGCCGAGCGCCATTTCAGTGAACACCTCACCGCCCTAGACTGCTTCTCGAACCTTAACGAGGAGTCTTGTATGAAACTCACCCATATCCCGTTGCTGGCCGGCACCCTCGCCTCGGCCCTCTCTTTCAACACCTTTGCCGGTGATCTGGTCTCGGTGCAGTTCAGCGATGGCCGCCCCGCCGTCAGCGGGGTCGAGGCGGTCAACAAAGCGCTCAACCCCATAGGCGTCAACGTGGTCACCGTCGACATCCCCGAGGCCGCCAGGCCCCTGCTCGAAGCCTCCCACCGCCGCGCCCTGACCAAAGCGGAGCACGGCGCCCTGATTTCGGCCTTCAACCTGAGTCAGGGGGAGCTGCTGGAGCAGGCCAGGCTCGCAGGGCGCGAGCCCGCGGTGCAGGGGGGCGGCGTCGCCACCGAGGAGACCGGCGTCGGCCCCTACCCCAAGGTCTATGACCTGATGGCGCTGGACGAGCGCACCCGCAGCGCCGTGCTGGGCAAATATGGCCGCATGCACGTCAACTCCGCGGAGGACGGCACCGACATCGACGAGGTGATGACGGTGGTCAGCGGCGGGCCGTTCCGCTGGGGCTTTACCCTGCAAGACGGCAGCATCGCCCGCTTCCAGATCGACAAGGTGGGGCTTGAGGACAAGGCCGTGCGGATCAGCTATCACGGGCTGGGCATGCATGCCGGGCTGATGGACGCCAGACAGGGGCTGCTGGTGGCCTTCGCCCACGGCCCCGAGGCATTCACCATGCGCTACCAGGCGGACGTGCCCCACGCCCAGCTGCTCGGCACCAACCCCTGGGCCGATGTCGGCATCACCCTGCCCCCCGCCCCCGGCAAGGTGCAGTAAGCCGGTGCGTGCCATCTGGCGGCGGGGCCCGGGCCCTGCCGCCTGCTTTTATGCCTGCCATGCCTGCCGTCACGGGCCGGGGTGCCCGGGGCCCATCGCCTGCCTTACGCCTGCGTGTCTGCCGGGCCCGCCACGCCCCGGAAAGACCTTTATCCGGGCCGGTCTGCCACGGGCAACTCTCTATCTGGCCGGGGATGGGGGGTGGACACCCCATGGATCCGCACTATTGTGATAAAAGTGCGTAATGATGGCGCCATAATTTACCATTAGTGAATTAACGGGGGCAGGATGAACAAGATCACGGCGCTGAACGTCTTTCGCCGGGTGGTGGAAATGGGCACCTTCAGGGCGGCGGCGGACGACCTGCGCCTCTCCCAGGCGGCGGTCAGCAAGAACATCAACGAGCTGGAAGCCTTTCTCGGCATCGCCCTTATCAACCGCACCACCAGGCGGCTGAGCGTCACCGAAGCCGGCATGGCCTATTACGGCCAGATATGCGCCGTGCTGGACGGCCTGGAGGCCGCCGACCAGTCCATCATGGCCGCCTCCTTCACCCCCAGGGGCAGGCTGAGGATCGGCATGCCCATGTCCTACGGGCTGATCCGCCTCAACCCCCTCGTCTGCGAGTTCCAGCACCGCTATCCGGACATCGGCATCGAGGTGATCCTGAGCGACGCCTATATGGACCTGGTGGATCAGGGGCTGGATCTGGTGATCCGGGGGGCAGGCACCCTGGAGGACTCCACCCTGCGCGCCAAACCCCTGTGCGAGGTGCAGCGGGTGCTCTGCGCCGCCCCCGACTACCTGAAGGAGGCGGGCCGGCCCGCCCACCCGGCGGATCTCAAGGCCCACAACTGCCTGCGCTACAGCCTCTCCTCCTCCCCCAACAAGTGGTTCTTCACCCGGGACGCGGAGAGCCTGGCGGTAGAGCTGCCCCCCGCCAGCTTCTGCGCCAACAACGGCATCGCCCTGAAACAGGCGGCGGTGCAGGGGCTCGGGGTGATCCTGGTGCCCAAAGAGTTCGTGTCGAGCGAACTGGCAGACGGCACCCTGGTCAGACTGCTCCCCCACTGGCAGCCCGACCCCCACGCCCTGTTCGCCGTCTACCCCTTCCACAAGGAGCAGTCCCGCAACGTGCGGCTCTTTATCGAATTTCTCGTCAAGGCGTTTCAGTTGCGGTGAGCCCGACAGGCGGGATCCTGAGGTTTGTGCCTCTCGGGCGAAACGCCGATAACCCACCTCTATGCGGCGTTTAGGTTCGATTAGCGAAGCGTCATCGGACGATCGCGCCATCGGATGATCCCTCTGGCTACCGCCCGTCGTCCAGGTTGACGGCCCTTGCCTGCGTTGCCGATGTATCAGTAAATAGTCGCCTGCCGAGATGACGGATCAGCAGCAAAGGGGACAGCAGGGTGAGCAACAACCAGTGGGTATGGGGCAGGATAAAGGTCCAGATGATCTCGTGGGGCAGCCAGGTCGACGCGGTCGCCGTCATAAAGGCGAGGTCATAGGTCTGCCACAACCAGAGCCCGGCAAAGAGCGGCAGCGGCAGCAACAGCGGGCGGGGCGTCAGCAAAAACAGGGGCCAGAAAGCACAAGCGAGTACGGCGCTAAACTCCAGCATGGCAGGGGCCAGCTCGGCAAAGGTCCGCCCTTGGGAGAAGCCGCCCCATTCGAGAGACGTATCCTCGGCCAGTGCAGGCCACCAGGATGCGTATTGAAACAGGGTAAACGAGATCATAAACAGCAGGCTGGTCAGCAGCGCCAGCGCCGTTTTTCGCAACAACCACAACCCCAGCCGGCGCAGTGTCGGCATCCATGTAGACATCAATGACTCCTATCTGGTAATGGGGCAGTATGCCTTGGCTGGTTTCAGCTTCAAAGCGGTACGCCATGTCCGTTTATTGTCGAAATATTGAATCCCGTCACATCGGTACCAGTCTGAGCGATTGCGTGTCAGCAAGGCCCCATGCGAACCTTTATTTGCCTTTCTTCCAACCAAAACAGAGTGCACCGGGCAGCCGCATCTCCTACAAATCGGAGAACGACGCCACCCAGACTCTTAGTGCCGAGGGCGGGCAAAAACTGCTGCGTCTGGCAAGAGGTCAAGATGGGCCTGCTGATGACCCGCTCCAAGCTGAGTCAGGTCAGTGAGGAGGAAGGCAAGCAAGGGGTGATGGAGAGCAAGTTGGTTAAGTGACCAGATACCTTCACCTAACAAACACGACGTAGCTTCACCAGTTACGCCGCTATCAAAAAGTGGGGGGCAGACACTATGAGCAAAAAATCTTGGCTCCCTATTCAGGGGGGTTAGCGGTAGAATGTTTAACATGCAATTTGATCTGAGGTCACTATGAGTTTGAATTGGGAATCATTATTAAATAGCTCACGACGGAAAACTAAATCTGGTGAAAAAAATAGTTCAGTAAGCACTTCATTTGGTCGTGCTGAGTTAGAGAGAGACTTCGATCGAATATTATTCTGCACTCCCACTAGAAGATTAGCGGATAAAACACAAGTTTTCCCACTAGATACCAATGATAGTGTAAGAACGAGGCTTACCCACTCATATGAAGTATCTAACTTAGCTAGAGGTATTGGGAATCGCTTAGTATTTGAGCTGAAAGATGCTGTCTTTGGGGAGATGGCTGCTCGACCAGGTCTAGAAAGAGATATACCCTCTTTGCTAGCTGCAATAGGTTTGGCTCATGATCTTGGAAACCCACCATTTGGGCATAAAGGCGAAGTTGCAATACAAGAATGGTTCGGAAAAAATAAAACGCATTTCCTCAATGAAGGGGAGGAAGATGACCGTTTTAACGATTTTTTGAAATTTGATGGTAATTCACAAACCTTTAGATTAGTGACACGATTACAAATATTAAATGATAGTTTCGGTATTAATTTGACGTATGCTACCTTAGCCGCTCTCATAAAATACCCACAAGGTTCATCGCATAACAATCCGACATGGAAAAAGCACGGATTCTTTTCTTCTGAACAAGAGATTGTAAACGAAATATGGGCGGAGACAGGATTGTGTGATGGGCGTCGTCACCCTCTAACGTATTTGATGGAGGCTTGTGATGACATTGCATATTCGGTATTGGATGCTGAGGATATAGTCAAAAAAGGATTGGCATCTTTTTATGATTTAATTGGCTCTTTGCAGGAGGAATATAAAAAAAGTAATAAAGAAGATGATAAAACTAAGTTACTTGGAAATGTCATCGAGCTTAGCTTAGAGAAAAATGAAGAATTTAAGAGCCAGAATATATCACCTACAGAGCTGAACGACATAAGTATGCAAATGTTCAGAGTGTATTCTATTTCCTTCCTTGTGGAAGCAGTTGTGAACGAATTTAAAAAATCTCCGCTTGGCTTTACAGGGAAAGATTTGATGAGTCACAGCGATGGTGCTTTATTATGTAGTGTTTTAAAAGACTTCGATTACAAGTTAGGTTACAGGCATAAGTCTGTACTTAAGCTTGAGCTGCAGGGTTATAACTATATACATAAGCTTATGGATATGCTTTGGATTGGGATTCACGGTGCATTGAGTGCGCCTCATGAGGATAGATTCAGATCGCAAACACCATTCGGCAAATATGTCTATGGGAGAATTTCTGAGAATTATAGAAGAATATTTGAAGATAAGGGAAATACCCTACCTATATGGTATAAAGAGGCTCAACTCTTAACTGATGCTATATCAGGTATGACTGATACCTATCTGATATCACTCCATAATGAACTTTCTGATTTGATTGGCAATGAAGCCTGTTAAAGATAAAAAGGCATTAGAAAAACGTGTAGGCCGATTCTTTTCTTCGGATATGAGCGGCCGTCACGTTGTGACTACTTTCATTAAATATATTGCCAGTGCTTATCCAACGTTTATCTTTGGGGGGATGATAAGAGACATTGCACTTTTTGGGTTGGCCAAATTCGACTCGGATATTGACATTGTTGTTGATGCCAACCAAAAAGATCTTCAAGATTTGTTAGAGTCTTATCATGTGGGTCACCTAGTCAAGAATAAATTTGGTGGATTTAGGTTTAGAATTCAAATCTTTGATATTGACATATGGTCAGTTAGAGATACTTGGGCTTTCAAGAATAAAGTCGTAGAGTACACTGATATAAGTAGTGTGCTGGATACTACATTGATGTCATGGGATGCGATTTTATATGATGTAAAAAATGGTAGAGTAATCTGTCGAGATGAGTACTTTTCTGATCTATCAAGTAATCGTCTAGAATTGATTTTAGATACAAATCCTAATTATTTAGGGTCAATTGTTAGAGTATATAGGGCTATTTTTTGGAAGGGGGCTACTTACCTTGGCCCTAAAGCATGCAAATACATTTTAGAGTCTTATAATAAACTATCAAAAGATGAAATTATCATGTATGAAACAATTGGTTTCAGAAAGAAGTTTATAACATCAGAAAAAATAGATGCATGTACTTACAAAATACTTTATGGAGAACGGTTATTTAATAATGACTGTTTCATCGGAGATATGACGGAACAGGAAAATCAGATGTGGTTGTGGGAGCCTAGAGCCTGATCGTACATCTTTTATTTTTTAAAACTGTAGATTAGCGGAAGTGTATTCGGACAATATCAACCCGGCCTAAGCCGGGTTGGTTGCATCAAAAGGCGGGAAAAATCACAGCGCTTCCAATCTGGCATACGCCGTCACCAGCCACTTGGCGCCGACGTCGTCGAACTGGATCTGCACCCGGCTCTGCTGGCCGACCCCTTCGAAGTTGAGCACGATCCCTTCCCCAAATTTCGGATGCAGCACCCGCTGGCCGAGCTTGATGCCGCTGGCGTCGAAGCTCTGCTGCACCTCGTTCTGGCTGAAGCGGCCGTACTGGGTGGGGCGGCTGACCTGGGTGCGCAGCCGGATCTCTTCCAGACACTCGGCGGGCATCTCGCGGATAAAGCGGCTCGGCTTGTGGAACATCTCGCGGCCATAGATGCGGCGGCTCTCCGCATAACAGATGTAGAGCTTCTCCATGGCGCGGGTCATGCCGACGTAACAGAGGCGCCGCTCCTCCTCCAGCCGCCCCGACTCCTCGGTGGATTGCTGGCTGGGGAACATGCCTTCCTCGACGCCGACCAGCAGCACCAGGGGATATTCCAGCCCCTTGGCGCTGTGCAGCGTCATCAGCTGCACCGCATCGGCATATTCGTCCGCCTGATTCTCGCCGGATTCCAGCGCCGCGTGGGCGAGGAAGGCGGAGAGATCGCTCATGTCCTCCAGCTCGTCCGGGCGCTGGTACTGACGGCAAGCGGTGACCAGTTCGTCCAGGTTCTCTACCCGCGCCTGGGATTTCTCGCCTTTTTCCGCCAGATACATGGCCTTGAGGCCGGAGTGCTGGATGACGATGTCCGCCTGCTGGTGCAGTGGCAGCAGGGAGACCTGTTCCTCCAGGGCATCGATGAGATCCACGAAGCCGCGCACCGCGTTGCCGGCGCGACCGGTCAGCACCTTGTCATTGAGCAGTGCCTTGGCGGACTGCCACAGGTTCTGGCCCTGATCCCGGGCGTTGTTGCGCAATATCTCGAGGGTGCGATCGCCGATGCCCCGGGTCGGGGTGTTGACCACCCGCTCGAAGCTGGCGTCGTCGCCACGGTTGTTGATGAGGCGCAGGTAGGCCATGGCGTCCTTGATTTCCTGGCGCTCGAAGAAGCGCAGGCCGCCATAGATGCGGTACGGCATGGCGTCCTGCATCAGCGCCTCTTCCAGCACCCGGGACTGGGCGTTGGAGCGATAGAGGATGGCGCAGTCGGCGAGCAGACCCCCTTTCTCTTTCCAATCCTTGAGGCGGCCAACCACGAAGCGGGCCTCGTCCACCTCGTTGAAGGCGGCGTAAAGGGAGATCGGCTCGCCCTCGGCCCCCTCGGTCCACAGCTCCTTGCCAAGGCGCTCGGCGTTGTTGGCGATGACGCAGTTGGCGGCTTTGAGGATGTTGGCGGTGGAGCGGTAGTTCTGCTCGAGGCGGATGGTCTGCGCCCCCTGATAGTCGGTCAGGAAGCGCTGGATGTTCTCAATCTTGGCGCCGCGCCAGCCGTAGATGGACTGGTCATCGTCACCGACGATCATCACCTTGCCGGAATCCCCTGCCAGCATCCGCAGCCAGGCGTACTGGATGCCGTTGGTATCCTGGAACTCGTCCACCAGGATGTTCTGGAAGCGGTCGCGGTAGTGCTCGAGGATGTGGGGCTTGTTCAGCCACAGCTCGTGGGCGCGCAGCAGGAGTTCTGCGAAGTCCACCAGCCCGGAGCGATCGCAGGTCTCCTGATAGGTCTTGTAGATCTGCTGGTAGGTGCGGGTGACGGGGTCGCCGTAGAGATCGATGTCGCCGGGGCGCAGCCCCTCGTCCTTCTTGCCGTTGATGTAGCCCATCACGGCGCGCGGGGCCCAGTGCTTCTCGTCGAGGTTGAGCGCCTTGAGCACCCGCCGGATGAGGCGGTACTGGTCGTCGGAGTCGAGGATCTGGAAATCCTGCGGCAGGCCCGCATCCAGATGGTGGGCCCGCAGCAGGCGGTGGGCGATGCCGTGGAAGGTACCGATCCACATGCCGCGCACGCCGTCGCCGATCACTTTTTCGACCCGGCCGCGCATCTCGGCCGCCGCCTTGTTGGTAAAGGTGACCGCGATGATGGAGAAGGGTGAACAGCGTTCCACCTGCATCAGCCAGGCGATACGGTGCACCAGCACCCGGGTCTTGCCCGAGCCGGCACCGGCCAGCACCAGCAGGTTGCAACGGGGGGCCGCCACCGCGTCTCTTTGCTTGTCATTGAGCCCGTCGAGCAGGGTTGAAACGTCCATCACCACTCCTGTTTATTTATACAGGCGGGGATTATACGGCCTGAGGCGCCAGAGACCAAATCAGCCTGACGGGAAGCTGTGCCCGACGGCCCAGTGCCGCGGGAGGCGTCCGGGGTGCAAATTGGCGTCAATGGAAGCCTTGATTTTCATCGACGGACGAAAACGCTTGCGCCTAACTCGATGAATACAAACAAAAATGTCATTTGACACCTATTAATCACAGCATTTAGTTCTGGAAACAACGCCAAAAACAATCACTTATAAGGCAAATTGCTTATATTTCAAACCGTTAACGCAAACGTTTTTCCTTTATGATCTCCTTGACCCACAATCTGGCTCACTTACAGTTAGCCAGCGTGCTTTATGACCTGCCACGGCAGGTTGTGGACCCTCACATAACAATCAAGGATACGATCGTGACTAAAGTGCTCAAGCTGGCCACCGTGGCCGCCCTCACCCTTGCTGCCCTGTCCGCCCAGGCAGCCTCCGAGCCCGCCGTCATCTATGACACCGCAGGCAAATTCGACAAGTCCTTCAACGAAGCCGTGTTCCGCAACGGCGTCGAACTCTACAACAAGGACAAAGGCGTCAAGGTCAAGGAGTTCGAACCCCAGAACGAAGCCCAGCGCGAGCAGGGCCTGCGTCGTCTGGCCAGCCGTGGCAACGGCCCCATCGTCGCCGTCGGCTTCAACATGGGCTCCGCGGTAGAGAAGGTCGCCACCGAGTTCCCGAACACCCAGTTCACCATCATCGACATGGTGGTCGACAAGCCGAACGTGCAGTCCCTCATCTTCAAGGAGCATGAAGGCTCCTTCCTGGTGGGTGCCCTGGCCGCCATCGCCTCCAAGACCGGCAAGGTCGGCTTCGTGGGCGGCATGGACATCCCGCTGATCCGCAAGTTCCAGTGCGGCTACGAGCAGGGCGCCAAGTACATCAATCCGAAGATCGACGTCTACCAGAACATGACCGGCTCCACCCCGGCGGCCTTTGCTGACCCGGCCAAGGGTGCCGAGCTGGCCAAGTCCCAGTTCGCCAAGGGCGCCGACGTGGTCTATGCCGCCGCCGGCGGTACCGGCATCGGTGTCTACCAGGCCGCCAAGGACGAAGGCAAGTTCGCCATCGGCGTGGATTCCAACCAGAACCACCTGCAACCCGGCACCATGCTGACCTCCATGGTCAAGTCCGTCGGCCTGGCCGCGTACAAGACCTGGGATGATGCCGCCAAGGGCACCTGGAAGCCCGGCATCCAGTCCCTGGGTCTGGCGGAAGGCGGTGTTGACTGGGCGCTGGACGAGAACAACGCCAAGCTGATCACCCCGGAGATGAAGGCCAAGGTCGAGAGCATCAAGGCCGACATCATCGCCGGCAAGATCAAGGTGCACGACTACATGAGCGACAACTCCTGTAAGTACTGAGTCACCGCTACTACTCTCAACCCAAGATGACCGGCCCATACGGGCCGGTTTTTAGTCTCTACTTCATGACTCGCAAGGACCTGCATCATGGACCAGACAGATCGCTATGCCATCGAATTAAGAGGTATCGATAAGCGCTTTGGCGAGGTTTACGCCAACAAGCAGATCGACCTCAAGGTTCGTAAAGGCAGCATTCACGGCATCGTCGGCGAAAATGGCGCCGGCAAGTCGACGCTGATGAGCATCATCTACGGTTTCTACCACGCCGACAGAGGCGAGATGCTGATCGACGGTCACCCCTTCAAACCCCATGGCTCACAGGATGCGATCGCCGCAGGCGTGGGCATGGTGCACCAGCACTTTATGCTGGTGAACAACTTCACCGTGCTGGAGAACGTGATCCTCGGCGCGGAAAACGGCTGGCATCTGGGCAAGAGCCTGGGCGCGGCCGAGAAGCTGCTCGGCGAGCTGGCACGGGACTATGGTCTCGAGGTGCCGCTGCACGAGAAGATCGAGGATCTGCCGGTGGGCCTGCAGCAGCGGGTCGAGATCCTCAAGGCGCTCTATCGCGGCGCCCGTATCCTGATCCTGGACGAGCCGACCGGGGTGCTGACCCCGCAAGAGGCGGATCACCTGTTCGAGGTGCTCAAGAAGCTGCGGGATCAGGGCACCACCGTCATCATCATCACCCACAAGCTGCGGGAGATCCTGGCCATCACGGACCAGGTCTCCATCATGCGCCGCGGTGAGATGGTGGCCCACGTCGCCACCAAGGATACCGACAAGGAACAGCTCGCCGAGCTGATGGTAGGCCGCAAGGTGCGCCTCAAGGTCGACAAGGGCACCGCCCACCCGGGCGAGGCCAAGCTCAAGGTCGAGGGCCTCAGCTACGTGGACGACGCCGGCGTGGAACGGGTCAAGTCAGCCAGCTTCGAGGTACGGGCCGGGGAAGTGGTCGGCATCGCCGGCGTCTCCGGCAACGGCCAGTCCGAGCTGCTCAGCCTGCTCGGCGGCATCATCAAGCCCAGCAAGGGCAGCTTCAGCATCCTGGGTGACGGCAAGGCCCACCTGGTCGATCCCTCCCGCCCGGCCAACCCGGAGCAGGTGCGCAACTTCGGCCTCGGCCACATCCCGGAAGATCGCCACAAGATGGGGCTGATCAACCGCTTCGAGGCGAAAGAGGCCTTCATCCTCGGCTACCACCAGCGCGCCCAGTACAACAAGGGCTGGCTGCAGGACAAGGAGGCGATCCGCCAGGATTGCCAGGCCAAGATGGACAAGTGGGACGTGCGCCCGCCCCATCCCGAGCACAAGACCGCGAACTTCTCCGGCGGCAACCAGCAGAAGCTGGTGATCGCCCGGGAAGTGGAGCAGGACCCGGATGTGCTGCTGGTCGGCCAGCCGACCCGCGGGGTCGACATCGGCGCCATCGAGTACATCCACCAGCAGATCATCGCCATGCGCGACAAGGGCAAGGCCGTGCTGCTGGTGTCGGTGGAGCTGGACGAGATCATGAGCCTGTCTGACCGTATCCTGGTCATCGCCGACGGTCGCATCGTTGGTGAGCTGGACGGCGCCAAGGCCGATGAACGCACCATAGGTCTGATGATGGCTAACATCATTCCCGACGAGATTGCCAAGGAGGCTCGCCCATGAGCCAAGCACGTGTTCCCGCCTGGATTTCCGTGGGCATCCTGCCCGCGATCAACATACTGCTGGCCTTCCTGGTGTCGGCCATCCTGTTCTATTACCTCGACATCAGCCCGATCGATGCCGCCGAGATCATGTGGTATGGCGCCTTCGGCACCGGCGAGGGGATAGGCTTCACCCTCTACTACGCCACCGGCTTCATCTTCACTGGTCTGGCGGTGGCGGTGGCCTTCCACGCCGGCCTGTTCAACATCGGCGGTGAGGGGCAGGCCTATATCGGCGGCCTCGGCGTCGGTCTGGTCTGCCTGCTGCTCGGCGACGTCTTGCCGTTCGCCCTGCTGCTGCCGCTCGCCATCATTGCCGGCGGTCTGTTCGGTGCGGCCTGGGCCTTCATCCCGGCCTGGCTGCAAGCCAAGCGCGGCAGCCACATCGTCATCACCACCATCATGTTCAACTTCATCGCGGCCTCCTTGATGGCCTACCTGCTGGTGGACATCTTCAAGCCGGCGGGCTCCATGGCCACCGAGAGCAAGGTGTTCGCCGTGGCGAGCTGGCTGCCGAAGATGAGTGAACTGGCGGCCGGTTTCGGCATGGATATGCCCAACAGCCCGCTCAACATCAGCTTCTTCTGGGCGCTGATCTGCGCGCTGCTGGTCTGGGTCTTCATATGGCATACCCGCTGGGGCTACGAGATCCGCTCGGTCGGCGCCAGCCAGAGCGCCTCCGCCTATGCGGGCATCTCCTATCCCAAGGTGGTGATCCTGGCCATGGTGATCTCCGGCATGCTGGCGGGCTTCTTCGCCCTCAACGTGCTGCAGGGCGAGCTGCACCAGATCAAGCTGAACTTCGTGGAGGGCTTCGGCTTCACCGGCATCGCGGTGGCCCTGATGGGGCGCAACCACCCGGTCGGCGTCATCATCGCCAGCCTGCTGTTCGGCTTCCTCTATCAGGGCGGCGCCGAGCTCAGCTTCGAGTTCGGGGTGGACCGCAACATAGTGGTGGTGCTGCAGGGTCTGGTGATCCTGTTCTGCGGCGCCCTGGAGCACATGCTGCGCCCGCGCATCGAGCAGGCCTATCTGGCCTTCGCCAACCGCTCAGCCGCGCAAGTCAAAGGAGCCTGACCATGTTCGAAACGCTGATATTGATGCTGGATGCCACCATCCGTACCGCACCACCGCTTATTCTGGCCGCGATGCGTGACAGGAATGTTCTGTGCGTAGAAGGGAGTCCAAGCCATGTTTGAAACCCTGATATTGATGCTGGATGCCACTATACGTACCGCACCGCCGCTCATTCTGGCCGCTATGGCGGGGATGTTCTGTGAACGCTCCGGGGTGGTCAACATCGCCCTGGAGGGCAAGCTGCTGGCCTCCGCCTTCGCGAGCGCGGCGGCCGCCGCCGTCACCGGTTCGGCCTGGATCGGGCTCGGCGTCGGGGTGGGGATCTCCATCCTGTTCGCCCTGATGCACGGCTTCGCCACCATCACCCACCGCGGCGATCAGGTGGTAAGCGGCATGGCCATCAACATACTGGCGGCCGGCCTGACCGTGACCCTGGGGCGCTACTGGTTCGATCAGGGCGGTCAGACCCCGGCACTGTCCGGTGACGCCCGCTTCGCCCCCATCGACCTGCCCTACGCCAAGGAGCTGTACGACGTGCCCGTCATCGGCCAGCTCTACAGCGAGCTCTTGAGCGGCCACTCCCTGCTGGAATACGTGGCCTTCGCCGCCGTGCCCCTGGCCTGGTGGGTGCTGTTCCGCACCCGCTTCGGCCTGCGCCTGCGCGCCGTGGGCGAGGCCCCGGCCGCGGTCGATACCGCCGGCATCTCCGTGGTGCGCATGCGCTACACCGCCCTCATCATCGGCGGCCTGCTGGCCGGCATCGGCGGCACCTACCTGGCGGTGGCCCAGACCGCCCAGTTCATCCCCAACATGAGCGCGGGCAAGGGCTTCATGGCGCTGGCGGCGCTGGTGTTCGGCAAGTGGCGCCCCTGGAACGCCATGGCGGCCTGCCTGCTGTTCGGTTTCCTCGACGCCGTCGCCATCCGGTTGCAGGGGGTCAGCATCGGCGACTTCCCGATCCCGGTGCAGGCCATCGAGGCGCTGCCCTACATCCTGACCGTGTTCCTGCTGGCCGGCTTCATCGGCAAGGCGGTGGCACCCAAGGCCCTCGGCACCCCCTACGTCAAGGAACGGGAATAGCTTCCCGCCCCTGCCAAAAATGCAAAAGGCCCACGACAGTGGGCCTTTTTTTGCGTGCTTCATTGCCCCTGACGCCTCAGTTTATCTTGCCCATCTCGATGGCAAAGCTGGTGGCCAGCTGGGCGAACTTGAGGGCGTGGGCAGCCGAGGGATCGGAATTCTGCAAGGTATCCTGGGCGGTGTGGATATTGGGGTTGTAGTCGTTGAAGCGCGACTCGAACGGCATGGCGGCCGGGTAGCCCTGATTGTGCCAGGAGGCGTGATCCGAGCAGCCGTAACCGCAGCTGTCGTAGCCGTAGCGGATCTGGGGCAGATAGGCGTCGAGCAGCTGGGCCAGATAGCCGGTCAGCCCCTGGTCGGTGTAATCGGTCATGAAGACGATGTCTTGTGCCGAGCCCTGGTAGTTGGTCATGTCCAGCTGCAGCGCCGCCAGCACCTTGGTGTTGGCCGCCTTGTAGCGGGTGGCGATGTCCTTGGAGCCCCGCAGCCCCACCTCTTCCGCCGCATAGCCGATGAACTGCAGGGTGCGCTCCGGCTGGCGACCCTGCTCGGCGATGACCCGCAGCACCTCGGTCAGGGTGGCGATGCCGGAGGCATCGTCGTCGGCGCCGGGGGCCAGGGTGCGGCTGTTGGGGGCCGAACCCGCGGTGGAGTCGAGGTGACCGCCGAGCACCACCACTTCGTCCGGGTAGCGGCTGCCCTTGAGGGTCAGCACCACGGATTGCTGCGGATAGCCGCTGTGCTTGACCCGGCTGACGCTGGCCCAGGGCAGGGCGGCGCTCAGGGTCTGCCACTGGCCGGCCACCCAGTCCGCCGACTGCACCCCTGTGGTGGTGGTGTAGTAGCGGTTGCGCCAGCTGGCGAGCTGGCCGATGGTGCCGGCTATGTTGCCCTGATCCAGATAGGGCAGCAGCCGGTTGACGCTGGCCCCCTGGGTCAGCGGCGGGGCGCTGAACAGGTTCTGGCTGATGGGCTGGGCCATGCTCTGCAGGGCGTCGGCCAGGGTGCTGTGCACCACATAGCCGCCGCAGCGCTGATGACCTTCGTGCATCAGGTGGGAGAGGGTGCCGAGTTCGCTCGCCTCGACCTGGGCCAGCTGGATCGGGGCGCCGCTGGCGCTGAACAGGGGAGCCGGCTTGGCCTTGACCTGCTTGAGCTCGACGCCGCTGTCGGCACCGATCGTGATCCAGACGGGGTCGGCGGCCTGTACGGCGAGGGGCAGCAAGAGGGCGGTCAACAAGGGTTTCATATCGGATCCTTCCAGATAGTGTTGCGGGCAAATGCGCCAAATGGGTGTCATTAGACGACCTGACCAGTCTAGCCAAGGGTAAATGGGTGTGGATTTGCCCGTCTGGTGCAACCATCCCTCCGTCCGGTGGGGGCCGCGGCAGGATCTGCTGTTTACTGCCCCGGTACGAGGGGGGCGGGCGGAGCTTTGTGCTGGCGAGGGGAACCTGCGCAGCGTGCCCGCCGCAGAGGCGGCGTGCGGCCCTGACCTGGGGGGCTGACAAAGGGAGTCAAACTGTGCCATGCCGGCGCGGATAGCCGGGGGCAGCAACGACAGGCCGGCAGCAGGGTGATCCATGACATCATCGGATGGGGGGCGGCCAGCGCCTGTTGAGCAACAGGACGCTGGCGCCAGGTCATGGGAAGCGAAAGGTGTTGCAAGGCTGGGGGGACGGTCCCCACAGCGATGGCCTGCTTCAACATCTGCCTTCCAACACCTGATGGGGGCGTCTGTTATCAGAGAGTCAGCCGATGGGCCGCACCAGGGCGGGCTGATGGGGATCGCTGAGGCGCTCGGCCAGATAGTCCACCAGCAGCCGCACCTTGGGGGAGAGGTGGCGGTTGTGGGGATAGAGGGCCCAGATCCCCTCCTCGGGGGCACGCAGCTCCGGCAGCAGCTCGATGAGATCCCCCCGGGCCAGGTGGTCGCTCACGTAGTAGTCCGGCAGCTGGATGATGCCGATCCCCTTGATGGCCGCATCCAGCAGTGCGTGGCCGCTGTTGCACTGCAGCAGGCCGCGCACCCGCACGCTGTGGGGTTTACTGTTCAGGGTGAAGTGCCACTCGTCCCCGTTGCCCACCAGACAGGTGTGACGGGCCAGCTCCGAGAGGCTGTTGGGCATGCCGTGGCGGGCGGTGTAGGCGGGGGAGGCGCACACATAGGGCACCCGCTGCGCCAGCTTGCGGGCCACCAGGGTCGAGTCCTTGAGGTGGCCGAGACGGATGGCGAGATCGTACCCCTCGTGCACCAGATCCAGCAGCTGGTTGGTGAGGTTCAGGGTCACCTCCAGCTGGGGGAAGCGCACCATGAAGTCGTTCACCAGGGGCGCGATGCGGCTCTCGCCGTAGGAGACGGGGGCCGTGATGCGCAAGGAACCTTGCGGCACCGCCTGATGGCGCCCCACCGCCAGCTCCGCCTCGTAGAGGTTGTCCAGCAGCTGGCGGCAGTGGCGAAAATAGATCTCCCCGAGTTCGGTGAGACGCACCTGGCGGGTGGTGCGCAGCAGCAGCTTGGCCTGCAGCCTGTCTTCCAGCTGCGCCACCTGGCGGCTCACCTGGGCCACCGACACCCCGAGCTTGCGCGCGGCCGGGGTGAAGCCCCCCTGCTCCGCCACGCTGACAAATTCACAGACCCCTTCCCAGCCGAACATTATTACCTGTGTGTAAAAGTGATTTGATAATTAGCGTTATTATCACCAAATCGGCGGGAAACTACACTGGATCTCCGAACTCATTTCCGTTCATCCAACCACTACGAGGACGTCATTCATGGCACAGGTTCAGAGCATCAAGTGCAAGGCCGCCATCGCCTGGGGCCCGGGTCAGCCCCTCTCCATCGAAGAGGTCGAGGTCATGCCGCCCCAGGCGGGCGAAGTGCGGGTGCGGATCGTCGCCACCGGCGTCTGCCACACCGATGCCTTCACCCTCTCCGGTGAGGATCCGGAAGGGGTCTTCCCCTGCATCCTGGGCCACGAAGGGGGCGGCATCGTCGAGTCCGTCGGCGAGGGCGTCACCAGCGTCAAGGTCGGCGACCACGTGATCCCCCTCTACACCCCGGAATGCGGCGAGTGCAAGTTCTGCAAATCCGGCAAGACCAACCTGTGCCAGAAGATCCGCGCCACCCAGGGCAAGGGGCTGATGCCGGACGGCACCACCCGCTTCTCCAAGGACGGCCAGCCCATCTACCACTACATGGGCACCTCCACCTTCAGCGAATACACTGTGCTGCCGGAGATCTCCATCGCCAAGGTGGACCCGGCCGCCCCCCTGGAAGAGGTCTGCCTGCTGGGCTGCGGCGTCACCACCGGCATAGGCGCCGTGATGAACACCGCCAAGGTGAAAGAGGGTGAGAGCGTCGCCATCTTCGGGCTGGGGGGCATAGGCCTCTCCGCCGTGATCGGCGCCCGCCTCGCCAAGGCCGGCCGCATCATCGCCATCGACATCAACGAGAGCAAGTTCGAGCTTGCCCGCAAGCTGGGCGCCACCGACTGCATCAACCCGAACACGTTCGACAAGCCCATCCAGGAGGTGATCGTCGAGATGACCGACGGCGGCGTCGACTTCTCCTTCGAGTGCATCGGCAACGTCAAGGTGATGCGCGCGGCGCTGGAGTGCTGCCACAAGGGCTGGGGCGAGTCTGTCATCATCGGCGTGGCCGGCGCGGGCCAGGAAATCAGCACCCGTCCATTCCAGCTGGTCACCGGCCGGGTGTGGCGCGGCAGCGCCTTCGGCGGGGTGCGCGGTCGCAGCGAACTGCCGAGCTACGTACAGCGCTACATGAAGGGGGAGTTCCGCCTGGACGACTTCATCACCCACACCATGCCCCTCGAGCAGATCAACGAGGCGTTCGATCTGATGCACGAAGGCAAGAGCATCCGCACCGTCATCCACTACTGATCCCATGAGCGCCCCGCCCATATGCATGGGTGGGGCAAGGAGTCCTTACATGAATCTGGACATCATCAGCAGCAACAAGAGCTTCGGCGGCTGGCACAAGCAGTATCGCCACCGCTCCAATGTGCTGGGGTGCGAGATGCGTTTCGCCATCTACCTGCCACCCCAGGCCCTCACCGGCCAGAAAGTCCCGGTGCTCTACTGGCTCAGCGGCCTCACCTGCACCGACGAGAACTTCATGCAGAAGGCAGGCGCCCAGCGCATCGCCGCCGAACTCGGCATCGCCCTGGTGGCACCGGACACCAGTCCACGCGGCGAGGGGGTACCGGACGATCCCGGTTACGATCTCGGCATGGGGGCGGGTTTCTACGTCAACGCCACCCAGACCCCCTGGCGGGATCACTACCAGATGTATGACTACGTTACCCGGGAGCTGCCCGAGCTCATCGAGACCCACTTCCCGGTCTCGACGAAACGCGCCATCAGCGGCCACTCCATGGGGGGCCACGGCGCCCTCATCGCCGCCCTGCGCGAACCCGGCCGCTACCGATCTGTGTCGGCCTTCAGCCCCATCAGCCACCCGAGCCGCTGCCCCTGGGGCCAGAAGGCACTCGGCGCCTACCTCGGCAACAACCCCCTGCTGTGGCAGGAGTGGGATGCCTGCCAGCTGCTGCGCCACCACGACAGCCCGCCCCTGCCGACCCTGGTGGACGTGGGGCTGGACGACCCCTTCCTGGCGGAGCAGCTCGGCATCGATACCCTGGCCGAAGTGGCCGCCACCCGGGAGTGGCCCCTCGCGCTCAACCGCCACCCCGGTTACGATCACAGCTACTACTTCGTGGCGAGCTTCATCGAGGCGCACCTGCGCTTTCACGCCAGCCACCTGGGCGAGCCGGCCCGGGATTGACGCGGGCAAGCGGATCGCTGCCAAGCCACATGAAAAAAAGGCCCCGCGGGGCCTTCTTGATGACGGGTTTTCATCGCCGGGGATCAGCTCCCCAACCGGCTCACCTGACCGGAACCCGCGATCTCGCTGGTCAGCTCGGGGCTGCCCCAGTAGCTGACCGCACCGGTACCGGCGATCTCTACCTTGAGCCTCGACTGGGCACGCACCTCGACCTCGCCACTGCCGGCTATGCTCACCTCGACCTCCTGACTGGCGAGCCCGGCCCCCTTGACGCCACCGGCGCCGGCGATGTTCAGCACCACCACCCGGGCGGAGCCCTGCCCCAGATCCAGGTTGCCCAGCCCGGCGATGTTGCCCTCCAGCCGATCCAGCGTCAGCCCGCTGGCGACTATGTCCCCCGTGCCCGCCAGGGAGAGCACCAGATCATCCCCCTTGAAGTCGCGCAAGGAGCCGTTGCCAACGCCCGCCAACGCCAACTCGTGCAGCGTCGGCAGGGTGATGGTGATCTCCAGCGGCTGGGTGGGGTCGAGCCGGTAACCCTCCTTGACCTCGATCTCCAGCTTCTCCCCCTTCTCGGTGAGCACCAGGTAGGGCAGCAGGTTGGCCTCCTCCTTGACCCTGAGGGTGTGGCTCTCCCCCGCCACCAGGTACAGGTTGGCGGGCACGCCCGCCAGCACCCGGGTCACCTCTCGCCCCAGGGGATGCTGCTGCTCCACCACGGCCCCCTCCCCGCGCACCTTGACGTCATCCTGCCAGCTGCATCCGGTCAGTCCCAGGGCCAGCACAACTCCCAGCATCCATCTCATCCACACTCTCCTCGTCGTGTTCCTGTCGTGCCGGGCCCCCTTGGCTTGGGCGACAGAGTGAATCACATGAGCAAACCCCATGCCATGAAACTAAACATATGATTTAAAGATGAAAATTGATTTTTCACACCATTGACAACCCATTATTGAGAGTCATTCAGACCATAATTTGGTAAAACTGACCACACCCGAACATGGTGCCCGATCGACACACTGGCGGCACTTTTTGGTTGCCGCACCGCGCCGTTGAGCCAATAGTGATACCTGGTGCGTATAGAGCACTCCATCGACGCATACCAACAAGGAGTCCGAGCGTGACCCAAGCCAGCCACCCATTCGCCACCCCGGGCCTGCCTGCCCCCACCCGCACCCCGCTCTTGACCGGCGAGGATCCCGAGCAGAAACGCCGTGAGCTGCTCGCCTACTTCTGCCAGACCTTCGATCTCTACGACTCGCTGTTCGACTGCCTGGCCGACGAGCGTGCCTGGTTCAACAAGGCGATCCCCCTGCGCCACCCGCTCATCTTCTACTACGGCCACACCGCCGCCTTCTTCGTCAACAAGCTGCTGGCGGCCCGCCTCATCGAGGGCCGGCTCGACCCCCGCATCGAGGCCCTGGTCGCCATCGGGGTGGACGAGATGAGCTGGGACGATCTGGACGAGACCCACTACGACTGGCCCACGGTGGCAGAGCTGCGTGACTACCGCGGCCATGTGCGGGATCTGGTGTGTGGTTTCATCGAGCGGATGCCGATCGAGCTGCCCATCCATTGGCAGAGTCCGGCCTGGGTCATCCTGATGGGCATAGAGCACGAGCGCATCCACCTCGAGACCTCCAGCGTGCTGATCCGCCAGCTGCCCCTGGCCTGGGTGCGCACTCAGCCCCAGTGGCCGGTCTGCCCCGAGGCGCGCCACGATCTCGCCGCCGTCCCCGTCAACACCCTGCTGCCGGTGGCCGGCGGCCGGGTGCGCCTCGGCAAGCAGGACGCCACCTACGGCTGGGACAACGAGTACGGCGAGCGCCACATCGAGCTGGCCCCCTTCCAGGCCAGCCGCATGCTGGTGAGCAACGCCGAGTACCTGGCCTTCGTGCAGGCGGGCGGGTATGAAGAGCCCGCCTGGTGGGACGACGAGGGCCGGGGCTGGCGCCAGTATGCCGGGGCCCGCATGCCCACCTTCTGGGTTGGCGACCCCGCCGAACCCGAGCAACTGCAACTGCGGCTGATGACCGAGCAGGTTCCCATGCCCTGGGACTGGCCGGTGGAGGTGAACCAGCTGGAGGCCGCCGCCTTCTGCCGCTGGCAGGCGGATCAGACCGGCCTGCCCGTCCAGTTGCCAAGCGAGGGGGAGTGGATGCTGCTGCGGGAGCAACTGGCCGGCGATCAGCCGGACTGGATGGAGGCCCCCGGCAACATCAACCTGGCCCGCTTCGCGTCGTCCTGCCCGGTGGACGCCTGCCCCCAGGGGAGCTTCTTCGATCTGGTGGGCAACGTCTGGCAGTGGACCAGCACCGCCATCGACGGCTTCGAGGGGTTCAGGGTACATCCCCTCTACGACGACTTCTCCACCCCCACCTTCGACGGCAAGCACACCCTCATCAAGGGCGGGAGCTGGATCAGCACCGGCAACGAGGCGCTCAAGTCCTCCCGCTACGCCTTCCGTCGCCACTTCTTCCAGCACGCGGGCTTCCGCTACCTGGTCTCACGCCATCAGGAGCCCGTCATCGTGAACCCCTATGAAACCGACACGCTCGTCGCTCAGTATCTCGACTTCCAGTACGGCCCGAGCCACTTCGGGGTCGCCAACTACGCCCAGACCCTGGCCGGTCTTGCCAGCGAGCTGTGCAGTCGCCATGAGCGGGCGCTGGACATCGGCTGCGCCACCGGCCGTGCCAGCTTCGAACTGGCTCGCCGCTTCGCCCACGTGGACGGGGTCGACTACTCGGCCCGCTTCATCGACGTGGCCCTGACCCTGGCCAGACAGGACAGCTTCCGCTATGCGGTGCCGGTGGAAGGAGAACTGGTGGAATATTGCGAGGCGCGCCTCTCCCGCCACGAGCTCGGCCGCGAGCAGGCCGATCGCGTCCACTTCAGCCAGGGGGATGCCTGCAACCTCAAGCCCAAGTATGCGGACTACGATCTGGTGCTCGCCTCCAACCTGATCGACCGGCTGCGGGAGCCCGCCCGCTTCCTGCGGGACATCGCCCCGCGCCTGCGCAGCGGCGGCCTGCTGGTACTCACCAGCCCCTACACCTGGCTGACCGACTACACCCCCAGGGCCAACTGGCTCGGCGGCATCCGGGAAAACGGCGAGGCCCTCGGCACCTATCAGGCGCTGCAACGGCTGCTGGCGGAGGAGTTCGAGGAGCACATGCCCCCGCGAGACGTCCCCTTCGTCATCCGAGAGACCGCCCGCAAGTACCAGCACACGGTGGCCCAGCTCACCGTCTGGCGCAAACGCTGACGACGCGGCAAACGAAAGAGGGAGGCCCATGGCCTCCCTCTCTTTTTGCCCTAAAGGCTTACCCCTCCTGAACCTGGGGCACAGCCTCCCGCTCGCGGTAGCGGCGGGCCAGCACGGCGCACACCATCAGCTGGATCTGGTGGAAGATCATCAGGGGCAGCACCATGACCCCGACGCTGGCGGCCGGGAACATGACGTTGGCCATGGGCACCCCGTTGGCCAGGCTCTTCTTGGAGCCGCAGAAGACAATGGTGATCTCGTCCGCCCTGTTGAAACCGAGGCGACGGCTGATCCAGACGTTCCAGCCCAGCACCAGCGCCAGCAGCACGCAGCTCAGCAGCACTATGCTGGCCAGATCGTACCAGCCGACCTGGTGCCAGATCCCCTGTACCACCGCCTCGCTGAAGGCCACATAGACCACCAGCAGGATGGAGCTCTGGTCCAGCTTGCCGATGAGCGGGCGATGGCTGTCGACCCAGCGACCGATGAGGGGGCGCGACAGGTGGCCCACCACGAAGGGCAGCATCAGCTGCACCATGATGGCCTGGATCGAGTGCCAGGTATCGACCCCCTCCCCCTGCACCTGGATCATCAGCCCCACCAGCACCGGCGAGAGGAAGATGCCGAGGATGCTGGAGGCCGAGGCGCTGCACACCGCCGCCGACACATTGCCGCCCGCCATGGAGGTGAAGGCGATGGCCGACTGCACGGTGGCGGGCAGGGCGCACAGGTAGAGGAAGCCGAGGTAGATGGCCGGGCTCAGCCAGTGGGGCACCAGGGGCGTGAGCAACAGCCCCAGCAGCGGAAACAGCACGAAGGTGCTGGCCATCACCACCAGGTGCAGCCGCCAGTGGCCGAGGCCCGCCAGCAGGTTCTGGCGCGACAGCTTGGCGCCATGCATGAAGAAGAGCAGCGCCACCGCCAGCTTGGTCAGCAGACCGAACCAGACGGCCACCTGCCCCTCGCAGGGGAAAAAGGAGGCCAGGGCCACCACGGCAATCAGCACAGAGGTAAAGGGATCCAGACGCACGAGCGGTCTCCGGTGAAAGCAGATCCCGTCCCCGTGCGGGGCCGGTGATCGGGGACGACAGGAAACACAACAGGAGCCGTGCCACGGCTCCTGTTGAAACGAATCCCCAGCTTACCCCGATAAGCGGGAGGCGCAAAGTTGAGCGACAACTCGCAGTGGCAGGGAAATCAAATATGCCGGCCCGTGCCCATGGGGCAGGCGACATGTCACACCATGGCGACGACTAAAACAGAGCATATTTTACTAAAATCAGCCTGTAGTTCCGCGCAGTGTCAGCTTGCTCGGTACCAGTACCCGCAGCGGAATGTCGCGCTCGTCGCGCAACCGCTCGACCAGCAGATTGACCCCCTGGGAGCCCATCAGCTCGGAGTGGATCCGCACCGTGGAGAGCGGCGGGAAGGTGAACCTGGCAGTCGGGATATCGTTGACGCTGATGAGCGCAATCTGCTGGGGAATGGCCAGCCCCTTCTCGTGGATGGCCCTCAGCACCCCGATGGCGATGGAGTCGGAGGCGACGAAGAGCGCACTGGGCCAGTCACCGGCCAGCATCTCCCTCGCCAGCCGATAGCCGGAGGCACTGGAGAAATCGCCGCGATAGAGATCCTGCTCCTGCACCACCCCCAGCCGCCGACCGTAATCGGTGAAGGCCAGCTCACGCAGATCCGGGCCATCATGCTGGCCACCAATATAGCCGATGCGCCTATGCCCCCGGGCGACAAAGAAATCCACCACCTGCTGGCTGATCAGCGCCAGATCCACATCCACTGAGTCGAACTCCCTCTGGGAGCGGCAATCGATGAAAACCAGCTGGGGAGAGCTGTGCTGCAACTGGATCAGACGCTCCGGGGTGAGACTCCCCACCACCAGGATGCCGTCGACAGCGGGGAGCTCACGCCCTTCGCCACCGTGATAACAATGCGTGAGCTCGATATTGAGGCGGGCACACTGGGTCTCGATACCGTAGCGAATGGCGAGGTAGTAGGGATCATTGACCTCGGTACTCTGCGGGTAGGCATAGACGGACAGGAAGTGCAGCCTGCCCTTGTGGACGCCCTTGCGGGCGCTGCTGGTCTTGTACTCCAGCCGCTCGGCGATCTCGACGATCTTCTGCCTGGTCTCTTCCTTGACGCTCAGGCTGGGATCCTCGTTCAGTACCCGGGATACCGTGGCGAGCGAGACGCCCGCCTCCTGCGCAATTTCCTTCAACGTAGCCATCAATACCTCGCTGGCAGCCTCACCTGTTGGTCGGCAACGCCTAGAGGGTAATGCTCAATCCCTTGATAGCCCAGTATTTTTACTAAAACACCGGCAGAAGGGATGAGGTCGAAGGGGCTGAAATGCAAGAAGGCCTCCCGAATGGGAGGCCTCTTCTGAATAGGTGCCTGACAGTGTCCTACTCTCGCATGGCGAATGCCACACTACCATCGGCGCTACCGCGTTTCACTTCTGAGTTCGGCATGGGATCAGGTGGTTCCACGGCGCTATTGCCGTCAGGCAAAAGCTTTACTACTTGAAAATGGTGCTGATACCCAGAATCGAACTGGGGACCTCATCCTTACCAAGGATGCGCTCTACCGACTGAGCCATATCAGCACACTAACCGTTAAAGACCACGCTGGGCGTA
>NZ_CDBN01000029.1 GCF_000820085.1 Aeromonas sanarellii
TCTTGTCGTGCGCCATGGTCTCGGCACTGAGGTGCACGGGGTTGCGCTTGTGGGGATCGCTCATCGGGGCTGACTGCTCGTTAAAAATCGTGTTTCAAGAGTAAACGACTCCCCGGGTGAACACCACGGGGCAAGGGCGGGAAAGATGCCCGAAAAATCCGTTATAATGCCCCCCGTTTTTCCCCTCCCCCCCACAGACATCGCGAGGCCCCATGTCGACTCCCCTGCCCTGGCACCAAATAGATACCGTTTTGCTCGATATGGATGGCACCCTGATCGACCTGCATTTTGACACCCACCTCTGGCAGACCCTGGTGCCGGAACGCTACGCCGAGCGACTCGGCCTGCCGCTGGCCGAGGCCAGGGCGCAGATCGAGGCGCACTATCAGGCCGTCAGCGGCACCCTCGACTGGTACTGCGTCGATTACTGGACCCGGACGCTCGGGCTCGACATCCGCGCCCTCAAGCAGGAGATCCTGGCGAAGATCCAGTGGCGGCCCCACGTCCTCCCCTTCCTGGCCGCACTGCGAGCTGCCGGCAAGCGGCTGGTGCTCTTCACCAATGCCCATCCCGCCAGCCTGTCGGTCAAGGATGCGCACCTCGGCCTCGCCGAGCACCTCGATCTCATGGTGAGCACCCACGATCTCGGCTGGTCCAAGGAGAGCCAGCACTGCTGGCAGGCACTCGCCGAACGGCTGGCGTTCGACCCGGCCCGCACCCTGTTCGTGGATGACAGCGAGCGGATCCTGCGCGCCGCCGCCGACTACGGCATCGGCTACCAGCTCGCCATCCAGAATCCGGACAGCCAGCAGCCCGAGCAGCGCATCACCGCCTTCCCGGCGATCCGCGACTACGCCGAGTTATTGCCGCTGACCGTGTGAGGCCAAGGCTCACCGCCTTCCCCGTTATGCTCCGCAACTACGCCGGATAGCTACCGCCGACCCAGCGGGCAGCGGGCAAACAAAAGGGCTGCCAGGGCAGCCCTTGTCGATCCCGGGTCGACTCAGCCCCGCCACGCCACCAACCGATACTGCTTCTTGCCCCGGCGCAGCAGCAGGTAGCGGCCGAACAGCCGATCGTCGGCGGTGAGCTGCTCATCCCGGCGGATCTCGCCGTTGACGCTGATGGCCCCCACCGCCAGCAGCTCCCGGGCGATGCGCCTGGAATTCGCCAGACCGCTCTCCACCAGCAGGGTCACCAGATCCCTCTCCCCTGCGATGTGACTGCAAGGCAGGCCATCCTGCGCCAGCTGGGCGAGATCGCTCTCCCCGAGGCGGGCCACGTCGCCACTGAACAGCAATTCGCTGATGCGCCGCACCGCCGCCAGCGCCCCCTTGCCGTGTACCAGCTCGGTCAACTCGTCCGCCAGCACCTGCTGGGCCAGCTTGCGCCCTTGCCGCTTGGCATCGTCCGCCTCCAGCGCGGCGATCTCGGCCAGCGGCATAAAACTGTAGTAGCGCAGGAAGCGGTAGACATCCTCGTCCGCGGTGCCGAGCCAGAACTGGTAGAAGGCGTAGGGGGAGGTGAGCGCCGGATCCAGCCAGATTGCGCCCCCCTCGGTCTTGCCGAACTTGGTGCCGTCCGCCTTGGTGATGAGCGGCAGCGTCATGCCATAGACCTGCGCCTGATGCAGTCGGCGGGTGAGATCCATGCCGCTGGTGATGTTGCCCCACTGGTCGTTGCCGCCGATCTGCAGGGTGCAGCCGAGGCGCAGGTGTAGCACGGCGAAGTCCTGGGATTGCAGCAGGGCGTAGGAGAACTCGGTAAAGGAGATGCCCTGATCCGGGCGGGCCAGCCGCTGGCGCACCGATTCCCGGGCCAGCATGGCGTTGACCGAGAAGTGCTTGCCGATGTCCCGCAGAAAGTCGAGGGCCGACATCTGCCCCATCCAGTCGGCGTTGTTCACCAGCCGCGGCGCCGCCAGCCCTTCGCTCGCCGGCAGCAGCGCTCTTATCTGGCCCGACAGGCTGGTCACCCAGCCCTGCACCGTCTCGGCGCTGTTGAGGTTGCGCTCGGTCGCCTTGAAGCTGGGATCGCCGATAAGGCCGGTGGCGCCCCCCACCAGCGCCACCGGGGTGTGACCCGCCAGCTGAAAGCGGCGCAGCATCAGGAGCGGCACCAGATGGCCGATGTGCAGGCTGCCGGCGGTGGGATCGAACCCGCAGTAGACGGTGCGCGGGGTGGTGAGATGATCGGCCAGCGCCGCCGGGTCGGAATTCTGGGCCACCAGGCCGCGTCGGGTAAGCTCGTCGAGCAGATGGGGATTGATCATGGAAGACTCCAACAGCAGGGGGAAAAGCCCACATATTCGCCGCTCTGGCCTGCACCGAATATGTCCCCTGGGGGACAGTTTTGTCACTCCCGTGCTAGCATCCGGCCATAGTGGGTAGCCAGCCCAGCCACCCGGAGCCCATCGCCATGCCCCTGTCTCCTGCCACGGATACCCTGAGCCTGACCGCCGCCGTCGATGCCCTGCACGGCAGCGGCTTCCCGGCAGCCCTGGTGCGCCTCATCCAGCAACAGGTGGCATTCGACTGTGCCCTGCTGCTCGGGGTGGGGCTGCGCCCCGTCTACCTCTACGACAACCTGCACCACCAGCGGGCCCTGCTGTTCGACCGCTACCTCACCCGCCACTTCAGTCAGGATCCCTTTATGCAGGCGCTGGAGCAGGGGCTGGGTGCCGGGGTCTGGACCCTGGCGCAGGTGTCGCGGGGGCGGCTCGACCCCGAGTATCGCCACCACTTCTATCAGGCCACCGGCTGGCAGGAGGAGGTGGGGCTGATCCTGCCGGTGCGCGGCGGCCTCACCCTGATGCTGTTTCTGGGGCGGCTCGACAAGCGCAGCTCCCTCGGTCGGGACGAGCTGGCCAGGCTGGAGGCACTGTTCCCGCTGGTGCACTCCCTGTGCCGCCAGCATTGGCGAGAGGAGACGCCGCGGCTGGCGCTGAGCCCATCCCTGCCGGGTGGCGTCGACCTCAAGGAGACGGTGACGCAGGCCATCGCCAGTCTGGGGAGCGAGAGCCTCACCCGGCGGGAGCACCAGGTGGCGGGCCTGCTGCTGCAGGGGCTGGACACCGAGGCCATTGCCGCCGAGCTCGGCATTGGCAGCGGCACGGTGAAGAATCACCGCAAGCACCTCTACGCCAAGCTGCACCTGCGCTCCCGGGCCGAACTGTTCCACTTCTTTCTCAACCACCTGATCACGGTGCCAAGCGGCACGGCCCCATAACGACACCACCCCGCCAGGGCGGGGTGGTGTTCATAGTGCCAAAACAACCGTCACAGCCGTCAGATGCGACCCTGATAGCGCAGCGGGAAACGCCCCTGACCATCGGGCTGGCCGAGGAAGGGGAGTCCCTGCTTCATCTGGTCCGGCAGCTCGGGCCCGGGTTTGAGGGTGCCCTGGAACAGGTACTGGCGATTGGCCTGTAGCTCCAGCTTGCCCAGCACCTGCACCGCCTCCGAGCCCTGCTTGATCTCGGCCACCAGCCGGGAGTCGAGGCAGGTCAGCTTGATCTCGGGATCCCCCAGCGCCAGCTTGCCCGCCGGAGTGTCCGCCTGCGCCTCATACCAGTGGAGGTCGCCGTAGAGGTTGTCGCACCAGGGATTACCTTGGGCAAACTGATCGATCTTGAGCTGCAGCTGGCCCCCCGCCGTCAGGGGGAAGGGCGGCCTCATCGGCACCCGCCCCAACACCCAGGAGGCCGGCGCGTTCAGGGTGATATCGCGGCCGAAGGCGGTGCCGCTCCAGCCGACCACCCCCTGACCGTTGAGGCCGCCACGCTCGCCAAAGCGGACCGAGACCTCGGGCGCCAGGCGCAGCAGAGACCAGCCGTTCAGCTCCCAGCGCACCTGGGTCAGCGACTCGCTGGCGTATTGCAGACGGGCGACCTGACCGCTCCAGAGGGTGCCGCTCACCCCCTCCAGCCGCACCAGGTTAGGGGGGAGTGGCAGGTGGTGCACCACCAGGGATGCGGGCAACTGGGCCAGCAGGAAACCGAGATAGGCCAGCAGGAAGAGGCTGGCGATCACTATTTTTCGCTTCATTGGGAACGACTCAACTGCAAACGTCTGACCTTGACCAGCCCGGGCGCCAGCCCCTCGCGGGCCACCTCGATGATCTGCACCTGGACGCCGTACTGATCGGAGAGGGTCGCGAGCCAGATCAGCAGATCGTCGAACGGCACAGTGTCTATCCACACCTGCAGCTCCTGCCCCTGGGGCTGCAGCCGGGCAATCTTGATCTTCTGGTTGAAAGCGGTGCGGTTCACTACCCCGTCCAGAGTGCCGCTGGTATCGATCTGGCGGCCCTGGCCACCCTGCATCGCCAGCACCTCCTGTCCTTTCTCCTTGAGCCAGGCCAGGGTCTGCTGCTGCTTCACCACCTGCCGCTCCCGCTCGGCGATGCGGCTGGCCACGGGCTGCCAAATGGCCCAATAGAAGAGGCCGATGAGCAGCACGCTGCCCCCCACCGCCACCAGCCGCTGCTCGCGGCCGCTGATGCCGCGCCACCAGCCTTGCAGTTTGTCCATCATGACGATCTCCCCTTGAGCACCAGCGCCCCTTCCACCTTGCCTTCCTGGCTTCGCACCTCACCCTGCTGCACCTCGAAGCGCTTGCCCGCCAGCTCGCGGAAACGCTCGATCTCGGTGAAGCCGGGGGCCGTCACCTGCAACCTCAGCTCGCCCCGGGCCGCGTCGAACCTCAGCACCTCTGGCTTGAGGCCGGGCACCTCGGCAAACACCGGGGCCAGCTCGGTCAGGAGCAACAGGACGCCATCCTGGGGAGCCTGCCCCAACTGCTGGAGGTGCTGGGTCATCTGGCTGCGCACGTTGACGATACGCGTCTCCCCCGGGAAGATCCGGGTGTAGACCTGCCGGATCTCCGCCTTGAGGGCCTTGTCCTGCTCCGCCAGCTGATAGAGGTGCACGCCGCGCTGGGCCAGGGCCACCAGCAGCAGCCCCCCCGCCAGCAGGGCCACCTTGCGCCACTGCAACCAGTAGCGGGCGTATTCGGTCTGGGGACGATAGGCCCCCTGCAGCAGGTTGGCCTGACAGGCGAGCGCCCCTTTCGCCAGCAGCAGCATGGGCAGTTCGGGATCGGCCGCCTGCCAGTTGCCGGCCGCCATGGCGGGGATGGGGGTATGGCTGTGGAGAGTGACGGGCTCGGGCTGGGCCGCCAGCAGCATGGCCAGCAGGGACTCCTCCGCCACTATGCCCTGACGGGGCCCCTGGCGAACCAGCCACTCCTCACCCAGTTGCAGGGCGGACCAGCCATCGTCGGCCAGAGGCAGCGCCAACACGTCCGGCAGCAGCTGCAGGGTCTTGAGCCCCGCCTGCTGCAACCAGTCGAGCCAGGTCTGCATCTTCGCCCTGTCTACCGCCATCAGATCCACGTCCTGACCCTGATGGCCCAGCACCACCAGGTGCAGCTCGTCCACGTCGGAGGCGATCTGCTCCTCCAGCAGATAGGGCAGGGCCGCCGCACTCTGGCGGCTGTATTTGCCCGGCAGGCTGACCCGCCGGAAGATAAGATCGCTGCCGGGCACCAGGGTCACCACGGGGCGACCGCCGGCACGCTCCTGCAGCTCGCCGAGGGCATGGGCCGAGGCCAGGGTGCCGGAGGCGATGATCTCCTGCTCCTGCGTCGACCACACCAGCCAGTGCACCGGCTGCTGTGCATGGGTCCCCAGACGGATGACCAGACTCTCGCTCACAAATCATTCTCCTGCCATGCCCGCCGGCATAAGGTCGCCGGGCGGGGTCGCAGCCTTGGGCTGCAATCTGGATAAGGGGCGGGACGGACGGGTCTGTCCCGTCCTCTCCCTGTCATTCGGCGCCGCCGCTCAGGCGGCGCAGCATCACCAGCTTGTTGTCCTTGCCACGCTGGAAGACGGTCTCGAGCCTGGCCCGGGTCTCCCCCACCTCCGCCAGCAGATGGGCCTCGAAGAAGCTGCTCTTGATGTCCAGGGCCCCGTCGAGCCCGGTGATGGCACCCGGCTGGACCTGGAACTGCTCCGTCATCTCCTGCTTGTTCTTCCACCCCTTCCTGGGCCTGTTGGTCAGCACCTGTCTGGCATCGTCGAGGGATATCCTGCCCTGGTAGAGCCCCACCAGCAGGGCAGCCTGCTCCGGCTTGATGGTGTTGATGTTCACCACCAGCTTGTCGTTGGGCAGGGCGCACACATAGGGGGCGAGCCTCG
Source organism: Aeromonas sanarellii (assembly GCF_000820085.1). Taxonomy (GTDB): domain Bacteria; phylum Pseudomonadota; class Gammaproteobacteria; order Enterobacterales; family Aeromonadaceae; genus Aeromonas; species Aeromonas sanarellii. The sequence goes on from NZ_CDBN01000029.1 coordinate 6,202, forward strand.
CGTAGAGCGCACCGCTCACCCCGCGCACGGCCCGCAATTCGTCCGTACCCAGCATCCGCTGGTTCGCCACCAGATAGGGGGGATTGAGTCCCTCGTAGTAGGCATCCTCGGCTCCGTTGCTGGAGACCAGCTGGGTATCCTTGTCGGTCCAGTCGCGGATGGCGTCCGTCAACTGCACCGCCTCGTACTCGTCCACCTCGAGCTGGGCCAGCAGGGCGCGGAACGCCTTGAACTGGTAGGGCTGGGACTCGAGATCGTCGCCGTTCTCCCCCTCCCTGAGGGGCACGCTCAGGCTGTTGAGGTTGAAGCAGGATTGCAGATCCCGCACCCGGCCGGACAGGGTGCCATCCTCCACCGGGAAGACCCCGTCCTCCCGCGCCCAGTGCTGTCCCAGGCTCACCCGGTCCGGATCATCCTTGTAGTCCTGGTTCAGCGCCTTGATCACCAGCGCCTCCGCCGACATGGCATACCACCAGGCCTGCTTGCCCAGGGTGAGGTTGGCGGTACGCCGCAATTCCAGCTGCAACCTGCCGCTCATGTTGCTGGCGACGATCACCATCACCGACAGGATGAGCAGCACCACCAGCAGAGCCATGCCCCCTTGCCTGGCGGGGCTTGTCATTGGTCTAACCGCCATTCTCGGCCCTCTGGCCACCGGCCCCTATCAGGAACTGGCGACGTATGATGCCGTAATCCTCCAGCTCCAGCTCCACCGCCAGCCCGTAGGGCAGCAGGTCGCGCTGGGTCCACTCCTCCTTCCACTGCCCCCTGTCGTAGAAGTAGAGCCGCAGCGCCGTCACCCCGGTCAGCACGGGCTGGATGCGCGGCTCGGTGCCGATGGCCGGATCCGGATAGAGGTAGCTCAGCCGCTCCAGGGTCTGCCCCTTGAGCCGCCAGCCCACCCGTTGCAGTCCGGAACGCGGCAGCATGCCATCCGGATTGAGCCAGCCACCACGAGTGAAGGCCATGCCCCAGTCGTCGCTCTGCTGGCCGAAGCGCGACGCCGCCAGCAGTACCTTGTTGTTCTCGCCGTCGATGCGACCGCTGCGCGGCACCATCTGGGTGACGTCCCGCTCCAGCAGGCTGAAGGCGAGTTGCAATTCGGAGAGGCGGGCCTCCTTGCGCTTGGCCACCTCGTCGCTGGTCAGCACCCCTTGCAGCACCTGATAGGCCCCCAGGCTCAGAGTGGCGAAGATGGCGATGGCCACCAGCATCTCCAGCAGGGTAAAGCCACTGTGGCACGATGGGCGGGTGTTGCTCTGGCTCATCGGCTGACACCGGCTCCGGATCATCGAGACACGTTGATGAATGTTCATCGGCTGAGATAGGTCCGGATCATGGCCACCGGGCTCTCTGCCTTGGGCGCGGTGCGCACTTCCATGTCCAGCGCCCTGAAGTTGCTGTCCGCCGTGGCGACACCGCGATAGCGCCAGTACCAGGTCTGCCCCGCCAGCTCCTCGTCTCCCTCCACCCAGCTGTCTCCCGGCCACTTGCCCTCGAGCCTCTGCTGCACCAGCTGATTCTCCACCACCCAGGTCGCCAGGGTCTTCTGCTCCAGATAATTGAGGCCGGAGAGGTGCTCGCTGGCGGTCTTCATCACCGCCAGCCCGGCGATGGCGAACACTGCCAGGGCCACCATGACCTCCAGCAGCGTCATGCCGCGCCCCCTGCCGGGGCCGCCCGCCAGAGAGGTGCGGCAAACCCGAACGCCGCCTGTGTGCCGAGTGCCCCTCACTCTTCTTCCTCTTCATCCTGCAACAGGGAGAGGCGACCGAACTCGTCCCCCCTGACGGTGCGCAGGTACTCCAGATCCTCGTCCTGCTGGCTCAGGGTCAGCACGAAGGGGGTGAGCTCCCCCCCCGGGAAGACGAAGATCTGGGGCGTGCGCTCTTCTTCGGCACGGCCCTGTTCCTGACGCTCGTCCGACTCGGTACGCCAGTTGAAGCCTTCCAGCTCCACCGCCAGGGTCATCCCCTCCGGCAGCTGCACCGGCCCCAGCAGCTTGTCCCCGGTCAGCGCCTGCCACTTGCGATCCTTGGCCGCGCGGGACATGAACTGCCAGCCGTTCTCCTCGACCCTCAGCCCCAGCAGTCGGCCATCCATCACCGAATACTCCTGCGCCTGCTGCAGGGTCGCCATGAAGCGGCGCGCCTGCTTGTCGAGCTCCCGATCCCCCCTGGCGCCCCCCATGCTGAGGGTGACGGCGGTGGCCACCAGCCCCATCAGCATGGCCACCAGCAGTACTTCCAGCAGGGTAAAACCGGCATGGCGACTATGCTTCATGGCGCCAACCCCAACTGCATGGCGGTAGCCTCGAGCCGTCCCATCAACATGGCGACCAGCAACACCTCCAGCAGGGTAAAACCGGCATGGCGACTATGTTTCATGGCGCCAGCCCCAACTGCATGGCGGTAGCCTCGAGCCGTCCCATCAACATGGCGACCAGCAGTACTTCCAGCAGGGTGAAGCCGGACTGGCGACGGGCAGAGGAGGCCACCTTCATTCAGGCAGCCCCGGGATGACGGGGTGAGCGCGACGCGGCGGGATCACTTATTGGAAATCCTTCAGGTTCCAGTTGCCGATGTCGTCATCGGTCCCGGCTTCCCCGTCCATCCCCATGCTGAAGATGTCGATCTTGCCGAACTGGCCCGGGCTCAGCAGCTGGTACTGGTTGCCCCAGGGGTCCTGCGGCAGGCGCTTGATGTAGCCCCCGTCCCGGTAGCTGCGTGGCTCGGGAGATGCGGTCGGCTTGTTGACCAGGGCATCCAGACCCTGCTCCGTGGTCGGGTAGCGGTTGTTGTCCAGCTTGTACATGTCCAGGGCGTTTTCCAACGCCACTATGTCGGAGACGGCTTTCTGCTGATCCGCCTTCTCCTTGTTGCCCATCAGGTTGGGGACCACCAGGCTGGCCAGGATCCCGAGGATCACGATGACCACCATGACTTCCAGCAGGGTAAAACCGCGATGACGACGACTGTGCATTACTACTTACTCCCTAACGAATGAGATGGCGCGGGCCATCAGAAAGTGATCCATGGGTTCGACGGCCAGCCGGCCCTCGAACGCCTAAGCCTCATAAATTCACCATGTTGTTGAGCTCCAGGATCGGCTGCAGTATCGACATCACGATAAAGAGCACCACCCCGGCCATGGAGACCACCAGCATGGGTTCGAACACCCCGAGTGCTATGTTCACCTGGGTCTCGAACTCCCTGTCCTGGTTGTCCGCCGCCCGCTCCAGCATGCTGTCGAGCTCGCCGCTCTGCTCGCCTGAGGCGATCATGTGCAGCATCATGGGCGGAAAAATCCTGGTTTCATCCAGCGCCTTGCGCAGGCTGGTCCCCTCCCGCACCCGCTCGGTGGCCTCACCGATACGCATGCGGGCATAGTCGTTGGAGAGCACCTCCCCCGAGATCTTCATCCCCTCCAGCAGGGGCACGGCACTGGCGTTGAGGATGCTCAGGGTGCGGGCGAAGCGGGCGGTGTTGAGCCCCCGGCTGACCCGACCTATCACCGGCAGGCGCAGGATGACCTGATGCCAGTGACGGCGACGCTTGTCGTCGGTCAGCCACCAGCGCCAGACCAGAGCAGCGAGGCCGAGCAGCAGCAGGAACCAGAGGCCGTAGTGCTGCAACAGCTCGCTGGTGCCGATGAGGAAGCGGGTTGTGCCCGGCAGTTGCTGGCCCATGTGCTCGAACTGGGCCACCACCTTGGGCACCACGGCGGTGAGCAGTATGGAGATGACGCCGATCGCCACCAGGGTGAGGACTATGGGATAGATCATCGCCTGCAGCAGCTTGGTGCGCATGTGCTGGCGCTGCTCCGTGTAGTCGGCGAGCCGGTTCAGCACCTTCTCCAGGTGACCGGACTTCTCGCCGGCCGCCACCATGGAGCGGAACAGCTGATCGAACACATGGGGGAAGGCCCCGAGCGAATCGGCAAGGGAATAGCCCTCCACCACCTTGCTGCGCACCGTGGCCACCAGGCTGCGCAGGTGGGCCTTCTCACACTGCTCGGCGACGGCCTTGAGCGCCTCCTCTATGGTGAGCCCGGCCCCCACCAGGGTCGCCAGCTGGCGGGTGATGAGGGCCAGCTCGGCGGTGCTGGCGCCGCGGCGCAACAGCACGAAGCGGTTCGCCTCGCGCTTCGCCTTTTCTGTGGTCTCGTTCACCTCGAGAGGCGTCAAGCCCTGTTCGCGCAGCAGCTGGCGCACCTGGCGGGCGGAGTCCCCCTCCATCACCCCGGATTTCTGCCTGCCTCTGGGGTCGAGCGCCTTGTATTCGAACGCCGCCATCTCAGTCTTCCCGGGTCACGCGCAGTACCTCTTCGAGGCTGGTCTGGCCCTGCAGGACCTTGTCGATGCCGTCGCGGCGGATGCTGGGGGTATGGGCCCGGATCAGCCGCTCGATGGCGAGCTCGCCGCTGGCACCGTGAATCGCCTCGCGCACCGCCTCATCCACCACCACCAGCTCGTGGATGCCGGTCCGGCCGCGATAGCCGGTGTGGTTGCACTGCTCGCAGCCCACCGGGCGCCAGATCTGCTGATCCGGTGGAAGATCCAGCCCCATGGCGAGGCGCTCCTGCTCGGTGATTGGGTGCGCGGTGCGGCAATCCAGGCAGAGGGTGCGCACCAGCCGCTGGGCCAGAACCGCCAGCAGGGACGAGGAGAGCAGGAAGGGCTCTATCCCCATGTCCCGCATCCGGGTGATGGCGCCGATGGCGGTGTTGGTGTGCAGGGTCGACATCACCAGGTGACCGGTCAGCGACGCCTGCACCGCTATCTGGGCGGTCTCGAGGTCGCGGATCTCCCCCACCATCACCACGTCCGGATCCTGACGCAGGATGGCGCGCAGGCCACGGGCGAAGGTCATGTCCACCTTGCTGTTGACCTGGGTCTGGCCCACCCCTTCGAGGTCATACTCGATAGGGTCTTCCACCGTGAGGATGTTGCGATCCCGGGAGTTGATCTCGGACAGGGCCGCATAGAGGGTGGTGGACTTGCCCGAACCGGTCGGCCCCGTCACCAGTATGATGCCGTGGGGCTTGCGAATGAGATCGCTGATGATGTTGCGGTTGGCGAGCGTCATGCCGAGCTGCTTGAGCTCGAGGCGCACGTTGTTCTTGTCCAGCAGTCGCAGCACCACCCGCTCGCCGTAGCTGGAGGGCATGGTGGAGACCCGCACGTCCACGGCGCGGCCGCCGATGCGCAAGGAGATGCGGCCATCCTGGGGCACCCGCTTCTCGGCGATGTCCATCCGCGACATCACCTTGATACGCGACACCAGCAGGGAGGCGAGCTTGCGATGGGGCCGCAGTATCTCCCGCAGCACGCCGTCGATGCGAAAGCGAATGACCAGGGCCCGCTCGAAGGTCTCGATGTGGATGTCGGACGCCTCCTCCTTGATCGCCTCGCTCAGCATGGCGTTGATGAGGCGGATGATGGGGGCGTCGTCGTCGGCGTCCAGCAGATCTTCGCTCTGGGGCAGCTCCTCGGCCAGGGCGAAGAAGTCCATCTCGTTGCCGAGATCCTCCATCAGCTGGCGCGCCTCGGAGGAGTCGCGCTGGTAGTGGGCCATCAGGAGCGTCTCGAACTCGTCGCTGCCAAGCTGTTCCACCTGGAAGGCGCAACCCGCCACCCGCCGCACCTCCAGCAGGGTCTGCGGGGTCACGCCCTGGCGACAGAGCAGCACTGGGGTCCCCTGGCGCTCGGTCAGGATGACCCCGAAGTTGCGGGCGAAGGCGAACGGCAGTTCCGGCAAGGAGGCCGGCAGCTCGCTGCCATCGAGCTGATAGGCGGCCATCAGGGCTTGCTCTGCACGAAGGGTTGGCTCTGGGGCTGCTGCACTGGCTGCTGCACCATGGGTCTCACCACAGTGGTCGACTGCTGCTGCGCCTTCATCAATTCGATCTGCTTCTGCACCTCGGGGGAGAGCATCACGTCCTGGCCGTAGGCGGGCAACACCTGGCGGGTCGGCGAGGTGGCATAGCCCTCCTGGGCGGCCAGGTTCAGCTGCTCGGCGCGGAACAGGGTGTACTTGTTGCTGGAGACCCCGGTGTAGACGTTGGCGTCACGCAAGATGGTCGGCCGGATGAAGACCATGAGGTTGCGCTTGGCCGTGGTATTGGAGGTGGAGCGGAACAGGTAGCCCAGCACGGGGATGTCCCCGAGCAGCGGCACCTTGGAGACCTGCTCCTTGGTCTGTTCGTCCATCAGGCCGCCCAGCACCACTGTCTCGCCGCTCTTGACCAGCACGGCGTTCTTCACGGTGCGGGTATCGAAGGTGGGGCCCAGGTTCGCGGTCCCGGTCGCCTGGGTCTGGGCCACGCTGGAGACCTCCTGCTCGATGTTGAGCAGCACCGAGTCCCCCTCGTTGATCTGGGGCGTCACCACCAGCTTGGTGCCCACCGTCTTGCGCTCTATGGTGTTGAACACCTGATCGCTGGTGGTGGAGCTCTGGGAGCCGCTCTGCACCGGCACTTCCTGGCCGACGTTGAAGGAGGCTTCCTTGTTGTCCATGGTGACGATACTCGGGGTCGAGAGGATGTCGTTCTTGGTGTTGGTGGAGAGCGCCGTCACCAGGGCGGCCCAATCCCCCTTGTAGAAGCCCGCCGCCATGCCGCTGAAATCACTGAGCAGGTTTTCGAGCCCGTCGGTGTTGCCGTTGTCGTCGTAATCCTTGCCCGCGATGATGGCGGGGCCGATGGGCAGGCCGGTATTGGTGAACTGGGTGCCGCCGCCGTTGGCGTTGGCCCATTGCACCCCGAGGTTGAGGCCGTCACCGTCCTGGATCTCGACGATGATGGCCTCCACCAGCACCTGGGCACGGCGGATGTCGAGCTTGGCGATCACCTGCTCCAGCTCGGCCATGACGTCCGGCTGGGCGGTGATGACCAGGGCGTTGGTGGTCTCGTCCGCGGAGATGGCGAGCTGGCCGCCCCCAATGCTGGCGCCGCCGGCGGCCGTGGCCGCGGCCCCCCCCTTCTTGTCCGCCGCGATGCTGGAGCTGACGCCCTTGAGCACGTCCACCAGATCCTTGGCCTTGCCATATTTCAGATAGAAGACCCGGGTGTTGCCCTGGCTCTGCAGATCCCGGTCGAGCTGACGCACCATCTGGATGATGCGGGCCCGAGCCTTGGGCTCGCCGCTGATCACCACGGAGTTGGTGCGCTCGTCGGCCACCACCTTGGGGGAGAGCAGCAGGGAGGCGTTGGCCCCCTGATTGCTGCCGTCCTTGTTCAGATTGGTCACCAGCCGCACCATCTCGCCGGCGGAGGCGTACTTGAGCTTGATGACGTCCATGTCCTGGTCACCGGCCTTGTCCACCCGGCGCACCACCTCCACCAGGCGATTCACCACGGCCGCCCGGCCGGTGATGAGCAGCACGTTGGAGGGTTCGTAATGGACCACGTTGCCGCCGCCGGCGTTGTCGTTGAGCTGGCGCAGCAGGGGGGCCAGCTCGCGCACCGACACGTTGCGCACCGGCACCACCCGGGTCACCATCTCGTCGCCCACACCGGGATTGCTGTCATCCACCACGGGAATGGCCGAGGTCTTGGCATCCTTGGAGCGCACCACCTTGAGGACCCCGTTGTTCATGGGCACCACGGCGAAGCCGTAGACGTCGAGCACGCTCAGGAAGAACTGGTAGTACTGATCCTCGTTGAGCAGATCGTAACTGCGCACATTGATCTTGCCGCGCACCGAGGGCTCGATGATGATGGTCTTGTTCAGGTTCTTGCCGACCGTGTTGATGAACTCTTCGATGTCGGCGTTCTTGAAGCTGGCGGAATATTCGGTGGCCCAGGCAGAACCGGCCATCATCAAGGCTGCCGCCACAGTGGCGAGACGCCAGTGCTTCCCTTTATTTGTCATTCTTGGTGCTACTCCGATTCATTATTCTGACAAGCCGACATACACGTCGTAGAGCTGTCCTTGCCGCTCGACGGTGACGGTCATTTCCGTGGCACCCGCCACCTGCTGCATCGCCTGCATGGCCTGTGCGTTGTCACGGAGATCCAGGCCATTGATGCTGACCGCCAGATCGTTGGCGACCAGACCGAGCTGATTGAACACTTCCGGATTGCGGCCTGGATTGAGACGATAGCCGACCATGCGGCCATCCACCCGGACCGGGGAAATATTGAGGTAATCGGTGATCTTGCCTGGATTGCTCAGCAACTCGCTGCGCACCGAGGAGAGCTTGTCGTCCTGGGTGCCCTGCCTGGGCAGCGGCTTGCCATACTCTTCCCCGTCCAGCATCAGGGTCTCGTCGCGCCCCTCCCGGGCGATGATGACCCGGTCGGCGAACACCTGGCGGATCTTGGCCTGGGTGCCGTCGATGTAGTCACCTATGCCATAGGAGTTCTGCAATCCGTTGTGGGCGATGATGGCGATGGACTTGGCCGGATCGGAGCTCGCCAGCACCCCGTTGAGCTGGGCGTTGAGCTGGGTCTTGGGGGCATCGGCTGCGACGGCATCTGCCACCTTGCCGCCCTTGGGCTGCTGCGCCTTGCCAAACAACGAGAGGCGGCTGACATTGGCGATATCCAGGCGATTGCCGCCACTGCCCTGGGCCGAGGTGACCGATGGCTGCCAGGGGACGCTGCGGGATGGCTGGGCCAGTTCGAACAGGCGCCAGGTGAGCACGGCGCACTGCTGCGCCAGCAACAAGAGCAGCAGCCAGAACAGGGGCTGGCTGAAACGGGAGAGTGGTACGGCCTTGCAGCGAGCCAGAAGGGGGCTCAGCAAGTCATCCCTGAACGGTAGCGTCATCTTTATCAAAATTGTCTGGCATCCAAGTCGGTTGGCTATTGTGTACGGCAATGGACCCAGAGACAACCGACCGGATGGGATGAGGGGGTGAAAATCCAGATCCCGTCACACCGCCGTTCTCCCTGTTTCTATCCCCCCCCTTGCCTCTGGTATAATCAGGCGCCCTTTTCAGCCACACGGAGCCGATTCATGCCAAATCTAGCAGAAAACAGCACTCAGGTACGGCTCGACAAGTGGCTGTGGGCCGCCCGCTTCTACAAGACCCGCAGTCTGGCACGGGATCAGATCGACGGCGGCAAGGTCCACTACAACGGCCAGCGCAGCAAACCGGGCAAGACCGTCGAGGTCGGCGCCCTCGTCCGTTTCTGGCAGGGCCAGGACGAACGGGAGGTACGGGTGCTGCAGGTGAGCGAGCAGCGCAAGTCCGCCCCCCTGGCGCAGCAGCTCTATGAAGAGACCGCCGAGAGCCTGAAGAAACGGGCCGAGAACAGCGAGGCCAGGCGCTTCAACAGCCAGTTTGCCCCGAGCCCGGAACGCCGCCCCGACAAGCAGGAGCGGCGCCAGCTGATCAAGGTCAAGCAATCCTAATCTGCCTGTGTGGCCCCTTTATGACGACAGGTGGGGGAATTAGTTCCTAACCACCTGTTTAACAATGTATTTATTTTCCCCAAGAACATCCTAGGACAACATGATGAGTAACCAAGATCTCCTGTATCGCTATCTGTTCGAAGAGTACGAAGTGCGGGGGGAGCTGGTCCAGCTGGATCGTACCTATCGTCACATCATCGATGCCCAGAACTACCCGGTACAGGTACAGCAACTGCTGGGCGAGCTGCTGGTCGCCACCAGCCTGCTGACCGCCACCCTCAAATTCGAGGGCTCCATCACGGTGCAGTTGCAGGGGGACGGCCCGGTGCGTCTGGCGGTGATCAACGGCGATCACAACCAGCAGTTGCGTGGCGTGGCCCGCTACGAAGGGGAATTGCCGACGGACGGCAAGCTGCAGAGCCTGATCGGCCAGGGTCAACTGGTGATCACCATTACCCCGGAACAGGGTGAGCGCTATCAGGGCATCATCGCCCTCGAGGCCGATACCCTGGCGACCTGCCTGGAGCAGTACTTCGCCCAGTCCGAGCAGCTCGCCACCAAGCTCTGGATCCGAACCGGCCACCATCAGGGCGAGCCCCGCGCCGCCGGCATCCTGCTGCAGGAGCTGCCCGCCCAGAGCGAGGATCACAGCGCCGACTTCGAACATCTGGAGCAGCTCACCAGCACCATCAAGGACGAGGAGCTGTTCGGTCTGGAAGCGGAAGAGATCCTCTACCGCCTCTACCACCAGGACAAGGTGCGGGTGTTCGATCCCCAGGCCATCGAGTTCCGCTGCACCTGCTCCCGCGCCCGCTGTGAAGGAGCCCTGCTGCAGATAGAGAAGGAGGAGGCGGTGGCCATGGTGCAGGAGCTCGGCAAGATCGACATGCACTGCGACTACTGCGGTGCCCACTACGAATTTGACGGCATCGACATCGAAACCCTGTTCAGCAGGGCTCCCGGTAATGATGCAAACCAGTTACACTAATCAAAGGCGGGCAAAACCCGCCTTTAACTTAAATAACAAAAAAATACCCTATTTTATAAAGTTTGATGGCGATCGCTAAAAACTACCACCTAGGTGGTAGCATGGACGTCAGATAGAACCCTACACACCTCTGAACCCAGGAGAATACAATGACAATCGTGGTAGAACCCGCCCTGGCCCAACAACTGAAGCTGGACCAGTACGGTATCAAAAACAGCCAGGAAATCGTTCGCAACCCCTCCTATGAGCAGCTTTTCGCAGAAGAGACTCGCCCTGACTTGGAAGGCTTCGAACGTGGCGTCGTCACCGAGCTCGGCGCGGTCAACGTCAACACCGGCATCTTCACCGGTCGCTCCCCGAAAGATAAATATATCGTCAAGGACGGCACCACCCAGGATACCGTGTGGTGGTCTGACCAGGGCAAGAACGATAACAAGGCGATCACCCCGGAAGTGTGGTCACATCTGAAATCCCTGGTGACCAAGCAGCTCTCCGGCAAGCGCCTGTTCGTGGTGGACGGCTTCTGCGGCGCCAACCCGGATACCCGCCTGGCCGTGCGCATCATCACCGAGGTGGCCTGGCAGGCGCACTTCGTGAAGAACATGTTCATCCGCCCGAGTGAAGCCGAGCTGGAAACGTTCGAACCTGACTTCGTGGTGATGAACGGTGCCAAGTGCACCAACCCGAACTGGAAGGAGCAGGGTCTCAACTCCGAGAACTTCGTCGCCTTCAACATGACCGAGAAGATGCAGCTCATCGGTGGCACCTGGTACGGTGGCGAGATGAAGAAGGGCATGTTCTCCATGATGAACTACTTCCTGCCCCTACGCGGCATTGCCTCCATGCACTGCTCCGCCAACGTGGGCAAGGACGGCGACGTCGCCATCTTCTTCGGCCTCTCCGGCACCGGCAAGACCACCCTCTCCACCGATCCCAAGCGTCAGCTGATCGGCGATGACGAGCACGGCTGGGACGACCACGGCGTGTTCAACTTCGAAGGGGGCTGCTACGCCAAGACCATCAAGCTCTCCGAAGAGGCGGAACCGGACATCTACCACGCCATCCGTCGCGATGCGCTGTTGGAGAACGTGACCGTGGCGGCCGATGGCACCATCGACTTCGACGATGGTTCCCGCACCGAGAACACCCGGGTCTCCTACCCCATCTACCACATCGACAACATCGTCAAACCGGTCTCCAAGGCGGGTCACGCCACCAAGGTGATCTTCCTGACTGCCGACGCCTTCGGTGTGCTGCCCCCGGTCGCCAAGCTGACCAAGGAGCAGACCAAGTACCACTTCCTGTCCGGCTTCACCGCCAAGCTGGCCGGCACCGAGCGCGGCATCACAGAGCCGACCCCGACCTTCTCCTCCTGCTTCGGCGCGGCCTTCCTCAGCCTGCACCCGACCAAGTACGGCCAGGAGCTGGTGAAACGGATGGAAGCGGCAGGGGCAGAGGCCTATCTGGTGAACACCGGCTGGAACGGCACCGGCAAGCGGATCTCCATCAAGGACACTCGCGCCATCATCGACGCCATCCTGGATGGTTCCATCGAGCAGGCGCCGACCAAGGTGCTGCCGATCTTCAATCTGGAAGTGCCGACCGAGCTGCACGACGTGAACCCGGGCATCCTCGACCCGCGCGACACCTATGCCGATCCTACCCAGTGGGACGCAAAAGCCGTGGACTTGGCCCAGCGCTTTATCAAGAACTTCGAGCGCTTCACCGACAATGAAGAGGGCAAACGCCTGGTAGCGGCGGGCCCGCAGCTGTAAAACGGGCGGATCGCCAGCCCCCATCCCGTACCGGTCAGCCCTGCTGACCGGTATTTTTTTGGACGATGCGCGACGTATGACTCCCGCCAAGCCTTGCCTTGTGGCCCCTTGCGCGTTAGATTCAGCCAAACTTTATACAATATACAATTTTGTAACGATTCCCCTGTGACCCGATCATGACCCCACCCTACAAGACCCGCACCCAGATGGTGATGGAGAACCTGCGCGGCCGGATATTGCGTGGGGAATTTCCCGCTGGCGCCCCCCTGCGTCAGGACGCCCTCGCCAAGGAGCTGGCGGTGAGCCGGATCCCGGTGCGGGAAGCCCTGATGCAGCTGGAGGCCCAGGGGCTGGTGAAGTTCGAGGCCCATCGCGGTGCCGTGGTCACCATGCTGGACGCCTCGGCCATCGAGGAGCTCTTTTATTTGCGGGCGCTGCTGGAAGCCGATACCCTGTTCCACGCCGTCGACAAGATGACGGAAGCCACCTTCGCCGAGGCGGAGGCCATCCTCGCCCAGTTCGATCTGGCGCTGGAGTCCGGCACCCAGATCGAGCACTGGGCCGAGTTGAATCACCGCTTTCACGCCACCCTCTATCAGGCTGCCAATCGCCCCCAGGCACTGGAGCTGATCGCCCAGATCAATCTGAGCTGCGACCGCTATGTGCGCTTCGAACTGCTGTTCGCCCAGGGCGGTGTGGACAAGGCCGAGCGTGAGCACGCCCGGCTGCTGGAGCTGTGCCGCACCCGCCGCAAGCACGAGGCAGTGGTGCTGCTAAAGCAACACATCGAGGCGGCAGGCCAGTCGATCAGACAGATCCTGGCAGGCAGCCACCATCCATGAACACTCACATCACCACAATCTGGCAATAACGACATGAATCATTTCGAGATTATTGAAACCCGCGTCGCCCAGGTCAGGGCCACACTGGCCACGTTGGAACTGGACGCCTTCATCGTTCCCCACGACGACGAGCACCTGGGGGAGTACATTCCCGCCCATGCCGAGCGGCTGGACTGGATCACGGGTTTCAACGGCTCCGCCGGTCTCGCCATCATCATGGCGCAGCGGGCGGCCCTGTTCATCGACGGTCGTTATACGGTGCAGGCACGCATGCAGGCGCCGGCCGAGCTGTTCGAATTTCTCCATCTGGTGGAAGCTCCCCACGTGCAGTGGCTGGCGGAGCAGCTGCCTGCCGGCGCCCGGGTCGGTTTCGACGCCCGCCTGCACAGCCTGGCCTGGTACCAGAACGCCAGGGCCGTGTTGGCGGATCGCGGCATCGCGCTGGTGCGGGTGGACGAGAACCCCATCGATCTGCACTGGGTCGATCGCCCGACCCCGGCCAAGAGCCCGGTCATCCTCTACAGCGAAGCGCTGGCGGGCCAGTCCAGCCAGGCCAAGCGCGAGATGCTGGCCAGCGATCTGCGCAAGCGCGGACTGGATGCGGTGCTGCTGACCCAGGCCGAGCCCATCAACTGGCTGCTCAACCTGCGCGGCCGTGACGTGGAGCGGCTGCCGGTCGTGCTGGGTTTTGCGGTGCTCTACGCCAACACCAGCATGGATTTCTTCGTCGACACCGACAAGATCGACTGCTTCGCCTTCAGCCAGCACGTGGGCCAGGATGTCTCCGTCTACCCCATCGACAAGCTGGGTGACGTGCTGCAACGCATCGGCGAGGATCAGCAGAAGGTGCTGGCCGACCCCAACACCGCCAACGCCTGGACCCAGCTCGTCATGGAAGAGGCGGGCGCCATCCTGGTGGCCGGTCAGGACCCGACCATGCTGCCCAAGGCGTGCAAGAACGAAGTGGAGCTGGCCGGCATGCGCGCCGCCCACCTGCGCGACGGCGTCGCCGTCACCCGTTTCCTCGCCTGGCTGGACCGGCTGGTCGCCAGCGGCTCCTTCGAGGGGGTGGATGAAGGCACTCTGGCCGACCGGCTGGAAGCCTTCCGCCACGAGCAGGAGCACTACGTCGAGCCGAGCTTCGACACCATCTCGGCGCTCGGCCCCAACGCCGCCATGTGCCACTACCGCCACACCAACGGCGTGCCGCGCGCCTTCGGCCAGGACAGCATCTATCTGGTGGACTCCGGCGCCCAGTATCTGGATGGCACCACCGACATCACCCGTACCGTGAAGGTGGGTGAAGTGAGCGATGAGCACAAGGCCATGTTCACCCGGGTGCTGCAGGGTCACATCGCGCTGGATCAGGCCCGCTTCCCCCGCGGCACCGCCGGCATCCAGCTCGACGTGCTGGCCCGCATGCCCCTGTGGCAGGCCGGCTACAACTATGACCACGGCACCGGCCACGGGGTCGGTCACTTCCTGAGCGTGCACGAAGGCCCCCAGCGCATCGCCCCCAAGGGCAGCCTGGTGGCGCTGCAACCGGGCATGGTGCTCTCCAACGAGCCGGGTTACTACCGGGAAAACGGGTTCGGCATCCGCTGCGAGAACCTAGTGGTGGTGACAGAGCAGGAGGCGCGGGGCGAGCTGCCGATGCTCGGCTTCGAGCGGCTGACCTATGTACCGTTCGATACCCGCCTCATCGATCGCAGCCTGCTGAGCCCGGCGGAATTCCGCTGGATCAACGAATACCATGCCGAGGTCTATCGTCGTCTTAGCCCGCTGCTGGACGGCGAGGATCTCGCCTGGCTGGAGCAGGCGACCAGCCTCCTCTGATGACACAGGGCCTGCGGGCCCTGTTTTTTTGCCCGCCGTCGGCCGGGGCAACCCCTTGCATCAAGCCGGTCACCCTTCTACCCTGTGCCCTTTTTGTGCCGCCGCCCGGCGGCAGAGACCTTATGCCAGGAGCCCGGATGCAGCCTCCCCCCGTTTTGCGCATTGCCACCCACGCCGACATGCACGCCATAGGACGGCTCGACGCCGACATCTTCGGTGAGGATGTCTATCCCCCCTTCTTCTTCCGTCAGGCCATGGATTTGTGGCCCGATCTACTGGTCGTGGCGGAGCGGGAAGGCAGGCTGCTGGGCTATGCCCTCGGGGGACTCGGTCAGGATCGGTCGCAGGGCTGGCTGCTCTCCCTGGCGGTGCGCCCCGAGGCGCGCGGCTTCGGTCTGGCAGAACGCATGATGCGGCGGGTAGAGCAGGGGCTGGCGACTCTGCGAGTCGCCCGGATCAGGCTGACCGTGGATCCGGCCAATCCGGCCCAGCGCCTCTACCTGCGGCTCGGTTATTCCTTGCTGGCCGAGGAGGCGGGCTACTTCGGCCCGGGTGAGGATCGCCTGCTGCTGGAGAAGACCCTGGGCTGACCCGTTCGGGGGGTGGTGCACCATACCCCTCATAAATGGTTACATTTTGCAGGTTTGACGAGCAATCTGGTTGGCGTAAAGTGGAATCCATCACCCGATTAAACCTATGCCTGCCCAGGAGGCCCATCATGTTGAAACGCATTGCTCTCGTCACCCTGCTGGCCGCCACCACAGCCCTCACGGGCTGCGCCAACAGCGACGTCTACTCCGGCGATGTCTACACCAAGGATCGCGCCAAGCAGGTACAGACCGTCAGCTACGGCACCATAGTCTCCACCCGCCCGGTCAAGATCCAGGCCGATGAGAACTCGGTGCTCGGCACCATAGGCGGCGCCGTGGTCGGCGGCCTGCTCGGCAGCACCATAGGCGGTGGCCGTGGCAGCGACATCGCCGCCGCCGGCGGTGCCATCGCCGGTGCCGCCGCCGGCAAGGCGGCCGGTGACAAGCTCAACCAGGTCGATGGCGTCGAGCTCGAGATCAAGAAAGAGAACGGCGAGTCCATCGTGGTGGTGCAAAAAGCCAGCCCCACCTTCGTACCCGGCGCCCGGGTTCGCATGACCCAGGGCAATGGCAGCATCAACGTGGCCGTGGTGAACTGATCGCCTCCATCGGACGCCATAAAAAAGGTGAGCCCAGGCTCACCTTTTTTATCCGTCTTGTCTGCCGCCATGCCGGCTCAGGCCTCCTGATGCAGCCAGGCCGCGATGGCCAGTTGCAGACCCACCATACCGGCATCATGAAGCAGGGCGCGAAGTGACCCCGCCTCCCCCGCCGCCACCAGCAGGCGCTGCTGTACCAGGAACCCGGGCAACCAGGACGGAGCCGGGGTCAGGGCGCCGGCGGCCTCGGCCACCAGGGCCCCCCCTTCCAACAGGGCGTGCAGCGCCCGTTGCCGCTCGTCATCATCGCCACTCTCAAGCCAGAGCTGCTCATGGTGCTGCCAGTGTTGCAGGCCAAGGCCGATGCGCTCCTGCTGCGTCCGACCCCCGACATCTGGCAAGGGCTGCACGGTCAGCGGCTTGCCGAGCCCCGCCAGCCGGTAGCCGCGCTGCGCCTTGGACTGGGCCCCCAACCTGAGCCCGCCCAGCGTCGCCAGCCTCGCCGCCAGGGCGAACAGGGCGCCGGCCTCGCCGGACTTGATCTCCAGCTCGAGCTCGTCGATCCCGGTGCGTCCCAGAGCGCCGACAATCTCCCCCCGATCCCAGGCCAGCTCGATCTCGGCACGCTCTCCGGCGCTCTCGAATGCGATCAGCCAGTGGCGGCGCAGAAAGTCGGTGCTGAACTGGGCCACCAGCCGGGACTGGATCTCGTCGCGCACGGCCAGGCTCGGCCAGATCTCTTCGGGGAAGGTCGCCAGGGTCGGCAACTCACCCTCGATCGGGGCATTGTACTCGGGCCTGGCGTGCAGCCCTCCCACCGCCTGACCCCGGCATTTGATGGTCTGCTCGGAGAAATGGTCGCTGCGGCGGATGCGCAACCCCATGTCGAGGCGGCGCAGATCCAGAGCGGGGGTGTCGAAATAGACATTGCCGAGCCTTGCCTGATCGGAGGAGATAATTTCAAGCGAATTCAGAAAGTTGGAGAGAGAATCTTGAATATTGCTGGTGATGAAAAACTTTATCTCGATCTCAGTTTGCATAGTCATTCCGGGCGGGCAGGCAACTTTGGGGGGCATGATCCGGATCGCGGGGATATAATGCCAGCGATAGATTCAGGATTAATTCACGGTTTTATTGATGGCACAGTTCGGTTACCATGCGCCCCTCATAAAATCGTATCGAGTGTTTTTTCACCGACACAGGTTTGGCCATGCCAGTAAATACTATTTTGGGTCTTTTTGCCAAGTCCCCCATCAAGCCGCTGCAGAAGCATATCGTCAAGGTTCACGTGTGCTGCGAACAGCTCATTCCCTTCTTTGATGCCGTTGCCGAAGAGCGCTGGGAAGATGCCGAGAAAATCCGGCAACAGATCGCCCAGCTGGAAAAAGAAGCGGACATTCTCAAGCGCGAAATTCGCCTGAAACTCCCCCGCGGCCTGTTCCTGCCGGTCGCCCGTACCGATCTGCTGGAGCTGTTGACCCAGCAGGACAAGATTGCCAACCGTGCCAAGGATATTTCCGGCCGCATGCTTGGCCGCAAGATGGAATTCCCCACCGAGATGCGTGCCGATTTCATGGCCTATCTCAAACGCTGTATCGATGCGACCGCCCAGGCCGAGAAAGCCATCAAAGAACTCGATGAGCTGCTCGAAACCGGCTTTAAAGGACGTGAAGTTGAAATGGTTGCCGAGATGATCCACCAGCTGGATCTCATCGAGGACGATACTGACACCATGCAGATCGGGCTGCGCCAACAGCTGCAAGCCGTTGAGCACAAGTACAATCCGATCGACGTTATGTTCCTCTACAAGATCCTCGAATGGGTAGGTGACCTGGCAGATCAGGCCGAGCGCGTTGGCGCCCGCCTGGAACTGATGCTGGCTCGTTCGTAATCGACTGACTGGGTAAACACTGAATGGACATTATCGCGAATTACGGCACCACCCTGGTGCTCGTGGCGGCCTTGTTCGGCTTTTTGATGGCCTGGGGCATTGGTGCGAACGACGTCGCCAACGCCATGGGCACATCGGTCGGCACCAAATCCCTGACCATACGCCAGGCGATCATCATCGCCATGATCTTCGAGTTCGCCGGCGCCTACCTGGCCGGTGGTGAAGTGACCGCCACCATCCGCAACGGCATCATAGACACCAGCGCCTTCGCCGATACCCCGGATCTGCTGGTGCTCGGCATGATAGCCTCCCTGCTGGCGGCGGGAGCCTGGCTGATCCTGGCCTCCTACTTCGGCTGGCCCGTCTCCACCACCCACTCCATCATCGGCGCCATCGTCGGCTTCGGGGTGGTGAGCATAGGTCCGGAAGCGGTGCAGTGGAGCAAGTTTGGCGGCATCGTCGGCTCCTGGGTGGTCACCCCGGCCATCTCCGGCATCATCGCCTACTTCATGTTCATCAGCGTGCAGAAGCTCATCTTCAACACCGACAACCCGCTCGCCAACGCCAAGCGCTATGTTCCCTTCTACATGTTCCTGACCGCGCTGGTGATCTGCCTGGTGACCATCAAGAAGGGTCTGACCCACGTCGGCCTGCACCTGAGCGATGGCGAGGGGATCCTGCTCTCCGTCGCCATCTCGGTGGCCCTCTCCATCGGCGGCTGGTTCTACATTCGCGGCCAGAAATACAACCCGCAGGATGACAACAAGATGCACTTCGCCAACGTGGAGAAGGTATTCGGCATCCTGATGGTGATCACCGCCTGCGCCATGGCCTTCGCCCACGGCTCCAACGACGTGGCCAACGCCATAGGTCCGCTCTCCGCCGTGGTCTCCACCGTGGAAAGCGCCGGCCAGATCAGCGGCAACAGCCACATCGCCTGGTGGATCCTGCCCCTTGGCGGCATAGGCATCGTCATCGGTCTGGCCACCATGGGCGAGAAGGTGATGGCGACCGTCGGCACCGGCATCACCCACCTGACCCCGAGCCGCGGCTTCGCCGCCCAGCTGGCCACCGCAGCCACCGTAGTGATCGCGTCGGGGACCGGCCTGCCCATCTCCACCACCCAGACCCTGGTGGGTGCCGTGATGGGGGTAGGCCTGGCCCGCGGCATCGCCGCCCTGAACCTGGGTGTGCTGCGCAATATCGTGATCTCCTGGGTGATCACCCTGCCCGCCGGCGCCATCCTGGCCATCGCCATCTTCTATGTGCTGCAGGCCTGCTTCTCCTAATCGCCTCCCGGCGACAGCAAAAAGCCCGAGTCAGTGACTCGGGCTTTTTTACGCTTCTCTTTTGCCTCAAACGGTCGATGACGCTGCGCCAACCGCCCCGACACAGACACTTATTCTTCGATGAAGGTCCACTCGTCGCGCACCCGGCTGATGGCGTCGAGCCGTCGCTTGCCGAGCTGCTCGCGGATCGCCTCCCCCTTGAAGCCCGCCGCCACTATCTCCTTCACCGGCACCGCCGTGGCCGCCTCCAGCGCCTGGGCCACGTAGTCCGGCTGGCTGTAGACCTTCTCCTCGAAACCGGTGCGACCGTGGAAGTCGGCGCGGCAGGCATCCAGCAACTGGGCGAAACGCTCCGGTCTGCGCCAGGCATCGGCCTTGTCGAACACCTTCAGCAGGGTCGCCGGCTTGAGCTCGAAGGCGATGTGGATGTGGGTGTGCAGATCGCTCACCAGCAGGGCCAGATCACGGCACTCGTTCGGTACCCGGAAGCGCTCGCAGAAGTCGCGAATGAGCGGCAGCCCCTTCTGTCCGTGGCCGTGGTGGCTCGGCCAGAACGCCGGCGGGGTCAGTCCCTTGCCGAAGTCGTGGCACAGGGCGGCGAAACGCACGGTCAGCTCGGGGGAGAGGCGGCACGCCTGTGCCAGCACCATCATGGTGTGGATGCCGGTGTCGATCTCCGGATGCCACCTGGCGGGGGCCGGCACCCCGAACAGGGCCTCCAGCTCGGGGAAGAGCGCCTTGAGGGCTCCACATTCACGCAGCACCTCGAAGAAGACCTGGGGGGTCGGCCCCAGCAGCACCTTCTCCAGCTCCTTCCAGACCCGCTCCGGGGTCAGGTGGGCGAGCTCGCCGGCGTCGGTCATCTCCCTCATCAGCCCCAGCGTCTCCGGGGCCACCACGAAGCCCTGGCCGTGGAAGCGGGCCGCGAAGCGCGCCACCCGCAGGATGCGCAGGGGATCCTCGGCAAAGGCCGGGGAGACGTGGCGCAGCAAGCGACGCTCAAGGTCCTCGAGGCCGCCATAGGGATCGTGCAGTTGCCCACCCTCGTCTTCGGCGATGGCGTTGATGGTGAGATCCCGGCGCAGCAAGTCCTGCTCGAGCGTCACCTCGGGATCCGCGTGACAGACGAAGCCGGTATAGCCCCGCCCCTGCTTGCGCTCGGTACGCGCCAGGGCGTACTCCTGATGGGTGCTGGGGTGGAGAAACACCGGGAAGTCGCGGCCAACCTGGGTGAACCCCAGCGCCAGCATCTGCTGCACGGTAGCACCGACCACCAGGTGATCCCTGTCTCCCTGCGGCAATCCCAACAGGCGATCCCGGACCGCCCCCCCGACCAGATAAATCTGCACGCGCACTCTCCTTCGATAAACCTGCCCCGATGATACCGCTTTTGGCCGCCAGAGACGATGACGCCCCCTCCACCAATCCGGGGTGGGCCCTCAGGTTATGGTCCATGATCATCATCATCCGGGCACAATGGCCCTCGCCGTTCGAGCCAGCCCCTCTTATGGAGCCCGGGTCTTTGACTTCCCTCTGGGGAGGCTTTAACCTGCCGCCATAACAATGGAATGGATCCTTATGTACACACAGTTCTTCGGTCTGTCGGAGCCCCCGTTCTCCATCTCGCCCAACCCCAAATACCTCTACATGAGCGAACGCCACGGAGAGGCCCTCGCCCATCTCAACTACGGGTTGCAGGACGGGGGGGGCTTCGTGCTGCTCACCGGAGAAGTGGGCACGGGCAAGACCACTGTCTCCCGCTGCCTGCTGCAGCAGTTGCCCGCCGACACCGAGATCGCCTACATCCTCAACCCCTCCCTGACCGAGCGGGATCTGCTGGCGGCCATCTGCGACGAATACCAGCTCGTTTACGAGCAGGAAGCCAGTCTCAAGCAGCTGTTCGATCTCATTCGCGACCATCTGCTGGTCAACCTGGCGGCGGGCAAGCGCAGCGTCGTACTGGTGGATGAAGCCCAGCATCTGCTGCCCGGCGTGCTGGAGCAGTTGCGACTGCTCACCAACCTGGAGACCGACGAGAAGAAGCTGCTGCAGGTGGTGCTCATCGGCCAGCCCGAGCTGCAGCAGATGCTGCGCCAGCCGCTGCTGCGCCAGCTGGCCCAGCGCATCACGGCCCGCTATCACCTGCTGCCGCTCTCCTGCCAGGACGTGGACGCCTACGTGCGCTTCCGGCTGCAGGTGGCCGGCTGCGTCCAGCCCATCTTCACCCCCAGGGCCATCCAGACCCTACATCGCCTCTCCGGCGGCATTCCGCGCCTCATCAACCTCATCTGCGACCGTGCCCTGATCGCCGCCTTCGCCCGCGGCAGCCACAAGATAGTGCACGGCGACATCAGCCAGTCCGCCTTCGAGGTGAGCGGCATTCGCGACGAGGGGAGCTGGCAGTCCAGCCTCACCGTGACCCTGGCGGGCGCCCTGCTGGTCGCCGCCGGCTGGTGGGGCTGGCAGTTCTTCGGTGTCTTCCCCGCCCGCCCCCTGGTCAAGGTGGAGGTGCCGGTCAAGGTGGATGACACGCCGGAGCAGCTGGAGCAGCTGACCCGCGCCATCAATCAGGCGATCTCACCCGACGTGGCTATGCAGAACCTCTACAGGGTCTGGGGCTACCAGACCGAGCTGGAGGAGGCGACCTGCGACAATGCCCCCCGCGCCGGCCTGCGCTGCCAGGAAGGGGACGCCTCCCTGGCCCAGCTGCAGGCCCTGCAATACCCGGCCCTTATCAGCCTGACCGACGAGACGGGCGGCCTCTATTACGCCACCCTGGTGGGTCTGGGGGCGGACAAGGCCTCCCTGCTCATCGGCAACCAGAGCTGGCAGGTGGACAGACAGTGGCTCTCCGACGCCTGGGGGGGCAGCTACACCCTGCTCTGGCGCATGCCCAGGGGCAATCTGACCCTGATCGGCAGCAATGCCGCGCCGGCCCAGATCCAGTGGCTGGACAACGCCCTGAGCCGAGCCCTGCAACAGCCGGATCGCAAGGTGAGCCGCTTCGACGCCACCCTCAAGAACAAGTTGCAGCAGTTCCAGCGCGAGCAGGGGCTGACCCCGGACGGCATCGCCGGCAGCAATACCCTGCTGCGCCTGAACGTGATGGCCGGGGAGCCCATGCCCAGGCTGGAGGATGAATCCCTGCGCGCCAATACCCCGGTCGACCTCGACAGCGTGGCGGACGACGACATGGAACCCATGGTTGAGGAGGCCTCCTGATGTCTACCCTGCTCAAGGCCCTGCGCCGGGCCGATCAAACCCAGTTCACCCCCCACATGCCGCTCATGGGCCTGCCCATGGGCCAGGAAGAGGAGCCCGGACGCCGCTGGATCTGGTGGCTGCTGGCCCCCCTTGCCCTGGTGATGGGGGCGGGTGCCAACTATGGCTGGCACCTCTATCACCTCAAACCCATAGAGCAGCAGGTCGAGATCAAGGAGGTGGTGACGCCGCCCTTCGTGCGGGTCGAACCCAGGCCCATGATCACCCGCCCGTTGCCCCCGCCGCTGCCGGAGCCCGTGGTCGCCCCCAGGCCCACCGCGGCGACGCCGGCGACCGCCACCGCCAGCCAGGGCGAGAGCCTGGCCGAACGCCTGATGGCCGCCCTCAACAACACCCCGCTGGTGGAAGAGACGGCGCCGCAGGCCCAGGTCCAGACCAGCGCCATTCCCCTCAGCGCCCTGCCCTCAGCCTTGCAGCAGCAGGTACCGCAGATGACCTACGGCGCCCACAACTACTCCTCCGACCCGGCCAAGCGGGCCGTGGTACTCAACGGACGGGAGTGGCGAGAGGGGAACGAGATAGCCCCGGGCGTACTGCTGGCGGCCATCGCCCAGGATTACATCGTCCTGCAGGTCGGCGGCCAGTACGCCAGTCTCAAGGCGCTGCAGGACTGGCGCGGTTAGTCCGGCCGAACCGGCCGATCACCCGCCACTGTCCATTCAGAGGGAGCCCGAGAGCTCCCCTTTTTCATCCATAATATGAGCACAATGTGAGCAACTCGAACGACACCACCTTCGCCGGCCGCATTCTGGACTGGTACCAGATCCACGGCCGCAAGACCCTGCCCTGGCAGCAGGACAAGACCCCCTACCGGGTCTGGATCTCCGAGATCATGCTGCAACAGACCCAGGTCGCCACGGTTATCCCGTATTATCAGCGCTTTATGGCCCGCTTCCCCGATGTGCTGGCGCTGGCGGATGCCCCCATCGACGAGGTGCTGCACCACTGGACCGGGCTTGGCTACTACGCCCGCGCCCGCAACCTGCACAAGGCGGCCGTGCAGATCCGCGATCTGCACGGCGGCCTGTTCCCGGAGCGGCTGGAGGAGGTGATGGCGTTGCCCGGCATCGGTCGCTCCACCGCCGGGGCCGTGCTCTCCCTCTCCCTGGGCCAGCCCCACGCCATCCTGGACGGCAACGTGAAGCGGGTACTCACCCGCTGGCTGGCGCTGGCGGGCTGGCCCGGTCAGAAACAGGTGGAGAACGATCTGTGGGAGCTGGCGACCCGCCTCACCCCCAGGGTCGGGGTGGCCCAGTACAACCAGGCCATGATGGACATGGGAGCCACCGTCTGCACCCGCAGCAAGCCCGCCTGCGAGCGCTGCCCGGTGCGGGACGATTGCCAGGGGCTGTCGCAGGGCAACCCCACCGCCTATCCCCACAGCAAGCCGAAGAAGAGCATCCCGGCCCGCAGCGGCATCATGCTGATCATCCGCCAGGGGGATCAGCTGCTGCTGGAGAAGCGCCCCCCCCAGGGGATCTGGGGCGGGCTCTACTGCTTCCCCCAGGTGGAATCCCTCGCCGAGGTGGCTGGGCGCCTGCAAGGCTTGGGGCTGGATGGCACCGACTATCGGGAGCTCGCTGGATTTCGCCACACTTTCAGTCACTTCCACCTCGATATCCGCCCTTTGCTGATCGAAATGGCTGCGCCGCCGCCCCCCATGCTCATGGAAGCGGATTCCCGACTCTGGTATAACTTACGCCATCCTGCCGAGGTGGGATTGGCGGCGGCCACGGCCCGCCTGCTCGCCTACCCGGACTTACACCCCGACTTGCAACCACAGAGGTCAACATGAGCCGTACCGTATTCTGCCTGCGCCTGAAAAAAGAGGCGCCGGGTCTCGATTTCCAACTCTACCCCGGTGAACTCGGCAAGCGGATCTTCGACAACATCAGCAAGGAAGCCTGGACCGAGTGGCAGAAGAAGCAGGTGATGCTGATCAACGAGAAGAAGCTGAACATGATGAACCTCGAGCACCGCCAGTTGCTGGAAAAAGAGATGGTCAGCTATCTGTTTGACGCGGGTGAAGTCCAGATCGACGGCTATACCCCGCCCAGCCAGTAAGCCGAGAGAGCGCCAAACGGTGGCACCTCTCCTGGCTCGAGCCAATCAGTGACGGGCGGCCCCACCGCCCGGTTTGAGGATCTTATGGGTCGATTTTTTGGGCTGCTGTGCGCCCTGCTGTTTCTCTCTGCCTGCTCATCCTCTCCCCAGAACGGCGGGAGCGACGATGATGATCTGGTCAACGGCAAGGACGTGCGCGGCTTTGAACACATGATCAGTGCGCTCTCCCACAACGTGAACGAGATATGGGGGCGCGAGGCGCTGTTCGCCGGCAAGTTCGACTACGTCAAGTACACGGATCAGTACAAGAGCCGGGCCCACATCGACTTCTCGGGTGGTCGCATCATGGTGGAGACGGTCTCCGGCCTAGACCCCCGTGCCCACCTGCGCCGTGCCATCATCGAGACCCTGCTGACCCCGGACGATCCGGCGGAAGTGGATCTCTATTCGGACAGGGAGATCATGCCCGGGGGCGAGCCCTTCCTCTATGGCCAGGTGCTGGACAACCAGGGGCAGCCGATCCGCTCCAGCTGGCGCGCGGAGCGCTATGCCGACTACCTGCTCGACACGGCGATGAAGAAGCGCACCCTGGGGATCCGCAACATCTTCTTCATCGACATCCCCATGGTGGCGAACCACGAGGACAGGCGGGGTTACAAGTACGCCAGCATCATCCGTGACGCCTCCCGCAAGTATGGGGTCGCCGAGAGCCTGATCTATGCGGTGATCAAGACGGAGAGCAGCTTCAACCCCTATGCGGTCAGCCATGCGAACGCCTATGGCCTGATGCAGGTGATACCGGCCACCGCCGGGCGGGATGTCTATGTGCGGGTCAAGGGGAAGAACGGACAGCCGACCCGGGAAGATCTGTTCAACCCGGCCTACAACATCGACGTGGGGACCGCCTATCTGCACCTGCTGCAAACCGTCTATCTGGCGGACATCCAGGATCCCCAGTCCCGCCGCTATGCGGTGATCTCCGCCTACAACGGCGGTGCAGGCGGGGTGCTCAACACCTTCTCCAGCAACCGCAAGGCCGCCCCGGACATGATCAACCGGCTCTCCCCCGAGGCAGTCTATCAGGTGCTGACCGAGCAGCATCCCAAGGCGGAGGCGCGCCGCTACCTCTACAAGGTCAACCAGGCCGAGAAGGGGTTCAAGCGAACCGTCGCCAGTCGGGCCGGCTGACGACGTCCAAAGAAAGAGGGGCGCTGATAGCGCCCCTCTTGCTGCTGACTGTTTGTCCCTCACTTGGCGATAAAGCCGCCCTTGCTCTGGGGAGCCGCCCCCACCTTCTCCAGGTGCTCCACCTCGACCTCGGTCTTGTTCCAGCTGTGGTCCACCTCGCCGCGCACGCGGATCAGATCGTCCGGACCCACTTCGGTGCCGCGCCACACATCCCCGTCCACTTCCACTTCCACTTCGCCGCTGTCATCTCGGAACATGTAGTTTTCACCGCCAAGATGCTTGACCAGCTTGCCTTCCAGGGTCACCCACTGGTCATCGGCCACGTCTTTCAACTGGGCGACCGAGACCTTGTTCTGCTCCTTGGGACCGGTGTAGGCCGCCATGGCGAAGGAAGAGACGGACATCAGTGCCACCAGGGCGATTGCCTTTGCTTTGTTCATTTCATGCTCCTGTCATTGGGGTATGCAGGCATCTTGCCCGGCTGTGCGTGAAACAAACGTGAAGCCTCCCCATCCAGGGGGGGCGATGTGACCGCAATCGCTTTAATGGCCCGAAGCGGCTGCAAACATGTATTCGAATGGATAGCTTCCTGCCTGGCCAAGCGGGTTCCCAGCCCGCGGCCATCGAGGAACAGCCCGCAGGCCTCGCCTGCCTTCAACCCATGAGAATACCCAGATGAACAAATGGCTTCTGTGTTTATTGGGGCTAGTCGCGCTGACGGCCCAGGCCACCGAGACACGCCCCCCCTTCTCCCGCATCGTGATGTTCGGCGACAGCCTCTCCGATACCGGCAAGATGTACGGCAAGATGCGGGGTTACCTCCCCTCCAGCCCGCCCTATTACCAGGGCCGCTTCTCCAACGGCCCCGTCTGGCTGGAGCAGCTGACCCAGCAGTTTCCCGGGCTGACCATCGCCAACGAGGCGGAAGGGGGAGCCACCGCCGTGGCCTACAACAAGATCTCCTGGAATCCCAAGTACCAGGTGATCAACAACCTGGACTACGAGATCACCCAGTTCCTAGAGAAGGACAGCTTCAAGCCGGACGATCTGGTGATCCTCTGGGTCGGCGCCAACGACTACCTGGCCTATGGCTGGAACACCGAGCAGGATGCCAGGCGAGTGCGCGACGCCATCAGTGACGCGGCCAACCGCATGGTGCTGGGTGGCGCCAAGCAGATACTGCTGTTCAACCTGCCGGATCTCGGCCAGAACCCCTCGGCCCGCAGCCAGAAGGTGGTGGAGGCGGCCAGCCATGTCTCGGCCTACCACAACCAGCTGTTGCTGAACCTGGCTCGCCAGCTGGCGCCCACCGGCATGGTGAAGCTGTTCGAGATCGACAAGCAGTTCGCCGAGATGCTGCGCGAGCCGCAGAACTTCGGCCTGAGCGACACCGAGAACGCCTGCTATGGCGGCGGCTACGTGTGGAAACCATTCTCTTCCCGCAGCGCCACCACCGACAGCCGACTGGCCCCCTTCAGCGCGCAGGAGCGCCTCGCCATCGCCGGCAACCCCCTGCTGGCCCAGGCCGTTGCCTCCCCCATGGCGCGCCGCAGTGCGGGTGAGCTGAACTGCGAGGGCAAGATGTTCTGGGACCAGGTCCACCCCACCACAGTGGTGCACGCCGCCCTGAGCGAGCGGGCCGCCGCCTTCATCGAGCAGGAGTACGAGTTCATCGCCCGGTGATGCTCCTCTTATGCAGCAGGCCGACGTCCGTCGGCCTGTTTTGATCCCTTCATCGAGTGTTTAATGAACACCCCATATGACACCCGTCACAATTCGGATTCATACTACCCCCTCTCTCCCCGGACTCCCCTATGATGGGCATAGTTATCACAATATGTTTTATATCAGTTGCTTGTAGATAAAAGAAAACGAGCTACGTTTAAACATGTTGTGGCTGAACGCTGGCCCAACCCATGAGGCGAGGCGACACGGATCCGTCCTCCCCACCAACAAGATTGCAGAGGCATCTATGAACAAAACACTGATTACCTTGCTGGTTTCAGGCCTGCTTGCGGCCAATGCCCAGGCTGCCGGACAAGACAACACCTGGTATGGCGGTGCCAAACTGGGTTGGTCCAACTTCTACGGTGTCGATGAGAGCAACACCATCGCCACCACCGACAAAGACGACGACGAAGTCGGTGCCGGCGCCTTCGCCGGTTACCAGATCAACCAGAACCTGGGGATCGAACTCGGTTACGACTACCTGGGCAAGCTCAAGTACAGCGGTACCCGCAATGCCGCGGCCTTCAATGACTCTGTCGAGGCCCAACTGGCCCAGCTGACCCTGAAGCTCGGCTTCCCGGTGGCGGACAATCTGGATCTCTACGGTCGCCTCGGTGGCGGTTACGGCTGGACCAGCAGCGATGAGCTGGACAACGACAGCCGCGCTGTCTTCGTCGGTGCGTTGGGCGCAGAATATGCCCTGAATCTGGACTGGGCAGCCCGCCTCGAATACCAGTACAGCACCCCGTACGGCAGCCGGGAAGATACCGGTCTGCGCATGGACAACGGCCTGCTCTCCCTGGCCGCCGTCTATCGCTTCGGCCAGGTCGCCCCAGTCGTGCCGGCCCCCGCCCCGGCTCCGGCCCCCGAGCCCGTGGTGGTCGACAAGCAGTTCACCCTGAGTTCGGACGTGCTGTTTGACTTCAACAAGGCCACCCTCAAGCCGGAAGCCGGCCAGGCACTGGATACCCTCTACAGCCAGATCGAGGAAGCCAGACCCAAGGATGGCTCGGCCACCGTCATCGGCTATACCGACCGCATCGGTTCCGATGCCTACAACCAGAAGCTCTCCGAGCAGCGCGCCCAGACCGTTGCCGATTACCTGATTGGCAAGGGGCTGCCTGCCGGCAAGGTCAATGTGGAGGGGCAGGGCAAGAACTCCCCCGTCACGGGCGACAGCTGCACCAGCAAGTCCAAGCGTGAGCTGATCGTCTGCCTGGCCCCGGATCGCCGGGTAGAGGTCAAGGTACAAGGGGTCTCCGAGGTACAGCAGTAACCTCGTCGGCTCTACAGCCCATGACAAGACGGGAGGCCAAGGCCTCCCGTTTTTCATGCCAACTTCTCAGCTGGTCTTGCGCACTTCCGCCGCAATCTGGTCCAGCAGTTGCTGCCAGCCCTGTCCCAGCGCGTCGACCAGGGCCCCATAGCCATCGGCCGGCAGGACGTGCTCCTGCTGGAAGGGCACGTCCCGCAGCACGACCCCCTCCTCCGTCAGCAGGCGCCAGCGGCCGTTCAGCAGGGCCCGGCCATCGTGCCGTCCCTGGAAGTGCTCGACCGAGATGGTCAGCACAGGCCCCTTGCGGGCCCCGTCCTGACGCACCACCCAGCCCGGCAAGCGGCTGGAGAGGCCGTTGAGGGTCAGCTGGTTCAACTGGGCATCGAGGGAGCCCGCCCAGCGATGGTACTCGGCGAAGTGCAGCTCATTGCCTTCCAGCTGGTAGACCAGGCTCATCCGGTCGAGCTGGCCGGAGAGGGCCACGGGCCGCAGCACCAGCTGGTGCTGCGGCTGCGCCATGACGCCGGCCGGCTGCGGACTGTCGGCATCGAGGGAATAGTAGTGCAGCGTCGGGGCGGCGCTGCACCCCGCCAGCAGGCCCAGCCAGGCCAGGGCCATCATCCGTTTTTTCATTGTGTTCCTCGCTTGGGCTCAGGATCCCTGGGGCGGGAGCGATCGAAGATCAGCGAACTCGGCTGCTCGTTCAACGAATGCACCAGGGGTTGCAACTCGCTCATCAGCTGGTTGAGGGACTGTACAGACTGACGCAGCTCCTGATTGGTCTGGGAGCCGGCATCATAGGTCTGCAGCGTCTCCTGCAACTGCTTGAGGCTCTGGTTGAGGGACGCAGGCAGTTGCTGGGTCGATGGCTGACCGGTGAACTGCTCCAGATTCGCGCTCACAGCCCTGATGTGCCTGAGTGTCTTGTCCAGGGTCGCCAGGGTGCTGTTGACTTGTGTGAGGGTGGTCGCCATATCCATGTCGACAAACTTGTCGAGGATCTGATTCACCTTGCGCTCGATCTGATCCAGCCCCGCCTGCACGGTCGGGAAGACCTGGTAGCCCGCCAGCTTGATGGGGTGATAGGCGGGGGCATCCGGATAGAAGTTCAGATCCACCACCTTGCCCCCGGTCAGCAGGCTGGAGGTCTTGAGGCTGGCCCTCAGCCCCTCCTTGAACTGCTTGCCAAAGAGAGTTCTCCATTGCTCTTTTTCCGCATTGGCGTAGCGATGGGAAATTCGCTGCACCTCGATGCGCGCCAGCACCGGGATCTGCCGGCTCTGGAACATCTGCGCGGCTTTGTCATCAATGGGGTAGGGCGCCGAGATGACGGTACCGACCCGGATGCCGCGATATTCCACCGCCGCCCCTGGGTGCAAGCCACCCACGCTGTCCTCGAACAGGAAGACGTATTCGATGAACTGATCCAGGCTACCGGCCAGCACGCTCGCCTCATCCTTGAACAGCACAAACTCCTCGTTCTGCTTGACCGGTTCACCCGGCAGCCAGCCTGGGGGCAGCCCCATGGTGATGCCGCCGTTGATCAGGCTCTCGAGCGAATCCATCTTGACCTTCATCCCCTCGCTGCTCATGGAGACCTCGAAGCCCGGAGTCAGCCAGAAGCGGGAGTTGCTGCTCACCAGGATGTCGTAGGGGGCGTTGATGAAGAGCTTGTACTCCATCTCGCTCTTCTCGGGCAGGAAGTTGGCTTCCTCCACCTGGCCTATGGTGAACCCCTGGTAGCTGATGGGAGACCCCACCCCCAGCGCATTCGCGTCGCGACTGGACAGGGAGAGCCGCAGCCCCTTGGCATCCAGGGAAGCCAGGGGCGGTCTGTCCAGCATGGCGTATTCGCTGCGGGCCCGGCCTTTCTTGCCGGGAGATAGCTCGATATAGGCCCCGGAGAGCAAAGTGCCAAGACCCGAGACGCCCTCCCGCCCGACCCTGGGCTTGACCACCCAGAACTGGCTGTCCTTCTTGAGCATGCCGGCGGCGGCATTGGTCAACCGCGCCTTGAGCACCGCGTGGCTGTAGTCTTCGCTGAGCTCCACCGTCTCGATGCGACCCACCTCCACCTCCCGGGAGCGGATCACCGTCTTGCCCGCGACTATGCCCTCGGCGGTGGCCACGGTCAGGGTGAAGCTGGGGCCCTGGGAATACCAGTGCTGGAACAGCATCCAGGCTCCGATGAACAGCGCCAGCAGCGGCACCATCCAGATAGCGGCGGCCGAGCTCATGAAATCAGAGCCCGGTTTCCACCTCGTCTTACGCTCACTCACGTTCGCGTTCTCCTTGTTGTAAATCCCAGATCAGGCGGGAATCGAAACTCATGGCGGCCACCATGGTGATCAGCACGACCCCGGCAAAAGCGACGGCCGCGGGGCCAGGATAGATGGTCATCAGATTGTCCAGCCGGATGAGGCCGGCCAGTATGGCCACCACGAAGACGTCGATCATCGACCAGCGCCCCACAAATTCGGTCATGCGATAGAGCTTGAGCTTGCGCAGCGGCGAGGCCCCCTGGCCGCGCTGCACCACGTAGCAGAGCCACAGCAGCGCCAGTATCTTCACCAGGGGGACCACCACGCTGGCGAAGAAGATGACGGCGGCGATGGGGTAGGAGCCCATGGCCCACAGCAGCACCACGCCCCCCATGATGGTCGAGGGGCTGTCATCCCCCAGGAACACGGTGTCCATGATGGGATAGAGGTTGGCGGGAACATAGAGGATCACCGAGGTGATGAGCAGTGCCCAGGTGCGGTTCAGGCCGCCCGGCTTGCGGCTGTGCAGATGATCGCCGCAGCGTGCGCAGCTGTGGGCATCCCCCTCGTTCAGGGCACCGCAGATGTGGCAGCCCACCAGCCCGCAGGACAGGGCGCTGGTCTCGGGATCCACCTCTCTGGCGGCGGTCGGCCCGAACAGCCGCTGCCACAGCCACATCCGATCCAGGGAGGAGATCATCTTGATGAGCAGCAGGGTGTAGCCGACGAAGGCCCAGAACGAAAGCCCCATCTTGATGTCGGCCATGCCCATCAGCTTGACCAGGGAGATGAGCACCCCGATGAGGAAGACATCCACCATCAGCCAGGGCTTGATCCGGCACAGCAGGCGGCCGAGGGAGCGCAGGGCATTGCTGTGCAGATCCTTGTCGAGGCGCCACAGCACCAGCATGATGGAGCCGATATAGACCAGCGGCAGGCCGATCAGGGTCAGACTCAGCACGGCCCCCAGAAACAGGTAGCCCTGATCCACCAGGGTGGTGATGCACTGCAGGAAGGTCATCTCCTGCCCCACCCCGTGGGAAGAAAACGACATGAAGGTGAAGACGTTGGAGAACGCAAACATGATCAGGGCGGCGAAACCATAGGCGATGGGCTTGCGCTCCTGCTCCGGCAGGTGCCGGCTCAGGACATGGCCGCAGCGGGGACAGTCGCTCGCCTCCCCCACAGCAAGCGGTGTCGCCGGCACCAGCAGATCACACTCTTCGCATGCCGTCGCGTCATGGGTATAGATGGTTGGATGTTGGTGTGAAACCGGATGCAAGATAAGACCCCAGCATGAGGCCCGCCACGGGGCCAGAGCCGCCAATTATCGCAGCAGCGGCCCGTGCCCACCAGCCCTGTCGTTGCACCATCCGGGCAGGGGGTGAGAATGACTTTGACAAGGCAGTGGCCATTTAGCACAATCAAACGCCACTTTTTTTCCGCGGGACAATAATTTATGACAACTGAATCCCCCAGCTACTCCACCATTGAGCAGGCCTTCTCCCTCGGGAACGGGCAAGATTCTGCCCTCAACTGGCTGCGCAAGAACCGCAGCCAGGTCGCCATCTTCCTGGTGAGCGGCATCAAACTGGAGGGGACCATCAGCGGCTTCGACCAGTACAGCGTGCTGCTGACCGACGCCCACGGCAACCAGCAGCTGGTTTACAAGGCGAAGATCTCCACCATCGCCATGCACTCGGGTCGTCCCGCCGTCAGCATCCAGCGCGCCCGCAAGCCGCGCGTCTCCATGGCTCCGCGTCCCCACGGCGCACCTGGCCGTTACGACGACAATCAGGGTGGCAGCAGCGAGCAGTAAGGCTCGCCCTTCCCTCACCCCGAGGGTGTTGCTGCGTCAGCCGGTGACACCTGCCGATCCCCACTCTCATGTTTTGCCTGTCCCGTATGAGAGTGGGTCTTCTCTTTGGCTTAGACGCTCCCGACCGATACACCCGGCTCAGTAAGTCAACCCGACCGGTTTTCCCTCTCTGACCATGCAGACCTGCATGCCTGCGGCCTCACCGGCCTGTGCCCCTATGCCCGTATCCTCGAACACCAGGCACTGGCCAGGCTCCACCCCCAAACGGTGCGCCACCAGCAGGAAGGTATCCGGATGGGGTTTGTGCAGCTCGACGTCATCGGCGGTGACCACCACGGGGAAGTAGCGATCCAGCCCGGTATTGCGCAGCACCGCCTCGGCATTGACGCGGGGCGAACCGGTCCCTATCCCCATGGGGATCAGGCCGTGATAGCGTTCCACCAGATCCAGCATGGCCGGGAAGGGGGTCGCCTTGTGCAGGTTGGCGACGTAGTGCTCCGTCTTGCAGCGGGTCACCACCAGGGGATCCAGCGCGATCTGCTGCACCTCGGCCACCAGCAGGGCTATCTTGCGGCTGGGCATGCCCCCCAGTTCATAAAACCAGTCGGCATCGAACCGAAAACCAAACTCGCGGGCGGTGTGCTCCCAGGCGGCCAGGTGCAACGGCATGGAGTCCACCAGGGTGCCGTCGAGGTCGAAAACCAGGCCTTGAAATCCGGATAGGGTCATGGTGCAGGGTCTGTCTCTGTGAAAATGGGCCCCCATTCTAGCCAGAGCCGGGGCGCATCGCCATGCGCCGGATGGCGAGAAACGCTTGCCACCTCATTTATACAGGGCGGCGTGGGCCTGATGCCGAGCGGACAGCCCCCACGCAGGTGTCAGCGATAGGCCAGGGTGCAGGCCCGCCCCTGGGACTTGGCGTGATAAAGCGCCTGATCCGCCTGCTCGGTCAGGGTTTGCCACCCCTTGTCCGCCGAAGGGACGAGGTAGCTGAAGCCGATGCTGACCGTGAGCCGCTGTGCCACCCGGGAGGCCGGATGGGGGATCTGCAACGCTTCCAGCCCCTGATGGATCTGCTCCGCCAGCCGCTCAGCCTCCCCGGGTTGCGGGGCGCACAGCAGGATCACGAACTCCTCCCCACCATAGCGGGCCACCAGGTTGGTGCGCCGCCGCTCCGTCTCCTGTAGCAGGGCCGCGACCCGTTGCAGGCACTGATCCCCCTTGCCGTGGCCGAAGTGATCGTTGTAGGACTTGAACTCGTCCACATCGATCATCAGCACCGCCAAGACCCCCTGATGGCGGCGCGCCCGCTCCCACTCCCGCTCCATGGTGATGTCCCACTGGCGGCGGTTGGCGATCCCGGTCAGGGGATCCTCCAGCGACAGCAGGGAGAGGCGGCGATTGGCCTCTTCCAGCGCCCGATTGGTGTCGGCCAGCTGCCGGGTCCGCTCCTGCACCCGTTGCTCCAGCTCGCGGTTGAAGCGCTCGAGCGCCGACTGGGTGCGCTGGCGGATCAACAGTTGGGAGAGCATGGCCGCATACTGCTTGAAGATCTCGCTCTGATACGCCTTGAGCGGGCGGCGCCAGAGCAGGTTGTCGGCGGCGATCCAGCCCATGGGTGTGCTCCCGTCCCACAGGGAGACCATGGCATTCCAGCCGCGCCCCACCTCCTGCTTCTCGTAGTAGAGCGGCGTGTCTTCCAGCACCAGCACATAGTCCTTGCGCCGCAGCGCCTCCTGCACCATAGGGTGATCCGGTATGGGGCTGATGAAGTGGCGCTCGTCGATAAGCTCCCCCGCCTCGTTGGTGCCCCAGGTGCCGTGCATGGTCTTGACGTCGCCATCCGTCAGGAAGATGGCGACACGGTCGAATTGCAGGTCCTGGCGGGCCAGCGCCACGGCGTCGTGCAGCAGGCGATCCTCGCTGTCGCAGCGGGCGAGCTTGACGCCCACCTGGTGCAACGCCTGCAACATGCTGAGGAAGGAGTCCTGCAGGGCCTGGCTGCGCACGAGATCGGCCTGGGTATGGAGCCGCTGATCCCGCTCCAGATCCACCTGGCCCGCGAGTCGCCGGCTCTCCAGCTCGGCGGCGAGGTAGTGCATCAGCAGCTGGATGCTCTGTTGCTGGCGCCTGGGCAGGCGATCGAGGCGACGCCGGGTCTCCAGATAGACCACGGCCTCCAGCCCCTTGTGACGCTTGAGGGGGAAGCAGGCGCGCAGGCGTGGTATCTCCGGCTCGACGCTCTCCCAGATGGCATGGGTCGGCGCGATCGGTTCCACCAGCAACTGGCCGAGTTCGAGGGAACGTTCGATGAAGAGCATGGGTAGCTCGAGGGAGCCAAGGAGGTCGGCGTTCAGGCAGAGCAGCCCTTGCTCGGGACGATAGTGATAGAGCTGGGGCGTCGGTGCTCGCAACCACAGATAGATCTGTTCGGCCTCGGTCTTTTCTCTGACCGCAGACAGCGTCACTTCGCAGAGGTGTTCAAAACTGGTGAAGTGCTCGGGATCCCATTCTTCCATGCCGACTCATCCTTGATTGTATCCAAGCGAGTATATCGACAAAGCCCGGTCATTCATTGACCGGGCGATCAAAAGCGAGATCCAGAGCCCAGTTTTTACAACAGATCCAATGCCTGCATGGCGGCGCGGATCCGCTCGCGGGTAGCTTCCGACAACGGCATCACCGGCAGACGGCACTCTTCGCTGCAGAACCCGAGCAGGGAGACTGCGTACTTGGCGCCCGCCGGGCTCGGCTCGGCGAACATGGCCTGGTGCAGCGGGATCAGCTTGTCCTGCAGCTCCCGGGCGGCCTGCCACTCGCCGGCCAGGGTCAGGTTCTGCACCTCGGCCACCAGCTTGGGGGCCACGTTGGCGGTCACCGAGATGCAGCCCTGGCCGCCACCTATGTTGTAAGCCACGGCGGTGGCATCTTCGCCGGAGAGCCAGGCGAACGGCTTCTTGATGAGCTGGCGCTCAACCCAGGGGCGGGCCAGATCGCCGGTGGCGTCCTTCACCCCGGCGATGCGCGGCAGTTCGGCCAGGCGCGCCAGGGTCGCCGGCTGCACGTCGACGATGGCCCGCGGCGGGATGTTGTAGACGATGATGGGCTTGGTGGTGGCATCATGCACCGCCTTGAAGTGGTGGTAGAGCCCCTCCTGATTCGGGCGGTTGTAGTAACCCGCCACGTGCAGGGTGGCATCCGCCCCGGCCTGCTCGGCGTAGCGGGTGTACTCGATGGCCTCGACCGGGTTGTTGGACCCGGCCCCTGCGATGACGGGAATGCGCCCTGCCACCAGCTTGACCACCAGCTCCACCACCCGGCAGTGCTCGTCGTGGGTCAGGGTCGGGCTCTCCCCCGTGGTGCCGACCGGCACTATGCCATGGGTCCCCTGCGCTATGTGCCACTCCACCAAGCGAGTCAGTGCGGCCTCGTCCAGCTGGCCCTGTCGGAATGGGGTGATCAGGGCGACTATCGAACCTTGAAACATGGGATTTCCTTCTCCTACACAGATGAAATGGTCAATAAAAAGCCCCGGTACGGGGGTCGCTACCGGGGCTTGAATCGTCTCAGGGATGAGAGGTTACGCGCGCACGCCAGCAGGCCCGAATGTCAGGCTGTGTTTGTGCTTTCGTTTCGATACGCATGACCGCATTGCATCGTCCCCGGGTAAATAAGGCGTCTGGGCATATTTCGGGAACACGGCATAAATGTCAAGGCGAAAGCGGCCATGTATAATGGCCGCCCAAAAATGCGTGGAGAGACCCAATGAGCCGCCCTGCCGGAGCCATCAGCCAGAAAAACAGTGCCGTCAGCCAGATGCTGGAACGTAACCAAGCCCTCTTTGTCGGCAAGCGGCTCCTGGTGTGCGGCGCCCTGGAGGACGATTACCCCCGCCAACTGGCCGAACTGGCCCACTCGCTCACTGTCTTTACCACGGATTACTGCTATTACCGCAGCCAGCAGGCCGCGCTGGGGGATGCCATTCTGTTCGACCACCAGCTCGGCGGCGCCCCCCGCTTCAATGCCCTGCTGCTGCTGATGCCCAAGGCCAAGGCCGAGGCGCAATACCTGCTGGCCATGATGACGCCGCTGCTCGAAAGCGGAGCCGAGCTGTTCCTGGCCGGCGAGAACCGCGGCGGCATCAACGGTGCCGACAAGCTGCTGGCCCCCTATGGCGAGCCGCCGGTCAAGCGGGACTCGGCGCGCCGCTGCTCCCTCTATCACTGTGAACTGAGCAAGCCGGTAGCCCCCTTCGAGCTGGACGCCTGGTTCAGCCGCTACGAGTGCCGGGCCGGCGACACCGGGCTGACCGTCATGGCTCTACCCGGGGTCTTCAGCGCCGACGGCCTGGATCTCGGTAGCCAGATGCTGCTGGCGAGCCTGCCCCCCATGCAGGGCAAACTGCTGGACTTCGGTTGCGGCGCCGGGGTCATCGGCTCCGTGCTGGCCAAGCGCAATCCGGCCCTGGCCGTCACCATGGTGGACATCAACGCCCTGGCGCTGGAATCCAGTCGCCGCACCCTGGCGGTCAATGGCCTGAACGGCCGGGTCCATGCCTCCGACGTTTACTCCGATATTGCCGAAACATTCCAACATATCGTCTCCAATCCCCCCTTCCACGCCGGGCTCAAGACCTTCTACGCCGCCACCGAAACCTTCCTGGCAAAGGCCCCCGCATTCCTGACCCGGGATGGCGACCTGACCATAGTCGCCAACGCCTTCCTGCGATACCAGCCTATACTGGATGCGCACTTCAAACAGACCGAGGTGATCGCGGGTGATGCCAAATTCAAGGTGTATCTGAGCAAAGCCTAAATAAGTGCAACGGTTGTAATAAAACAAGTAGAGAGTGCCAGACGGGATCTGCTAAGGTACCAAGAAAACGTTTACCACCCCTTTTGGGGTGTTTTTTTCGCAACAGTATGAAAACCTTTTCAAGGCATGAATTCAGGGAGAGAAATACGATGGCAGGCATACTCACCATGATACTGGCCGGCGGTGAAGGAACCCGTCTCCAGCCACTGACCACCACCCGCAGCAAACCCTCGGTTCCCTTTGGCGGCAGCTATCGCCTGATCGACTTCGTCCTCAACAACTTCGTCAACGCCGACTTCCTGCGCATCTACGTGCTCACCCAGTTCAAGTCCCAGTCCCTCTATCTGCACATGAAGAAGGGCTGGAACATCGTCGGCATCACCGACCGCTTCATCGACCCCATCCCGGCCCAGATGCGAATGGGCAAGCGCTGGTATGACGGCACCGCCGACGCCATCTACCAGAACCTGCGCTTCATCGAGATCTCCGACCCCGAGCACGTCTGCATCTTCGGCTCCGACCACATCTACAAAATGGACGTGAGCCAGATGGTGAGCTTCCACAAGCAGAAGGCGGCCGCCCTGACGGTCGCGGCCCTGCGCATGCCCATCGAGGAGGCAAGCGCCTTCGGGGTGATCGAGGTGGATCAGGAAGGGCGGATGATCGGCTTTGAAGAAAAGCCCAGGCACCCGAAGCACATTCCCGGCGATCCCACCCAGGCCTTGGTCTCCATGGGCAACTACATCTTCGAGACCGAGGCGCTCTATCGCGAGCTCAAGCGGGATGCCGCCGAGGAGAACTCCAGCCACGACTTCGGCAAGGACATCATTCCCAGCCTGTTCCCCCGTGCCCCCGTCTATGTCTACGACTACAGCACCAACGTGATCCCGGGGGAGAAACCCAACGTCTACTGGCGCGACGTGGGAACGCTGGACGCCTATTGGCAGGCGCACATGGACCTGGTGGCCGACGACGCCCCCTTCTCCCTCTACAACCGCAAGTGGCCGCTGCACACCCACTACCCGCCCCTGCCCCCCGCCACCTTCATCGACACCGACGACTGCAAGGTCAAGATCGCCAACTCCCTGATCTCCGGCGGCTGCTTCATTCAGGGCAGCCAGATCCAGCGCTCCATCCTGGGTTTCCGCTGCAACATAGGCCCCTGCAGCCACATCAGCGAATCCGTGCTGCTCGGTGACGTGAAAATCGGCGAGGGCTGCTCCATTCGCCGCGCCATCATCGACAAAAACGTTGAAATTGCACCCGGCACCGTGATCGGTGAGAATCTGGACCATGACAGAGAGCGGTTTACCGTGTCCGAAGGCGGTATCGTCGTGGTACCTAAGGGAGCAAGAGTTGGCTATTAACCCACTGAAAATCCTGTTTGTAGCCTCGGAGGTTGAGGGGCTGGTGAAGACCGGGGGCCTGGCGGATGTCGCCAAGGCCCTGCCGCAGCATCTTGCCCGGGCGGGCCACGATGTGCGCATCATCCTGCCCTTCTACAAGACCCTCAAGCGCCGGGACGAGGCCAAACTCCTCGCCTCGCGCTGGCTGCCCACGCCGCAGGATCGGAGCGATATCGGTTATCGCATCCATCAGTTGGAACTGGACGGGATCTGCGTCTACCTGCTCGATTGCCCCCAGTATTTCGAACGCCCTCAGCTCTATGCCGAGAACAATCAGGCCTATCCCGACAACGGCGAGCGCTTCGCCTTCCTGGCGGCGGCGGCCCTGCACGCCTGCGAGCAGCTGGGCTTTGCCCCCGACATTGCCCACTGCAACGACTGGCACACCGGCCTGCTGCCGCTGCTGCTGAAGACCCGGCACGCCCATAACCCCTTCTTCCAGCGCACCCGATCCGTCATCAGCATCCACAACGCCGCCTTCCAAGGGGTGTTCGATCGCCAGCAGTTCTGGGCCGTGCCCGAGATCGCCGACTACGAACGGCGCATCAACTACGACTACGGCCACGTCAACCTGCTCAAGTGTGGCGTGCTCTATGCAGACAAGATCAATGCGGTCAGCCCCAACTACGCCAGCGAGCTGCTGACCCACCTGGGGGCCCACGGCATGGCGAGCGTGTTCCAGCAGCGCGCGGCCGACCTGAGGGGCATCCTCAACGGCTGCGACTACCAGGACTGGGATCCCGCCTTCGATCCCCTGCTGCCCGCCACCTATGACGCCGACAACCTGGCCGGCAAGCATGTCTGCAAACGGGCCCTGCAGCAGGAGACGGGGCTACCCGTCGGCAGCCTGCCCATCTACGGCATGGTGTGTCGTCTGACGGAGCAGAAGGGCGTACACCTGCTCATCCCGGCCCTGGACAAGTTCCTGCAGCATAGGGTGCAGGTGGTGATAGTGGGATCCGGCGACCCCTCCCTCGCCGCCCAGTTGCAAAGCATCGCCCAGCAACATCCCGAGAAATTTGTCTTTATCAACGCCTATGACGACCGCCTGGCCCACCTGGTGGAGGCTGGCGCCGACTTCTTCCTGATGCCTTCCCTGTTCGAACCCTGCGGCCTCAACCAGATGTACAGCCTGGCCTATGGCACCCTGCCCCTGGTGCGGGCGGTCGGTGGCCTGAAGGATACCGTGGTGGACTGGGATGCCGACCCCGAGCATGCGACCGGCTTCTGCTTCAACGATCCCACCGCCAGCACCCTGCTCGACGCCATGCGCCGCAGCCTGATCCATTACCTGCAAGAACCAGAACGTTTCGCCCGAATCCAGCACAACGCCATGAACACCCGCTTCGACTGGGCCGGCTCTGTCCCCCTGTACGAGCAGATGTATCGCGATGCCCTGGCCGGGACCTGACTCCGATTGCTGAAGTTTTGTGCCCTTGATGCGGCTTTACCGGTCAACAGCGAAAAAAGTCCCCTTTGGCTGTTGACGCCCCCCCAAAACTCTATAGAATCCCCCACCGCAGTGATGCGAAGGTGGCGGAATTGGTAGACGCGCTAGCTTCAGGTGTTAGTGTCCCACGGATGTGAGGGTTCGAGTCCCTCTCTTCGCACCATACTGCGCCATGCTCTTATCGGACAGCATGTAAATCCAGACTGATAACCCGATGTGCGAAGGTGGCGGAATTGGTAGACGCGCTAGCTTCAGGTGTTAGTGCCCCCCGGGTGTGAGGGTTCGAGTCCCTCTCTTCGCACCATGCTTCTGGCATGTAAAACACAGAGAATGCGCTCCAACCGCATTTAAAAACCAGCTGGAGAAAATCAGTGTGCGAAGGTGGCGGAATTGGTAGACGCGCTAGCTTCAGGTGTTAGTGTCCCACGGATGTGAGGGTTCGAGTCCCTCTCTTCGCACCATTCCTTCTGCAAAAGGCCCGTCACGACAGTGACGGGCCTTTTGTTTTTGTCCCTGCCATGGCTATGCTGTTGAAGACGTCATGCCACCACAGGGGCTTTCCCATGATCCTGGATACCGACATTCACAATTTCTATGAGCATCTGGTGCTCAAGGAGATAGAAAAACAGGGGCTGAGCCAGACACTGACTCCCCACCAACTGGCCGATCTCTGCTGCCTGACCCTCAACCAGCTCCCCTCCCACTACATTCGCCACGACGTCGACATGATCTACTTCACCACCGATGCCGAGCGCGCCGACATGGAGCAGAAGGTCATCGCCTCCCTGCGACTGGCCCATGACAAGATCCAGGCCGTACCCGCCCGCTAACCCTACAGCCAGCTCTGTTGCCAGAGCAGGGTGACGACCCCCGTCATGCCCGCGACCGGCAGCAGGATCAGCGCCGGCCTCAGCCTGGGCTCTAGCATGATCCAGGCCGCCAGCAAGAAACCCAGGCTCCACAGGCCGTACGCCTTGTCCTGACCCCAGACCAAGACAGCCAGAAGAGCGGCCAAGAGTAGAGCACGTACTATCCAGTTCATTGGCAATGGCCCGAAAAGATATTAATGATAACCATTATCATCTTTGATGTTGCCATCTGCAATCGAACTTGCCTATGGGTTTCCGGCTTTCAAACGGCATCGAATGAACAGTGAAAAATGCCGATTGGATCAACTATTTTGTGGGATTTTAAAATTTTAAAGCGGTTTTGCCGAATGAGTGGGGATTTTACACCTCATCTTTATGGTAGATTGCGCCCTCTTTTGGTGAGCCCCTCGGGATACGCGTATCCGCAGGACGAGAGGGACTGACCTTGGCGAGCAAGAATTTAGGGAGCGTCTATGCAAAACCAACAAAACCACATCCGATTGCCGGGCATGTCACAGGTGTTTGCCTGCCTAGCCATCTTCCTGGCTCTGGCCTTCTCCTTCACCAGCGTGCTCGACCTGCCAATCCAGCTGGCACTGTTCATCGCCTGGTTCGTCATCATGGGGCTCGGCATCCGGCTCGGCCATGATTACAAGTCCCTGGAGCAGGCGGCCGTCGACGGCGTCGCCAAGGGGATGGGGGCCATCCTGATACTGGTCTCCGTCGGGGCACTGGTCGGCACCTGGATTGCCGGCGGCATAGTCCCCAGCATCATCTACTTCGGCCTCAAGGTGATACACCCGTCCATCTTCCTGCTGGCGACC
The DNA here is from genome assembly GCF_000820085.1 of Aeromonas sanarellii. Lineage (GTDB taxonomy): Bacteria > Pseudomonadota > Gammaproteobacteria > Enterobacterales > Aeromonadaceae > Aeromonas > Aeromonas sanarellii. Next base: position 48,355 of record NZ_CDBN01000029.1, read on the forward strand.
CTGATCATCTGCTCCCTCACCTCCCTGGCCACCGGCACCTCCTGGGGCTCTGCCGCTACCGCCGGCATCGCCATGATGGGGATAGGCCACAGTCTGGGGGTCCCGGCACCTCTGGTGGCGGGGGCCGTGCTCTCCGGCGTCTACTTCGGTGACAAGCTTTCCCCCCTCTCCGACTCAGTGGTGCTGGCGTCGACCATGTCCAACGTCGACGTGGTGGAACACATCAAGGGGATGCTGCCCATCAGCCTCTTCTCCTACGTCATCACCGCCGCCCTGTTCACCGTGGTCGGCATGCAGTACTCCGGCAACGTCAGCCTGGAGCAGGTCAACCTGGTGATGGAGGCCCTCGACAAGCAGTTCAACATCACCCCGCTGGCCATAGTGCCGGTGATCCTGGTGCTGGGCCTCTTGGCCAACCGCAAGCCCGCCTTCCCGGTGATCAGCTTCGGTGCCCTGCTGGGCCTTGTCTGGGCCATCCTGTTCCAGGGCATGGATCCGGTCAAGGCGATGCACGCCGCCTACAGCCCCTTCCCCATCGTCTCCGGGGTCGACTTCATCGACAACATCCTGGGCCGTGGCGGCATGGAGTCCATGCTGGGATCCGTGGCCGTCATCATCTTCGGTCTGGGGTTTGGCGGCCTGCTGGAGAAGGTCGGCATTCTCTCCGTCATCGCCAGCGCCTTCGAGAAGCGCATCAACAGCGCCGGCAGCCTGACCAGCCACACCATTGGCACCGCCTTCCTGGCCAACGTGTTCGGCTCCGCCATGTATGTGTCGCTGATCCTGACCCCCAAGATCATGGCCAAGAACTACGACCGGCTGGGGCTGGCGCGCAAGAACCTCTCCCGCAACGCCGAGTTTGGCGGCACCCTCACCTGCGGCATGGTGCCCTGGAGCGACAACGGCATCTTCATGGCCGGGGTGCTGGGGGTGGCCACCCTCGACTACCTGCCCTACATGTGGCTCAGCTTCACCTGCATCATAGTGACCATCACCCTCGCCTATCTGGGCAAGGCGGTGAACCGGGTGCCGGTGATCGAGGCGGCCAACTCCCGCTAACCGCCGGAAAAACCATGACAAAAGGCGCCAGCACGGCGCCTTTTGTCTGGGCGCGATTCGAGGTTAAGCTGGCAGTCACCTTGATCGCACGCGGCAGGACGCCCAGATGAACTTCACCTTTCGCCAGATCCGCTATTTCGTGGCCGTGGCCGACAGCTTCTCGGTCAGCCGCGCCGCCGCCGAGCTGCACATATCCCAGTCGGCGGTCACCAGCGCCATCCGCGAGCTGGAGACCGAGCTCGGCGCCGCCCTGTTCGAGCGCAATCCGCGCGGCGTCAGCCTCACCACCCAGGGTCACCAGTTTCTGCTGCACGCCCGTCGCATCCTCGGCGCCATGACCGAAGCCGGCCAGTCCCTCAAGGCGGTGGCCCAGCAGGATCAGGGGCGGCTCACCATAGGCGTGACCACGCTGGTGGCCGGCTACTACCTGTCGGAGGCACTCGGCCGCTTTCGCCGCGCCTTCCCGGCGGTGCAGATCGAGGTGAAGGAGGACGAGCAGCCCTATCTCGAGCACCAGATCGTCAACGGCGAGGTGGACGTGGGGATCCTGATGACCAACCGCACCATCCGCCAGGAGGCGTTCGATACCGAACTGCTGACCCGCTCGCCGCTGCGGGTCTGGCTCGCCGCCAACCACCCGCTCTGCGCCGAGTCGACCCTCTCCCTCAAGGCGCTCGGCGAAGAGCCCATGATCTCGCTGACCGCCGACCAGCTGGATCAGATCATCGGCGGCGGCCTGCGCCGCTACGGCATCGCGCCACGCATCGTGCTGCGTACCGCCTCGGTGGAAGCGGTCCGCAGCCTGGTGGCTAGCCAGCTCGGGCTCGCCCTGCTGCCGGATTTTGCCTACCGCCCCTGGTCCCTGGAGCAGGAACGGGTCGAGGCCCGCGCCATCAAGGAGCCCATCCCCGCCATCGACATCGGCCTGGTGTGGCGGCGCGGCTCGCGGCTGGACTGGACCGCCCGCGAGTTCATCGACATCGCCAGGGATCAAAGCCGGCTGCGGGCCCGCCAGCACCTTCCCCGCTGAGTGGAGCCTCCTGCTCCGTCACGGGGTCTCTTGCAGAAACTCAGATTCATCTGCACTCGATATCAATTTTTAAGATACCTATGGCGTTAAAAATTGAAATTCTCATTGCTCATTGCTTCTCCTACGCTCATAGCTGGTTAACAGGATGTTAATTGTCAGCGTGGCATCACAACCGTGCCCGCCCCAGCAAGGAGAGCAAGATGAAACTGACCCCCCTCACCCTGGCCCTGATCCCCGCCCTGCTGGCAGGCCAGACCCAGGCCGCCCCCACCTCCCTCGGCAAGGGTGAAGGCCAGCTCAACATAGTGGCCTGGGCCGGCTATGTGGAGCGCGGCGAGACCGACAAGAACTACGACTGGGTGACCGGCTTCGAGAAGGAGACCGGCTGCAAGGTCAACGTCAAGACGGCCGCCACCTCGGACGAGATGGTGGCGCTGATGAACGAGGGGGGCTTCGATCTGGTGACCGCCTCCGGCGACGCCAGCCTGCGCCTCATCGCCGGCGGCAAGGTGCAGGCGCTGAACCTGGCGCTCATCCCGAGCTACAACAAGATAGACCCCCGCTTGCAGAAGGCCCCTTGGCACACGGTGGACGGCAAGCATTACGGCGTGCCCTACCAGTGGGGCGGCAACATATTGATGTACAACACCAAGGTGTTCCCCAAGGCGCCCGACTCCTGGAGCGTGGTGTTCGAGGAGCAGACCCTGCCGGACGGCAAGTCCAACAAGGGGCGGGTGCAGGCGTTCGACGGCCCCATCCACATCGCCGATGCCGCCCTCTATCTGATGACCCACCAGCCGGCGCTCGGCATCAAGGATCCCTACGAGCTGAACGAGGATCAATACAAGGCCTCCCTCGACCTGTTGCGCAAGCAGCGCCAGCTGGTAGGTCGCTACTGGCACGATGCCTTCGTCCAGATCGACGACTTCAAGAACGAGGGGGTCGTGGCCTCCGGCTCCTGGCCCTTCCAGGCCAATACCCTGATCGCCGACAAGCAGCCCATCGCTACCACAGTGCCCAAGGAAGGCGTCACCGGCTGGGCCGACACCAGCATGGTGCACAGCGAGGCCAAGAACCTGACCTGTGCCTATAAGTGGCTGGAGCACTCCCTCAACAACAAGCTGCAGGGGGATCTCGCCTCCTGGTTCGGCTCCGTGCCCGTGGTGCCGGCCGCCTGCGAGGGCAACGCCCTGCTGGGGAAAGAGGGGTGCAAGACCAACGGCATCGACAACTTCGACAAGGTGCACTTCTGGCGCACCCCCGTCTCCCAATGCAAGAGCCAGGGAACCTGCGTCCCCTACTATCGCTGGGTCTCGGACTATATCGCCATCCTGGGTGGCCGCTGATCCAGGCAATGCTGTAACCACTGGGCCGGACAGGAGTCCGGCCCGCTTCCCATAGACAAGGACGTATCATGACAGCCGTACAATTTGACCGGGTCAGCCGCCACTATGGCGAGGTGGCCGCGGTTGACGACATCTCCTTCCAGATCCCCGCCGGCGAGTTCTTCACCCTGCTGGGGCCGAGCGGTTCCGGCAAGACCACCTGCCTGCGGATGATCGCGGGCTTCGAATACCCGAGCGAGGGGGAGATCCGACTGTTCGGCGAGCCCTGTTCCACCGTGCCCCCCTACGATCGCAACCTCAATACCGTGTTTCAGGACTATGCCCTGTTTCCCAACATGGATGTGCGCGACAACATCGGCTACGGCCTGATGCTCAAGGGCGTCGCCAAGGCGGAGCGCTACCGCAAGGTGGACGAGATGCTGGAACTGGTGCGCCTGCCCGGCGTCGGCAACCGCAAGCCGGGCCAGCTCTCCGGCGGCCAGCGCCAGCGCATCGCCATCGCCCGGGCGCTGATCAACCAGCCGCGCATCCTGCTGCTGGACGAACCGCTCGGGGCGCTCGACCTCAAGCTGCGCGAGCAGATGCAGCTCGAACTGAAAGCCTTGCAGCGCCAGCTCGGCATCACCTTCATCTTCGTCACCCACGACCAGCAGGAGGCGCTCTCCATGAGCGACCGCATCTGCATCTTCAATCAGGGCAAGATTGAGCAGATCGCCGCGCCGGATACCATCTACGACGCCCCCGCCACCCCCTTCGTCGCCCGCTTCGTCGGCACCGTCAACCTGTTCGAGGGGGAGCAGGCCAGGCGCCTGTGTGGCGATGAGCGCCAGATGATGGTGCGCCCGGAGCGGATCCGCCTCGCCGAGGCTGGCACGCCCGGCTGGTCCGGGGAGGTGCGCGAGGTGGAGTACCTCGGCCCCTTCGTGCGCTACCGGGTCGATCTCGGCGAGCAGCTCGAGCTTATCGTCAACCATCCCAACGAGGGCCAGGCCCGCCTGCCCCGTGGCGCCCGGGTCAGCCTCAGCTGGCCGGAGCAGGCGATCCATCGCCTGCATGCCGCCCATCCGGGAGCTCAACCATGAGCTCCCCTCACACTGCGAGCCTTGCCATGAGCCACGCTACCGACTCCGTTCGCGTCAGGCCGCTGCGGCGCCTCTCCACCCTGCTCTATGGTCGTTCCGGCCTGCTGCTGGCCATCCTGCTGGGGCCGCCCCTGCTCTGGCTCGGCATCATCTATGTCGGCTCCCTGCTGATGCTGCTCTCCAACGCCTTCTTCGGGCTGGACGAGTTCAGCGGCCAGATCCGCCACGAGCTGGGGCTGCAGAACTTCGTCGCCCTGCTGAGGGCGGAGAACCTGGACGTGATCCTGCGCACGGTCGGCATGTCGCTGCTGGTGACCCTGGCCTGCGCCCTGCTCGGCTTTCCGGTGGCCTACTACATGGCGCGCTACACCAGCGGCAAGACCCGGGCCCTGTTCTACGTCGGCATCATGCTGCCGCTCTGGTCCAGCTATCTGGTGCGGGTCTACGCCTGGAAGCTGATCCTGGCCAAGGAGGGGGTCATCAGCTGGCTGGCTGACACCCTGGGGCTGGACTGGCTGTTGGACGCCATCCTCTCGCTGCCGGTGATCGGCGGGCCGTCGCTATCGTTCTCCCGCATCGGCACCTTCATCGTGTTCGTCTACGTCTGGCTGCCCTTCATGATCCTGCCCATCCAGGCGGCGGTGGAGCGGATACCGCGCTCATTGCTCGAGGCGAGCGGCGATCTCGGCGCCACCCCGGCCCAGACCTTTCGCACCCTGATCCTGCCGCTGGCCCTGCCCGGGGTGGTGGCGGGCTCCATCTTCACCTTCTCCCTGACCCTGGGGGACTACATCATCCCCGGCATCATAGGCAACTCGACCATGTACATAGGTCAGGTGGTCTACATGCAGCAGGGAACGGCGGGCAACCTGCCCTTCGCCGCCGCCTTCTCGCTGGTGCCGATCCTTATCATCGCCGTCTATCTGGCGATAGCAAAACGCCTGGGGGCTTTCGATGCGCTCTAATCAGCCCATGAAACGGGACCATGGCAGCCAGCCCTCCGGCCTGCTCAAGTACGCGGCCATCGGCGGCCTCCTGTTCCTGCACTTTCCGATCCTGTTCATCTTCCTCTACGCCTTCACCAGCGAGAGCAAGAGCTATCAGTTCCCGCCCCCCGGGCTCACCCTCAAGTGGTTCGAGGTGACCCTCAACCGCCCCGACGTGTGGCGCGCCATCCAGCTGTCGCTGGAGGTAGCGGGACTGGCGACGCTGGCCGCCATGGTGCTCGGCACCCTGGCGGCGGGGGCCATCGCCCGCAGCCGCTTCTTCGGCCAGGAGGTGGTGTCGCTCTTGCTGGTGCTGCCCATCGCCCTGCCCGGCATCGTCACCGGCATCGCGCTGCGCTCCGCCTACGGGGTGATGGAGATCCCCTTCAGCTTCTGGACCATCGTCATCGGTCACGCCACCTTCTGCGTAGTGGTGGTCTACAACAATGCCCTGGCGCGCTTTCGCCGCACCAATCAGAGCCTCATCGAGGCGTCGATGGATCTCGGTGCCGACGGCTTCCAGACCCTGCGCTACGTCATCCTGCCCAACCTCGCTACCGCGCTGCTGGCGGGGGGCATGCTGGCGTTTGCGCTGAGCTTTGACGAGGTGATCGTCACCACCTTCACCGCCGGCCAGCAGACCACGCTGCCGATCTGGATGTATCAGGAGCTGATCCGGCCACGGGACAGGCCGGTCACCAACGTGGTGGCGCTCATCATAGTGGCCTTCACCACCATTCCCATTCTGCTTGCCTACTACCTCACCCGCGACGGCCAGGACGTCGCCGGCAGTGGCAAATAACGACTCAACGCGTGCGCAAGGATGCAACCATGAAACTCTCAACCCAACTCTTGATCGACGGTCAGTTCGTCACCGGTGACGGCCAGGCCGAGCCCATTCTCAACCCGGCCACCGGGGAGCTTCTCGCCTCGGTGCCAGAAGCCTCGTTCGAGCAGGTGAACCGGGCGGTGAACGGCGCCCAGCGCGCCTTCGCCCAGTGGAGCCGCACCACCCCGGCAAGCCGCAGTACCCTGCTGCTGCGCCTGGCCGATGCCATCGAGCGCCACGCCGAGGAGTTCGCGGCCCTCGAATCCCTCAATTGCGGCAAACCCTATCTGGCGGTGCTCAATGACGAGCTGCCGGCGGTGGTAGACTGCTTCCGCTTCTTCGCCGGGGCCGCCCGCTGCCTGCAGGGGCCGCTGGCGGGGGAGTATATCGAGGGGCACACCAGCATGATCCGCCGCGACCCCATCGGAGTGGTGGGCAGTATCGCCCCCTGGAACTATCCGTTGATGATGGCGGCCTGGAAGATGGCCCCCGTGCTCGCCGCCGGCAATACGGTGGTGCTCAAGCCCTCCGAGCAGACCCCCCTCACCGCCCTGCGCCTGGCGGAGCTCGCCAGCGAGTTCTTCCCCCGCGGCGTCATCAACATCGTCTGCGGCCGGGGCGAGAGCGTGGGGGCGCCGCTGGTAGAGCACCCGCTGGTGCGCATGGTGTCGCTGACCGGTGACATCGCCACCGGCCAGAAGATCCTGCAGAGCGCCGCCCGCACCATGAAGCGCACCCACCTGGAGCTGGGGGGCAAGGCGCCGGTCATCATCTTCGATGACGCGGATCTGGAGGCCGTGGTGGCGGGCATTCGCACCTTCGGCTTCTACAACGCCGGCCAGGATTGCACCGCAGCCTGCCGCATCTATGCCCAGGGCAAGATCTACGACAAGTTCGTCGCCGCCATGACCGAGGCAGTGGCCTCCATCAAGGTGGGGGGCCAGCGCGAGGAGGGGGTGGAGATGGGGCCGCTCATCTCGGACCGGCAGCGCAACCGGGTGGCCAGCTTCGTGGAGCGAGCCCAGAGCAGCGGCCACGTGGAGGTGACCACTGGCGGCAAGATCCGCGCCGGCAACGGCTTCTTCTTCGAGCCGACCCTGATCGCCCACGCCCGTCAGGAGGATGAGATCGTGCGCCGGGAGGTGTTCGGCCCCGTGGTGTCGGTGACCCGCTTCAGCGACGCCGAGCAGGTGGTGCAGTGGGCCAACGACTCGGACTACGGCCTCGCCAGTTCGGTCTGGACACGGGATCTCGGCCTCGCCAGCAAGGTGGCCAGCCACCTGCAGTACGGCTGCACCTGGATCAACACCCATTTCATGCTCACCTCCGAGATGCCCCACGGCGGCATGAAGATGTCCGGCTACGGCAAGGATCTCTCCCTCTACGCGCTGGAGGATTACACTGTACCGCGCCACATCATGCTCAAGCTCTGAACATGATTCAGGCTGGCCCCTGGGCCAGCCTGAATGCGCAAACAACAACGTCAATCCCCTACCCGATACCTCCTACGACAGCCGCCACAACCAGTGGTGATCCAGAATAAGCAGACCAAACAGCAGCATCAGGTGATAGATGGAGAAACGGAAGGTGCGCATCGCCTGACTGGGCCGCTCCCCATATTTCAGCAGCCAGCCATGCCAGCAGAACACGAGGTTCAGTCCCAGGCTGCCGACCAGGTAGAGCAGCCCCGACATGCCGATCAGGTAGGGCAGCAGGCAGACCAGGGTCAGGATCAGCAGATAGAGCAGTATGGCCGTCTTGGTAAACGCAATGCCGTGAGTGACGGGCAACATGGGAATATGGGCGCCGGCATACTCGTCGCGTCTGTGGATGGCCAGAGACCAGAAGTGGGGCGGCGTCCAGGCGAAGATGATCATCACCAGCAGCCAGGGTTCGGCCGAGAGCTGCCCCGTGATACTGGTCCATCCCAGCAGCGGTGGCATGGCCCCCGCCAGCCCGCCGATGACGATGTTCTGGGGCGTGGCCCGCTTCAGCAGCAGGGTATAGACGACCGCATAACCGAACAGGCTGGCCAGGGTCAGCCAGGCGGTCAGGGGATTCACCCCCCAATGGAGCAAGACAAACCCCAGCAAGGCCAGCAAGATCGCAAAGGTCATCGCCTGCCTCGGCGCTATCCGCCCCGTGGCGACCGGTCGCCANNTGGCCGCCGCCCCGGCCGCCAGCAGCCCTATCCCCGTCAGTCCCAGCACCATCTCGTCAAGGGAGGCTTGGGACGGCTCGGCCAGCAGCATCCCGACCCAGGCGGTCAGCAACAGCAAGGCCACTACCTTGGGTTTGGTCAGCTGGTAATAATCCCGCAGCAGCCGGGGATCGATGAAGCGTGCCAAGGAGTGGCTGTTCATGTCTGACTCCTGATCGCCTCGGGCGACAGCAAGGGGGAAAGCCGGGGGATAGAGAGCCGCCCACGGGCCAGCACGCAGCACACCAGCAGGTGCGCCGCCACCAGGTTGTGTGCGAGGGCGTTGGCCAGCGGCAGGGCCAGGTGGACATTCGCCAGCCCCAGCGCAATCTGCACTAGCAGCAGCACCAGCAAGAGCCCGCCGAGCCACCGCAGGGCAGCGCCCTGNNCGCCCTGGCGGATCAGGGCGAGGGCAAAACTGCCCACCAGCAAAGCCGTGGCCAGGGCCCCCAGACGATGGGCGATATGGATGGTCTGGCGCGCCTCCTTGCTCAGCACCCCGAACTCATAGCTGGCATGACCCAGCGGCAGATGAAAGGCCTCCTCCCAGTTCAATTGCGCCTGCCAGCTCCCCTGGCAGAGCGGCAGCTCGACGCAGGCCATGGCCGCATAGTTCGCCGACGTCCAGCCTCCCAGCGCTATCTGCAGCAGCAGCACGCCGCAGGCCGCATTGCCGAGCCAGGGCAGCCCCTGACCGCGGCAGACGGGCGCATTCGCGGGGGAGCGCGCAAGCTCGGCCCGATAGAGCCAGAGCAGGGTCAGGATGGCGAACCCACCCAGCAGATGGGTGGTCACCACCAGAGGGTGCAGCGCCAGCGTCACCGTCCACATGCCCAGCGCCGCCTGCCCAACCACCAGCACCAGCAAGGCCCCCGAGATACCGCGTAGGCGGCCGCCAGCGCGCCAGCTCAGCACGAACAGGGCCGCAATCACGCATCCCAGCACACCGGCGAAATAGCGGTGCACCATTTCGCTGCGCGCCTTGTGGGGCTCCAGCGGCGTATCCGGGTAGAGCTGGGCCGCCCGCGCTATGTGGCCAGATTGAGGGACGGCCAGGGAGCCGTAACAACCGGGCCAGTCGGGGCAGGCCAGTCCGGCATCCGTCAGCCGGGTATAGGCCCCGAGCAGGACCACCAGCACCGCCAACGCGATGGCGATCGAGGACAATCTCTTCTGCATTTTCATACACCACCTCGCTGACGCCGACCCGATCGTGCCGCAGCCTGGGCCATGTGATCCCACACCAGCCTCGTCGTCATTGCACGCCTCGCTGATACTTGAGCAGTTGCTGCAGATCCGACAGCACCGCCTTGCCAAACAACGGCCACTGCGCCGTGCTGGCCGGCACTCGGTAGCGCAGGATGGCCAGTCCCTGAGCGTCCACCAACAACATGTCACCAGCCCGGACCTCGTCGCTTGCCCCGCGCTGAGAGGGCAATTGCACCAGCGCCAGCTTGTCCAGATTGCGCCCCAGGGCGCTCTGGATCCGTGCCATCAACTCGGGTACCTGCCGGCACAACCCCTCGCAGGGTCTGGCCACCAGATAGACCAGTCGCCACTGACTCTGGCTGGACGGGAGCGGGGGCAACAGATAGATCTCCTGGTGCATCCAGATCCCTTTGCTGCGGGTGCCTGGCTCATACCAGCCCTGCCTCAGCGTCAGAGCCGCCAGCAAGACCGGTAGCAGGATCACTGCGGCAAAAAGGAGCGGTACCCTCCATCTGCGCCATGGAGTCATGGGGAAAACCTCCTCGCCAGCACCAGCCCCCCCACCAGCACCACCAGCGCCAGCCCAAGCCATTGCACCGCATAGGCCCTGTGCTTTTCTGGGGGCATGACGTTCTGCTGATAGTGATAGAGGAAGGGAGTGCGTTTCTGATAGAACACGGCGTCTGCGAGGGGGGAACCCATGGCCTGTCCCAGGGCATCCACCCGGATGGCCTNNCAACCAGACATGGGGGGATATCCACTCGACCTCCCCTCTCAGGGGCATGCCGTCCAGCGCTCCGGGATTTTGCCAGTCGAGCTGGGCCAACGTCCTTGGCCCGGCCTGCTGCATCTGCGCCATCCGCGCCAGCCAGTCCACCTTCTCCGCACCGCGCTGCCACTGCCAGAGCGCCAGCTTGCACAAACCGGCCGCCACCACCAGAGTGAACAACAGCACGAGCCAGCGTCTGTGATGCCAGGGTCGTTGCTTGTTCCATGTTGCCAAGTCGCTCATATCAAGAAGGATCCCGACATGTTGCTCAAGATAGTGCTGGTACTCATGCTGCTGCTCATCATAGGTCAGCTGTTTCACGCCCTCTGGCTGATGATGAGCGCAGGCCATGAGCAGAAGATGTCGGCCCCTCTGGGACGCCGCGTCTTCTTCTCCCTGCTG
>NZ_CDBN01000030.1 GCF_000820085.1 Aeromonas sanarellii
CCCGGCCCAGCGCCAGCAGCAGTTTGCCCGCCTGGAGCAGGGGCGCTGAGGGGCGCGTCGGGGCAGGGGAGAGCCTCGGCATCTGCCAGTGCGATGGCAAGCGGTTCGTCCCTTGTATCCACCCCGGGCCCGTGCTAGTATTCGCGCTCGTTTTGCGAGGTGCTGACCGGTCGCAGTCAACACCATACATTCATCTAAAAGAGATACTTACTATGTCTTTCGTATTCCAAGCTGAAGTCCGTTCTGACCTGGGGAAAGGTGCGAGCCGCCGCCTGCGTCATGCTGACCAAGTTCCTGCCATCGTTTACGGTGCAGGCAAAGAAGCCGTGTCCGTTACCCTGGACCACAAGAAGCTGATCCTGGCCCAAGAGAAGCCGGAGTTCTACTCCTCCGAGCTGACCCTGGTCATCAACGGCGAAGAAGTGAAAGTGAACGTGAAGGCTATCCAGCGTCACCCGGTTCGCTACAAGCTGGTTCACTTGGACTTCGTTCGCGTCTAATCGACAACGAATGTTCCTGTGAAGAGGCCACCCAATCGGGTGGCCTCTTTGTTTTTACAGCATTTTTGCCGGGAAAATAAAATACTCAAACAGCACTATTGGTCTTTACTTGTAGGCATGATTGACAGCAGGTCACGTGTTGTGATGCTCTGATGTCCACAAGGTGCTCGAACAAATCCATTTTTCGGGGTGATGTTGACCGTTATGAAGGGAATCGTACGGACATATTTCCTGCTGTTTTCACCTATTCTGCTGTTGGTCCTGGCGGGGGGCTATCTGCTGGGCAATGCACTGATCGAGCGCGAGCTCTACCGCGTTCGCAGCGATGAGAGCACCTTCCTAGCGCTTGCCAGCGGCCGCCTTGACGGCGAGCTGGCGGTGCCGCTGCGCCATGTGCGCAGCATGTCGGAAGAGCCCATTCTGCTCGAGGCGGCGGGTCGCAATGACCGTGACACCTTGGCCGTCCAGTTCACCATCCTGATGAACCGTAATCCCGACTATGCCCAGGTGCGTTGGCTTGCCCCGGATGGCATGGAGTTGGTGCGCATCGATCGTCAGGGACAGCGTGTGTGGCGTGTGACGGACGACCAGTTGCAGAACAAGGGGGAACGTTACTATTTTCGCGACGCCATGGCGCTGCCCTGGGAGCGGGTCTACGTCTCGCCGCTCGATCTCAACGTTGAACACGGAGTGATCGAACGCCCCTTCAACCCCATGATCCGCATTGCCAAGCGTATGCGCCTTGGGGGACGAGATCTTGGTCTGCTGCTTATCAACGTGCAGGCCGCCCGTATGCTCAAGGAGTTTGCCGACAGCAGCGGCAAGGCGGCCGATCACACCATGCTGTTCAACCAGGACGGATATTGGCTGCATAGCCCGGACCCATCCCAGGAATGGGGCTTCATGCTCGAACGCCCGGATCTCACCCTGAAGCACACGTCCCCCCAGGCCTGGCAGGCGTTCTGGGGCGCATCAAACGGCCAGATGGAGTCTGCCGACGGACTGTGGAGCTGGACCACTCTGTACCCGGCACAGAATCATGATCAGCTGATCTGGAAAGCCGCTTCCCTGGTGCCGCGCAGCGAGCTGCTGGCCATTCGCACTCACATCTGGGGGATCATCTCGGCCACTTGCGCGATGCTGCTGCTGTTGTTTGGTGCCGGGGTGGCCGCATTGGTGCGCAGCAGGCACAGGGAGCAGCTGGCCCAGCAGGAGGCGGCCAGGCTGGCACAGGTCAAAGGGGATTTCATCGCCAACATGAGCCACGAGATCCGCACCCCCATGAACGCCATCATGGGGCTGACTTACCTGCTCGAGCAGGGAGGGCTCGACGATGGCCAGCATGTCCTGGTGCGCAAAATCCACCAGGCCGGGCAGGCGCTGCTCGGGATCATCAACGACATTCTCGATTTTTCCAAGATTGAGTCGGGCCGGCTCGAGCTTGAGCGGGTGCCATTCAGTCTGGAAGAGGTGCTTGATCACGTGGCGGCCATCATGTCCACCTGCGTTGGCCAGAAGCACCTGGAACTGGTGGTGAGCAGTGCCCCCGAGCAGGTTTCCCATCTGATTGGGGACGCCCTGCGCCTCGAGCAGGTGCTGCTCAACCTGACCGGCAATGCCATCAAGTTTACCGAGCGCGGGGAGGTGGAGGTCAAGGTCGAGCTGGAAGCAGAGCAAGAGGGCATGGCCACCTTGCTGTTTCGGGTGCGCGACACCGGGATCGGCATTCCCCCCGAGCAGCAGGCCAACATTTTCAATGCTTTCTCCCAGGCAGACTCCTCCACCAGCCGCCGTTTCGGAGGGACCGGGCTCGGTCTGACCATCAGTCGCCGCCTGGTGAACCTGATGGGGGGGGATATCGGCGTCACCAGCGAACTGGGCAAGGGGAGCGAGTTCTGGTTCCGCGTCCGGCTGGAGCAGGTGGAGCGGCCCGAGGCCCTGAACGAGCGTCTGCAGCACATCTCGCTGCTCATCGCCGACGACAATCAGGTGACCCGTGACGCCCTGTCGATGACGGTGGGTTCCCTCGGTTGGCAGTCACGGGTGGTGGAGTCCGGTGAGCAGGCGCTGCACCATCTGCTGCGCCAGGGGGAGCGTTTCGATGTGATCCTGCTCGACTGGATCATGCCGGGCATGGACGGACTCGAGACCTGCCTGGCCATTCGCCGCGCCTTCGAGCAGCAGGAGCGTTCACCCATCATCATCATGGCGACCGCCTACTCCCAGGATGAGCTGATGCACTGCCCCGGCTCGGAGCAGGTGGATCTGGTGCTGCACAAACCGGTGACCGGCTCCAGTCTTTACAACGCGGTGGCACGCCTCATCCACGAGAAGCGCGAGCACGTGGAGCCGCTTGAGAGTGGCCAGCGCCGTCTGCGCCTGCCGGGCGTGCATGTCCTGCTGGTCGATGACAGCGACATCAACCTGGAGGTGGCGACCCGCTTGCTGCAACGGGAGGGGGCCGAGGTGATCACCGCCATCGACGGGGAGCGGGCCCTGGCTTGTCTCGCCGATCCGGCGCGGCGCATCGATCTGGTGCTCATGGATGTGCAGATGCCGGTGATGGATGGCTACGAGGCGACCCGTCGCCTGCGCCAACTGCCGGGACGCGGAGAGACTCCCGTGCTGGCACTCACCGCCGGGGTATTCAAGGATCAGCGCGAAGCGGCGCTTGCCAGCGGCATGAACGACTTCATCGCCAAGCCGCTCGATGTGGAGCAGCTCATCGCGACCTTGCTGCGCTATTTGCCGGACTGCGTCCTGCCGCTCACCGTGAGCGACGAGCCACGCGCCCAGGAGCCGGTGGCCGGCATCGATATCGATACCGGACTTCGCAACTGGGGTGAAGCCTCGGTCTATCTCAAGTACCTGCGCCGTTTTCGCGATGACTACATGACGGTCGGCACCGTGTTGCCGGACTACATCGCCCAGCACGAGACCGATGCGGCCGCAAGCCTGACGCACAAGATAAAGGGGGTGGCGGGCAGTCTGTCGCTCACGGATGTGGCGCGCATCAGCGCCGAGCTGAACGAGGCCATCGAGCAGGGTGGGGACACCAGTCAGCTCATCGCCCCCTTCCTCGAGGCGCTGGAGCAGGCACAACATGCCATCGATACCTATGCCGGGCGCGAGCCGGGCGCGGTCAGCTCCCCGCTGGCCCAGGGGGAAGCGCGGGAGGTCTGCCTGCACGCCCTGCATCAGGCCCTGGTGAGCGAGGATCTGGATCTGATTGAGCCGGCGCTGAGTCAGGCCAGGAGTTACCTGCCTTGCGAGCTGGTGAGCGAGATAAGTGCGGCCCTGGAGCTGTTCGATATTCCGTTCGCCACCCGCAAGCTGGAGGATTATCTGGAGGATCGGGAGGAACCTGCGCCATGAATCGACCGCGAGTGCTGATCATCGACGACGAGCCGAGCAACCTTGGGCTGCTGCGGCAAATCCTCAAGGAGGAGTACAACCTCTTCTTTGCCAAGGGGGGAGAGGAGGGGTTGGCCGCCGTGGGGCGCCACGAGCCGGCCCTGATCCTGCTTGACGTGCGCATGCCCGACATGGATGGTTACGAGGTGTGCCGCCGGCTCAAGGCCGATCCGGCCCACGCGGGGATCCCGGTACTCTTTATCACCGCGAGCGACAACGCAGACAGCGAGAGCCAGGGGTTTGAGGCGGGCGGGGTGGATTACATCTACAAGCCGGTCTGCCCGAGCACGGTGCGTGCCCGGGTGCGCAATCACCTCTCCCTGGTGCGCCTCGATCAGCTCGAGTGCAGCTATCGCACCGCCATCGTCATGCTGAGCGAGGCGGGTCACTACAACGACACCGACACCGGCGTGCATATCTGGCGCATGGCCGCTTACGCCCGGGCCCTGGCCGATGCGGCGGGCTGGAGTCCGGAGCAGTCGGAGTTGCTGGAGCTGGCGGCCCCCATGCACGACATGGGCAAGATTGGTATCCCCGATCACATCCTCAAGAAGCCCGGTCCCCTCACCGAGGAGGAGTGGGTCATCATGCGCAGTCACCCGCGCATCGGTTACGAGATCCTCAGGCGATCCGATGCCCCCATATTTCGCATGGCGGCGGAAATTGCCCTGCATCACCACGAGAAATGGGACGGCTCGGGTTATCCCGCCGGCGAGACCGGCGAGGGGATCCCCGAGGCGTCGCGGATCGTGGCCATTGCCGATGTGTTTGACGCTCTGAGCGTGCGCCGCCCCTACAAGGAGCCCTGGCCTCTGGACAGAGTGCTGGCCACCATGCGTGATGGTGCCGGTCAGCACTTCGATCCCCGGCTGCTCGCCCGCTTTCTCGAGATCATGCCGGAGATCTTGCGCCTCAAGGCCCAATGGGATGCCCGCGAGGCGCGGGGGGATTACCAGATGGGCGCTGTCAGATAGGGATTGCTGGCCTTCTCGCGACCGAAGGTGGAGCTGGGACCATGGCCCGGGATGAAGACGATATCATCCCCGAGCGGCAGCAGGGTCTCGGTGATCGAGCGGATCAGGGTGGCGTGATCTCCGCGCGGGAAGTCGGTACGGCCTATGCTGCCGGCAAAGAGCACGTCCCCCACCCAGGCGAGGCGTTCGGCCTGGCTGAGCAGCACGACATGACCCGGGGTGTGGCCCGGGCAGAAATAGACCTCCAGCTCGCAATTTCCAAGCTGAACCTTGTCCCCCTGGGCGAGCCAGCCATCCGGGGTGAAGGCCGGGGTATGGGCAAAGCCGAACATCTGGCTCTGCTGGGGCAGGATGTCGAGCCAGAAGGCATCTTCCCGGTGGGGGCCGACAATGCTGACACCGGTGCGAGTGCGCAGTTCGGCGGCGGCCCCCACGTGATCCATGTGGCCGTGGGTCAGGATGATCTTCACCAGCCGCAGCTCGTGCCTGGCGATGGCGGCCAGCAGCTTGTCCGCCTCGCCACCGGGATCGATCAACGCCGCCTGGCGGGTCTCGTCACACCAGATGAGGGAACAATTCTGGGCGAACTGGGTGACGGGGATCACCTCGAACTTCAACATGTGGGACTCTCCTGATGGGTCTGAAGGGCGTGCTGCTCGGCGAAGAAGGCGAGGCAGGCCTCTTTGTCGCCGCGAAACCGGATCCGCTCGCGCTTGTTGTCCAGCTGATAGCGGTACATGGGGTCATAGTAGCGGGTCAGCAGAAGGCGGATCCAGACCAGGTGGGCGGCGGTCTCCCCGCTTTCGGCCTGCTCGGTGAGGGCGGCCTGCAACAAGCCATCCAGCTCGCGGTGGTCCTTGTCCCCGAGCCGGCGCTTGAGCCGGGCCATGGCGTCGGTGAGGTAGCCGGCAAAGAGCGGCCAGCCCGCCTCCTGGCCATACATTGCCAGGTAGCGCTGCCAGAGATCCTGCACATAATCGATGCGGATCTGCTCGGCGCGTTCATCTTGTGACACCTCCACCACCACCAGGGGCGCCCGGCACATGGCTTCATAGAGGTTCAGCGGCAGGGCGCAGCGACCGATGAGGCGGCTCTCGTCCTCCACCACGAAATGCGTCTCCCCCCGGTGGCGGCGCTTGAGCAGTTCGATGGCGATCCGGTTCTCGAAGTTGATGTTGCTGGGCTGCCCCCCCGGCAGCTGGCCAAAGGAGGAGCCCCTGTGATGGGCGTGCCCCTCCAGATCCACCGCCTGGGCAATGTGGCCAAGCATGTGGGTCTTGCCGGAGCCGGTCATGCCGGTCAGTACCGTCCAGCGGCACTCGGTCGAGGCGCTCGCCTGGGTGTCGATGAGGAAGCGACGCAGCTCCTTGTAGCCGCCATCCACCCGGGGACGGGGGACGCCGGCCTCGGCCAGCCACTGCTGCACCGTCTGGGAGCGCAGGCCGCCACGGAAGCAATAGAGCAGGGCATCTGGCTGCTGGCGCAGCTGGGCCAGCCACCCCTCGATGCGCGCGGCGCGCACCTCGCCCCCCACCAGCCGGTGACCCAGCGCGATGGCGGCGGCCTGACCTTGCTGCTTGTAGCAGGTACCGACCCGGGCACGCTCCTCGTCCGTCATCAGCGGCAGGCTGACGGCATTGGGGAAGGCCCCCTCATTGAACTCGACGGGGGCGCGCAGATCGATGAGCGGCACATCCTCGAGGAAGATGCGCGCCAGGTTCGTTTCGAGCGGCAGTGCACTCATTGGACAACCTCGATAAAGCGCGTGCCTTCCAGCGGCTTCATTGCCCCGACAGGAGTGAGGGAGAGCCCTTCCTCCCGCGCGATGGCCAGCAGCTCGGCCTCGCTCTGGGAGCCCACCGCCACCAGCAGGCCGCCGCTGGTCTGGGGATCGCACAGGATGTTGCGGGTGCGCTCATCCATGGTGTCTAGCTTGTGGCCGTAGGAGTCGTGGTTGCGCAGGGTGCCGCCCGGCACGCAGCCTTCACTCAGGTAGTGATCCACCTCGGGCAGCAGCGGCAGCGCCTTGAAGTCGAGGCGGGCGCAGACCCCTGAGCCTTCGCACATCTCCAGCAGGTGGCCCGCCAGGCCAAAACCGGTCACGTCCGTCATGGCGTGGACCCCGGGCAGGGCCGCGAAGCGCTGGCCAATCTTGTTGAGGGTGCACATGGCTTCTGGGGCCAGCTGCTCGTGCTCGGGTTTGAGCTTGCCCTTCTTCTGGGCCGTGGTGAGGATGCCGATGCCAAGGGGCTTGGTCAGATAGAGGGTGTCGCCCACCCGGGCGGTGTCGTTCTGCTTGATGGCATCGAGCGGCACTATGCCGGTCACCGCCAGGCCGAAGATGGGCTCGGGGGCGTCGATGCTGTGGCCGCCGGCGAGCGAAATGCCCGCCTCATGGCACACCTGGCGGCCACCGTCGATCACCTGCTGGGCAATCTCGGGCGCCAGCGTGTTGATGGGCCAGCCGAGGATGGCGATGGCGACGATGGGTTTGCCGCCCATGGCGTAGATGTCGCTGATGGCGTTGGTGGCGGCGATGCGGCCGAAGGTAAAGGGATCATCGACGATGGGCATGAAGAAGTCGGTGGTGGAGACGATGCCCTGGCCGTTGCCGATGTCCACCACGGCGGCGTCATCCTTGCTGCTGTTGCCGACGATCAGGGTGGGATCGTCAAAGCCCGGGATCTGGCTCTTCAAGATGGTGTCGAGCACCCTGGGGGAGATTTTGCAACCACAGCCGGCGCCGTGGCTGTACTGGGTGAGACGAATGGCAGACATACATACCCCTCTTGGTTCAAGCTGGTGTCGGCTCGCACCCCGGGGTGCGACCACACTCATGGTCCACGACAGTAGTGATCCCGGACAGGGCCGAGGAGCCGCAGGACCAGGCCCTAGGAGGGCCGGGCGGGATCACGAAACGCCGCATTATGCCACAAAGCGTGTGGGGAGTCCGCAGCCCGTGCCAGAGACGTGAAGAGAGGGGCCCGGCAGAGGCGCCCGGTTGGGAATAGACTGGTCAGGACATCCCCATACAAGGAGTGATCCCGATGAAACTCTACGCCCATCCCTTCTCGTCCTACAGCCAGAAGGTGCTGATCGCCCTCTACGAGAATGACATCGCCTTCGATTACCTCAACCTGGAGTCCGCGGCGGTGAAGGCCGAGCTCGCGCGCCTCTGGCCCCTCAAGCGCTTCCCCGTGCTGGTGGACGGGGATCGCACCCTGCTCGAGAGCAGCACTATCATCGAGTATCTCCAGTGCCGTCATCCCGGCCCCCACTGCCTGGTGCCCGAGGGGGAGGCGGGGATCGAGGTGCACATGATGGATCGCCTGTTCGACAACTATGTGATGACGCCGATGCAGAAGGTGGTGCTGGACAGGATGCGCCCGGCCACCGAGCGCGACGGTTACGGGGTGGCCCAGGCCCGCGAGATGCTGGACAAGATCTACCCCTGGCTGGATGAGCGCCTCGCCGGGCGGACCTGGGCGGCGGGAGAGGCGTTCACCCTGGCCGACTGCGCCGCCGCCCCCTCGCTCTTCTATGCCGACTGGGCCCATGAGATCCCGCCTGTATTCACGAACCTGCGTGCCTACCGCGCCCGTCTGCTGGCCCGTCCTGCCATCGCCCGGGTGGTAGACGAGGCGAGGCCCTATCGCCACTACTTTCCTCTGGGTGCCCCCGCGCGGGACTGAGGCACCAAGCCCCGATAAAAAACAGGCCCGCGATGCGGGCCTGTGTGATCAATATGTCTGTGTCTTGGATGATCAGCGGGCGCGGACTACCAAGCCCTTGAGGTAGAAGCCTTCCGGATAGGCGGTGCCGATGGGGTGATCGGATGCCTGGGACAAGAGCTCCAGGATCTGGGCATCGCGACCGGCATCGAGCGCCGCATCGGCCACTATCTTCTGGAACAGGCTCTGCTCCATCAGGCCGGAGCAGGAGTAGGTCAAGAGCACGCCGCCCGGCGCCAGCAGCTGGAACGCCAGCATGTTGATGTCCTTGTAACCGCGGCAGGCCCCCAGCAACTGGGCCTTGCTCTCGGCAAACTTCGGCGGATCCAGCACGATGACGTCGAACTTCTCGCCCTTGTCGCGGTATTCACGCAGCAGCTTGAACACGTCGTGGCGGATGAACTGGGCCTTGGTGGCGTCTAGGCCGTTCAGTTCGGCGTTCTGGCGGGCGATGTCCAGCGCATTCTGGGAGAGATCCACGTTGACCACTTCCCTGGCGCCCCCCTTGAGGGCGTAGACGCCGAAACCGCCGGTGTAGCAGAAGCAGTTGAGCACCCGCTTGCCCTCGGTGTACTTGGCGGCCGCCTGACGGTTGTCACGCTGGTCCAGATAGAAACCGGTCTTGTGGCCGTTACGGATGTCCACCAGGATCTTGACGCCGCCGTTCTCCTCGATGACCACGGGCTCGGTCGGGGTCTCGCCATGGATGACGCCGGTGCGCTCCTTCAACCCCTCCTTCTTGCGAACCGCCACGTCGGAACGCTCGTAGATGCTGCACTCCGGGTAGAGGGTGCGCAGGGCCTTGGTGATGAGCTCACGCTGGAACTCGGCGCCGGCGGAGAGGATCTGGCACACCAGAAAATCGGCGTAGCGGTCTATGGTCAGGCCCGGCAGGCCGTCTGACTCGGCGGCGCAGAGGCGATAGCCGGTGAGACCCTGACGCTTGATCAGCGGATCCCGGGACTCCTGGGCGTATTTCAGCCGGCGGATAAAGAAGTCCAGATCCACGGTCTCGTCCTTGTCGAAGGTCCAGACCCTGGCGCGGATCTGGGAGCTGCCGGACCAGGCGCCGCGGGCGAGCCACTTGCCATCGTTCGTGAAGATCTCGACGGTGTCACCGTCGATGGGGTTGCCCTGAACCCGCTCTATGCCCTTGGAGAAGATCCAGGGGTGGCGGCGCAGCAGGGATTTTTCGCGGCCTTTGACGAGATAGATGGAAGCGCTCATGGGGGTTACCGATGCCAGAAAGAAGAGGGGGCGTATTTTAGTGGCAACGCCGGGTTTAAGCCAGTCCTGTCTCGGAGTGACAAGCTTCGCCGTCTTAGGTCCTGTGGAATGGTTGTTCACTCTTTTAACAGAGTTGTCATTTTCAACTAAAGAGTCATTTGGTTATGCCGATAGTGATTAAGACCACATCGAATCTCATAGTTTCAATAGAGCCTTGTTATGTCATTGTCTGTTAATACCAATATCTCGGCCATCGCGGCGCAGCGCCACCTGAATAGATCATCGACCACCCTTGACTCGGTATTCCAACGGCTTTCATCCGGCCTGCGCATCAACAGTGCTGCGGATGATGCGGCCGGTTTGCAGATCAGTAATAGGTTGACCAGTGAGATAAATGGAACTGGCACGGCCATCAGAAATGCAAACAATGCGATATCCATCGTGAACGTGGCCGATGGAGCTCTCGATGAATCGTTCAATCTGATGCAACGGATGCGAGTGCTGGCATTGCAGTCGGGTAGTGGGGCCAATACGGCAGCGGATCGTATCGCCCTGAACGAGGAGTTTCAGCAGCTCAGAGCAGAGATGGATCGTATCGCGACCAAGACGACGTTTGCGGGCCAGAACTTATTGGCAGGTTCATTTAAAGGGTTGTTTTCCATCGGTGCTTATGCTGGCGAAAACATGGTCATTACTGATTTGAACGCACAGACTAAAAATCTGGGGGAAATGGGGTGGTTAGCGCGTAACCCGGCAGGCAGCAAACCCGGCGCTTACAGCATCGACAGTCTCAAACTCGCGTCACAACCCATCACGCTCAATGGCGTGACGTTTGACAAGGATTACGGGACCCTTGAAGAGTTCGTTGCCGATATCAATGCCACTCAGTTTCCCAACAATCAGGGTCCGGTACAGGCCCAGCAGAGACCTTTTTCTGTCGTCTCTTCCGTGGATCTATCAACGCTGCCAGCCTATATCGATATTGAAGGACAGACTGTTGATCTGATGACAGATATTGATATGACGGGCTGGGATCCCATTCACCCGACAACCGAAAACAGTGTCTTGATGGCAAAGATTGTTGGCCGGATCAATTCGGTTGCATCTTCGCTGGGGCTCGGCTTTTCTGTGAGTAGTTCATTTAACAATAATCCTGCGAATAATCAGCTCACCATCAACAGTCATCAGGGAAAGAGCCTCACTCTCAATAACGGTTCGAGTCACCCGCCGCAGCCAGCGCCACCAGCCCCACCGGCTCCACCCCCACCGCCGATTTCGGCGAATCCGTCGCTCAATGCTCTACTGACCAACGTCAGCGAGACGACATATATGGGGCAGCTTGAGTTGTCCTCATCGGGTGATCAATATTCAAATATCGATATGACTGGCAATTCGCTCAGCTCCTTCGGCTTGTTTGCGCAAGATAAGATGAAGTACACCGTTGATAACATTGATGTGTTGAATGACAGCAATGCAAGCCAGGCGGTGAAGACGCTTGATACGGCCATGAAGCAGTTGGGAGTGCAACGTTCCCGCATCGGTGCACAGGCCAATGCGCTCGATTCAACGGTGCGGCGCTTGAGCGGTGCGAATGAAAACCTCAGTGCTGCGCGATCCAGAATTCGGGATGCAGATATAGCGCGTGAATCGGCTCGCTTAGTGCGCACCAATATCATGCAGCAGGCGAGCTCAGCCATATTGGGGCAAGCGAATACCAGACCCAATATCGCACTTCGTTTGCTGCAATTTTGAACGCTGTGCGCAGGATCAACTCAATCCGGATACGCGATTAATCCGAGAGCCGCCGTCTGCATGCAGGCAGTACGCCACTGCTGTATTGATGTGGGCTGCCAGTTGTTGCCATCCATCTGTTGTTGCCGATATGTACAGATCTAGTTATCAC
>NZ_CDBN01000031.1 GCF_000820085.1 Aeromonas sanarellii
TCATTGGGTTGCATGGGGTTATTAGACGCCACGTCTAGAAATAATGCAAGCCCAGGGCTGGCGGGATGGGGCGGGGCGAAAAACAGCGAGGGCGCCAGTGGCGCCCTCGCATCGGTTGACGTTGGTTTCTCAACTGCGCAGCTTGTTGTAGACAAACAGCACTATCAAGGCGCCGACGGTGGCGATGATGATGCTCGGCANNATGCCGAGCAGGGTGCTGACATAGCCCCCCACCATGGCACCGACCACCCCCAGGATCACCGTCATGAAGAAACCGCCGCCATCCTTGCCCGGCATGATCCACTTGGCCAGGATGCCGACGATCAATCCCAATACCACCCAGGTAAGAAATCCCATGGTCATCTCCTCGTTGTGTGCAAAGAATGTGTGCAAAGAACCAGAGTATACGCAGGGATCCGGGTTGTATCCCGCCGCGGGTCGGCGTGAGTCAGAGGTGGTCATATGAGGCTCTTGCTCTGCCCCTTCCCGGCAGGAGACCTCAGCCCAGGGTGCGGGTGTCGAGCCGCTGCCCGGCAGGGGTGCACACCAGCACCGAGCCCTGCTCGAACCAGTCCCCCAGCACGATGCGCCGCGCCCCTCGCCCATCCAGGGAGAAGTCGTGGATGGCGGGTCTGTGGGTGTGGCCGTGGATCATCAGGCGGCAGTCGTGCCGGCGCAGCATGTCGTCCACTGCGGCCGGGGTCACGTCCATGATGGCCTGCTGCTTGGTGGCATTTTCCATCTGGCTTTGACCCCGCATCTTGCAGGCGATAGCGCGGCGCCGGGTCAGCGGTAGGCGCAGGAAGAGCCAGCGCAGCCACTTCTGCTGGGTGATGCGGCGAAACTTCTGATAGCCCTCATCCCGGGTGCAGAGCAGATCCCCGTGGCTCAGCAGCACCCGCTCGCCGTACAGCTCGATGACGCAGGGGTCGCCGAGCAGGGTCATGCCGGCCTGCTTGGCAAACTGGCGCCCCAGCAGGAAGTCGCGGTTGCCGTGGATGAAGTAGAGGGGCACCCCCTGCTGGCTCAGGGCGAGAAAGGCCTCGGCCACCTCGCGGTGCAGCGGGTTGGGGTCGTCGTCCCCAATCCAGAATTCGAACAGATCCCCCAGCACATAGAGGGCGTCCGCGCCGGGGGCGTCGTGCTCGAGAAAGCGCACCAGGGCGGCCGTCATGTCGGGCCTGCCTTGGCTGAGGTGAATGTCACTGATAAAGAGCGTGCTCATGAGGTCCTGGGCATCGTGGTTAAGAGTCCTCGGCGCGGGCGCAAGGCGGTGCATCGCCTTGGGCCGGGCGGGCGAGGGGAGAGGGTGACCAGCACAGCCCCGCGAGACTGCGCCCCTCCAGGGTCAGCAGCGCCGCGTAAGGGTCGCCAAAGAGGCCCAGCAGGCGGCAGATGGCGGCTTCCCCCTTGAGCCCGTCTTCCAGACGCAGGCGTCGCACTTCCTGGTGGAAGGGCTCGCCAAAGTGGGCCAGCAGGGCGGCCATCAGGCTGAGGTGGCGCCAGCCGTGAAGGCGCTCGAGGGGAGCGGGGGTGATATAGAGCTCAAGGGGCCAGCTCTGGCCATCGGGCCCGAGCCGGGTCTGCTCGGCGAGCCAGACCTGCTCGCCCTTGCCCCGCACCTGCCAGCCTTGTGCTGCCAGTGTCGCGGCCAGAGAGGCCGGGTCCGGGTGCTGGCAGAGGATGTCGAGATCGCTGCCGGGCCGGTCGAGCCCGATGGCGACCGTGCTCACCAGGGCCAGATCGCTGCACATGGGGCCAAGCTCATCCCACAGGCCGTCGCCTAGCAGGGCATGGGCCGAGCGCTGGCGCGGGTTGCCCTGGGCCAGGTAGTCGAGGCGGCGCCAGTTCGGGGCGACAGATGGAAAAACTGCGGCCGGGGCCGCAGTTGTGTCAGAGCCTGGCCGGCAGGAATTACTCGGCAAGGGTCACCTTGGTGATCACCACGTCTTCGGTCGGGACGTCCTGGTGCATGCGGCCGTAGTTGCCGGTCTTCACGCCCTTGATCTTGTTGACCACGTCCATGCCGGCGGTCACTTCACCGAACACGCAGTAGCCGAAGCCCTGGGTGGTGGCGGACTTGAAGTCCAGGAAGTCGTTGTTGTTCACGTTGATGAAGAACTGGGCGCTGGCGGAGTGCGGCTCCATGGTGCGGGCCATGGCAATGGTGCCGACCTTGTTGGACAGACCGTTGGCCGCCTCGTTCTTGATGGGGGCGCGGGTGTCTTTCTCTTCGAAGCCCGGGGCATAGCCGCCGCCCTGGATCATGAAGCCGTCGATGACGCGGTGGAAGATGGTGTTGTCGTAGTGGCCGTCACGGCAGTATTGCAGGAAGTTGGCCACGGTTTCCGGGGCTTTTTCCGCGTTCAGGGTGAGGGTGATGTCGCCGTGGTTGGTATGCAGAGTGACCATGAGTTGTCCTTTCATTGAATGCGGGCGACAGGGTGCCCGCAGGTGTATGGCATAAAGTGGTGGCAATTCTAGCCCATCAGGGCCTTGCGGCATAGATGGCAGGGGGGAGAGTCGGCTTTTCTGCCTCGTTTTCTATACCGGATGCGGGTAGAATGGCAGGCCATTTTACTCACAGGCAGTGGTCATAAGATGCTGAAGATATACAACACACTCACTCGTCAAAAAGAAGAATTCAAACCTATCCACCCGGGCAAGGTGGGCATGTATGTGTGTGGCGTCACTATCTATGATCACTGTCATATCGGCCACGGTCGCACCTTCGTCGCCTTCGACGTGGTGGCCCGCTACCTGCGCTACGCCGGGTACGATCTCACCTATGTGCGCAACATCACCGACGTGGACGACAAGATCATCAAGCGCGCTGCCGAAACGCACGTGACCTGTGACGATCTCACCGAGCGCCTGATCGGCGACATGCACCAGGACTTCGACGCCCTCGGCATGGTGCGCCCGGACATCGAGCCGCGCGCCACCGCCCACATCGGCGAGATCATCGCCATGGTGCAGCTGCTGCTGGATCGCGGCCATGCCTACGTGGCGGACAATGGTGACGTCATGTTCATCGTCGACTCCTTCGACGAGTACGGCAGGCTCTCCGGTCAGGATCTGGAGCAGCTGCAGGCCGGCGCCCGCGTGGACGTGGTGGATGCCAAGCGCAACCCCCTCGACTTCGTGCTGTGGAAGATGTCCAAGCCCGGCGAGCCGACCTGGGAAAGCCCCTGGGGCCCGGGCCGTCCCGGCTGGCACATCGAGTGCTCCGCCATGAACTCCAAGCACCTGGGAAACCACTTCGACATCCATGGCGGCGGCTCCGATCTGCAGTTCCCCCACCACGAGAACGAGATCGCCCAGTCCTGCTGCGCCCACGGTGGCGACTACGTCAACACCTGGATGCACAGCGGCATGGTGATGGTGGATAAAGAGAAGATGTCCAAGTCCCTCGGCAACTTCTTCACCATCCGCGACGTCCTGGCCCACTACGATCCAGAGACCGTGCGCTACTTCCTGATGTCCGGCCACTATCGCAGCCAGCTCAACTACTCGGAAGATAACCTGAAGCAGGCCCGCGCCGCGCTGGAGCGCATGTACACCGCCCTGCGGGATCTGCCGGTGGCGGCCGCCGCCGGTGGTGACGAGCAGGTGGCCCGCTTCAAGGAGGCCATGGACGACGACTTCAACACCCCGGAAGCCTACTCCGCCCTGTTCGACCTGGTGCGCGAGATCAACCGCCAGAAGGCCGAAGACGTGGCCGTCGCCGCCGGCCTGGGTGCCCGCCTGCGGGAACTCGGCGCCGTGCTCGGCATCCTGCAACAGGATCCGGACGCTTTCCTGAAGGGTGACGAGGCTGACGACGAGGTGGCCGAGATCGAGCGCCTGATTGCCGAGCGCAATCAGGCCCGCGCCGACAAGAACTGGGCCGCGGCGGATGCCGCCCGCAACCGTCTCACCGAGATGGGCATCGTGCTGGAAGACAGTGCCGGCAAGACCAGCTGGCGCCGCGCCTAAGATCGGTGGCGCTGCTCGCGCCAACCGGTTGAGCCAATAAAAAACCGCAGCCCTGGGGCTGCGGTTTTTGTTTGTGGCCTGCCGAAGCCTCGGCATCCTTCGGTCTGATCCCCTCGTCCCTTGGGGGAGAGGGTTAGGGTGAGGGGAGCTAATGTCATTCCTCGGCTGAATGCCGTCTAAGGCCTTAATGGCATGGCTCCGCCATGCAGGACGCGAGGGCGCTGCCCTCGACAGGGTTTCGCCCGCCCTTCGGGCTGGGGCGAGTGACTTTGGAAAGACCCAAAGTCACCAAAGGTCTTCTCCCCCGGCAAACCGCCCGCTTCGCGGGTTCCCTCGTCTCGTCCAACGGGTCGGACGGAGCGCCGCAGACGGCACATCCCTGTGCCGACTGCGGCTGCGCCATCATCCCTGATGGCGCTCCTGACCCGTTGAACTCGACACGGCGGTTTGCAGGGGGAGCCAATACCGTGCCAGTCCGTGGTTTTAGCGTGCATGTTGACCGCCTTTCCCGCTGAAAGGGGAGAGCTGTGCAAGGGGGGAAATAAGGTTTTAGCTTGAGTGACAAAGTGTTTGGGGAATAGAAATAAAAACCGCAGCTCAAGGCTGCGGTTTGAGGATTTTTTTCGATGAAACCTAGTTCATAGCCGTATTTTATGTGGATAAACTTGGTTATGCCAAATCTTGGATACCATATTTTCGCTCTCTTTTTTCAAAAGCATAACTACCGCCTTCGAGAATATTGCAGATATCTGCTCGTATGCCGGAATTCTCTCGCACGTTACCATCTTCAACGGCACCTGACTTATATTTAATGTGTTCGCCTTGGTTGTCGGCTATTATTATTTGTTCAGAGTCCGTATTGACAACTAAATTTGCGTTATGGGTGACGATTATGACTTGACGATATTTTTTGATTTTCCTAAACAGTGGGACTAGTTGGGACATAATAAACTCATTATCTAGATCATCTTCAGGCTGATCAAATACAAAAGGGCTTCCGAAGGGATCTGTCGCTAATTTTAAACAAACATAGAAAGTACCTCGCTGGCCAACAGATAGCTTATTCACGGACTTCCCTTTATATTGGAAGTCTGCGTTGGTATAGAGATATTTTTTAATGCTTGAAGGCGAGTGAAGATAATTCAATAGTTCAAATCTCCCTCCCTTGTTAAAAAACTCTTGCATCCAAAGAAAGGCTTCCAAGTTTATTTTATCACCATCGCAATTTATTATATTTTCACCGGAAACGAGTCTAAAATAATCGTCGCTTGAGTTTACACAGAAAGTCTCCATCAATCTGTCAAAAGTGCTTTTTTCATTTGTACTTCTAAATTTACCCCTGTTTAAACATTCTTCAATGCCACTGTAGAATTGCTCTTTATTAAATACTATAGCGCCATTAATATGAATGTCTGAGAGTATTTCTTGAACTAAAGTGTTTTGCTCCTCATTCCAGTGGGGTTGCTTACGCTGAAGTTTTAGAAAAGCATTATCTATATTATTTTTTTGTTCCTCTATATAGTCTTTATACTTTAATAATAACTCTCCGCGAGACTGTACTAATTTATGATAATCTTGAGTTCTCTGATTTATTTCTTCTAGTTTTGAGGATGCATGGTCAATTGATTTTTGATATTCAGTCACTTTTGTAAGTAGTGAGGAAATGTCTTGATTAATACCTTGCAATTTAAATTGCTCAGCAATTAAATTGTTTGCAAGTGATAGCTCTTCTATTTTAGTTTTAGATGTTTCAATGTTTTGATTTATAGGGTTCTGAAGTGCATTTTCATTTAATAATGGAGACTTTATTACCGAACAAGTGTGAGAGTTAAGGAGCTCTATTCTTTGGTTTATTTCTGATATGTATCTATTAAAAAGAGCAATGGAGTTTCTTGCTTCATTGATAAAGTTATTGTGTTCATTGATATTCTTTGAATTTTGTTGGTATTTCTCTATAAGTAATTTGTTTTGTGGGTTTGTAAGTGTGCTAATTAATTGAGTGTTATTGTCGATAATACTTTGTTGGTATGTCGGATTGTTTATTCTCTGGTTTTGAGAGTTAACATCTTCCCAGTATTCAACGAACGCTCTATATCTAC
This sequence comes from Aeromonas sanarellii, assembly GCF_000820085.1. Taxonomy (GTDB): domain Bacteria; phylum Pseudomonadota; class Gammaproteobacteria; order Enterobacterales; family Aeromonadaceae; genus Aeromonas; species Aeromonas sanarellii. Next base: position 6,078 of record NZ_CDBN01000031.1, read on the forward strand.
TTAAGTTATTCGAAATTTCAGAGTTAGTTACGGGGTCAAATTCAGTACCATAAATTCTTAGCATTCTCTTTATTTCGTCACTAAGATCATCTGGTTTTTGACTAAAATGCTGGACATCTCCCTGAGAAACATGAAGATAAGAGTATGTGTTTTCTGGAGAGTCGAACCTTAATACTGTTCCATCACCTTGATCTAATTCAACGCATAAGTTTTCACTGCTTACCATCCGAGCATTGGAGTGCTCAGATAAGTGGTTGAAGCGAGAATGCATGGCATCTAAAAATAGACTTTTGCCTGTACCTCTTCCACCAATTATTGTTACAAGATTTGGGTTTAGTGGTATTTTTTGGCTATAAAAAGAGATTTCCTCACCAGAAAATATATTTCCACCCAACTCAACAGATTTAAACCAAGGTTTTAAATATTGTTTCTCAATGAAGTTATCAGTTTGTTGTACGCGAAGGTCTGGTTCAATAATAGCCTGCCTTAAACCTTCAAATGTAGGCTTTGCCTTAACCCAAGAGTACATAGTTCCTATTGATGCTATTTTATGTGCATCAGATGCATAGAATACAGGTTTTTGCTTAGCTCCCTCGTATCGTTCTTTATTTAGAAAGAAGCTTCTATCTTGAGGTCTACCTAAAATAATCTGACATCTTTTCTCAATTTCTATAGCAATAGCTAAAGACCTTCCTTCTTTTGTATCTGGCCTAAACCCACCATAACCATTTGGACAGGCTGCAATCAAAAAATCAATGCCAAACTTTAAATTGTGATTTAAATGCTCAATTAATAAATCAAACTTAACTGTTGCTTCTGATGTTTTAACCTTGGAGTCAGTGAAGGATTCTTGTGAACAGTATATTTTTTTACCGTCAGGTGTAGTGTTTGAGATTGGAAGAGTTGATAAGATAGAGTTAATTTTTTGGCTTGTGATATTTTCTGATAATATGCAGTGAACGTTAATCCATTCACCATCTTTGTTCTGTTGGTCTATACGAAACTCAAGATTACCTAATACAGTATGCTCAACACCTTTCTCTTTAATTTTATCTCTGATAAGCTCTAGTTCATTTTCCTTAAAAAAGAAATAATTTGTAATTCCAGTCAGTTTTAGATTTGACGCTACGATGGTATCAATAAATTCATCTATAGATGTATTTCCAAACTCATTGGCTTGATGTGTAAATGGGGAGTGCACATGTAAGTCCCATTTATTCCATATTGAACCGATCATTTATTATCCTTGCCTGTGTATGTTGGGGGGGGTAATTTAATAACTATATCCATAGGTTCGATTAGAGAAGCGTAATCGGGCGTTAGAGAAATAAGGTTTTATTACGGTGAAATATTCACTATTGGACCGTCTATATACAGCTGTTTCCCGATAGGGATATGTGCCACTTGCTGCTGTACTCACCATGATTTTTTCACCAATGAAGCTACGTTGATAATTCTTGTTTCATTGGTGAGGCAATCTGGTCACGCCATGGGGTGGCGAGGGGCCGGATCAGAGATAACAACCCTCCCGCTCATTGCCCCGAATAGATTGGGGGCTGTTAACTGGCCTCGCGGCTGAAGGTTCGGGGTTGCCCCCTGTTGTTTGCCGAGGTGAGGGCACAAGGTCAGGAGCGCCGTCATGGACGACGGCGCAGACGCAGGCGGTACAGGGATGTACCGTCTGCGTCGTTCCGCCAGACCTTTTGCCTGAACCGAGGGCACCCGACGCAGGAGGGCGAACAAGCGGGGGTGGCCGCTCGATTGGTGACTTTTCTTTGGCCACGCAAAGAAAAGTCACTCGCCAAGCCGCGCAGCGGCGGCGAAACCCCGTCGAGGGCAGCGCCCTCGTGTTCTGCACGGCGAAGCCGTGCCAATCAGGCTAGTGACCCCTCACCCTAGCCCTCTCCCGCAAGGGGAGAGGGAATTGTTACCGTGGTGCAATGCGCTCCGCTTATTGCACCCTACCGCTCTCCCGCAGGGGGAGAGGGGACGGTTACCGTGGTGCAATGCGCTCCGCTTATTGCACCCTACCGCTCTCCCGCCGGGGGAGAGGGGACGGTTACCGCGGACGATTACGCTTCGCTAATCGACCCTACACACTTATTGCACCCTACGTTGGTGGGGGAGGGGCGGGGAGCCTCGTCGAGGGTGAAACCTCGCCCCTTGCCGCAGGCGCGGGATGCCGGGCTGGCACCTTGCCGAGACCCGGGAAGTTGGCCAAATTCCGTCGCTGCCGCCCCTGGCTGTCGCTACCACAATGCGCCGCTGACCCGACGGGACGAAACAGGGGCCAACGGGCACCCATTCCCATCCTACGGAGCCGAGAGGACCCGATCCATGGATATTGCTGGCTCAAGTGTCAGAATGGATTGATTTTTTGCGCTGGTTCAAAGTTATGGTCCGGGGCGGGCCGCCGGGCGGGGCTGCGGGACGGCCAAACGGTGAAAACGGCGGGATTTCCCCCCGTGAGGCCCACACTGGCGCTTGCGGCGGGTGTCCCGAGTTGGCTAAGGTGTCCGGCAAGCACGTGCACCTTGGGAGATTGGCATGGACAACATATTGCAGGCTCTGTCGGTACAGGTCACCGGGGCACGGGATCTGGAGAGCCTGACCCGGCCCCTGCTGGAGATGCTGGAGACGGTGACGGGACTGGAGTCGACCTACCTCACCCAGATCGATCTCCAGCAGAGCACCCAGCACATCCTGTTTGCCCGCAACGCGGCCGGGCTGCAGATCCCGGAGGGGGCGACGGTGGAGTGGCACGACACCCTGTGCCGGCGGGCCATCGACGAGGATCGCCGCTACAGCGACGACGTCACCGACAGCTGGGGGGATTCCCAGGCGGCCAGGGCCCTCGGCATTCGCACCTACCTGAGCAGCCCGGTGCGCACCTCGTCCGGCTCCCTCTACGGCACCCTGTGCGGTGCCAGCGCCGAGCGCAAACCCCTGGTGGCGGGGGCGGAACACCTGATCGCCTTCTTCGCGCGGCTCATCGCCGAGCACGTGGAGCGGGAGCAACTGCTGCACCAGCTGCAGCAGGCCAACAACGAACTCTCCCGCCAGGCCCTGTCCGATCCCCTGACCGGGCTGCCCAACCGCCGGGCCCTGATGCTGGAGCTCGCCCGCCTCTTCTCCCTCTCGGAGCGGGCCGGCCATCCGGTGCTTATCGCCTTTATCGATCTCGACGGCTTCAAGGGGGTCAACGACACCCACGGTCACGACGCGGGGGATCTGCTGCTCGTCGCCATGGCGCGGCAACTGAGCGAGACTCTGCGCGGCGGCGACATGCTGGCGCGGGTAGGGGGGGACGAGTTTGTCGCCGTGGGCATGGGGCCCATCCCGGAGGCGCAGACGGTGGAGGCGGCGGTGCAAACCTTCCAGCGCCGGCTGTTCGAACACAGCGTGCTGCAACTGCCCCTCGGCAGCGAGCAGTCACTTCACTACCCCGGCGCCAGCGTGGGGGTAGTGGCGGTCGATCCTGGGCAGATCAGCGTCGACGAGGCCCTGCGCCAGGCCGATGCGCGCATGTATGCGGTCAAGCGCCAGCGCCGCGCACAGGAAGAGAACCCGGTGCCGCCGCGCCCCCATTGAGGCAACGGGCCCCGGCAAAGGCGCGAGGTCGGCTTGATATGGCCCATGGTGACCCGGGCCCCCGGGTGCTAGGATGTCGCCCCTCTATCAGTGCGGAGCCCCCTTCATGACAACCCCCCTTATCGACCGTGTTCGCGCCCTGGGGGCGCGGGCGGCCGCGCTCGTCGCCGGCCTCTCGGAGTTCCAGCAGCGCATCTGGGTGGTCAGCATCGTGCACGATGCCTACACCGACACCTTTATCGTGAACGAAGGGAGCTTCGAGGAGCCCATGCAGTGGATGCACCGCAAGGGTTACAGCGCCGAGATGCTGGCCCGGGTCGAGGCCATGACCCGCTCCCAGGTGATCCAGCTCGAGCTGGGCGGGCAGTACCACCGCCTGATGCGGGTGAAGTAGGGACGGCGACGGGCTCAGGGGGCGGGGAAGTACTTGTGCTGGATCTGCTGGAACTCGCTGCTGGCCAGCACCTGGGTCAGGCCGTGCTGGAACTCCTTGACCAGGGCATCGTCCACCGGGTGGCTGAAGGCGAAGCAGAACTGCTCCGAGCTCAGCACCCAGCGCACCGCGAACCGGGCGGGATCCAGCTGCTGGGCCTTGATGAGGTCCATCAGGGTGGACTTGTTGCTGGAGATGAGGTCGACCCGGCCCGAGGTGAGCATCTTGAGCGCCTGGGGGAGGCGGTTCGCGGTCATGATCTTCTGCTCGTCGAAGCCGCCGTTGAGCAGCAGTTGCTCCCCCACGTCGGCGCGCACCGCGCCTATGGTGTACTGCTGGGCATCCTCGGGCCGGGTGAGGGTCAATGGGCGGCTGGCGAGGCCCATCAGCACTATCTCGGCATAGCCGATGGGGCAGGCCCACTTGAACAGCGGGTTGCGCGCCTCGGTGCGGGCGGTGGAGAA
>NZ_CDBN01000032.1 GCF_000820085.1 Aeromonas sanarellii
GCGAAGGCGGCCAGGGCGCCCAGGGTCTGGCCGAGGGCGGGGCGGTCGGGGCCGCGGTCAACAAGCGGGGGGATCATGGGGTTGCTCCTTGGTTGAACTGGCGAGCAGGGTAAATTGTTTTTCATTTGGGGATAATCTACCCTCATAGAACAACATTGTTTCCATATCGAGAACAGCATGAACCAGGAAGCCTTCGCCCTGCTCCCGGCCTTCGTCGCCGTGGTGGAGGCGGGCACCTTCTCCGGCGCCGCCCGTCAGCTCGGTCTCAGCAAGTCGGTGCTGAGCAAGAAGGTGAGCCAGCTCGAGCAGGCCCTCGGCTGCCAGCTCCTCTATCGCACCACCCGCTCCCTCACCCTCACCGAGGCGGGAGAGCGCTACTTCGAGACGGTGCGCCATGCGGTGCGCCTGGCCTGCGACGGGGAAGATGCCATCGGCGCCCTGCAATCGGCCCCCCGCGGCCTGCTGCGAGTGACGGTGCCCATGGTCTATGGCCGGCGCCACATCGCCCCCCTTGTCCCCGAGTTTCTCGCCCTCCACCCCGAGGTGCAGTTGCAGCTCGAGATGAGCGACGCCCAGCAGGATCTGGTGGCCGAGGGGTTCGACGTGGCGGTGCGCATCGGCGCGCTGGAGGATTCGAGCCTGGTCGCCCGCCGCCTCGCCCCCTGTCTCAGCACATTGTGCGCCTCCCCCGCCTACCTGGCGCGGGCCGGCACGCCCCGCACCCCGGCCGATCTCGAGCGCCACAACTGCCTCTTCTACTCCCTGTTTCGCGGCGGCACCCAGTGGCGGCTGCACGGACCCGAGGGAGAGGTGGCCATCACCCCCAGGGGCAATTTCGAGGTCAACAACAGCGACGCCATCCACACCGCGCTGCTGGCGGGGCTCGGCATCGGCAACATGCCGGACTTCATCGTGGCGCGGGATCTCGCCGCCGGTCGGCTGGTGCCCCTGCTGCCAGACCATGCCCTGCCCGAGCACGGCATCTGGTGCCTCTATCCCAGGCGCCGCCACCTGCCCGCCAAGGTGGTGGCCTGGCTCGCCTTCCTGCAGCAGCGCCTGGGGCTGCGCTGAGGGCCCGATAACCGGAACGGTTCACGTTTTTTTCATCGGGAAGGGAGTAGAGTAGGCAGCAAACCAAGCGTCTGTTTTGATTGGAGAAGCACTCCGGGGTCATGCCACGGCATGGCCCCCCAAGTGGAGTACCACGATGAAGAAAACCGCGATTGCCCTGACCCTGGCCAGCCTGCTGGCGCTGCCGCTCTTTGTCTCACCCGATGCCGGGGCCGCCCCGGTGCGCTCCCTGCAAAAGGAGCAGAATTACGAGCAGTTCATCAGCAAGCGCAAGGTGGTGGATCAACTGCTGGCAGACGCCGCCCGCATCTTCCACTCCCCCGCCCGGGTCTCCGATGCGGGCTTCACCGCCAAGATGCCGAGCAACATGGAGCAGGTGACCACCCTGCTGCTGGAGGCCCACCAGCTCGAGCCCTATCGCACCGATCTGCTCGTCTCGGCGGCCAACGCCCAGATCTACAACGGCAACGTGGAGAGGGCCATCGCCCTGTTCGAGCAGGCCCAGAGCGCCGCGCCGGACGATCTGGACATCAACACCTATCTGGCCACCTGGCAGCGCTTCAAGGGCAACCAGGCCAAGGCCGATGGCTACCTCAAGCGAGTCGGCGAACTCAACGCCGGTCGCGCCGCCGATCTGCAGCGGCTGTTCGAAACCGTGGACCGGGTGGTCGCCACCCCCCTCAAGGAGCGTCAGGGACGGGGCGAGAAGAAGGGGCGCCGCGCCATCGTCACCCTGGGCTATGCCCTCAATCCCGATGGCTCCATGCACGAGATCCTGCTGGGGCGCCTCGAGACCACCCGCGCCCTGGCCCAGGCCGATCCGGCGGCCCTCGTTATCCTCACCGGCGGTGTGCCCCAGAACCGCCAGACCGAGGGCAAGCTGATGGCGGACTGGCTGGCGAAGAAGGGCATCGACCGCTCCCGCATCATCGAGGAAAACTACGCCACCAGCACGGTGGAGAACGCCCTCTACAGCGGCTATGTCCTCGCCCGCCACGAGATTGAGTACGCCACCCTGGTGAGCTCGGCGAGCCACGTACGCCGGGGCCAGACCCTGCTGGAAATCGCCTGCTAGCAGAGCGGCCCGGCCACTATCCGCATCGACAGCGTCGCCTACCCGGACAAGCCCCTCTCGGCCCTGGCCAAGGCAAGCCCGGAGGAGCTTCTCGGCATCTACCGCGACGCCCTGCGCACCTATGGCCTCTGGAGCTACCGCTCGGCCCCGCTGGTGGAGCGCTGATCCCATGGCATGACGCCCAGCAAAAAGCCCGCCGAATGGCGGGCTTTTTCATCATCTGACGGGCTTTTTGTGTCGCTGGCGTGGTTTCAGCCCTTGAGCTCCAGCACTGTGGTGAAGCCGCCGAAGATCATGCGGGCGCCATCGAAGGGCATGGTCTGGTGCATGGGGCTGGCCGGATCCATCCTGGGGTCCTGCATCATCCTGGTCATGGCCTCGTCCCGTACCGCCTTGCTCGGCCACTCCACCCAGGAGAAGACCACGCTTTCGTCCTCCTTGGCCGCCACCGCGCGGTAAAAGTCGGTCTGCTTGCCGTGGGGCACGTCATCCCCCCAGCACTCCAGCACCCGGGTGGCCCCATATTCGAGGAAGATGGGGTCAAACAGCCCCGCATGGTCGATCAGGGCCTGCTTGTTGACCGTCGGCACGGCGATCACGAATCCGTCCACATATGACATGAGCCTTTCCTCCTGTGAGTGAGGATCTCAGCATAGCAGCCGTGCCCCAGGTCACCCTCAAAGAGAGACCAGCCGCTCCAGATCGCTGCGGGTCAGGCGCTTGCTGTCCACCTTCACATAGAGGGAGTGCTCCTCGCGCACCAGCAGCACGTCGCTCACCCCCTCGCAGGCGCGGATCCGCTGCTCCAGGGCCGGGGTGGCCTCGACCCCTTCCGGCAGCACGATGCGCAGGCTGCTGACATAGGGGGGCTCGGCCATGGTGAGGCTCACCCCGAGCCAGACGAGGGCCAGGGCGGCGCAGCCGCCAAACACCAGGGGGCCGCCCCCCAGGCTGTAGAGCAGGCCGCCGAGGCTACCGCCGATGGCAACCCCGAGGAACTGGCTGGTGGAGTAGACCCCCATGGCGGTGCCCTTGTAGCCCGGCGGGGACTCCTTGCTGATGAGGGAGGGCAGCAGCGCCTCCATCACGTTGAAGCCGATGAAGAAGAGCTGCAACCCGGCGAGCAGGCCCCACAGCTGCTGGCCGCTCTGCCAGAGCACCAGCTCGGCGGCCAGCATCACCACCACGCAGCCGAGGAAGACCCGCTTCATCTGGCGGTGCTTCTCCGCATAGATGATGAAGGGCACCACGCTCACGAAGGCCACCAGCATGGTGACCAGATAAGCCTGCCACTGGCTGTCACGGGGCAGGCCGGCGCGCTCCAGCAGGGGCGGCAGGGCCACGAAACTCGACATCAGCAGGGTGTGGACGCAGAGGATGCCGAGGTTGAGCTTGAGCAGGCGAGGATTGGTGAGCACGGTGCGAAAGCTGCCGCGCACCATGGCGGACTCGCGATTTTGCAGGTGGGCCGCCGGGATCGGCACCACCCAGAGCACCATGGCGATGGCGGCCAGGGCCAGCAGGGCGATGAGCCAGAACAGGCCCGACAAGCCCAGGGCATGGGTGATGAGGGGGCCGGTCACCATGGCGATGGCGAAGGTGATGCCAAAGCTCACCCCGATGAAGGCCATGGCCTTGGTGCGATTCTGCTCCCGGGTGAGATCCGACAGGAGCGCCATGACGGCGGCGGAGATGGCGCCGCTCCCTTGCAGGGCGCGCCCGACGATGACCCCCCAGATGGAGTCGCTCAGGGCGGCGATGACGCTGCCAAGGGCAAACATCAGCAGGCCGCCGACGATGAGGGGCTTACGCCCCACCTTGTCGGAGAGCAGGCCGAAGGGGATCTGGAACAGGGCCTGGGTCATGCCGTAGATGCCGATGGCAAGCCCGATGAGCGCCTCGGAGGCGCCCGCCAGGGACATGCCGTAGGTGGTGAGCACCGGCAGCACCATAAACATGCCGAGCATGCGCAGCGAGAAGACGGAGCCGAGCGCCCAGGTCGCGCGTCGCTCGCCCCTCGTCATGGTGAAATCATTCATGAGGGCCTCGATGAGTCAAAAAGAAGAGGGAAAGAAAGGGGTGACAGGATCTCGGCCACCCCCGAAAAAGTCGGCGATGCCCCTCGCAGGGCGGCGCCCATAATAGCAGAGCCGGGAAGGTTCCCGGCTCTGGATTTCATGCATTTCAGGGGTGCAGTTCACACTATCAGGGCAGCATGCTCACCAGCACAGGCGCGGCGTCCGGCTGGAAGTCCACCGACATCATTACGCTCAGGCAGGTAATGGTGACGATGGAGAACATGAACAGCTTGCGCGCCCAGAGGGAGTCGTCCACCGCCGCCTTGTAGCCCGACAGCGCCATCCCCAGCCACCAGACGCTCACCGCGGTGGCCACCACCAGATACTTGTAACCGGCGTAGCCACCGAGGAACAGCATCAGGGTCGGCACCATAAACGCCAGGATGTAGAGGGTGATGTGGTGCTTGGCCACCGAAATGCCCTTCACCACCGGCAGCACGGGTATGTTGGCGGCCTGGTAGTCCTTGAAGCGGAAGATGGCGATCGCATAGGAGTGCGGCATCTGCCACAGACTGAAGATCGCCAGCAGTATCAGGGCCCCCGAGTCGAACTGACCGCTCACCGCGCAGTAGCCGATGACAGGCGGCGCGGCGCCGGAGAGGCTGCCGACCAGGGTGCCATAGACAGAGTGCCGCTTCATATAGAGGCTGTAGACCCCCACATAGACCAGGAAGCCCAGCACCGCCAGCAAGGCGGCCAACGGATTGGCCGCGAAGTAGAGCAGTGCAATGCCCGCAACGCCCAGCGCCGTCGCATACCAGAGCGATACACCGGGGGCGATGAGCCCCCGCACCAGGGCGCGGTTCTTGGTGCGCTCCATGATGCAGTCGATGTCCCGGTCGATGTAGTTGTTGAACACGCAACCGGAGGCCACCACCAGTGACACCCCCACCATGGTCAGGATGAACAGGGGCACATCCAGGCTCCCCTTCGAGGCCAGCAGGAATCCCCCGATCACCGAGATGAGGTTGCCGAAGATGATGCCCGGCTTGGTCACTTGCAGGTATTGCTTCATCATCATCAACCCGCTCAGTGAACCATCATGTTGATGTTGAGGTTGTACATGATCCACAGGGAACCCACGACCACGATGGCGATGATGAGCACGGTAAAGACCAGTGCCACCAGGTTCCAGCGCTCCTCGGACGAGGTGTTCATGTGCAGGAAGTAGACCAGGTGCACGAAGATCTGCACCACCGCCATGGCCACCACGGTGCCGAGCACCACGGCGTGGGAGGCGGAGCCATCCATCACCATCCAGAACGGCACGGCGGTCAGGATGAGCGACAGCACGAAGCCGATCAGGTAGGACTTGACGCTGCCGTGGCTGGCGCCGTGATTGTCAACGGTATGATTGCTCATTTTTACATTGCCCCCATCAGATAGGTTCTAGCGCTGCCGTGGCTGGCCCAGTCAATGTCAACGGAATGACTCATTTACATGACCCCCATCAGATAGACCACGGTGAAGACGCAGATCCACACCACGTCGAGGAAGTGCCAGAACAGGCTCAGGCACATCAGGCGAGTACGGTTGCGATCGGTCAGCCCCTTCTTGGTGATCAGCACCATCATCACGATGATCCAGACAAGGCCGCTGGTCACGTGGATACCGTGGGTCCCCACCAGGGTGAAGAAGGCAGACAGGAAGCCGCTGCGATCCGGGCCCGCATCATTGACGATCAGATGATGGAACTCGTAGATCTCCATGGCGATGAAGCCGGCACCCAGCAGGAAGGTGACGAACAGCCAGGTGTTGACCGCCGCGACCTTGTTCTTGTTCATGGCCAGCATGCCGAACCCGAAGGTGATGGAGCTCAGCAGCAGCAGCATGGTTTCGGCAAACACGAACGGCAGTTCGAAGATGTCCTTGCCGGTGGGGCCGCCGGCAGTGCCGTTGACCAGGACCGCATAGGTCGCGAACAGGGTCGCGAACAGGATGCAGTCACTCATCAGGTAGATCCAGAAACCGAATACCTTGGTGGCACCGGCATCGTGGTGCCCATCCTCATGGGCACCGTGAGAGTGATGTAGTACGTCAGTCGCCATGGAATTAAGCCACCTTGTTGATGTTGTCGAAATGCTGACCTTCGATGCGCTCGATCTCGTCAACCTGTACGTAGTAGTCCACATCGTCGTTGAAGCTGTGGATGATCCAGGTGGCGATCATGCCGATGAAGCCGGCGATGGCCATCCACCAGATGTGCCAGATCATGGCAAAGCCGAACAGGGTGCTGAAGGCGGCGATGATGACGCCGGCGCCGGAGTTCTTGGGCATGTGGATGGGGGCATACTGGGCCGGCTTGCGATAGGCGCTGCCGTCCTGCTTGGCTTCCCAGAAGGCGTCCAGACCCTTCACCTTCGGCTCGATGGCGAAGTTGTAGAAGGGGGGCGGAGAGGAAGTAGCCCACTCCAGGGTACGGCCACCCCAGGGGTCGCCGGTCAGGTCGCGGTTCTTCTCGCGGTCGCGGATGCTGACCACGATCTGGATGACCTGGCACAGTACGCCCAGCGCAATCAGCCCGGCGCCGCAGGCAGCTACCACCAGCCAGCCGTGGAACTCGGGATCGATGTTCTGGCTGACGCGGCGGGTCATGCCCATGAAGCCCAGCACGTAGAGCGGCATGAAGGCCACGAAGAAGCCGGTGATCCAGAACCAGAACGCGCGCTTGCCCCAGACGTCATCCAGCTTGAAGCCGAACGCCTTCGGGAACCAGTAGGTGATACCGGCGAAGCAGCCGAACACCACGCCGCCGATGATGACGTTGTGGAAGTGGGCGATCAGGAACAGGCTGTTGTGCAGCACGAAGTTGGCGGCCGGCACGGAGAGCAGTACCCCGGTCATACCACCTACGGTGAAGGTGATGATGAAGCCGACGGTCCACAGCATGGGGGAGCTGAACTCGATGCGACCGCGGTACATGGTGAACAGCCAGTTGAAGATCTTCACCCCGGTCGGGATGGAGATGATCATGGTGGTGATGCCGAAGAAGGCATTCACGTTGGCACCGGACCCCATGGTGAAGAAGTGGTGCAGCCACACGATGAACGACAGCACGGTGATCGCCACGGTCGCCCACACCAGGGAGGTGTAACCGAACAGCTTCTTCTTGCAGAAGGTGGCCACCACTTCGGAGAAGATACCGAACACCGGCAGCACCAGGATGTACACTTCGGGATGACCCCAGGCCCAGATCAGGTTGATGTACATCATCATGTTGCCACCCATGTCATTGGTAAAGAAATGGGTACCCAGGTAGCGGTCTGCGGTCAGCAGGGCGATGGTGACGGTCAGGATAGGGAAGGAGGCGATGATCAGGATGTTGGCGCACAGGGCGGTCCAGGTGAAGACCGGCAGGCGCATCATGGTCATGCCGGGGGCACGCATGCGGATGATGGTGGCGAAGAAGTTCACGCCGGTCAGCAGGGTTCCGAGACCGGAGATCTGCAGACTCCATATCCAGTAGTCGACCCCGACCCCCGGGCTGAACTCCAGCCCCGACAAGGGCGGATAGGCCAGCCAGCCGGTCTGGGCGAATTCACCGACCCCGAGGGAGACGTTGATCAGCACCACGGCCGCGGCGGTAAACCAGAAGCTCAGGTTGTTCAAGAAGGGGAAGGCGACGTCACGGGCGCCGATCTGCAGCGGCACCACTATGTTCATCAGGCCGATCACCAGCGGCATGGCCACGAAGAAGATCATGATGACGCCGTGGGCGGTGAAGATCTGGTCGTAGTGATGGGCATTCAGGTAGCCTTCGCTGCCCGCGGAGGCCATGACCTGCTGACCACGCATCATGACCGCGTCGGCGAAGCCGCGCAGCAGCATGACCATGCCCAGAATGAGATACATGATACCGAGGCGCTTGTGGTCGACCGAGGTCAGCCACTCTTTCCACAGATATTGCCACTTGCCGTAGTAAGTGATGAGACCGGCGATGGCCAGCCCACCCAAGATGATACCGGCTATCGTGACCATGATGATGGGTTCATGGTACGGAATAGCCTCGAGTGTCAATTTTCCAAACATCGATTATTCCTCGGATCCTGCTTTCACACTCTTGTCGGCCGACATGGCCATGTGTCCGGCATGAGCATCATGGTTCATGGCCTGCTCGTCCATGGCACCCTCGGTCGGGGCCTCATGGTTCATGGCGTCATGATTCATGGCTTCGTGGTTCATGCCCTCGTGGTCCGCGGCGCCCGCTTTCTGGGTGTCGTGACCGCCATGGGACATGCCGCCCATGAACTTGTTGATGATGTTGACGAACAGCTTGGGATCGGCGCTGGCGAAGTATTCCACCGGGTGGTTTTCGCTCTTCTTGGCCAGGGCATCGAACTCATCCATGGTGTTCAGCGCCTTGGAAGAGGCCTTCACCTTGGCTACCCAGGCGTCGAAACCGGCCTGATCCTGGGTCGCGATGGCCTTGAACTTCATGCCGGAGAAGCCGGCACCGCTGTAGCCGCCCGAGATGCCCTTGTACTCGCCCGCCTCGTTGGCAATCAGGTGCAGCTTGGTCTGCATGCCGGCCATGGCGTAGATCTGGCCGCCCAGCTGGGGGATGAAGAAGGAGTTCATCACGGTGTCGGAGGTCACCCGGAAGTTGACCGGGGTGTCGACCGGGAAGGCCAGCTCGTTGACGGAGGCGATCCCCAGCTCCGGATAGACGAACAGCCACTTCCAGTCGAGGGAGATGACATCGACCTGGATCGGTTTGACGTCGGATTCCAGCGGCTTGTAAGGGTCGAGAGAGTGGGAGGTTTTCCAGGTGATCACCGCCAGGATGGCGATGATGATGACGGGCACAGTCCAGACGACTGCCTCAATCTTGTTGGAGTGGGCCCAGTCCGGCGCATAGGTGGCGCTGGTGTTGGACGCTCGGTATTTGTAAGCGAACGCCACCGCCATCACAATCACGGGCACCACCACGATCAGCATCAAGCCGAGTGCGGTCAATATCAGTGACTTCTGCTCCAGACCAACCTGCCCCTTGGGGCTCATCAGAGCCATGTCGCAGCCGCTCAGCAAGCTGGCAGTCGCGAGCAACAGCAAAGCGCCCAAGCCCCTCTTCACATCAAAGAGTCTCATGCAATGTCCTCATCTTTTGAAGGCTTATTGGTATAAAAAAATGCAGCATTTTATTGCATCAGAGCGGCATGTGAACAACATGAAAAATTAATCCCAAAAATGTTCCAAAGGTGATGGAAAGCCGTGTCAGATGTTAATCCCTTGACAATGACCAATTTATTCAAATCACACTCGAACGATTCATCTTCCGTTAATTTATCCCTTCGCCAAAAACGCCCACTAATTAACCGAAACAACCGCATCGCTCTATTTTCAACCGGATCTGCGGTGACAAAAAGAGCCAAACAACCCCTCTTCGATACACAGGCCACCCCGTGCTTCCTTGATCTGGATACGCATATTCGGGAAAGGAATAAAAAAATAATTAATCAAACAATCGTATGATTAACTTCTTGAGGCCGATCAAAGCGGACAGAGCGCCTCTCTTTCCGGAACCCGCCATGAAAAACGGGTCCTCATCGGACCCGTTGCAGAGGATAGGCGAGCCCCGCCAGGGGTCGGCATTCAGGGATGGGCATGTTCCATCCGGGTCGCAACGGCGATCCGGTTCCAGGCATTGATGGTGACAGCCTGCATCAGGCACTGGGCCAGCAGACTCTCCCCCAATTGGGCCAGCGCCTCCCCATAGGTCTGCTCCGTGAGCCCCTGGTCGGCGATCGAAGTGACCTCGTCGGTCAGGGCCAGCACCGCCCGCTCCCGCCCATCGAACAGCGGCGACTCGCGCCAGGCGGCGAGCGCCAGCAGCCGCTGCGCACTCTCCCCATGCTTCATCGCCACCTCGGCGTGCATCTCGATGCAGTAGGCGCAGCCGTTAATCATGGAGGCGCGCAGCTTGATGAGCTCCTTGAGCGACAGGGGAATGTCGGTGCCGCCGAGATAGGCTTCCAGTCCCCGCATGGCCTGGATGGCGGCGGGGATCTGGCTGGCAAGCTGGATACGTTGTGACATGGTGATGCTCCCGTGAAGAGGCCCGACATGGGCGATGGGCCCATTATTTACCCTTTCACTCGCCGGTAGAATACCGACAAAACCTGCAACAGTTTTGCGTATATCGCAAAGGTGATTCCATGCTGGATCGCATCCGCACCCTGGCCCAGGTGGTGGAGTCGGGCAGCTTCTCCCGTGCCGCCCGCGCCCTCAACCTGGCCCCCTCCTCCGTGACCCGCGCCATCGATGCCCTGGAGCAGCAGCTGGGGATCCCGCTCTTCAAGCGCAGCACCCGCCAACTGGTGCTGACCAGCCAGGGGGAGTACTTTCTCGCCCGCTCCCTGCCCCTGCTGGAGGAGGCCGACCAGCTGGTGCAATCCCTGCAGCCCCTGTCGGTGGCACCGCAGGGGCCGCTTCGGGTCTCGGTGTTCGAGAGCTTCGGTGCGGCCTGGCTGGCGCCCCGTCTGCCGGACTTTCTGGCCCGCTATCCCGGGGTGCGGCTCGAGATCGAGCTGGACAACCGCCTGGTGGATCTCGACGCCGAAAACGTGGACGTGGCGGTGCGCATCGGACGGCCCGTGGACAGCGGCCTGCACGCCCGCCACCTGCTCACCAACCGGGCTCTGCTGGTCGCCTCCCCCGCCTATCTGGCGCGCCATGGCGAACCCGCCCATCCCGCCGATCTGGCCCACCACAACTGCCTCATTCGCGGTCATGGCCGCCAGCGTCAGCACTGGCACTTTCGAAGGGGCACCGAGCGGCACAGGGTCGCGGTGCAGGGCAACCTCGCCTCGGTCGGCGGTACGCCCCTGCTCTGCGCCGCCCGGGCGGGGTGCGGCATCCTGCTGCTGTCGAGCTGGATGGTGCAGCAGAGCCTGGACGACGGCACCCTGGTGCCGCTGCTGCCCGAGTGGCAGGCCTCCCCCTACGAGGATCGCCACGACGAGATCCACGCGGTGTTTCGCGGCGGCCGCTTCCTCACCCCCCAGACCCGCGCCTTCATCGACTTTCTGGTCGAGGCGATGGCGCCCCTGCAAGGGCCGCGCTGATCGCGGCAAGCGCCTCGTCGATGGCGGGCAGAAAAAAGCAGACGCCGGGCAGAGGGCCCGGCGTCTGGACATGAGGGGCGTCACGATGACTCAGCGGGGCTTGCGCCCGTCCGGTGTCGGGGTCGTGCGATAATCCCCGTAGGGGAAGACGTTGCGCAGGCGCTGTGCCACGGGCTCCGGGATGGAGCGGGAGAAGACGAGCCTGACGCCGCTGCCGTCGCGCTGCCCCAGGATGCGGCCACGCACCGGATCCTGGCGCAGGATCTGCTTCACCTGATCCAGGAAGCGCGGCGACACCGAGCCCCGTTTCACCACCACCTTGCCCGGCGCGAGCCGGATCTCGAACAGGGCGCCACGCCCCAGCTTCATCAGCCACCAGATCAGGGCGATCGCCACCACCAAAGAGAGCCAGGCCATCCACAATCCTCCATCCATATCCTTGTCTGGGTCAGTATAGGGCGCGGCGGCGGTCCGTTATCTGGCGGGCATCACGCTTTGCCCACCGGACAGCGCCCGCGGCCCGACCACAGGGCCCACTGCGCCGAGCTCAGCGCCCCCTGCCCCAGGCAGTCAGGGTATCCCGATAGAGGGCCAGCAGCGCCTGATCCCGCACCGCCACCCCGACCCGCTGGGCAGGATAGCCGGCCCAGCCGTCGTGGGGATGGGCCTTGCCATCGAACTTCTGCAGGGTATGGCCGATGGCGGGGCCGCTGTCGACGACCCGCACCGGCCCCTCCCTCAGGGTGAACAGGGAAGGATCTATCACATAGGCGATGGCGGACGGATCGTGCACGTGGCAGCCATCGAGCCCGATCCGCTCGGAATAGAAGCGCAGGTAGAAGCGGCTCACGTCCCACAGGAAGCGGCCCGGCTCCCCCGCCTGGTCCCGCAGCGCATCCAGGTAGGCGCTGCTGAAGAAGCTCTGCTGGGTGACGTCGAGCCCGATGATCACCACGGGCCAGTCGGCGGTGAAGACCCGATCCGCCGCCTCCGGATCGTCGTGGATATTGGCCTCGGCATAAGGGCTCACGTTGCCGCGATGACCGTTGACGCCGAAGGCGCCGCCCATCACCACCACCTGCTTCACCAGGGCGGCTACCTCGGGGGCCGCCTCGAGCGCCAGCGCCAGATTGGTCAGCGGCCCTATGGTCACCAGGGTGATCTCGCCGGGGTGGGCCTTCACCGTCTCGACGATGTATTGCCAAGCCGGACGGGGATCCGGGCTGAGGGTCACCGCCCCGGCCTGCACGTCGCCAAAGCCGGTGGGGCCGTGCACCACAGTGGTGGGGCCCACGGGGTCGCGCCGCAGGGGGGTGGCGGCGCCCTGGGCCACGTCCGCCTGCATGCCGTATTTCTGCTTGAGCCAGAGCGCGTTGCGGGTGCCGTTTTCTATGGTGGCGTTGCCAAACACAGTGGTGATGGCGAGCAGCTCGATGGCAGGGTGCGCCTCGGCAAAGAGAATGGCCATGGCGTCGTCGATGCCGGGATCCGTATCCAGAATGATCTTGTGGGTCATGGGGCCTCCATTGGACAGAGCAGCCAGTGTAGCGAGCCGGCGCCGCTTTAACAGCGCCGGGATCACAACCCTGACGTCTCATCTGCCTCCCTGCCTGCATCAACCCGGCTCCCGAACGCGCCCATGCCAACACCGGCCGGACAACGGCCATATTCTGGCCAGTCGGGCTTGCCGAGGTGACCTGCGCCTTGCCGGAGGGCAATCGGGGTGGTATCACTTGGCCTCCTTGTCCACCTCTCTCATCCACCCGCCGAGGCGCCATCGTGATCACCCTGATTAAAGAGTCCGACCAGTTGAAGATGCCCTGGAAAAACAGGCAGGGCACCACGGCCCAGATACTTATCTCCCCCAAGGGGGCGAGCCTGGACAAACTCGACTTCGACTACCGCCTGAGCTCGGCGCCCATCAAGACGGCGGGCCCCTTCTCCAAATTTCCCGGCTATCAGCGTATCCTCTTGCCCGTCAGCGGCGCCGGCTTCGTGCTCAACGGCCACCCCTATGCCACCTTCGAGGCGGCCCACTTCAGCGGCGATGACGAGACCCACTGCGAACTGCTGAAAAAAGAGGTGACGGATCTAGGGCTCATCTACCACCCCGAACGCGTCAGCGCCAACGTGCGGGTGCTCAACGTCCCCTTCCCGCTCACCCTCACCCTGGAGGCGGACAAGACCTACCTCTGCCACCTGCTCAGTGGCGAACTGACGGTGGCAGGCCAGGCCGTGGCGATCAACGAAACCCTGGTGGTCAACGGCGAGCAGAGCATCCGCTTCGAGTGTCAGAAGAAGACCACCCTCGCCTTCTTTACCCTGCAAGCCAGATAACGGGCACAAAAAAGCCGGGCAATCCCGGCTTTTGATTGGCATGAAGTGCGGGCGGATCAGCCTACCTTGAAGCTGCCCTTCATCATGGCGAAGTGGCCGGGGAAGGAGCAGAAGAAGGTGAGATCCTTGCCTGCCAACCCCTCGGTCTTGAAGGTGACGCTGGTGCTTTCGCCCCCTCCCACCAGCTTGGTGTGCGCCAGGATCCTGGCGTCGTCCTTGGGCAGGTAGTCGTGATCGGCACCGGCACTCATGCCCGCGGTGGCGACGGCCTGGTAGTCGGCAGTATTGGCCAGCACCCAGTTGTGACCCATGTTGGCCACCGGCAGCTTGCCGGTGTGATTGAGGGTCACTGTCACCTCCTGGCAGGTGGCCGGCACGCTCATCTCTTTCTGGTTGAACTGCATGGCATCATTGCCTTCGATGACCAATGCGCACTCATCGGCCAGGGCGGGGGCGGCGAGGGAGCTCAGAAGCAGCAGGGCTAACACCTTTTTCATCATCTTCTCCTTTGATTGGCGATGGAAGACAGCAAACTCGCCTCGAAAGTCCGAGCGGCACCAGGCAAAGATGCTGTCAAAATCGATCTTCATTGTACCCAGATGTCACCGGGGGACGACGGTTTTTGCTCAAAGATGCGGGCCGGGTCACTCCTCTCCCCCGCGACACGACAAGGGACCGGATTGGTCAACGGGCCGTCCGGCTTAATTATTTGCAGGGTTGGCGCCCTTGGCCAGCTCGCCAACCCGAACGCCCTTGGCTAAGCTGCTCACCCGTCGACGACTCCCGCGAGAATGACAGATGCACACCTCTTCCCTGCGCCAGGCACCGCGCGCCCTGCTGCTCTCCCTGATGCTGCTGTTGGCCGCCTGTCAGCCAGCCCCGACCCAGACCCGCATTCAGGGCAGCACCATGGGCACCTACTATGCGGTGACCCTGAGCGACCCCTTCCCCGGAGGACAGGGCGCCCTGCAACAGGAGGTGGAGACCCTGCTGGCGCGCCTGAACCAGGAGATCTCCACCTATGATCCCGCCTCCCTCATCTCCCGCTTCAACCAGGGGACGGGGCAGCCTCCCCAGGTCATCCCGGCCACCATGGCGAAGATTGTGCAACAGGGCATGGACGCAGGTCGCCTCACCCTGGGCGCCCTGGATGTCACCGTGGGTCCCCTGGTCAACCTCTGGGGCTTCGGGCCGGACAAGCGCCCGACCCAGCGCCCCGGCGCCGAGCAGATCGCCCAGGCCAGGGCGAGGGTCGGCATCGACAAGCTGAGCCTGACACCCCAAGGAGATCACTTCCTGCTCGGCAAGGCCATACCGGGGCTCTATCTGGACCTCTCCACCCTGGGCGAGGGAGCGGCCTCCGACGAGATAGCCGGCCTGCTGGAGCGAAGAGGGGTGCACAACTACCTCATCGAGGTGGCGGGCGCCGTGCGCAGCAAGGGCCGCAACGCCAAGGGCAACCCCTGGCGGGTGGCCATCGTCGAACCCTCGGACAGGCCGGGCGCCATCGAGGACGTGGTCACCCCGAACGGCATGGCGGTGAGCACCGCCGGCAGCTATCGCAACTATTACGAGCTGGACGGCAAGCGCTACTCCCACATCATCGATCCCGCCACCGGCGAGCCCGTGACCCACAGACTGGTCTCCGCCAGCGTCATCACCCCGACCGCGCTGGAAGCCGACGCCCTCGACACCGCCCTCATGGTGATGGGGCCCGAGCGGGCGATGGCCTTTGCCAAGGAGCACAGGCTCGCGGTCTATCTCATCGAGAAGACGGATCAGGGGTTTGTGGCGCGCCACACCCCCGAGTTTGCCCCCTATCTGGTGCGCAGCGAGCCATGAACGACGAGGCCCCGCACGGCGGGGCCTCTTTACATCATGGTACCGCTATTCGATGGGAATGCGGTGGGGCGCCGGAGTCACCGTCTGTTTGGGCAGGCGCAGGGTGAGGATGCCGTTGTCGAACCTGGCGCTCACCTGCTCCGGTGACACCTCCACCGGCAGCTCGACGGTGCGCGACACGCTGCCAAAGTAGCGCTCGCTGCGCAGGGCACGTTCATCCTTGTTCTGGCTGTCAAACTGGCGGATCTCCGCCTTCAGGGTCACCAGCTTGCCATGCACGTCCACTTGTATGTCCTCCCGGGCAACCCCGGGCAGCTCGGCCTGCAGCAGATAACCGCCGTCGCTCTCCCGCACATCCAGCTTGATCTGGCTGGGCAGCGGATCCCCGTGCAGGGGGCGGATATAGAAGCCGGAGGCCATGTCGTGGAACAGGTCATCAAACAGGCTGGTGCGGCTCGGTAGCAAACTCATTTGATTCCTCCTTCTGGTGCACACGAGGCATGGACGGGCATCCGCCCCTCTGCGGAACGCCGGGATCTGCCTCTCTTCAAGTCTAAAAACCGGGCCGGCCTTCGCCATTGCCATTTCGCCTCTCCTTGATGAAGATCAAGGGTGCGGCGTGCATTTTTGCGATCCGCTCCCGGCGGGAAAAAGCGGGGGCTCGGCCCGCGTCCGATTGCCTGTCTGCGGACTTTGATGGCACACTTCCTTCACCAGCCCGCAGCGCCTGATGCAAGACAGATGCAGACACCGGATCCCGCACCAGAGAAGAAAGCCCAGCCCAAGTCCAGGCATATCCTGCTGGTCAACGAGCAGCGTTCCTTTCAGATGATGATGAAGGCGATGCTGATCAACATCGGCATCAACCGGATCACCTACACCAATTCCGCCGACGAGGCGCGCCGCCGCTGCCAGAAAGAGAGTTTCGACATCTATCTGCTCGACTACGAGCTGGGGTCCGGGGAAAACGGCCGCCAGTTGCTGGAGAGCCTGCGGGATCAGAAGCTCATCCCCCCCCAGAGCGTGGTGATCATGGTCAGCAGCGACGGCTCCCGCGCCATGGTGCTGAGCGCGCTGGAGGCCGAACCCGACGAATACCTGATGAAGCCCTTCTCCCAGGAGCAGTTCTCGTTTCGCCTCAAACGCGCCCTCGCCCGCCGCCAGGCCCTGGAGAGCGTCTTCACCGCCCTCACCCGGGACGATCTGCCTGCCCTGGTCGAGGCCTGTGCCAGACAGGCCGACACGGCGCCGCGCTTCGCCAACTTCTGCCGCTGCCTGCAGGCCGACACCCAGCTCAAGCTGGGCCAGGCGAAGGAGGCCCGCAGCCTGATGCGCCAGCTGCTGGCGGGGCAGGAGAACAGCTGGGCCCGGCTGACCCTGGGCAAGGCCTGCCACACCCTGGGGCTGCATGAGGAGGCGGTGAGCCACCTGCAGGCGACCCTCAAGCACACTCCCCTGATGGTGGAAGCCTACCTCTGGCTGGCGGAGTCCCTGCAGGCCCTGGGCAAGGAGGAGCAGGCCCAGCAGGAGCTCAGGCGGGCGGTGGACATTTCCCCCCAGTCGGTGCAGCTCTCCCGCCGGCTGGCAGAGGTCTGCCTGCTGCGCCACGACTACGCCCAGGCCAAGGACGTGCTGCTGTCCCTCATCGACCTGTCGCGCAACTCCATCCACCGCACGCCGCATTATCTCGGGGCCTACATCCAGACCCTGACCCTCTACGCCCTCAACAGCAACGACGGCTACCACATCGCCAACCTGCAAAAGCAGGTGAACTCGGCCCTGTCGCGCATTCGCGACTCTCTGATGATGGCGGAGTTCAACTACCCGGTGTTCGAGCAGATCTGCCAGGCCAGGGTGCGCATCGCCCTCGGGGAGCTGCTCAAGGGCAAGAAGATGCTCTATCGCGCGAACCAGAACTGGCTGGACAAGCCGGACACCATGCCCCCCGCCCTGCTCGGCGAGACCATACTCGCCCTCTACCAGCTCGGGGAGTTCGAGTACGCCGAGAGCCTGCAGGGACTGCTGGCGGAGGATGAGGACAGGCTGCTCACCACCTGCATCCGGGTGACCCGGGACGACAAGACGGTGCAGGAGCGCCGCCAGCGTTACCAGCAGCTCAACGATCTGGGGATCAAGGCCTATCAGGCCGGGGAGCTGGAGCAGGCCCTCGGCCATTTTCGCGAGGCGCTGCGCCGGGCTCCCGCCAATACCGGGGCGGCCCTCAACAAGATCCAGGTGCTGCTGCAACTGATGCAGAAGAACCGCAAGAGCCCGGAATTTGGCGCCGAGTGCAGGGAGACCCTGGACGTGCTGGAGGGCATTCCCCTGAACCCGGCCCAGCAGGAGCGTTTTCGCAAGCTGCGCCAGGAATACCACCAGAGCAGCTGATCTGCCGCTCGTCCCCTCACCTATGCTGATACTGACTCAGGGAAGGGAGGGGCAACGCCATGGGAATGTGCCGATACCTGGTGGCCGATGGCCGCCACTGCTGCGAAGAGGCGGGAGAACAGGATCTGTGTCGCTGGCACGATCCCAAGGGCGATCACCACTCCCCGGGCACCGCCGAGGCGCTGGAGCACTATGTGCGCCAGGGAGGCCTGTGCCACGGCCTGCAACTGGCCCGCGCCGAGCTGGCCGGCCTCAACCTGGTGAACAAGGGGGCGCCGGAAGGCTTTCTGCTGGAGCAGTGCAACCTCTATCGCGCCAACCTGCGTGGCGCCCACCTCTACGGCATCCGGATCAAGGGCGGCAGCCTGATGAAGGCCGATCTGAGCGAGGCCAACCTGCACTGTGCAACCCTCGACGACGTCAACCTGCTCGGCATTCGCTGGAAGAACACCCGGCTCGACAACCTGGACACCGGCAGGCGGCTGATGCAGGACAGAAAGGGGCGCCGCGAGCGTGACCCGGCACAGGCCCGCGTCTGGTTCAAGGAGGCGGAAGAGACCTACCGGGACCTGCGCAAGGCCTCGGAAGCCCAGGGCATCTTCACCATGTCCGGGCGCTACATCCAGCAGGAGCTCACCATGCGCCGCCTGCAGATGCCGTTCTGGTCCTATCAGCGCTTCGCCTCCTGGATAGTGGATCTCTTCTGCGGCTACGGCGAGGCCCCCATGCGGGTGGTGCTCTTCTCCCTGCTGCTCATCGTCATCTGCAGCATCTTTTACTTCTTCTGCGGCCTCAACTTCGCGGGCAACCACCTCATCTACCGCCCGGACGCCCCCCTGGAGCAGAACGCCATCTTCCTGCTGGAATGCCTCTATTACAGCGTGGTGACCTTCACCACCCTGGGCTATGGGGACTTCACCCCGGTCGGCCTGTCGCGGATCTTCGCCGCCTTCGAGGCCTTCACCGGCAGCTTCACGCTGGCGCTGTTCGTGGTGGTGTTTGTCAAGAAGATGACCCGCTAAAAACCTGTCCACGATCTTGCTGCGAGGCCGCTGCCAAGGCTCATGTGCTCCTCGCTTATGTGTAGCCAGGAGCTCTCATGTATACATATACACTCCGGTTCCTCTGCTGCGCTTCACCTTGCTGACAGCCTCTCGCGACAGATCGTGAACAGGTTACCGAGCCGCTGCGCCAGTCACAGCCCCCGAACTTGCATCCATCGCGGATTCCTAGTCCAATAAGCGACGAACAAAAACGACATGAGCACCCCGAACATGAAGATCATCTCTTTCAATATCAATGGCCTGCGCGCCCGTCTTCATCAGTTGCAAGCACTTATCGACAAACACCAGCCGGATGTGATCGGCCTGCAGGAGATCAAGGTCCACGACGAGGCCTTCCCGGTGGCGGACGTGGAGGCCATGGGCTATCACGTGGAATTCCACGGCCAGAAGGGTCACTACGGGGTGGCCATCATGAGCAAGCAGAAGCCGCTCAAGGTGCAAAAAGGCTTCCCCACCGATGAGGAAGACGCCCAGCGCCGCATGATCATGGCCGACTTCCAGCGGGAAGATGGCTCCATCATCACAGTGATGAACGGCTATTTCCCGCAAGGGGAGAGCCAGGATCACGAGACCAAGTTCCCGGCCAAGCAGAAGTTCTATGAAGATTTGCAGCACTACCTCGAGACCCACCACAGCCCGGACGACCAGATAGCGCTGATCGGGGATATGAACATCTCCCCCACGGATCTCGACATCGGCATCGGCGAGGCGAATCGCAAGCGCTGGCTGCGGGATGGCAAGTGCTCCTTCCTGCCCATCGAGCGGGAGTGGATGGAACGGCTCAAGGGGTTCGGCCTGACCGACACCTTCCGCGCCGCCAACCCCACCGAGTGCGAGCGCTTCTCCTGGTTCGACTACCGCTCCAGGGGCTTTGACGAGAACCGGGGTCTGCGCATCGACCTCATCATGGCCTCCGACGCCCTCAAGGACAAGGTGACCGAGACCGGCATCGACTACGAGCTGCGCGGCATCGACAAGCCCTCCGATCACGCCCCCATCTGGACCTGCTTCGCCTGATCCCGGCCGTCGGGCTGCCCTGTCACTCCTGACCCTGAGCCCCCGCCACGCGGGGGCTTCTTCGTCTGCCAAGCCGGCATTTCTTAATCCATATCAACTCTTTGGCAGATGGTACAGGTCGAACCTTGACCTTCTCCTATAGGTAAGGTTTACATTCATCCCATACGTCACAGGGAACCTGCACCATGTTGTCATCGAGATTGCCCACAGCGCTCATCGCCCGGCTATTGCTGGCGCTGGTGCTCGTCTGCAATCTCACCCTGTGCATCGGCTGGCATGGGGTGGCCACCCCCCTCCCGGGCGACGCATCCGGTCCCATCCTGACCCCGCCACAGCTCTCCCTGTCTCATGGGCTGCACCAGAGCGGGCCGGTACGGCACGCCGCCATGACCCCTGACCAGATCGACACCGCCTCCCTCTCCTGCCATTCGGGCACACTGAATGCGGGGACCCTGCCGGGGAATGAGTGTCAAATGCAGCCCGGCTTCTCCGGCGCCGCCAGTGCGCCCCCCCTGCTCGGCATGCTGCTGTCACTGCTGTTGCTGCCCCTGCTGTTGCTCCCCTCTTCGTGGAATATCGGCCCCCTGCTGGACAACTGGTTGCGGGATCCCTTCCTGCGCCTGCGTGGTACCCATCCCCCCTCCTGGCCCAGACGGCATCTGATGCTGTCCGTGCTGCGCCATTAGAAACCGCTTCTCCCGTTAGCCCGGGCGATGGCACTGCCATCGCCATGCCGTGCAGCGGCCGATCCATCGGCCCTGCCCCTATGGTCGGCCAACCCCGTCCGCCGAGCGCCAGCACCGCATCCGCTCAAGGCCGGACGATGGCCCGATACGAGAGAAGAAGTACCATGTCATCATCCAAGACATTTGCGCCCCGTGGCGCCCTGCCCTCCCGCACGCTCTGCCTGCAGACTCGCGCCGGAGGCCAGTCATGAACAAGACGCTGATCCTGTCTGCCCTGCTGCTCGCCCTCGGGGCCGGCGGCGGCTACTGGGCCGCCAAACAGACCACGGATGGCGCCAGCGCCGAGAAGCAGCCCCTCTACTGGGTCAACCCCATGGATCCCCGCGACAAGCGCGACGGCCCCGCCAAGGACAACATGGGGATGGACTTCATTCCCGTCTATGAGGAAAAACAGGAAGGGTCGCCCGGCACCGTCACCATCAGCCCCGAGATCCAGCAGAACCTGGGGGTGCGGCTTGCCAAGGTGGAGAAATTGCCTATCCACCAGCAGGTCGAGACGGTGGGCTACGTCGGTTATGACGAGGACAGGCTGGAGGCGGTCAACGCCCGCATGGCGGGCTGGATCCGCACCCTCGCCATCAAGAGCGAGGGGCAGCAAGTGAGCAAAGGCAGCCTGATTTACGAGCTCTACGCTCCGGATCTGGTCAACGCCCAGCACGAATACCTGCTGGCCCTCAACACCACCAACCCGCTGCTGCTGCGCGCCGCCGAGGGCAAGCTGAAATCCCTGCAGGTGCCGGCGGATCAGATAGCGGCCCTCAAGCGCAGCCGTCAGGTGCAGGATACGGTGCGCATCTATGCCCCGAGCAGCGGCTATGTCTCCGAGCTGAAGGTGCGCGAGGGCCAGTATGTGGAGCCCGCCGCGGCCCTGTTCAACATCAGCACCCTCAAGCAGGTGTGGGTGAGTGCCGAGGTGTTCGAGCGTCAGGCCGCCCAGCTGAAGGTGGGCGATCCGGTCACCATGACCCTGGACTACGCCCCGGGCCGCCAGTGGCAGGGTCGGGTCGATTACCTCTACCCGACCCTGGATGCCGCTACCCGCACCCTCAAGGTACGGCTGCGCTTCGCCAACCCGGACGAGTTTCTGAAACCCAATATGTTCGCCAAGGTGACGATTCAGACAGGCAAGGGCGAGCCCCGACTGGTAGTGCCGAGCGAAGCGGTGATCCGCACCGGCAGCCAAGACAGGCTGGTGCTGGCGCTGGGGGATGGCAGCTTCAAGTCGGTGGCCGTCACCCTGGGCCCCCAGTTTGGCGACAAGGTGGCCATCAAGGCGGGGGTCGAAGCGGGGGACAGCATCGTCAGCTCGGCCCAGTTCCTGCTCGACTCGGAGTCGGCCATCGACTCGGACTTCCAGCGCATGACGGCGGTGCGCCCCGCCCAGATCTGGACCCAGGGGGAGGTGCAAGGCATCGACCTGGCCGGGCGTACCCTGATGGTCGCCCACCAGCCCATCCCCGAGTGGCAGTGGCCCGCCATGGAGATGGAGTTCACCGTGGCCGAGGGGGTCGACATGAGCAAGCTGACCGAGGGACAGACCCTGCACCTGCAGGTGATGCAGGAGGGGGATGAATATCGCATCACCACCATCCATCAGGAACAAGCGCCAGTAACCGGCGACGCCACCAAGCCAGCAACGGATGAGATGGAGCAAATGGAAGGCATGGACCATGGCCAGCATCAGATGGCGATGCCCGAGATGGAGAAGAAGTCATGATCCCTGCCATCATTCGCTGCCTGACAGGCAACCGCTCTCCGCTCTCTGCACCCAATGAGCAAGGAGCCCAACCATGATCCCCTCGATTATTCGCTGGTCCGTGGGCAACCGCTTCCTGGTGCTGCTATTGACCCTCATGCTCACCGCCTGGGGGCTCTGGTCGGTCAAACAGACCCCGGTGGACGCCCTGCCGGATCTCTCCGACGTCCAGGTGATCATCAAGACCTCCTACCCCGGCCAGGCGCCGCAGGTGGTGGAGGATCAGGTGACCTACCCGCTCACCACCGCCATGCTGGCGGTGCCGGGCGCCACCACGGTGCGCGGCTACTCCTTCTTCGGCGACTCCTTCGTCTACGTGCTGTTTGACGACGACACCGACCTCTACTGGGCCCGAGCCCGGGTGCTGGAGTACCTGAGCCAGGTTGCGCCCAACCTGCCCGCCTCCGCCCGCCCCCAGCTCGGCCCCGATGCCACCGGGGTGGGCTGGGTCTACCAGTACGCCCTGGTGGACAGAACCGGCAAGCATGACCTCAGCGAGCTCACCTCCCTGCAGAACTGGCTGCTCAAGTTCGAGCTGCAGACGGTGGACGGCGTCTCCGAGGTCGCCACCGTGGGCGGCATGGTGCGCCAGTATCAGGTGCGGGTCGACCCGGACAAGCTGCGCGCCTACGGCATCCCGCTCTCCCTTATCGAGACCGCCATCAAGCAGGGCAACCAGGAGACCGGCGCCTCCGTCATCGAGATGGCGGAAGCGGAATACATGGTGCGCTCGAATGGCTATCTGAAAAGCGTGGAGGATCTGAAGCAGATCCCGCTCGGCACCAATGTGCGCGGCGCCCCCCTGCTGCTGGGGGATGTGGCGGATGTGGTCACCGGCCCCCAGAGCCGACGCGGCCTGGCCGAGCTCAACGGCGAAGGGGAAGTGGTGGGCGGCATCATCGTCATGCGCTATGGCGAGAATGCCCAGCACACCATAGACGGGGTCAAGGCGCGGCTGGCGGAGCTCAAATCCAGCCTGCCGGAGGGGGTGGAGATCGTCACCGTCTACGATCGATCCGATCTTATCCAGCGCGCCATCGACAACCTCTCCGGCAAGCTGGTGGAAGAGTTCGCCGTGGTGGTGCTGGTCTGCCTCGCCTTCCTGTTCCACCTGCGCTCGTCCCTGGTGGTGGTCATCTCCTTGCCCATCGCCATCCTGACCGCCTTCATCGTCATGCACCTGCAGGGGATCAACGCCAACATCATGTCGCTGGGGGGCATCGCCATCGCCATCGGCGCCATGGTGGACGGCGCCATCGTGATGATCGAGAACGTCCACAAGCATATGGAGCGCACCGAGCTGACGGAGAAGAACCGCTGGCGCATCATCACAGAGGCGAGCATAGAAGTGGGGCCCGCCATCTTCTTCTCCCTGCTCATCATCACCATCAGCTTCCTGCCGGTGTTCGCCCTGGAGGCGCAGGAGGGGCGGATGTTCCACCCCCTCGCCTACACCAAGACCTACGCCATGGCCGCCGCCGCCGCGCTCGCCATCACGCTGGTGCCGGTGATCATGGGCTACTTCATCCGTGGCAAGGTGCTGGCCGAACAGGCCAACCCCCTCAACCGCTGGCTGAGCCAGGGCTATGTGCCCCTGCTCAACGCCGTGCTGGCACACCCCAAGACCACCCTGGCCGCCGCCGCCGTGGTCACGGTGGCGGGCTTCTGGCCGCTCCAGCATCTGGGCTCCGAGTTCATACCGCCGCTCGACGAAGGGGACATCATGTACATGCCCACCACGGCGACCAACATCTCGGTGGGCAAGGCGCGGGAGATTTTGCAACAGACCGACAAGCTCATTCGCACCGTGCCCGAGGTGCAGAATGTGTTTGGCAAGGCGGGGCGCGCCGACTCGGCCACCGACCCTGCGGATCTCGTGATGATGGAGACCAGCATCCAGCTCAAGCCCAAGGATCAGTGGCGCCCCGGCATGACCCCGGAGAAGCTCAAGGAGGAGCTCGACTCCCTCATCCGCTTCCCCGGTCTCACCAACGCCTGGGTCCCCCCCATCAAGACCCGCATCGACATGCTGGCCACCGGCATCAAGACCCCGGTCGGCATCAAGATCGCGGGGCCGGATCTCAAGGTGATCCAGCAGCTCGGCCAGCAGCTTGAGCAGATCGTCGGCAAGGTGGAGGGCGCTTCATCTGTCTACGCCGAGCGGGTGGCGGGTGGCCGCTACGTCAAGGTGGACATCGACCGGCTGAAGGCGGCCCGCTACGGCCTCAATATCGCCGACGTGCAGGCGGTGCTCGCCACCGCGGTGGGCGGCATGGAGGTAGGCCAGACCATAGAGGGGCGCGAGCGCTATCCCATCAACCTGCGCTACCCCCAGAGTTACCGCGATTCGGTGGCCAGCCTCGAGCTGCTGCCCCTGGTGACCCCCAAGGGGGAACGCATCGCCCTGGCGGACGTGGCGCGGGTCTACATCAGCGACGAGGCGCCCATGCTGCGCAGTGAAAACGCGCGCCTCAACGGCTGGGTCTACGTGGACATTCGCGGCCGCGACATCGGCTCCTTTGTGGCAGAGGCCAAGTCCGAGGTGGGTAGGCAGCTGGTGCTGCCGGCGGGCTACGCCCTCACCTGGTCCGGTCAATACGAATACATGGAGCGGGCCAAGGCACGCCTCGCCTACGTGGTGCCGCTCACCATCGCCATTATCGTGCTGCTGCTCTATCTGGCGTTTCGCCGCTTCCAGGAGGTGCTGCTCATTCTCACCACCTTGCCGCTGGCGGTGGTGGGCGGGATCTGGACCCTCTGGCTGCTGGACTTCAACCTGTCAGTCGCCGTAGGGGTAGGTTTTATCGCCCTGGCGGGGGTGGCGGTGGAGACCGGCGTCCTGATGCTGGTCTACCTCAACCACGCCTGGGATGACCTGGTGGCGAGCGGCAAGCCGGACAAGGCGGGCCTGCACCGGGCGGTGATCCACGGCGCCGCCCTGCGCCTGCGCCCCAAGATGATGACGGTGGTGACCATCATCGCCGGCCTCTTGCCCATCATGTGGAGCCAGGGCACCGGCTCCGAGGTGATGCAGCGCATCGCCGCCCCGATGATCGGCGGCATGGTGAGCGCCCTGGTGCTGACCCTGCTGGTGCTGCCCGCCGCCTACTACCTGTGGCGCAGCCGGCACCTTGGAAAGCCCGTGCCCGAACAGGCCGAATAATCCGCTTCAAACAACTCTTTTTTGCATAGATGACGAGGAAAACATGATGAACTACAAGACGCTGACGCTGACCCTGCTGCTCGGCCTCGCCACCCACACCGGCCTGCAGGCCGAGGAGATGATGCACCACGAAGGGCACGACATGAGCCAGATGGGACAAATGGACGGCATGAACGAGATGGGCGAAATGACGATGACCAAGGGGGTCATCAGCCGCATCGACGCCCCCAACGGCAAGGTCGGCATCAAGCACGAAGCCATCGAGAACCTCAAGATGCCTCCCATGAACATGGTGTTCCTGCTGGCGGATCCGGCCCTGCTCAAGGATCTGAAGGTGGGGGATGCGGTGCGCTTCCACGCCGAGAACCCGGGTGGCAAGCTGACGGTGACGGCCATCCAGAAACAGTGATGGCGAGACCACACACAATGAAAACGGCGGGCACTGGGCCCGCCGTCGTTTTATCTGCGCTCCCGGTCGGCTTCAGCCGCGAATATGGTCGATAAAGGCGTCGATCTGCTCGCGGCCGCAGGCGGGGTTCATGAATACCGCCTTCTCCCCGGCGATGTAGGAGTACTTGCCGCGCTCGTCGTAGTCCGAGTGCGCCACCGCCTCCACCCAGTTGGTGTAGAGCCCCACCTTGCCGCGCCCGGTGAACAGGCTGCGGTGATACTCGGTGTTGCGCGCCAGCCGCGCCTTGTAGGCCGCGTCCGGGCTGCGGGCCAGCTCGAAGGCGAACTCGGCCTCCGGATCGCTCACCCACTCGGGGTTGTAGATCTTGAAGCCCACGCTCGGCCCCTGGTTCTCCTGGGCCACCAGCTTGACGTTGCCGAGCTGGCTCAGGCGGAAGCGGAAGTAGTTCGCGTTTTGCAGGCAGTGGGCCAGCACGGTGCGATAGCCCTCCACCCCCAGGTAGTTGAGGGCCGCATAGGCGCCGAACAGGCCGCTCGCCCCCCGGGAGCACTCGATGGTGGACTGCAGGTGGGTCTGGCCCTGGATGTCCCGCTCGAAGTAGGAGAAGTTCTCCGGATCGTTCTCCATCGCCTTGAGATCCTCCTGCTCCTTGATCATCACCAGGCTGGAGGTGTAGGGCACATAGCCCCACTTCTGGAAGTCCACGGTGAAGGAGTCGGCGTATTTCAGCTCGGCGAAGCGCGTCACGTTGCGCTCTATACCGGCCAGGGTCGCGGCGTTGATGGCCAGCGGGTTGGCGACGAAGTCGTAATCCAGGAAGAAGATCATCGACCAGCCGATGGCGGCGTCCACGTGGATGTGGGGCTTGACCGCCACCTCGAACCGCTCGCACAGGCGATCCCGCAGCTCGACCACGGGCTTGACCCTGTCCACCCCGAAGGTATCGGTGGTGCCCATGGTCAGCATAATGGTGGGCACCACGTGCTTCAAGGCGAAGCAGGCGGCCAGGGTGCGCTCGAGATCCGCCAGATCGATGTCGTTGTTCTCGCCGACCTGGATGCGGATGGTCTTGTTCTCGATATCCACCCCGAGCAGGGAGAGGTTGGTGATGTTGGAGTAGTGACCGCCCTGGGAGTTGATGATGCGGTAGTCCTGATAGTGACCGAGCCCCTTGTGCTTGGCCTGCGGCAAACTCTTGCGAATGCCGAGCAGGTAGCCATAGAGGTTACAGAAGGTCCCCCCCTGGGTGAAGATGCCGGTGGCGCGGGCCGGATCGTATCCCGCCAGCAGGGCAATCTGGCGCACCACCTTCTTTTCGAGCTCCTCGGCCACCCCGGCATACTCGGAGTAGACCAGGTTGGGGTTGGCGAGGATCCCCATCTGGGCGCCGTAGATGGCGGGATCCGCCGACATGGTGATGACGTTCTCGACGCTGGAGGGGTTCTCCCAGTCTTTGGACAGGGCGCCGGCAAACAGCAGCTCCGTCATGGGCTCCCCCGGAGTGCGCATCTGCGCGGGCACCGGCATGGTTTCACACAAATCCGCGAGGCGGGCACGACCATCGGGCCAGGCATTGAGGCGCGCATCCGGCGCAAGTCCCCTGGCGCGAAACTCGTTGAGGGTGGCGAAACCGGGCTCGCGAAACACCGGCCAGAGATCGGGGTTGCGGGAGAAGAAGTGGGCCTTGACGGTGGCGAAACGGGCGGCGAATGCGGGAGAGACGGCGTTGACGCCGTCGTCTTTCAGGTAAACCAGATCACTCATTTTTATACCCTGGGTACGGCAAAGGTGCGGTTCTTATACCCTCATGACGAAAGCATCAACAGAGACAATATCTAATGCGCCGCCCTACTTTTTGTCATGACTGAGCCCTGACGGGGGCTGGAAATGCCTCCCCCGAGGCGTCCCCCTCGCCGTCTTGTGACCCCGATCACGCCGGTTCGGTCAGCGCAGGGCGGCCAGCAACCAGTGGCAGAAAGGTTCCAGCTCGGCATGTTCCGGGAAATCGGCCCGCCACCCTTGCAACAGGTCGTCGATGGCCTCGGGGCGATAGGCAACCCCGGGCAGGCGCTCGGCCAGCGCATCGAGCGGCGCCGGCTCCAGGCTGTCGCTGAAGATCTGCGCCCGGCCTATCACCCCCTTCTCCACGTCGAAGTGCAGCTCCACCCCGCCCCAGGGGAAGCGCTCCTCCAGCAGGTGGCTGAAGGCGGGCGCCTGGCCGAAGTTCCACTCCCAGCTGCGCTGGCGGGCGAAGGTCTCGGCGAAGCCCGGCAGGTCGGGCATCCGCTCGGGGGAGATATGCTCGGGGGCAACCCGGGTGCCATGGTGGGCGAAGAAGGCCTCGCACAGGGCCTGCACCACCCGCTCATGGCTGATCCCCGGCAACAGCTCGCAGAGGTTGGCGACCCGGCTGCGCACCGAGCTGATCCCCTTGGCCGCCAGCTTCTTGGGGTCGGGATTGAGGTAGTGGGCGAGCCGGCCCAGATCCGCGTCCAGCAGCAGGGTGCCGTGGTGGAAGCCGCGATCCCGGGTCTCCCGGTAGGCCGAGCCAGACACCTTGCGATCCCCGTCCGGGGTCGCCACCAGCAGATCGTTGCGCCCGGAGGCGAACGCCTCCACCCCGAGCCGCTTGAGCGCCTCCAGCACCATGGCGGTGGAGACGCTCTTGTCATACTCCGGCTTGCCCGCCATGAAGGTGAAGCAGCTGTTGCCAAGGTCGTGGAACACGGCGCCACCCCCGCTGCTGCGCCGGGCGAGCGTCACCCCGTCCTCTTCCATGCGCCGGGTGTTGCACTCCTTCCAGGGGTTCTGGGCCCGGCCGATCACCACCGTATTGGCGTTACGCCACAGAAACAGCACCCGCTGGGCGGGGTCCATCTGGCGGAAGATGCACTCCTCCACCGCCAGGTTGAACAGGGGGTCGTGGGAATCGGAAAGCAGCAGGCGCAAGGAGGACATGGCGGGACCTTGTTAGGAAACAGAGAACAGGAAACGGGTGACTACCATACCACCTGGGGGAGGATCGGCGCACCCCCGTGGCCGGGGCGGGCCGCCTGCGCGGGAAAAAGCCTCCACCGTTGGTGCTGCGAGGCGGGTTGACACGCAACCACCAAAAACATGCGTTATATCAATAGCAGACTGCAAGAGTAGCGGCCCAGACGCGCCCCGCATGGCCACCTTTTCTTCCCATCAGGGCGTTTCTTTCGCCCAGACGAGGCGCCAAAATGAGCCGTGCCGCCATCAGGCGTGATGAACGACACAAAAATGACTTTTATTCCCCCCTATATCCTTTCTCGACGGGCCTTGATCCCCTTGCGAACGGACAGAAATTGTTTGACTCTAGCCAGGAGAGCACCTCCCGAGAGAACCGCGGTATGACGGAGTCCGATGCATCCTGCCAGCGTGCGCGCTGGCTTCTGCCCCTCTGGGTGGTGATTTCCACCCTGACCACGCTTCCCCTCAGGGCAGACGAGCACCTCATAGTGCAACTGCCGTGGCAGCACCAGTTCCAGTTCGCCGGTTACTATGCCGCCCTTGCCAAGGGGTTCTATCGGGATGCGGGCTTGCGGGTCACCCTGCGCGAGGCCGGCCCCCGCACCGACGTCATCAACGAGGTGACCACGGGCAGGGCCCAATTCGGCATCCGGGGCAGCGATCTGCTGCTGGCCCGGGCCGCAGGGCGCCCCGTGGTGGTACTCGCCGCCATGCTGCAGCACTCCCCCCTGGTGCTCATCACCCTGGACAGGCCGGACATCCGCACCCCGGCGGATCTGGCCGGCAAGCGCCTGATGCTGGAGCCCGGCGCCAACGAGCTGCTCACCTATCTGCATCACCACACCCGGGACAAGACGTGGGAGACCCTGCCCTATGCGCAGGGGGTGCAGGCGCTGATCACGGGACAGGCGGATGTCATCAGCGCCTACAGCTCCACCGAGCCCTTCGCGCTGGCGCGAGGGGGCATTCCCCACCGGGTGTTCACCCCCAGGGAGATCGGCTTCGACTTCTACGGCGAAAACCTCTTTACCTCGGAGCACGAGATCGTCACCAATCAGGAGAGGGTCGACGCCTTCCTGCAGGCGAGTCTCAGGGGGTGGCGCTATGCCATGGACCACCCCGAGGAGATGATCGACCTCATCCTGACGCAGTACCCCGGCAGGGCCGATCGCGCGCAGCTGGCCTTCGAGGCCCGCGAGACCCGGGCGCTGATGCAGCCCGATATCATAGAGCCCGGCTACATGCAGCCGGAACGCTGGGAGCAGATCGCCAGGACCTACCGGGATGCCGGCATGCTCAAGGCCGTCCCCAACCTGGCCCCCTTCATCTACAACACGGCCCAGGCCCGCCTGCTCCAGCAGCGCCAGCTGTTCGACCGAAGCGTCACTGTGGCCATCCTGGTCACCCTCAGCCTGCTGGTGCTGCTCGGCATCTTCCTGTACCTCTATCTGCGCCTGCGCCAGGAGGCGCTCGACCGACAGCGGCTCACCCAGGAACTGGTCCAGCGCGAACAGCACTACCGCTTCGTGGCGGAAAACAGCGGCGACGTCATCTGGACCATGGACACCGCCAGCCTGCGTCTTCGCTACATCAGCCCCGCCATCTCGTCCCTGAGCGGCTATGAACCCGCCGAACTGCTCAATCTCTCCCTTCGCCGGTTGCTGCCCGATGACTCCTGGGGCCGGTTGCGCGACGAGATCGCCGCCTCCCTGGCCGCCTGGCAGCGGGGGGAGCATGATCGGACCCGGTGCGTCATCCACTCCCAGCTGCGCCACAAGGACGGGCATCTGGTCGCCATCGAGACGGTCACCACCCTGCACGGCAACACCCGGGCCTGGCCGGACGCCATCCTGGGGGTGACCCGGGATGTCACCGAGCGCTCGGCACGGGAGGAGATGATGCGCCGCCTCGCCTTCTACGACCCCCTCACCCAGCTGCCCAACCGCCGCCTGCTGCAGCAGCGGCTCAAGGAGACCATGGTGCAGGCTCCCGAGCGGCCGCTGGCCCTCATCTTCATCGATCTCGACCACTTCAAGCCCATCAACGACACCTTCGGCCACGAGACCGGGGATCAGCTGCTCAAACAGGTGGCGGAGCGCATGCGCCACTGCGTGCGGGAGGAGGACCTGGTGGCGCGCCTGGGCGGCGACGAGTTCGTGATCCTGCTGCCCGATACGGACGCCGCGGCCCTCGCGGTAGCCGACAAGCTGCACCAGAGCCTGCACCACCCCTTCTCGATCGAGCAGCAGGCGCTGTGCATCTCCGGCAGCATAGGGGTGGCCCTCTATCCGGAGCACGGCACCGACCCCAAGACCCTGATGCACCACGCCGATCAGGCCATGTACCAGGCCAAGCACCACGGCCGGGGCCGGGTCTGCCTGTTCGCCGCCGGGCTGGCACCGGACACCCTGCAATGGCAACCCGCCCACGAGTGCGGTCACCCCCGCATCGACGCCGAGCATCGCCAGCTCTTCAGGCTGACCAACCGGCTGCTGGAACGTCTGAACGAGCCAGACGGGCGACCGGATCGACTGCTGGAGGAGATGGAGCGGGTCTTCGAGATGGCCCGCCAGCACTTCGCCGCCGAGGAGCAGGTGCTGGCGGAGCATGACTTTGCCGAGCTGGAGGCCCACCGCCAGGATCACCGGCGACTGCTGAGCATGACCGACCAGCTGATGGCCGCCGCCAGGGCGGGCACCCTGGGCCACGACGAACTGCTCAACTTCATCATCCATGAGCTGGTGGTCGGCCACATGAGCCAGGCCGACCGGCGCTACTTCGCGCTCTTCGAGGCGGGCGACGTCCGGCAGCAGGCGCTCGGCTAGTCGCCGCGCAGGGCGACCACGGGGTCCAGGCGCACCGCCCGCAGCGCCGGGGCGACCCCGGCCAGCAGACCGACCAGGGCGCTGCACCCCAGCGCGAGCAACAGATAGAGGGGATGGAGGCTGAGCGGCAGCCCCGCCGCCAGCAGGGCGAGCAGCAGCTTGAGCCCCCCGAGCAGGACCAGCCCCATGGTCCCCCCCAGCAGCGCCAGCACCACGGCCTCCAGCAGAAACAGCAGCAGGATGCGCCGCCGTGGGCAACCCAGCGCCATCAGCAGGCCCACCTCGGGGATCCGCTCCTGCTGGGCGATGCTCATGATGCTGAAGATGCCGACCGCCCCGATCAGCAGCGAGATGATGCCGAGCCCGCCCACCGCCAGCTTGACGATGGAGAGTATCTTGTCGAGGCTCGCCAGCATGTCCTGCTGGGAGGTGAGGGTAAAGTCCTCGGCGCCGTGGCGGGCCGTCAGCACCCGCCGGATATGGGCCGAGATCTCGGCCTCCGCCCGCCCGGCACCATAGATGACGTCGATCTCCTGCAGCCCCTCCCTGTTGAACAGCGCCTGGGCGTGGGCGGCGGGCAGATAGATCATGTCGTCCAGATCGAAGCCGAGAAACTGCCCCTTGGGAGCCAGCACCCCGGCCACCCGGAAGCGGCGATCCCCGGCCCGCAGCAGACTGCCCGGCGCATCCCCGCCGGGGAAGAGCTCCGCCGCCACCTTGGCGCCCAGCACCGCATAGGCGCGGGGCATGGCGCTGTCGTCCGCGGGCAGAAAACGCCCCTGCACCAGGGTGAGCCGCCAGCCAGAGAGCGCCGCCGGGCCTGTGCCCAGGATGGCGGTGCTGCGGGTCAGCCCCCGGCTGCGCACCTCTCCCTGACCCTGCACCACAGGGAGCGCGGCCTCAACCCCCGGCAATCTGGCGAGGGCGTCGGCATCCTCCAGCAGCAGGGGGCGGCTGCTGGAAAGGATGCCGGGCGGGCCGCCGGCGGTCTCTGTCTTGCCCGGGGTCACCGCGATCAAGCGGGTACCGAACTGGGAGAAGCTGTCGAGCAGATAGAGCCTGAGCCCCTCGCCGATGCCGGTGAGCAGGGTCACCGAGGCGATCCCGATGGCGATGCCGAGCGCCGACAGCAGGCTGCGGCTGCGCCCGGCCAGCAGGGCGCGCCAGAGCCAGAACAGCAGATCGGCGAGGCGCATCAGTCACCGCTCCATTGCCCGCTGCGCAGGCTGCTGACCGGATCTTGTCTTGCCGCACGGGACGCCGGCAGCCAGCTGAAGAAGAGCCCGGTCAAGAGGGCCGCCGGCAGGGTGCAGAGCGTCGCCTGCCAGGGCACCGCCGCCGGGAAGGTCGGCCAGATCAGGCCGGCGAGGGCGACCAGGGCATAGCCCAGCAGGGTGCCGATGAGGGCGCCTCCACCGCTCAGCAGCAGCGCCTCCCACAAGAACAGCCGGCGGATCTGGCGGCTGTCGGCCCCCAGCGCCTTGAGCAGGCCTATCTCCCCGGTCCGCTGGCGGGTGCTGATCAGCGCCAGATTCATCATCATGATGCCCGAGACCAGCAGGCTGATGGCGCCGATGCCGGCGACCGCCAGGGTGAGGGTGGCCAGAATGGTGGAGAAGGTGGCAAGCATGGCGTCGCGCCTGACCACAGTCACATCGAGCACTCCGTGACGCCCCTGCATCAGCTGCTCCAGCCGCGTTACCAGCGGGGGCACCGCCTGCCCGTCCAGCGGCTGGATCAGCAGGCGAAACAGCCCCTCGGTATTGAACAGCCTCATGGCGCTACCGACCGGGATCAGCGCCGCCTCGGCCATGTCCATCCCCAGATTGCTGCTCTGGCTGGTGAAGATCCCCACCACCCGGAAGCGACGATTGTCAAAACGCAGCCACTGGCCGAGGGGATCGATCCGGCCGAACAGCTCCCTGGCCGCCACGGCCCCGAGCAGGACCACAGGCCTGTCCTCTGTGGCCTCCCCCGGCAGCCAGCGGCCGGCGAGCAGCACCAGCCCGTGGGTATGCCGCAGGCCGTTGCTGCTGCCGAGCAGCATGGTCTGGCGCACCCTGGCCCCCTGCTTGGCCTCGGCAAAGCCCATCACCAGCGGCACCAGCCTGAGCCGGGGCTGATGCTGGCCAAGGTAGCGCATGTCATCTAGGGTGATCTCCCGCAGGCTGTTGCCGGTCACCGGCGGCAGCCCGCCCGTGGTCTCCTTGCGACCCGGGAACATCACCAGCAGATCCTTGCCAAGGGTGCTGAACTGGTCGGCCACATAGCGCCTCGCCCCCTCCCCCAGCGCCGTGAGCAGCAGCACCGAGGTGACGCTCAGGCTCACCGCCAGGATCAGCACCAGCGCCCGCGTGCGCTGACGCAATAACGCCACGGCGGCGAAGCGGATGGCATCGGGGCGCCGCATTCAGTTACCACCGCTGTCGCTGCCGATGCGACCATCGTTCATCAGGATCCGCCTGCCCGCCCGCTCGCCGAGGCGCGGGTCGTGGGTCACCACCACCAGGGTGATGCCCTGCTCCCGGTTGAGCCCCTCGAGCAGGGTGATCACCTCTTCCCCGGAGCGGGAGTCCAGGTTGCCGGTGGGCTCGTCCGCCAGGATGAGGCGCGGCGCCATGGCCATGGCCCGGGCGATGGCCACCCGCTGGCGCTGGCCGCCGGAGAGCTCGGCGGGCCTGTGGTCGGCCCGGTTGTCCAGCCCCAGGCTCGCCAGCAGTTGCTGGCTGCGGCGATGACGTTCGGTGGGGGCGACGCCGCACAGCATCAGCGGCAGCTCGACGTTCTCGCGGGCGGTGAGGCGGGAGACCAGGTGAAACGACTGGAACACGAATCCGATACGATGGCCGCGCAACCGGGCCAGCGCCGGCTCTGGCAGGGTGGCGGTGTCCTCCCCCCCCAGCCAGTAGCGCCCCTCGTCTGGCCTGTCCAGCAGCCCCAGCACATTGAGCAGGGTCGACTTGCCGGACCCCGAGGGGCCCATCACCGCCAGATACTCCCCCTCGGCGACCCGCAGGGAAACGCGATCGAGGGCGGCCACCTCGCTCCCCCCCAGGGTGAAGCGACGGCTGACCGCCTCGAGGCGAATGAGATCACTCATCCACCGGCTCCGTGGCGGCGGTGAAGGGCCCCTCCCCGGCTATCTGGCCGGGCTGAGCCGCCAGCCGGTCACCGGCGGCGAGCCCCTCTGTGACCTCAACCCAGCTCCAGTTCTCCACGCCCCAGCGAGGCCGGACCCGCACCAGCCTATCCCCCTCCAGCCGCAACACGCTGCCATCGTCGGCCCGGCTGCTGGCCGCCACCCGCAGCACATCGGTGGCGCGAGTCACCTCCACCTCGAGATCGGCGCTGTAGCCGATGAGCAGAGGCACGTCGCCGGGCGGGGCGGTGATCGCCGCCTCCACCTCCACGGTGCGGGCCTGCTTCTCCAGCTCCTTCACATAGGGGGCGATGCGGGTGACGGTGGCGGCGAGATCGCGCCCTGGCATGGCGTCGAGCAGCACCCGGGCGCGCTGGCCCACCCTGAGGCGGGCGGCATCCACCTCGTCGATGGGGGCTGAGACATACAGACAGTTATCGTCGATAAGATCGATGACCGGGGGCATGGCTACCCCGGGGGGTGAGGGCGTCATGTATTCGCCTAGCTTGCTGTTGACCTCGGCCACCACGCCGGCAAAGGGCGCCAGCAGGCGCCGCTCGGTCAGGCGGGCCTCCACCTGGGCGACCAGCGCCTCGTCGACCCGCTCCTGCTGGCGGGACGCCCGGCAGATGTAGCGGCGGGTATCGGCCAGGTTCTGGGCCTGCTCGGCCAGGGTGCGGGAGGTGAGGTTCTTGGCGAGCAGGGTGGCGAGGCGGCTGGCCTCCCGCTCGTAGTAGGTGGCCTCGCTGCAACGCTCCTCGCGCTGGGTCTTGCCGAGGGCCTGCTGGGCCCGGGCACGGTCGAGATCGGCGCGAATGTCCTCACTCCAGAGGGTCAACAGCAGATCTCCCTGCGCCACCCTGTCCCCAGCCTTGACGGCGATCCGCTCCACCACGCCGCCAGCTGGCAGGCTGAGCCCGGCCCGCTGGCACGACTTGATGGTGCCGGCCCGGGTGTTGACCACGGTGACGCGCACCTCGCCGCGATCCACGCTCACCAGCGGGACGGGCGTCGCCACCGGGCGCAGCCACCATGCCAGGACGGCCACCGCCACCCCGGCGCCCGCCGTCCACCACAGCCAGCCTCTCTTCATCGCGCCTCCTTTCGCCATCGGCTCCCGTCACGTGCGTCGGGAGAGCAGGGCATAATAGAGCAAGGGTATCACCACCAGGGTGAGCAAGGTGGAGACCAGGATCCCGAAAATCAGGCTGATGGCCAGTCCGTTGAAGATGGGATCATCGAGGATAAACAAAGCCCCGATCATCGCCGCCAACGCCGTCAGCATGATGGGTTTGGCCCGCACCTGCGCCGCTTCGATCACCGCCTGCTCGAACGGCATGCCAGCACCTCGCTGCTGCTCGATAAAGTCCACCAGCAGGATGCTGTTGCGTACGATGATCCCGGCGAGGGCTATCATCCCTATCATCGAGGTGGCGGTAAACTGGGCCCCCAGCAGGGCGTGCCCCGGCATCACCCCGATGAGGGTGAGCGGAATGGGGGCCATGATGATGAGCGGCACCAGATAGGAGCGGAACTGGGCCACCACCAGCAGGTAGATGAGGATCATCCCCACCCCGTAGGCTAGCCCCATGTCGCGGAAGGTCTCGTAGGTTACCTTCCACTCCCCGTCCCACAACAGCGCCACCTCCCCCAACTTGTCGGGCTGCTGCACGTAATATTGGGGCAGGTCGATGTCGGCACCGGCGGCAAACATGCCGTAGAGCGGGCTGTCGGTGTGGCCGCCCATGTCGGCCACCACCATCACCATGGGCTGCATGTTCTTGTGCATGATATAGCTGGGGGCCACCTCATCACGGCGACTCACCAGCTCTGATACCCGGACGAGCTGCCCGCTCTGGCTGCGCACCTTGAGGGCCAGCACGCCCGCCAGCTCCCGTTTGTCACCGGGAGCCAGTTCGATGCGGATCGGCACCGGATACTTGGCGCCGTGCCCCTGTAGCCAGCTGGCATCCTGATAACCCACCCCGCCATGGAGGGTGCTCACCAGATCCCCG
Organism: Aeromonas sanarellii; assembly: GCF_000820085.1. Classification (GTDB taxonomy): domain Bacteria; phylum Pseudomonadota; class Gammaproteobacteria; order Enterobacterales; family Aeromonadaceae; genus Aeromonas; species Aeromonas sanarellii. The sequence continues at coordinate 36,987 of NZ_CDBN01000032.1, forward strand.
AGATCGACCCCGAGCAAAGCCGCCTTGCTGCGATCCACCACCAGCCGCCACTTGGGCTGGGGGTCGGTCAGATAGATATCCACGTCCACCAGATCCGCCGTGGCCACGAAGCGGGCCTGTACGGCGCGAGCGGCCGCTTCACGGGCGGCCTGAGTCGGGCCATAGATTTCGGCAACGATGGGGGACCAGACCGGCGGGCCGGGCGGCACCTCCACTACCTTGAGGTTGCCCCCTGCCGCACTGGCGATAGCCTGCAAGGGGGCCCGCACCGACTGGGCAATCTGGTGGCTGCTGCGATCCCGTTCATGCTTGTCCACCAGATTGACCTGAATATCCCCCAGGTTGGCGCCGCTGCGGATAAAGTAGTGGCGCACCAGGCCATTGAAGTTGATGGGGGCCGCGGTGCCGGCATAGATCTGGTAATCCTTCACCTCCGGCACTTTTGCCAGCTCCCGCCCGACCGCCAGCAGGGTGCGCTCGGTCTGCTCCAGGGTCGCCCCCTCCGGCATATCGAGCACCAGCTGGAATTCCGACTTGTTGTCAAAGGGGAGCATCTTGAGCACCACCCACTGCACCATGGGCATGGCGGCGGCACCCGCTACCAGCAGCAGGATGGCCAGCCAGAGCTTGCGTCTGGCGCGCTTGGCGCCGTCACCGATCAGGAAAGGGGTCATCAGCCGCTGGAAGAGTCCGGCCTTGGCCTCACCGTGGACGACATGTGCCTCGCTCTTGAGCAGGTGGTTGGCCAGCCAGGGGGAGAAGATAAAGGCCACCAGCAGGGAGATAAGCATCCCCATACTGGCATTGATGGGGATGGGGCTCATGTAGGGGCCCATCAGGCCACTGACAAAGGCCATCGGCAGCAGGGCCGCGATCACGGTCAGGGTCGCCAGTATGGTCGGCCCGCCCACCTCGTCTACCGCCCCCGGAATGAGATCCTTGAGCGCCCCCTTGCCCAAGCCGCGATGGCGGTGGATGTTCTCCACCACGACTATGGCGTCATCCACCAGAATGCCGATGGAGAAGATCAACGCAAACAGCGACACCCGATTGAGGGTAAAACCCCAGGCCCAGCTCGCAAACAGAGTCAGTGCCAGAGTGATGACGATAGCCACCCCCACCACCAGCGCCTCGCGCCAGCCCATGCTCACCAGCACCAGCAGCACTACCGCCGTGGTGGCAAAAATCAACTTGCCGATCAGCGTGTTGGATTTGGTCTCGGCGGTGACGCCGTAGTCCCGGGTCACCGTCACCTCGACCCCAGCCGGGATAAGCCGGTTCTGCAAACTCTCGACCCGCGCCTCTACCCGTTTGGCCACATCGACCGCGTTCTGGCCCGGCTGCTTGCCGATGGCCAGCGTCACCGCCGGATAGCTGTGATCCCCCTGCCCCATCCAGCTGCGCTTGGTCGGGGTCTCCTGACCCAGAGAAACACTGGCCACATCCCCCAGATAGACAGGTTTACCGTCCTGCAGCCCCACCACCAGCTCGCGGGCCTGCTGCTCGCTTTGCAGGAACTGCCCCACCTGCACCTTGATCTCACTGTTGTTCTGCCAGGTGGCCTGTGTCGGGCCCACCCGATTGGCGGCAGCCAGTCGCTGACTCAGCTCGCCCCAGCTGATGCCGTGGGCGCTGAGTGCCGCCGGATCCGGCATCACCCGCAGTACCGCGCTCTGGCTGCCCAGACTGTAAATATCGCGAGTACCGGGAATGCGCTTGAGCTCGGTCTCCAGCTCATGGGCGACCCGGGTCAGCTCGGGGGCGCCCAGTTGCTTGCTCCAGAGTGTCAGGCTGACGATGGGCACGTCGTCGATGCCCCGGGGTTTGACCAGGGGCGGCCCGACGCCGAGCCCCTGGGGCAACCAGTCGCGGTGGGAATCGAGCTGGTTGTTGAGATCGACGATGGCCTGTTCGCGACTCACCCCTACCTTGAACACCACCACCAGCAGGGCGCCATCGGGTTGGGAGAAGGAGTAGAGGGTATCAATTCCCTTTATCTGGGAGACCACCTGCTCGGCCGGGGTGGTAACGAGGGACTCTACCTCCATCGGGCTGGCACCCGGGAAGGGGATATAGACATCGGCGAAGGTGACATCGATCTGCGGCTCCTCCTCCTTGGGAGTCACCAGCACCGCAAACAGACCGAGCAGCAGCCCCACCAGCGCCAGCAGCGGCGTGATGGCCGAGCCCTGAAACAGCGCAGCCAGTCGGCCCGCTGGCCCCAGCCTCCCCTTGTTGCCGTTCAGCTCGCTACTCATGAGCCACCGCCTGCTGCTGCGCCCAGGCATCGGGGGCCAGCTTGTCACCGGCTTGCAGCCCGGCCAGGATCTCGCACTGCCCAGCCAAGCAGTGGCCGACCCGCACCGGCGTCAGGGCCCAACCAACGGGCTGCTGCAGATAGACGCCGTTGAACTCCCCTTGCCGCAGTAGGGCGCGCTCCGGCACCTGCAGCAGCTGACGTTCGCCCTGCTTGAGCTGCACCTTGAGCCACATGCCGGGCAGCACCCCCGCCGTGCTCGGCGGCAGGTCGAGGCGCAGCCTGAAGGCGTGGCTCTGGCTGTCGGCATAGTTGAAGCGGGTCAGTTTGAGGGGGGTAACGGTGTTGCCATCCGGCAGCAGCACCTGCACATCCGCAGGCTCACGAGCCAGCTTCAGAGTTGATTGGGGCAGCTCCACCTCCACCCGCAATTCGTCAAGGGAGAAGCCGGAGAGCAGCGGGGTACCGGGGGCAACCGTCTCCCCCAGCTCCACCAGCCGCTTGGTCACCACTCCAGCGTAGGGGGCGAGGATGCGGGTATAGCCGTAGGCCTCGCGGGCCTGGGTGAGGGCTGCCTCGGCCGCATTCACCTCCGCGCGGGCGGCCCGGTCAGTCGCCTGGGCACTGTCGAGCTGGGCGCGGGTGATCACCCCCTTGGCGATCAGCGCCTGAAAACGGGCAAGCTGGCGCTCGGCTTCCACCTGCTGGGCCTGGGCCCGGGCCAGCCGCGCCTCGGCCCCCGTGACGGCGGCAAACTGCTCCTTGCCGCTGATCTCCAGCAGCGGTTGCCCCGCCTGCACCTCGTCGTTCACATCCACCAGCATACGGGAGACCCGACCGCTGGTCTGGGCCGCCACCGTCCCCTGATGGATGGCAGTGACTGTGCCATCCAGTGTCAGCCAGTCGGTCACCGGCTGTGGCGCCACAGTCAGCGGGGCCACCGGATCCCCTTCTGCGGCCAGGGCTTGGGTGGATGTCATGGCCTGCGATGTCATCACCAGCAAGGTGATCCCCAGCAACCGGATGTTTTCCATCATCACTCTCCTTCCCTGGCGTCATCAGTCACTTCACGGGATCAGGCGGTATGGGGCTGGCGAGCCTTGCTCCGTGCGGGAACCAGCACCCGGTCGACCAGCAAGATCCCGGCCACCATGGCTGCTATAAACAACATTATCATGGGCTGCCCGCTAGAAATGAGACTCAAGGCTGGCCCCGGGCAGATGCCCACCAGCCCCCAGCCGATGCCAAACAGCACAGCCCCGCCGATCAGGCGGCGATCCAGCCTGGGGGCCGGTACGGCGGCGATGGGCTCCCCCAGCAGGCTCTGACTGCGCGGTTTCACCAGCAGGAAGTATCCCGGCATAAAGACCAGCAGGGCGCCCCCCATGACGAAGGCGAGGCTGGGATCCCAGGCCCCCGCCAGATCGAGAAAACCGGTGACCCGTGCGGGATCCACCATGCCGGAGATGGCCATCCCCAGGCCAAACAGCAGACCCGCGAGCAAACTTGTCAGCAATGCCATGACGATCAACCCCTTACAGCAGATGATGAGTGACGAAGACGGTGATAAAGCCGGCCGCCATAAAGGTGAGGGTGGCCGCGATGGAGCGCACCGAGAGCCGCCCCATGCCGCAGATGCCGTGACCGCTGGTGCAGCCGTTGCCAAGGCGGGTGCCGACGCCCACCAGCAGACCGGCCAGCAGCACCAGCGGCCAACCGGGCAGGGTGGTAAATGCGGGCATGCTGGCCCAACCCAGGGTCAGCGCCAGCCAGGCGCCCGCCCCGAGCCCCAGCAGAAACAGCACCCGCCACGGCGCCCGGTGTTGCAAGGCACCGGCCAGAATGCCGCTGATCCCGGCCACCCGGCCGTTGAACAACATCAGGAGCAGGGCCGACAGCCCCGCCAGCATGCCGCCGCCCAAAGAGAGCAGCCATTGGCTTTCCATCATCAAGATTCCTTATTTTCAGAGTGACAAAAATGGGTTTGCAGCGCCGCCAGCACATCGGCGGCGGCCTCGCTCACCAGCGAGTAGTAGATCTGCTGGGAGACCTTGCGCGAACGGATAAGGCCATGGCGCTTCAATACCGACAATTGCTGGGAAAAGGCCGACTGCCCGAGCTGGCTGTGGGCCAACAGCTCCCCGACCCCCTTCTCCCCCTCCACCAGCTGGCAGAGCACCATCAGGCGTTCGGGATGAGCCAACGCCTTGAGCAGGGAGGCGGCCGCCGTCGCGTGTCTGTACATCTCGTCGAATGGGCTCATAAGCATAAATTAGCAATTGCTGATATTTAGTCTATTGTATAAATAAACACTAAATTAGCAACAACTAAACAACCAAAAAAAAGGAGAGACACATGACAGTCGATAACGGAGTCAGAGTGGTCGCAGGCTGCATCTTGCTGCTGTCGCTGCTGCTCACTGCCTGGGTCCACCCGGGCTTCGTCTGGCTGAGCGTTTTTGTCGGGGTCAACCTGATACAGAGTGCGTTCACCGGCTTCTGCCCCGCCGCCATGATCCTGAGGCGCATGGGCATGAAATAGCCCAGACCGGACGATGAAAACGAGGGAGCTATGGCTCCCTCGTGGTAAAACCCCATTTTGTTTCAATATGTTGCTGTCAGAGTCCCAGGGTTTACCCCGGCCGCCGCATCGGCTACCATGTGGCCTCTTTACCCATAGCGGAGACCATCAGTGGGCAACTCATCAAGTGACAGATGCACGCCGACCCCGTTCGTCGGCACCCCGGTCGCGAGCTAGCCGCAGGTCACTCCCTGCCGCGACTCGCCACCCCAGCGAGAAGCGGATCTTCCCCCCCCCCTTCTTTTTACACTTGACGTCAGGTGACCGGCCCAAGGCCGACACCTTGCCTGCATAGTTTCTGCTTCCCGAAAGGAGGCTACTATGCGCTTGACTTCACATAACCGGCTGGCCGGTGACACCCGCTCCCTGCTGCGCAGGCTGGGTCTTGGCCTCTGGCCGCGCCTGTGGTGCCGCCAGAGGCGCCGGCATCACTATCGACTGCATATCCGCTGCGAGGACAGGGCCGACATGGAGCGGGTGCTGGTCGGGGTGAGCCGCACCCTGCAGCCGGCCGGCCTGCACCCCAGGCAGGCCATGACACCCGGTCGCGGCGAAGGTCGCGTGCTGGTGCTGAGCCTCTGCTGCACGCCGCCCCAACGCCGCTACCTGGTGCAGTTCGTCCACCTGGTCGGGGCCGATCACCCGGTGCGCTGGGAGCTGCACCCGGACCCGGCGCCGGCCCCCCGCGCCCCCTTGCCGGCGCAAGGCCCGGGCCGGCGGCCCTAACGGGCCCGGCACTCCCCTCCCGCGCCTTCCCGGCCAGACGCGGGAGGGCGCGTTTTCATTCACCCCGCGCCGACCGCGTTCCTTCGATGTCCCCATGGACATCTCGCCCCGGGACACCGGGTCGGCCCCGTCAGAAGGAGTCACCCATGAGAATGTGGCAACAACTCGATTTCATCGCCCTGCTCGACACCCTCGCCAGCCTGCTGCTCGCCTTCGTGCTGGGCAGCCTGGTCGGCCTGGAGCGTCAGTACCGCCAGCGCACCGCCGGCCTTCGCACCAACGTGCTGGTGGCCGTGGGGGCGGCCCTGTTCGTCAACCTGGCCCAGCGCATCTACGACCTGCACGGCGGCAGCTACGGCGTGGTCCACGTGGTGGCCTACATCGTCTCCGGCATCGGCTTTCTCGGGGCCGGCGTCATCATGCGCGAATCGGGCAACATCCGCGGCATCAACACCGCCGCCACCCTGTGGGGGGTGGCGGCGGTGGGGGCCGCCAGCGGCGCCGGGTTCGCCCTGGAGGCCGTGCTCGGCGCCCTCTTCGTGCTGGCGGCCAACACCCTGCTACGCCCCCTGGTCAACCAGATCAACCGCCACCCGGTGGACAATACCGACACCGAGGTGACCTACCGCGTCACGGCCCTCATCCGCCGCACCCACCAGAAGGAGGTGCTGCCCTGGCTGGAGCAGATGCTGGAGCAGGCCAACTACCCCCTGAGCGAGCTCGACATCGAGCCGTTTGGGGAGCAGGATCTGGAGATCTCGGCGGTGCTGCTCGCCACCTCCATCGACGGTGACGAGCTCGACGCCCTGATGAAGCGGCTGGGGGAGCATCCCCGCATCAAGCAGATCTTCTGGCGCGCCAGCACCACGGATTGAGACTCCGGGCCCGCTCGGGCCATGGCGCCCAGCAAAAAGCCCCGCTGGATCGGCGGGGCTTTTTGCTGGGCG
>NZ_CDBN01000033.1 GCF_000820085.1 Aeromonas sanarellii
TATCCGGCATTTGTGCATGGTGCGCTCTAGCGCCTCATGCAAGCACAGCCTGATGTTCACCCCCCTTCCGTAAAGCTCCAACATCCTGCACCAACCCAGATAATTCTTCAGGTAAGACGTCGCCACTCCGTGGAATCGCTCCATCCACTCCTTTAGCCTGTGGTGATATCCGTTCACATGTTGAGTGTGGTAGGCACCGGCTATCACTCGCTGTCTCACCCGGTTATGCAGCACTTGATGGCTCAGTCCCTGGCTGCGGGCAAAGCTCGCATACACCCCTGCGCCATCACTGCACAGCACCGCATCCTTGTCCACCAGCGGCGCCAGGACCGCCTTCACATGCTTGGCATCCAGCTGAGCTAGTTGGAAGTCGGCCAGATGATCTTCTCTGTCTTGCACCACGACGACCGGGATATAATCCGGTCCCGTTCCTCGGGTACGTCCTTTGCCACCCCGCAGCCTAACAGGTCGTGACCAGACAAACTGGCCTTTGAAGGACTCTAGGAAGAAGGTCTCGTCCACTTCCACAATCCCCCCTTCATGGTCGGCACGATGCTCCGCCATGGCGCGCAGAAAGCGATGGCGCCACAGGAAAGCTGTGTTCTTGCAGACTCCGCAGCGCCGGGCTGCTTCTCTGATGGTCAGCCCCTCGATGAGGGCCTGCGCATAGTCTTGCCAGCATTGGGATTTTCTCCGGCGTGCCAATGGCGTCTTGGTCAAGGTAGAGCAGGTCCGCAAGCATGGTTTGCAACGGTTGCGCATGACAATGGGACAAGTAGGGCATTAATAGGAGGGGGCAAGCTGAGTTGCTGCAACTCACGCCGAGCGATATGTCGTTGTCGAAGAGAGAGTTGTGGGAACAGGGTAAGGAGATGTTGGAAGGCTTGGGTGTCCATGATGGAGGCCCTCAAGGTGATGACTTACTCCAAGGCTAGCCTTCCAACACATAATTGGGACAGAGGCAAAAGAAAAGGGGACGGCATCTGCCGTCCCCTCAAGTCATTTCGTCCAGTCCATGAACTGCCATGCTCCCTGCAATCCTTGACTCTATCCTTTCCTTTGGAATTTCCCCTTCCCAATCCGTTGGGGTGTCCTGTGGCCTTCCTAGCCTGGCAATCGATCCTGATTGCTTCACCCTCTCCATCCTGGAGGTGTCCGTTACCACATCCCGTGGTGTTCCTTGCGTCTTCCTGACAGATAACCACCCTGGCTATCTCGCTTCATCCTGAAGCTGTTCCTGACCGCATCTTGCGGCGTCCTTTCGTCCTTGCGAGTGACTGTCCTTGCCACTCAGCCTCTTCCTGAGGTGTCCTGAGACCGCATCCTGCAGTTGTCCGGTCGATCCCTGTGATGACTATCCAAGTCATCGGCCTCATCCCGAGGTGTTCCTGATCCACGTCCTGTGGATTATTCCCTGTTTATGCGCCGTTCCTGCATCCTGCCGAACCGGCTCGTCCTTGTGAGACCCATAGTAAGGCAATCGTGTACATGTACAAGGCGGGCAAGGCGACAGGCGCAGGCCTCGGTGTGAATCATTCGTCCACCGACAAGCTTATTGCTTATTTATATCAATGACTTAGTTGGTTTCTTTTGAAAGTATACTATGCCCGGGATGGCTTTGCGTACGGTTCAACACTGAGGGGTCTTACAGGGGGAATGGCGGATCTCTCACAACCAAAAATCGGCAGGAAAACGATCGTACAGCAGCTTCAATCAGGGGTGTAAGAGTTCAAAATTATTTGAATATTTATGCTTTAAAAGTAGACAAAAGCCGAGATAAATCTCGGCTTTGTATTGTCTGCTGGTTTCTTTAGCTGACCCTTGTCCCAGGAGTCGGGTAGGCCTTGCGCAGTGATTCGGGAGCCAGCACTTCCAGATCGCCGCTCATGTTGTTCAGCCAGGAGCGGAACTCGGGCGTATCCTGCACTTCGGTCTCCACCACCACGCTGCGCTTGTCGTAGCGGGTCATGCGCGGATTGTGCCCAGGGATCTGCCCGTCGATCAGGGTAGGGCAGTTGGCATCGATACGGCCGACGAAGCGGATCGGGCCGCTGACGTCCTGATAACCCTGGTCGCGGATCAGCTTCTGGATGTTGAAATCCTTCGGCTGGGTCGCGCTGAAGTTGGTCAGCTCCACGTTCTTGATGTGATCGAACGGAATGCCATAGACCTTGGGATCCAGCTCGGACAGGGTGCAGAGCAGGATGGGGCCGTCGGACTGGTTCAGGATCCCGAGCGGGTTGATGCGGTCGTAGCAGAGCCACACGGTGCGCTCCTTGATGACGCGCTGGATCTCGGCGCTGAACTTGCGACCGCGCCAGAGGGCGTCGCGGATCAGGGTGCTGCGGCGGATTTCCGGGTTGCCGGCAAACGGACGCGGCGACTGATGCACGCTCTCCAGCCAGCGCTCGGCCAGTTCGCTCTGGCTGTCGCGGATCACCTGGCCGGCCTTGTCGACCAGCGGGTTCAATTCGGTCAGCACGCTCGCCGGCAGCAGTTGGCTCGCCTGATCGCTCCAGGTCTTCAGGGCCACTGCCAGAGAGAGCGGCATGATGTTGGCAAAATCGTTGAGGCCATGGCGCTCGAAGCACCAGCCATGGGGCTTGCTACGTTCATCAGAGGTGAGGTCGAACAGCCCCATGCCGGACATCTCTTCCAGGTCCCGTTGCACGGTACGGAGACTGACGTGAATGCCTTCCTCTTCCAGTTTTACCTGGAGCTGGCTGGCGGTCAGCTTGTAAGGGCGGTGCGGGATGCAACGCGCCAAGGTCAGTTGTCGTAACAGCTTCTTACTCATGGTGCATGCCTTCACTGGTTTAGCGTTGAGTGTATCCTAGCCATGGCCTGCGACAGTCTATGTCGCAAGTTTTGCTGCGACAACTGTCGCCATTTTCATACATAATTTCGTAAGATAATGATAAATAAAGTAAAAAATGAGATTTGAAGGTCTGTTTGGGGCTTTTTTTTGCTGAAATTAAGCCTCGGCAGGATTGTCGCCATCCTGATGGCAGAGGGGGGAATGGGGTCCGGAGCGTATCGAGAGGGGGAAATGCGGTGAGGCACCAGCCCTCACCGCCAGGGGTCATCAGGCCAGCCAGGACCAGGCAGACTTGGTGATGGCCGCACCTATCATGTAGCCGAATACCGCGATCGCGGCGATGCCAGCCACGAGTTTCTGGCCGCGGGCCGGCCGCTTGAGCGCCATGACGCCGAGACCTATGTAGACCACCAGGGCGATCAGCTTGCCCATCAGCCAGGGCTGCTGACCTGGGCTCATCTGCAGGGTCACCGCCAACAGGATCCCGAACAGCAACAGGAAGGTGTCGTTGACATGGGGCAGGATCTTCAGCCACTTCTGCTGCAACCGCTCGCTGCCGCCGAGCGCCAGGCTCCAGCGGTAGACGAACAGCAGCAGGCTGACCAGGGCCAGGGTCATGTGCAGGTGTTTGAGCATGGGGTAATAGGCAATCATATTGCTTCCTTGTCGTTGTCGGGCAGACCGCTGTTCCAGTTGTGGGCGTGGGTACGCTCCTGCCCTTCCTGATCGTCTTGCAGCAGGTCGGAGAGGATTTCGCGGTATTGCAGGCTCTTGTTGATATAGGTGTGTTCGTCGTCCAGGTAGTTGACCTGTTCCCGCAGCAGCCGGTTGTCATACTGCTTGAACATCTGGCCGGCCCGCCAGGCCTGGTTGGCCCGGAATCCCAGCTGCGTCAGGGCCTCGACCCCGAGATCCACCGCCGACCCCAGGGTTTCCCGGTACACGCTGTCGATCCCGTGGCGCAGGATCTCGTGGGCGTGGGGCCTGTCCTGGGCACGGGCCAGGATCCTGAGATGCGGGAAGTGTTTCTTCACCATCTCGATCACCGCGAGAGAGGTGGCCGGATCGTTGATGGAGAGCACCAGCAGCCTGGCCTTGTGGGCGCCGGCGGCGTGCAGCAGGTCGAGCCGGCTGGCATCGCCGTAGAATACCTGATAGCCGTACTTGCGCAGCATCTCGATCTGGCTGGCGTCCTGCTCGAGGATGGTGGTGCCGATGCCATGTCCGTGCAGCAGGCGCCCCACTATCTGACCGAAGCGGCCGAAGCCGGCGATGATGACAGGGTGTTCCACCAGTTCCGGCTGCTCGTGCTCCGGCTGGTCCTCCCGATTTCGATAGTCGAACCAGGGCTGGATCACCCGATCGTTCAGGATCAGCAAGAGCGGTGTCAGCGCCATGGAGAGCGCCACCACCAGGGTCAGCAGGGAGATGGTCTCCCCCGGCAGCACCTTGTTCTGGGCGGCGAACGAGAACAGCACGAAGGCGAATTCCCCCCCCTGGGCCAGGGCCAGGGCGAAGGTCCAGCGCTGGCTGGGGGAGATACGAATGATGAGGCCGAGCCCCATCAGCACTCCCCATTTCAATACCATCAGGCCAATCACCAGGGTCGGGATGAGCAGGGGATGGGCGGCAAACAGGCTGAAGTCGATGCCGGCCCCCACCGACATGAAGAAGAGGCCGAGCAGCAGCCCCTTGAACGGCTCTATGTCCGCCTCCAGCTCGTGGCGATATTCGCTGTCGGCCAGCACCACGCCGGCGAGGAAGGAGCCGAGGGCAGGGGAGAGGCCCACCGACTCCATCAGCACGGCGATGGCGATCACCAGCAGCAGGGCGGCGGCGACGAAGATCTCCCGCATGTGGGCCTCTGCGATGGCGCGGAACACGGGCCGCATCAGGTAGTGACCCCCCAGCACTATGCCGGCGATGGCAGCCACCACCAGCAGACCGTGTTGCCAGCCCGCCAGTTCGGGGCCGCCGCCGCTGGCCACGGGCGCGACGGCGAGCAGCGGCAGTATGGCCAGGATGGGGATGACGGCGATGTCCTGGAACAGCAGCACCGCAAAGCCGGATCTGCCGCTCTCGCTCTGCATCAGCCTGCGCTCCTGCAGGCTCTGCAGTACGATGGCGGTGGAGGAGAGCGCCAGAATGAGGCCGATAGCCAGCCCCTGCTGCCAGGGCAGGCCGATGAGGGAGGCGACCCCGGTCAGGGCGGCGCTGGTGAGCAGCACCTGCAGGCCGCCGGTGCCGAGGATGGGCCCCTTCAACTGCCAGAGCAGGGCAGGACGCAGCTCCAGGCCTACCAGAAACAGCATCAGCACCACCCCGAACTCGGCGAAGTGCATCACATCCTTCTGCTCCCCCACCAGGCCGAGCAGGAAGGGGCCAATGATGATGCCCGCCAGCAGGTAACCGAGCACCGATCCCAGCCCCCAGCGCTTGGCCAGCGGCACCGCGATCACCGCGGCAGAAAGATAGATCAGGGCGTCAAACAGCAATCCGTGTCCCATCAGTGACTCCTCCGCCCTCGTTGTCTCGTCTCGCTTCGTATCATGACAGTCCCTCCAGCAGATCCCGCAGATAGGCGCTGCCGGCGAGCTGAGCCGGCGTCAGCTGTTCGTCCCTCAGGGCACAGAGCAACTGGCGATAGTCCTGGCCGCAGCGGCGCAGCGCCTCCGGGTCACGGATCTTGTGAAAGGAGTGCAGCACGAAGGGTGGCAACCAGGTCATGCCGCACAGCTGTGCGGTCTGCTGGAACGGCAGCAGAAAGTCCAGCAGGGGACGCTGGTTGTAGCCGGCGCTGCAATAGGATTCGGGAGCCCCCCCCGTGGTGATGGCAGAGAGCCACTGCTTGCCGCTGAGGGCGTGGGCTTCCGGGCCGTAGGCGTAGCCGTACTCCAGCACCAGGTCCATCCACTCCTTCATGATGGCCGGGCAGGAGTACCAGTAGAAGGGGTGCTGGAAGACGATGATGTCGTGCTCCGACAGCAGGCCCTGCTCCCGCTTCACGTCGATGAACATGTCGGGGTAGTGGTGGTAGAGGTCGTGCAGCGTGATGCCGTCCAGGCCGGACAAGGCCTGCAACAGTTGCTTGTTGGCCCGGGAACTCTGCAGCGCCGGGTGCGAGAAGATAACCAGAATGCGTTTCATGGGGTTCCTGAAGAGGTCTAGTACCGGCAAAAAAGGTGCATTGAGCAGCGACGTTATCAAGAAGCACCCTGACCTGCCAGCATCGGGTGTGAATGACACCCTCACGGGGCATGGCGAGTCCCCGGCTGTGGCCGCGTCTGGTGGTCGATGGCCGTTATCTCGCGCGCTTTTGATCTCCCTCAGCTGGCGGGCTTGACCCTCCCCCAGGGCCAGGGGTTACCATGGGCCATCATTTCGTCAATGAGTCCTGTCATGGTCCTGACCCGTCGCCAACTCGCTCGCGCCCGCCGCTGGCTCCCCCTGTGGAGTCTGCTGATGGTGCTGATGTCGTTTGGCAGCCGGGCGGCCACCGATCTCTGTACCCTGACGCCCCATTGCAGCCAGAGCGAACGCATCCTGGAGAAGGCCATGCCCTGCGGCAGCTTCACCTCGGCGCTCGCCATGACGGTGCTCACCGCCGACAGCCTGACGGTGGCCCGGCTTGAGCCGGACTCCCCGGACTTCCTCTCCCCCTCCCTGTTCATGCCGGACGCGCCGTCCGAGCGACTGGAGCGTCCTCCCCGCCACCAAGGTTGAGTCGAGTTCCCCCGTTTTTTGGCATTTCTTCTTATCCGAGGTGAGTTATGTACAAGTCCCTGTTGCTGGCCGTGGTGGCCGGTACCCTCAGTTTTTCTGCTCTGGCAGCCGAGCAGATGACCGTCTACAAGTCCAAGTACTGCGGCTGCTGCAAGACCTGGATCAAGCACATGGAAGAGAACGGCTTCGCAGTCAAGGTCGTGGAAACCGAAGAGCCTGAACCGGTCAAGCAGCAGTACGGTATCACCCCGCAGCTGGCGTCCTGCCACACCGGGGTGGTGAACGGCTATGTGGTGGAGGGGCATGTACCCGCCGCCGACGTGCAGAAGCTGCTCAAGGAGAAGCCGGCGATCCGCGGCCTGACCATTCCGGGCATGCCCCAGAGTGCGCCGGGCATGGACATTCCGGGTCAGCCCTATGAGGTGCTGAGCATAGACAAGGAGGGCGCGACCAGGGTCTGGTCGAGCTATCCCGGCTGATGAAGGCTGGCCGTGAGCAGGCACGCTTCCATCATGTGAGGCACACCTGAGCGAGCCCGTGCCGCTCACGGTCAGGAAGGGGCCGCCATCGCGAGATGGCGGCCCTTTTTCGTCGATTTGGGGGGAAAGTCAGGGGATCGCTTGCAACCCCGGGCGACAAGGGGCAGATTGATCGCCAATTTATTTTCTCAGGGACAGTGCACCCTTTCGCCAGCCTGGTCACCGCATCGGCGGTACGGGTGGCGGCGTGTGCCGTCGATGTCTGGCGTTCCCCCGGGCCGCCAGCCCTGTTACTGCGCAGAGGATGCGACATGTTCACCTTTTCCCGAGGGTTGCTGCTGGCTTGCCTGCTGGTCGCCCCCTCTTCCCATGCCAATGAAGAGTCCACCATGCCTACAAGCGATACCTCCCTCCCGTCCGCCATTGTTCCCCCGGTGGCGGCCAAGCATCCCCATCCACTCAAGAAGCACGGGGACACGCGGGTCGACAACTACTACTGGTTGCGCGATGACGAGCGGCAGAAACCCGAGGTGCTGGACTATCTCAAGGCCGAAAACGCCTACACCGAGGCCATGCTCAAGCCGGCCAAGCCGCTGCGTGATCAGCTCTACCAGGAGATGGTGGCCCGCATTCCCCAGCAGGACGAGTCCGTTCCCTATGTGAAGAACGGCTACCGTTACCAGACCCGCTACGAGCCGGGCAAGGAGTACGCCATCTACTCCCGCAGCAAGGTGGAGGGGGACGAGGCGCCCAGCCTGCTGCTGGACGGCAACCAGCGGGCCGAGGGGCACGACTTCTATTCTCTGGGAGCCCTGGAGGTGAGCCGCAACAACCGCTGGCTGGCGGTGGCGGAGGACTTCCTCTCCCGCCGTCAATACAAGATCCAGTTCCTGGATCTGGAGAGCGGCAAATGGGCCGCCGACGTCCTCGAGAACACCTCGGGCAACCTGGTGTGGGCCAACGACAGCAAGACGGTGTTCTATGTGCGCAAGCACCCCCAGACTCTGCTGCCCTATCAGGTCTATCGCCACACCCTCGGCACGGATCCGGCCAAGGATCAGCTGGTCTACGAGGAGAAGGACGACAGCTTCTACGTCAGCCTCTACGCCACCACCTCGGAAGACTTCATCGTCATCGCCCTCTCCAGCACCACCACCAGCGAGGCGCGCCTCATCGACGCCAATGTGCCGGGTCAGACGCCGCGCCTGTTCCTGCCGCGCCAGGTGGACCACGAATACAGCCTGGATCACTACCGCGGCCGCTTCTACGTGCGCTCCAACAAGGACGGCAAGAACTTCGGCCTGTACGAGACCAGGGAGAGCCCGGTGGATCGCTGGAAGGCAGTGATCGCCCCCAATCCCGACGTGCTGCTGGAGAGCTACGCCCTGTTCAGGGACTGGCTGGTGCTGGAGGAGCGCAGCCAGGGGCTGACCCGGCTGCGTCAGGTCAACTGGCAGAGCGGCGAGCAGAAGGAGATCGCCTTCGACGACCCCGCCTACGTCACCTGGCTCGCCTACAACCCTGAGCCGGAGACGAGCGCCCTGCGCTATGGCTACTCCTCCATGACCACGCCGTCCTCCACCTATGAGCTCGACATGGACAGCGGCAAGCGCACCCTGCTCAAGCAGCAGCCGGTGGCGGGGTTCAAGGCGGACCAGTATGTCAGCGAGCGGCTCTGGATCGCCGCCCGCGACGGCGTCAAGGTGCCTGTCTCCCTGGTCTATCGCAAGGACAAGTTCAAGCAGGTCGGCCAGAATCCGCTGCTGGTCTATGGCTACGGCTCCTACGGCGCCAGCATGGATCCGGACTTCAGCAGCTCGCGCCTGAGCCTGCTGGATCGCGGCTTCGTCTACGCCATCGCCCACGTGCGGGGCGGCGAGGAGCTGGGCCGCGCCTGGTATGAAGACGGCAAGCTGCTGAAGAAGCAGAACAGCTTCCACGACTTCATCGACGTGACCGAGGCGCTGGTGGCCCGGGGCTATGGCGCCAGAGATCAGGTCTACGCCATGGGGGGCAGCGCCGGCGGCCTGCTGATGGGGGCCGTCATCAACCAGGCGCCCCAGCTCTACCGCGGCGTGGTGGCCCAGGTGCCCTTCGTCGACGTGGTCACCACCATGCTGGACGAGTCCATTCCCCTCACCACGGGCGAGTACGACGAGTGGGGCAACCCGAACCAGAAGCGCTACTACGACTACATGCTGGCCTACAGCCCCTACGATCAGGTCAAGGCCCAGGCCTACCCCAATCTGCTGGTCACCACAGGGCTGCACGACTCCCAGGTGCAGTACTGGGAGCCCGCCAAGTGGGTCGCCAAGCTGCGGGAGCTGAAGACGGACGACAACCTGCTGCTGCTCAGCACCGACATGGACGCCGGTCACGGCGGCAAGTCGGGGCGCTTCAAGGCCTATGAGGACATCGCCCTGGAGTTCGCCTTCATCCTGGAGCTGGCCGGCAGCAAGGCGTGACTGCCTGGGTCGGATGAAAACGATTTGTAACTAAGCCCCGATCGGGCCGCCGGCGAAGGCGGTCGATCGGGGTTTCTGCATCCAGGTGGCGGCGACGACATCGAGATGGTGTTTATGCTGGATATGGCCGTCATTTCGATAGAACACACCAGAATGGGAACCCTTGCCAGTCAAGGGTTACGAAAGAATCTGCCCACGTTTTTATTGCTTCCATTCGATGGCGCATCTAATTAATCTGCGGCAGAGAAATTGATGATCCGCTTCAAAATTCTCGCTATTTAAATCCACCATTTTGCTGTTTTGTTTGATTTATGTTGGCGCCATGTGCTTAATCGGGGGCGTTAACTCTTTTGAACTGGCCAGCCGTGGTCAGATCACCTCCGATCGGCATGACGCCGATTATCTCACCGCAGGATGATGGTGGCTGATGGCAGGGCGCTCGCCGCTCGACCATTTCCTCGTACGAGGCTGTACAGGCAGATCCGGTCTTGATGCGGGTCCGTCTCATATTCACCCGGGAATCGGGTGGGATAAATCAATGAAAAGGATGAAGAACATGAAAGGATTATCCTTGGCGTGCGCCCTGTCGGCTGCCCTGGTCGGTGTCTCTTTTGGTGGTCCGGTACAGGCGCAGGAGCGCTTCGTGACCATAGGCACCGGCGGTCAGACCGGCGTCTACTATGTGGCGGGCCAGTCCATCTGCCGCTTCCTCAACCGCGGCGCCGCCGATCACCAGATCAAGTGCAACGCACCGGCCAGTGGCGGTGGTGTGGCCAACGTCAACGGCATCCGCTCCGGTGAGTTCAACTTCGGCATCATGCAGTCCGACCACCAGTACAAGGCGATGAAGGGCGTAGAGCCGTTCAAGGCCGAAGGGGCCATGGACGACATCCGCGCCGTCTTCTCCCTGCAGAGCGAAGTGTTCACCATCCTGGCCCGCAAGGATGCCAAGGTCGCCGGCTTCGACGATCTCAAGGGCAAGCGCGTCAACATCGGCAACCCGGGTTCCGGCCAGCGGGACACCTTCGAAGAGATCATGGCCGTCAAGGGCTGGGACAAGTCCGCCTTCAGCCTGGTCTCCGAGCTCAAGCCCGCCGAGCAGGCCTCCGCCCTGGGTGACAACAACATCGACGCCATGAGCTACTTCGTCGGCCACCCGAACGGCGCCATCCAGGAAGCCTCCACCACCACGGACACCGTGCTGGTGCCGGTGACCGGCCCCGAGATCGACAAGCTGCTGGCCGAGAAGAGCTACTACAGCAAGGCCGAGATCCCCGGTGGCCTCTACAAGGGCAGCCCGAACCCGACCCCGTCCATCGGCGGCAAGGCGGTGCTCTCCACCAGCGCCAAGGCCGATCCGGAAGTGGTCTACCAGCTGGTCAAGTCCGTGTTCGACAACCTGGATCGCTTCAAGCGCCTGCACCCGGCCTTCGCCGACCTGAAGGAGGCCGACATGATCAAGGTGGGTCTCTCCGCCCCGCTGCATGAAGGCGCGGTCCGCTACTACAAGGAACGTGGCTGGATGTAATCCGGCTGCGGCTTCGGATGTGCCCCGGACTCGCTCCTCCTTAGGGGGAGCGAGTCCCGTTTATTGCAGCACCAACAGAGTCACACTATGCAGCAAACACAACAACAAGAGGCGCTCTCGGCCGAGGAGCTGATCGCCCAGGACGTGGGCGCCCGCCTGCCGGTCGGCGCAATGAGCTGGATCATCGCGGGCCTCGCGCTGGTCTGGTCCCTGTTCCAGCTCTGGATCGCCTCGCCACTGCCGTTCTCCCTCGGCGTCGGCGTGCTCAACGACACTGAAACCCGCTCGATCCACCTGGCCTTCGCCATCCTGCTCGCCTATCTGGTGTTCCCGGCTCTGCGCACCTCGCCGCGGGATCGGGTGCCCCTCGCCGACATCGCCCTCGGCCTCGTCGGCGCCGCCGTCGCCAGCTACCTGTTCGTCATGTATGACCAGCTGGCCCAGCGCCCCGGCAACCTGACCTCCATGGACTTCGCGGTCGCCTGCATCGGCATCCCGCTCCTGCTGGAAGCCGCCCGCCGAGCCCTGGGCCCGGCCCTGGCGGTCATCGCCATCGTCTTCCTGGCCTACAGCCTGGCCGGCCCCTGGATGCCCTCCCTGCTGGCCCACCGCGGGGTGAGCCTGCACGCCCTGGCGAATCACCAGTGGATCACCACCGAAGGGGTGTTCGGTATCGCCCTCGGGGTCTCCACCAGCTTCGTCTTCCTGTTCGTGCTGTTCGGTGCCCTGCTCGAGCGTGCGGGTGCCGGTCACTACTTCATCCAGCTCGCCTTCAGCCTGCTGGGTCACCTGCGCGGCGGCCCGGCCAAGGCGGCCGTGGTGGCCTCGGCCCTGACCGGGGTCATCTCCGGCTCGTCCATTGCCAACGTGGTCACCACGGGCACCTTCACCATCCCCATGATGAAACGGGTCGGCTTCTCCAAGGAGAAGGCCGGTGCGGTGGAAGTGGCCTCCTCGGTCAATGGCCAGATCATGCCCCCCGTCATGGGCGCCGCGGCCTTCCTGATGGTGGAGTACGTGGGCATTCCCTACGTGGAGATCATCAAGCACGCCTTCCTGCCGGCGGCCATCTCCTATATCGCGCTGCTCTACATCGTCCATCTGGAGGCGCTCAAGCTCGGCATGGAGCCCATCGGCAACCGCCAGCCGCGCCCCTGGCTGCGCCGCCTGACCGGCTTCGCCTTCGGTGCCGCCCTCATCAGCGGCCTCTCCATGGCGGTCTACTACGGCCTGGGCTGGCTCAAGCCGGTGCTGGGCGACCATGCCCTGCCGGGGATCAGCCTGCTGCTGGCCGTCGCCTATCTGGGGCTGCTCAAGATAGCCGCGAGCAACGCACCGCTGCCTGCCGAGGATCCGGACAAGCCCCTGGACGAGCTGCCCGAGACCCGCTCCGTGCTGCTCTCCGGCCTGCACTTCCTGCTGCCCGTGGTGGTACTGGTGTGGTGCCTGATGGTGGAGCGCCTCTCCCCCGGGCTGTCGGCCTTCTGGGGCTCGGTGATGCTCATCATCATACTGCTGACCCAGCGGCCGCTGCTGAACTGGCTGCGCACCGACGGCAAGCATGACTACGGCACCTTCACCGACGGCGTGGTGGACCTGCGCGAGGGGCTGATCGCCGGCGCCCGCAACATGATCGGCATCGGTATCGCCACCGCCACCGCCGGCATCATCGTCGGGGCCGTCTCCCAGACCGGCGTCGGCCTGGTGCTGGCGGATCTGGTGGAGTTCCTCTCCATGGGCAACCTGCTGCTCATGCTCATCCTCACCGCCCTGCTGAGCCTGATCCTCGGCATGGGGCTGCCGACCACCGCCAACTACATAGTGGTGTCGAGCCTGCTGGCGCCGGTGATCGTCACCCTGGGGCAGCAGAACGGCCTCATCGTGCCGCTCATCGCGGTGCACCTGTTCGTGTTCTACTTCGGCATCATGGCGGACGTGACCCCGCCGGTGGGGCTGGCCTCGTTCGCGGCGGCGGCCGTCTCCAAGGGCGATCCCATCAAGACCGGGATCACGGCGTTCTACTACAGCCTGCGCACCGCGGCGCTGCCCTTCCTGTTCATCTTCAACACCGATCTGCTGCTCATCAACGTGGACTTCGCCCACGGGGTGCTGATCTTCATCGTGGCCACGGTGGCCATGCTGATCTTCGCCGCCGCGACCCAGGGCTGGTTCCTGGTGAAGAGCCGCTGGTACGAGAGCCTGCTGCTGCTGCTGGTGGCCTTCACCCTGTTCCGCCCCGGCTTCTGGATGGATCTGCTGCACGATCCCTACCGTGACACGTCCCCGGCCGAGCTGGTGCAGACCATGGGTCAGGTGGAGGCCGAGAGCACCCTGCGCCTGCGCATGGAAGGGGAGGACGCGGTCGGCAAGCTGCGCCGCTTCACCGTGCTGCTGCCGGTGCCGGAGGGGGCGAGCGGCGAGGATCGCCTGGCCAAGCTGGGGATCCAGACCTATGAGCAGGACGGCAAGATCCTGATCGACACCGTCACCTTCGGCAGCCAGGCCGCCGATCTGGGGCTGGAGATGGATCAGCAGATCCTGAGCGTGAAGGCCCCCACCGAGCGCTGGCACAAGGAGCTGATGTGGCTGCCCGGCTTCCTGCTGTTCGGCGTCATCGTCTGGCTGCAACGCCGGCGGGCGGTGCGCCCCTGAGCCTCGACCATAAAAACGGCGCCTTCGGGCGCCGTTTTCAATGCTGGGGGGAGGTGATGCCGGCCGCCGCCTCTGCAGCAGACCACGGGCATACCGGGAGGGCTAGTTTGATTGAACCTGCTTCTGCTTTTGCAGCAGATCCAGGGTCTGCTGTTCCTGCGGGCTCAGGCCCAGCTGCTCGCAGGCTTGCTCAAAACTGATGCCAAGGTGGCACATCATGATGTCGATGGCGGGCAGGTAGTTGGTCATTGCGTCTTCCATGGTGATCCTCCGGAGCTGTCTCTTATGCCCGAGCCGTGCGGAGGGGGCAATTAGACTTTAGGCGTAGGGTGCCATCTGCTTCGCCCCCTGCCACTGCCCGGGGGAATTTGCTACTCTTGCGTGCACTAAAGAGGTTGCCGTCCGAGTGCGAGCAGCCGGTGAGGAGCAGGGCATGTTATTGAGTTTCTTGATCATCGCATCGGGCTGGTGGCACATCCGCGCGGCCTACGGCTCAGACCCTCGTCAGTTCTACATCAGCAAGCCGCTGACCATGCTGTTCATCATCGCCCTGGCATTCGGCTACCAGAGCGACGACCACAACGGCTCTCATGCCTGGATCCTGCTGGGCCTCTGCCTGTCGCTGGCCGGGGACGTGCTGCTGATGCTGCCAAGGGATCGTTTCATCCAGGGGCTGGCGGCATTTCTTGTCGCGCACCTCTGCTACATCGTCGGCTTCGCCCAGGGCCCCCTGGTGCTCAAGCTGGTGGACGGTCTGCTGCTGCTGGGGCTGGCCGGCATGGTGTTCGGCCTGCTGTGGAGCAAGCTCGGCGAGATGCGGATCCCCGTCTTCTGCTACATGCTGGTGATCATCGCCATGGCCTGGGTGGCCGCCGGTGCCTGGCACGCCTCCCTCACCGCCGGCAGCGCCGCCGCCCTGGTGGGGGCCCTGATGTTCCTCTTCTCCGACAGCATGCTGGCCCTCGACCGTTTCCGTCGCCCCTTCCCCCATGCCACGGCCTGGATCATGAGCAGCTACTTCGCCGCCCAGTTCCTGATCGCCGCTTCGCTGGCAGGCTGAGGGTGTCGGAGTTGTCTCCTCGCTGAGGGGGGTACAGACAAAAAACGGGCCCTTAGGCTCGTTTTGCTATTCCATTCTCACCGTTTTTCACGCCTCCAGCGGTTCTGCATCCGCCGTCCTGGGGGCCGGCTGCCTGAGCAGCAGCATCAAGGCGCTGGCGATGAGCAGGAAGATGCCCATCACGTAGAACACCTGGTTGTAGGCCATGATGGCGGCCTCCCGGTTGATGGTATTGGACAGCATGGCCCTGGCTTGCTGCTGCGCCAGCGCCGGATCCGAGCCCTGGGCCATCAGGTTCTGGGCCAGTTGCAGCAGGTAGCTCTGTCCCTCGATGCTGGTGGCGGCCAGGGTGCTGCCGATCTGGCTGACGTGGATCCGGGTGTCGTTGTCGATCTGGGTGGCGATGATGGCGATGCCGAAGGCGCCCCCCAGGTTGCGCAGCACGTTGAGCAATGTGGAGGAGGAGGGGACCTCGTCCGGCGTCAGGCTGGCGGTCGCCACCAGGGAGAGGGGCACCATGATGAAGGGTTGGCCCAGGGCGCGCACGATGAGGGACTGGATCAGCTGGGGCCCGGCGTAGTCGGCACTCATGTTGACGTTCATAAAGCAGCTGATGGCGAACACCAGGAAGCCGAAGCTCACCAGATAGCGCGGATCGATGCGGGTCACCAGCCTGGGCACCAGGGGCAGCACCAGCAGCTGGGGCAGTCCCATCCACATCAGCACCTCCCCTATCTCCAGGGCGTTGTAGTTGTGGATCTGGGTCATGTAGAGCGGCAGCACATAGATGGATCCCATCAACGCCATGCCGAGCACCAGGTAGGCGAAGCAGGCCAGGGCGAAGCGCGGGTTGTGCAGCAGCCGCAGGTTGACCAGGGGGTGGCGGCGCAGCAGCTGGCTGATGACGAAGAACACCAGCGCCACCACGGAGATGACGGTGAGCCGCACGATGAAGCTGGAGCCGAACCAGTCCTCTCTGTTGCCCTCTTCCAGCACCACCTCCAGCAGGCCCAGCCCCACCGCCATGGTGAGGATGCCGACCAGATCTACCCGCTTGATCACCTTCCAGTCCACCGGCTTCCTGTCCAGGCCGTGGGCCAGCATGGCCATCACCAGCAGGCCCGGCGGCACGTTCAGGTAGAAGATGTAGTGCCAGGACATCTGCTCGGTCAGCCAGCCGCCCAGGGTCGGGCCTATGGCGGGGGCGAAGGTGGCGCACAGGCCGAACAGCGCCATGCCGGTGGCCCGCTTGTGCAGCGGCAGCAGGCTGACGATGAGGGAGAAGGCCATGGGGATCAGGGCCCCGCCGGTGAAGCCCTGCAGCGCCCTAAAGACGATCATGCTGGTGAGGTTCCAGCTGAACGAGCAGAGCACGGAGGCGACGATGAAGGCCCCCGTGGTCCACAGCAGGTAGCGCCGCACGCTCAGCCCCCGGCTCAGCCAGCCGCTCAGCGGGATGGCGATCATCTCCGCCACCAGATAGGAGGTGGAGATCCAGGAGCTCTCGCTCAGGGTGGCCGAGAGGGCCCCCTGAATGTCCTTCAGGGAGGCGTTGGTGATCTGGATGTCGAGGATGGCCATGAAGGCGCCGATGAGGCCCCCCATGACCGCGATCCAGTTGCGGCGTGGAATGGGTTCCATCAGTGGGCGGCCACCACGGGATCAGGGGTGCGGGTATCCACTATCACCTCGGTGGAGAGGCCCGGCAGCAGCCTGCCCGCCAGGGGACCCGGCTCCAGGATGCGGATCTTGACCGGGACCCGCTGCACTATTTTGGTGAAGTTGCCGGTGGCGTTCTCCGGCGGCAGCAGGGCGAACTTGGCACCGGTGGCGGGAGCCAGGCTGTCGATGATCCCCTCGACCGGCTGATCCGGGTAGGCATCCAGGATCACCTCCACCTTCTGCCCCGGCTGCATATGCTGCAACTGGGTCTCCTTGAAATTCGCCTCGACCCAGACCTGGCTCAGGGGCACCAGGCTGGCCACCTGCATGCCGGACTGGACATAGAGCCCCTCCCGCAGGCTGCGCTTGCCGATGATGCCGTCGGCCGGGGCCCGCAGCTCTGTGTAGCCGAGCTCCAGCCTGGCCTGTTCGAGCTGGGCGGCGCTCAATGCCAGCCTGGCCTGGTTCTGCTTGGCTTCGGCGTCCAGCACCAGCAGCCGCTCGCGGGCGGCCTGCAGGGCGGCCCTGGCCTCCTGCTCCTGGGCCTGGCTGACCTGCAAGCCGGCCCGCACCTCGTCCAGGTTGTCCTGGGAGCTGTAGTGGCGCTCATTGAGCTGGCTGACGCGGCGCACCTGCTGCTGGGCCCGCACCTGTTCGGCATTGGCGGAGCTGACCCTGGCCTCGGCCTGGCGAATGAGGCTCAGCTGCTGGGTGCGGGTGGCGGCCAGGTTCTCCGCCGTCGCCTGGTTGAGGCGCAGGTCGGCCTCGGCCTCCGCGACCCGGGTCCTGTGCTCCCGGTCGTCGAGCCGGGCGATGAGCTGGCCCGCCTTCACCGCCTGGTTGTCGGTCACCAGCACCTCGCCGATGTAGCCGGACAGCTTGGAGCCGATGCCGGTCACCTCACTCTGCAGGTAGGCGTTGTCGGTGCTCTCGAAGTAACGGCCGTGCAGATACCAGTAGGCGGCGAACAGCATGCCCAGCAGTACCAGCAGCAGGGCGGCCAGCAGGGGGATCTTCTTGTGTTGACTCATGATATTGGGTTTCCTGAACTGTGGCGGGCAGGCTAACATCGCGAGACTGTTTCGATTAGTATCCATTCATGAGATATACAGTTTCACTGGTGAGACAATGGACTTGAACGCAGCCCTCATTCTCGTGCGCATCGTCGACAAGGGCTCCTTCACCGCCGCCGCCCAGGAGCTGGGCATGACCAAGGCCACGGTGAGCCGGCGCATCGCCGAGCTGGAGCAGCGTCTCGGCGTGCGGCTGCTCTACCGCTCCACCCGCCAGCTCACCCTGACCGAGGCGGGGGAGCAGTACTACCTGCGCTGCAGCAAGGCGGTGGAGGAGCTGGCCCAGGCCGAGCTGATGCTGAGCGCCAGCCAGCAGGAGGTGACCGGCACCCTCAAGCTGGCGGTCCCCATCGAGACGGGGCAGCTGGTGGTGGGCAGGCTGGTGGCGAACTTCCTGCAAGCCTATCCGGGGTTGCAGGTGGAGCTGGAGCTGACCAACCGCATCGTGGATCCCATCAGCGAGGGGCTGGACGCCATAGTGCGGGTCGGTGACATGAGCGACTCCAATCTGGCGGCACGGCGCCTGTGGAGCACGGAGCGGCTGCTGTGCGCCAGCCCGGCGTACCTGGCCCGCAGCCCGGCGATCGCCCACCCCGAAGATCTGGTACACCATGAGCGGGTGGCGGTGAGCAGCGGCTTCCTGGCGTCCCACTGGTGTTTCGAGCGGGACGATCGCGAGGTGCTGGTGGATCCGCCCTCCCGCTTCCAGGTCAACAACATCACCTGCGCCCGCGAGGCGGCGAAGGCGGGGCTGGGGCTGGCCTCCCTGCCCGCCATGCTGTGCCATGATGAGCTGGCGAGCGGTGCTCTGGTGTCGCTGCTGCCGGATTGGCAGCAACCCAGGGTGCCCATCTACCTGCTGTTTCCGGAGCGGCGGCTGATGCCGCGCAAGTTGAGGGCATTCATCGATTTTCTGGTGGCCAACGGCCCCGAGTATGGCATCGACAAGCTGTTGTGAGCGGCGCCGGGGGCGGGCACAGTGGATCACATGCCATGGAGCCAGCCGCTCCTGGACGGCCCGGGCGGGAGCGGTGCGAGACGGGCATTGCGAGGAGGGCATGAAGGGATCCATGGATTGACTTGTGTCGAGCCTCCCATTCCCTGGAGGCGCACGCCCTGGAATGAGGGTAGCGCTGGCGGCACTGACAAGCGGTTTCGAGGACAACGTATGGATCAGTGGATTAACTTGTATCGCGCCTCTCACTCATTGGAGGCGCACGCCCTGAAAGGGGCCCTGGAGGTCGAGGGCGTCAGGGTGCGGCTCAGCGGGGAGGGGCTCAGTGGTGCGCTGGGGGAGCTGCCGGTGGATCTGCTGCAGGTCACCCTGATGGTGTGCGAGCAGGATCGCCTGCGGGCGGGCCGGATCATCGAGCGCTACCAGCAGCGTCAGGGGAACGGCTGGCTATGCGGCCAGTGCGGGGAGGAGAACGGCGCCAACTTCGACATCTGCTGGCGCTGCCATCACGATCCCCACGAGCACTGATCGCGGCCGCATCTCAACGCAGGGTGAAGTCGATGTCATCTCCCGCGTGGGCATCGTGATAGGTGGCGAGATCCAGCTCCTTCTCGCTGCGGGCGATGAGCACGGAGACCAGGATGTCGCCGGAGACGTTGACCGTGGTGCGCGCCATGTCGAGGATCCGGTCGATGCCCGCAATGAGGGCCACCCCTTCCAGCGGCAGTCCCACCGCGGTCAGGGTCAGGGTCAGCAGCATCAGCCCGGTGCCGGGTGTGCCCGCCGTGCCTATGCTGGCCAGGGTGGCGATGCTGATGATGGTCAGGTAGTCCACCAGGTGCAGATCCACCCCGAACGCCTGGGCCACGAACAGGGCGGTCACCCCCTGATAGAGAGCGGTGCCGTCCATGTTGATGGTGGCGCCGATGGGCAGCACCTTGGCGGTGATGGCGGGGGAGACCCCGAGCCTGCGCTCGGCGCAGGCCAGGCTGATGGGCAGGGTGCTGCTGCTTGAGCTGCTGGTGAAGGCCACCGCCTGGGCGTCGAGGATGCTCTTGAAGTAGTGCAGCGGGTTGAGGCGGGCCAGCAGGAGCAGCAGGCTGCTGTAGACGCCGAGCAGGTGCAGCAGGCAGCCGAGGTAGACGGCGCCGATCACCTTGAGCAGCGGCAGCAGCAGGCTGACCCCGTATTTGCCGGTCATCCAGGCCATCAGGGCGCAGACGCCATAGGGGGCCAGGGCCATCACCATCTGGGTCAGCTTGAACATCCCCTCCGCCAGGGAGGTGAAGAACAGGATGGCGGGGCGACCGCGCCGCCCGGTGGCGTTGAGGGCCAGGGCGAGGGCCACGGCGAATACGATCACCTGCAGTATCTTGCCGTCCACCATGGCCTGCATCGGGTTGCGCGGCACCAGGTGGCTCAGCACGCTGGCCAGGGTCGGCTGCTCCGCCAGGGCGCCCCGTTCATAGGGATCCATATTGGCACCCATGCCCGGCTCCAGCAGCCAGCCCATCATCAGGCCGATGCAGATGGCGACGGCGGTGGAGCAGAGATAGAGGGTGATGGCCTTGCCGGCGATCCGATCCAGGGTCTTGCCCTTGAGCAGCGAGGTGAGACCGGCGATGACAGAGCAGAAGATGAGGGGCACCATCAGCATCTGTATGGTGTTCACGAACAGAAGGCCGATGGGCTTGAGCAGGAGCGCCAGCTCGTTGAAGCCGAGCCCGATCCCTATCCCGATCAGCATGCCGAGCAGGGTCTTCAACCAGAGCGGGCGGCGGGTCCAGATCCGCCAGGGCTTGAAGACCAATCCATGGAACAGCATGACGCCAATGTCCTTATTTTCTGTCTGCGATGGCAAAAAGGGGCGCTAGTGTAGCCGTCCCCCCGTCAGGTTGCCACATTATCGACAAAGCGGCGCACAGGGCCACCCCGGGGACACGAAAAAAGGTGTTTTGTTGGCTTGCATCAAGATCGGGCGCCGGGCTTTTGGCTTTAATGGGCATCTGACATGATGATTAAGAGGTTTGCAATGACTCAATCGGTACACGGTCACGACGTGATGGAGATGATGCTGGCGCAGGGCGGCCAGTTTACCCGGGCCAGCCTCAAGCAGGCCATCGATGATCGCTTCGGGGCGGATGCCCGTTTCCACACCTGCAGCGCCAGCGAGATGGATGCCGAGGCCCTGATCGACTTCCTGGCCAGGCGCGGCAAGTTCATCGAATCCGACGAGGGCTTCCAGACCCGCGCCGACAAGATCTGCAACCACGGTTGATTCCCGACGGCGAGCGCTGCCGGGTGCTCGCCGAATCCCGCCACCTTTGTTATATTCGCCCTCTTTTCCCTCTTCTGTTGAAGGCGTTGCCTGGGCGTTGTATGGACACTTTTTCCGCTGCCGTCATGCTGTTTCTGATCATGGATCCCCTGGGGAACCTGCCGGTCTTCCTCTCGATCCTGCGCCACGTCGATCCCAAGCGGCGGCGCAAGGTGATGATCCGCGAGCTGCTGTTCTCCTTGGGTATCATGATGGGCTTCCTGTTCGCCGGTCAGCAGATCCTGAGCTTCCTCAACCTGCGCCAGGAGGCGGTCAGCATCGCCGGCGGCATCATACTCTTCCTCATCGCCATCAAGATGATCTTCCCGACTCCCGGCGGCGTGACCGGGTTGGCGGCGGGGGAGGAGCCCTTCCTGGTGCCCATGGCCATCCCCATGATCGCGGGCCCCTCCATCCTGGCCTCCCTGCTGCTGCTGGCGAACCAGGAGCCGACCCGGATGGTGGACTGGTCCCTGGCGCTGCTGATGGCCTGGGGCGCCAGCGCCGTGATCCTGATGTTCTACGAGCTGTTCAACAAGCTGCTGGGTGAGCGAGGACTAACCGCGGTGGAGCGGCTGATGGGCATGCTGCTGGTGATGATCTCGGTGCAGATGCTGCTGGACGGCGTGCACCACTATCTGGCGGTGACGGGTCAGAACTGACGGGGCGGCATGCTGAACTCAAGGTGAAACGGGGCTCCTGGAGCCCCGTTTTTTTGCGCGTCAGGCGGCAGCGGCCGGGCCATCCGCCGAGGTTTCCAGCTTGCCCATGATGAGGGCGAGCAGGGTCTCTCGCAGCCAGCGGTGTCCGGGATCCTCCTCGTGACGCTGATGCCAGATGAGCAGGTGGGAGATGCTGTCCAGGGCGATGGGCAGTGGCAGCGGCACCAGGGGGTAGACCTGGGTGGCGTGGCGGGCATAGAGGCGGGAGAGGGTCACTATCATGTCCGAGTGCATGCCCATGCGCAGCGCCGCCTCGAAGGAGGGGACGGTCGCCTCGATCCGGCGATAGAGATCCTGCTCCGCCAGCTTGTGATCCAGCATCCAGCGATCTCGCCCCTCGCAGTAGGTCTGCACGTGGGGATAGGCCAGGTAGCGGGCGAGATCCCACTCGGGGTCGCGCAGGGCCGGGTGATCCCGCTGTACCAGGCAGGTGAGGTCATCGATGGCGAGCAGTCGCTGGCAGATGGCGTTGGGCAGGGTATCCAGCCTGAAATCCGAGTTGATGCAGTTCTCCCGCACCGTGAAGGCGATGTCCACCTGACCCTGGCTCATCTCGGTCAGGCTGTGCTCCGTCCACTCCTCGTAACGCAGCCGGATCCCCGGCGCCTGGCGCTTGAGCTCGCTCAGGTAGAGCGGCGCGAACAGGGTGAAGGCGCTGTCCATGCTGGCGATGACGAACTCCCGCTCGGTGCTGGCGGGATCGAAGTCCGGCGGCTGGATCAGGTTGTCCAGCGACAGCAGTATGGGCTGCAACTGTTGCTGCAGATCCAGGGCGCGCGGGGTGGGATCCATCCCGTAGGCGGAGCGGACGAACAGGGGGTCGTCGAAGGTCTCCCGCAGCCGGCCCAGGGCCTTGCTGACGGCGGACTGGCTCAGGTGGAGGCGGCGAGCGGCCCGGCTGCCGTTGCGCTCCTCCAGCAAGACTTGCAGGATAATCAACAAATTAAGGTCTATGCGGCCAAGCTGTTCCAGCAACATGATATGAATCCTCTTCAATTCTTAGATGAATTTATACCATTTGTTTTCATATCTTGGCGATCCTATGCTCGACGGGTCTCTCGCCCTGGTGGCGGCTGGTACAGGATGTAGCGGTTGAGGGGACAAGTAGCACCGACTCATACGGCGGCCCCTGGTCGCCGTATTTTTTTATGATTGATTCGTAAACTTGCACCTGGCTTGATTTCGCCCAACAATCGATACGCTTTCTTTTGATACAACCTCAGGGTATCTATCAGTCAGGAGTATCCCCATGGGACTGGGTGGCATTCATATCTGGCATCTGCTGATCTTGCTCGTGGTCGTCGTCGTGGTGTTTGGCAGCAAACGCCTGGCCGGCGCCGGTGAGGATCTGGGCACCGCCATCAGGGATTTTCGCAACGCCTTGCGCGACGACGAACATCCGAACAAGTAGGAGTGAAGTATGTCTGTTGACGAGAAAGTGGAATTGAACGAGACCTGCGACAGCTGCGGCTGTTTCGCCGAGATCGGCACCATCATAGGCGAGGGTGATGACGTGATGGAGCTGGTGATCGAGGCGGCGACCGAAGCCGCTGCCCGCGACAAGCTGGCGGCCTACGAGGCGCTGGCCCAGCAGGTCACCGCCGAGGCCAGGAGCAGCAGCGAGCTGAGCCAGGGCCCCGACGGCGTGATCCTGAAGGCCCGCCTGCAATTCACCTGCACCGCCGAGAAGCTGATCTTCGAGATGCGTGCCCGCTCTATCTGAGCCCTTGATGAGACGGCAGGTCTGCCTGCCGTCTTGCTTTGCCCCTCGCCTTCTCCCTCCCTTTGCGTTGTATAGTGAGTTATTCCACGGACGATCCGGTTCCCGTCCGGCATGCGCCGATCGGCAGCTGGTCCCGCGACGCCCCATGGCTCTTGCCATGAACCGCAGGCGCCAGGACGGTTCCTTCTGCTGGGGACCCGACAGGGCGCGCCGACCCACAGCGAGGTGGCTATATCATGATGAGGCGATGGATCTGGGGCCTGCTGGCCCTCTGCGCGCTCCCTCTGCTGGCGGCGGATCTCCATTCCCGGTCTGGTGACGTCCCCTCCCGCGCCGTGGACGTCAAACCCAAGCTCCTGCCTCAGGCGGGGGATCTCGAACACATCCTGCAGAAGAAGGAGCTCAGGGCCCTGGTGGTCTATGAGCGGGGGTTCTTCTTCTTCGACAAGGGAGCCCAGTACGGCATCCTGGTGAACCAGCTGCAGGGCTTCGAGCGCTGGCTGAACCAGACCTACCTCCCCGGGGAGAAGCTCAAGCTCAAGATCATCTACATCCCGGTGCGCCAGGACCGGCTGCTGGACTATCTCACCGAGGGGCGCGGGGATCTGGTGGCCGCCAATCTGACGGTGACGCCAACCCGACGCGAGCAGGTCACCTTCTCCCAGCCGCTTATCTCCCCCATCGAGGAGTGGGTGGTGAGCCAGCGGGAGCTGCCCGCCTTCAACCGCATCACCCAGCTCTCCGGGCGGCGGATCTGGGTCCGCGCCAGCTCCAGCTACCATGAGAGCCTGCACCAGCTGAACTGGCTGTTTCGCGAGCTGGGGCTGCCTCCCGTCTACATAGAGACGGTGCCCGAATACCTGCAGGACGGGGATCTGCTGGAGATGGTGGCGGCCGGCATCATACCGCTGACGGTCACCGACAGCTTCAAGGGCCGGATCTGGCTCGACATGATAGGGGGCCTCAAGGCCCACAGGCTGATCCCGCTGCGGGACAAGGGGCGCAGCGCCTGGGCCCTGCGCAACAACAGCCCCGAGCTGCTCAAGGCGGTGAACGCCTATATCTCGGAGTCGAGCAAGCGCACCCTCTACAGCGACATGACCCTGCGCCGCCTGCTGGCCCAGAGCGACCGGATGAGCAATATCCTGGCGCCGGATCCCCTGGGGCGGTTGTCGACCATCCGCAAGGTGCTGGAGGCCCAGGCCGACAAATACCAGCTGGACTGGCTGATGCTGGCGGCGCTCGGCTACAAGGAGTCCGGCCTCGATCCCAACGTCAGATCCCACAAGGGGGCGGTCGGCATCATGCAACTGCTACCGAGCACGGGGGGCGAGGTGGGGATCCGCGGTACCCGGCTCACCAGCCTGGAGGGCAATGTGGAGGCGGCCTGCCGCTACATGCGGCTGATCCTCGACACCTACTTCAACGATCCCGGGATGGACAGGCTCAACCGCCACCTGTTTGCCCTGGCGGCCTACAATGCGGGCCCGAACCGGGTGCAGGCGCTGCAGGCCAAGGCCAGGGAGCGGGGGCTGGATCCCAACGTCTGGTTCGGCAACGTGGAGCAGCTGGTGGCCAACGAGGTTGGCCAGGGGCCCATCAACTACGTCGGCACCATCTACAAATACTACGTGGCCTACCGTTTCAGCCTGCCCCAGCTGGAGGGCAAGTCCGAGGCCATAGAGGCGGCGCAGCCCTGAGCGGTCAGTGCCGGCCGGGGAGGCGATCCTCATGAAGACGCGGGAGGGACTCCCAGCCCAGATCCCTGTGCTGCTGGTACCAGGGCATCAGCAGCCTGGCGGGGGTGGGATCCGGCTGGCTGGCCTGTGGTCCCTGGCTGAGGGAGGGGTGGTCATGCAGTTCCATCATGGGCTCCTTGACACGCCGGCATCGGGGCGGTTTTCTGGGTTATGCCATGACCAGATGACAAGGAGATGACCCTTGATCCCCGCCGACTTTGCCCTGCTCGACGATCCCGGCGCTGCCCTCAAGGCCCGCTGCCAGCTGATCCGCGCCGCCCGCCACCGGATCCTGGCCCAGTACTACAGCTGGGAGGAGGACGGCAGCGGCAAGCTGCTGCTGGCCGAGCTGATCCGGGCTGCCAGGCGCGGGGTGCGGGTCCGGCTGCTCATCGACGATCTCTATGGTGGTGACAACCGCTTCCTGGAGGCGGTGGCGGTAGAGCCCGGCATAGAGGTGCGCCTGTTCAACCCCTTCTGGCTGAGGGGCTGGCGCCCCCTGACCCTGCTGCTGGAGGGGTTGCTCAGCTTTCGCCGCATCAACCACCGGATGCACAACAAGCTGCTGCTGGTGGACGGGGGCCAGGCGGTGATCGGGGGGCGCAACATCGGCGATCGCTACTTCGGGCTGGGGGCGGCCCCCCATTTCATCGATCTGGATCTGCTCTGCCGCGGCCCGCTCTGCCAGCAGGCGGAGCAGGGGTTCGAGCTGTTCTGGCAGAGCCGCTGGAGCCACCCCGTGCGGCGCCTGCTGCGACGCCCCTTGCTGCCTGCCGAAATCGCCGTCCTGAACGACTTCCTGCTGACCCTGACCGAGCCCGCCATGGCCGCCGTCTACGATCTGCCCGCCAGCCTGTTCGACGACGAGCCCGTGCCCCTGCGCTGGCATCCGGGCCTGGGGGAGTGCTGGTTCGACCGGCCCGGCAAGGGGCTGGTCTCCCGGCCGACCACGGCCCCCCGGCTGGGACGCAAGCTGGCGGCCAACCTGGGGGCCCTGAGGTTGGTGAGCCCTTACCTGATCCTGACCCGGGGCCTGCGTCGCCGCCTCCGGGAGCAGCGCAGGGCGGGGGTCGGCATCGCTATCCTGACCAACTCCCTGGCCAGCACGGACGTCCCCCTGGTCTATGGCGCCTACCGACGTCACCGCCCCTGGCTCGAACGCCAGGGGATCGAGCTGTTCGAGCTGGTGGGTGAGGAGACCAGTCTGCATGCCAAGCTGATCCTGATGGGAGAGGAAGAGGCGCTGCTCGGCAGCTTCAATCTGGATCCCCGCTCCCTGATGCTCAACACCGAGCTGATGCTGCACCTTCGCTGCCCGGCGCTGTGCGACGAGTTGCAGCACCTGATCGAGGCATGGCTGCAGCGAGCCGTTCACCCTGTGGGGGGACCGCCCTCACCCTGGCGGCGCCTGCTGGCGCAATTGAGCGATTGGTTACCTTTGCACCGCTGGCTGTGAGGGGCGCAGGGCTTGTGCGAGATCTCGCAAAGCCTTGTGCGCCTTCGAGGATAACGTTTGCCATCCAAAATCGGATGGGGATTTTATCGTATTGTTTTTAATCGATTTATATCATGATATCGGTGATTTTTCTGGCACCTTGCCTGCATGGGGAGCCGCATAAAGCGGTTTTTTATTTTATTCAACTGGGTAGTATTCCGGTTGCAAGGACAAACACGGCGGCGGGTCTGCCGTGTGGGCGAAGGCAACAGGGGAACTGGGCCGGTCGGATTGCTCCGGCAGGCATCGCGGATCGGGAGCGGAAACCCGTGAGGCGCAACGGCGCCCCTTCATTACCGGATCCCAATATGGAACATGCTATTTGCGAGGGGGTGACATGCGAGTGTCGCCCCATTTTTTTGTCTCCCGCCCTGGGTGCCAAAGCAAGAAGACCGCCAGCTGGCGGTCTTCTTGATCCTGGATCTTGAGCGTCTCAGGCAATGCCGGCCAGGAGTCGGCTCCAGTTGCGCTTGGCAACGAGGAAGCCGTCCCGCAGCGAGCGATATTCCAGCTGCAGCCTGAGCCTGTCGTAGCGCGCCAGGGCCTTGCGCCCGCGCTGCTCCAGCAGTTGCTTGCGGCTGGCGTAGTAGTGCTGGATCTGCTGGCTCAGCTTGTCGTACTCCTCCTGCAGCAGCGCCTGCCACAGCTCCCTGTCATCCTGCTTATGCAGCCTGGCCTGGGCCCGCTTGAGCTGCATCTCCAGCCGGGCCTGCTCGATGCGCTCCTCCGGGCAGGATCTCAGGTCTTTGGCCAGCCCGCACCAGGCGGCGCTCTGGATCAGCCACTTGGTGGGGTCGAACTGCCACCAGCGGATGCCGTTGCGGTAGTCGTTCTCGAACAGGTGGTGGAAGTTGTGGTACCCCTCGCCGAAGGTGAAGAAGGCCAGGATGCCGTTGTCCCGCGCGCTGTTGCGATCGGTGAACGGCTGGCTGCCCCATATGTGGGCCAGGGAGTTGATGAAGAAGGTGGTGTGATGGGTCATCACCATGCGCAGCACCCCGGCGAGCAGCAGCATGCCGAGCAGGTCCCCGTGCACGAGTCCCAGCAGCAACGGAATGCCGATGTTGGTGCTGAGGGTCAGCGCCAGATAGTGCCTGTGCTGGAAGGCGACCACGGGGTTGTTCTGCAGATCCCGCACGTTGCTGTAGTCGTGGTAGGTGTCGCGCTGGTATTCCCGCAGCATCCAGCCGATGTGGGAGAACCAGAAGCCGCGGCCCGCGCTGTAGGGATCCTTCTGGTTGTCATCCACATGGCGGTGGTGGCGGCGGTGATCCGACGACCAGTGCAGCGCCGAGTTCTGCAGGGCGAGGGCGCCGCCGATGGCGAAGATCCACTGCAGCAGCGGGTGCGCCTTGTAGGCCTTGTGGGACCAGAGCCTGTGGTAGCCGGCGGTGATGGAGATGCCGCAGTAGCAGAACAGCAGCAGGAAGCTGCCCCACTGCCAGAGGTCATAGCCATGGGTCATGCCGTACCAGGGCACGGCGATCAGCGCGGTCAGCCCGGAGAGGGCAAACAGCAGGGTGTTGGTCATGATGATCGGGGGGCGTTCCATCTCACTCGGTTCCTTTCAGCGAACAGCTGTTCACTATTCTCCATTGAGCCGGAATGCGGGTCAATGGTAAAAAAGTCGGAGACAAACCTGATCCCGTCCCGCCCTTCGGGTTATCATCTGGCCTCGCTAATCTCAAGGTGACTGTTTTCGTGGGTATTCGCGCGCAACAAAAAGAAAAGACCCGGCGTACGCTGATCGACGCGGCGTTCAGTCAACTCTGTGCCAACCGCAGCTTCTCCAACCTCAGCCTGCGGGAAGTGGCCAGGGAGGCGGGCATAGCCCCGACCTCCTTCTACCGTCATTTTCGCGACATGGAAGAGCTGGGGCTGACCCTGGTGGACGAGGGGGGGCTGACCCTGCGCCAGTTGATGCGCCAGGCGCGCCAGCGCATCGCCGGTGGTGGCAGCGTCATCAGCACCTCGGTGCAGACCTTCATGGAATTCGTCGAGAACAACCCGAACATCTTCCGCCTGCTGCTGCGCGAGCGCTCCGGCACCTCGGCCGCCTTCCGTCAGGCGGTGGCCCGGGAGATCCAGCACTTCATCGCCGAGCTCACCGACTATCTGGAGGCTACGACTGAGGCTCCACGGGAAGAGGCCTACATCCAGGCCGAGGCCATGGTGACCATCGTCTTCAGCGCCGGTGCCGATGCCCTCGACATGACCCCCGAAGAGTGCAAGGCGCTGTCGGAGCGCACCATCAGCCAGCTGCGGATGATCGCCATGGGCGCCGAGGTGCAGAACCGCAAGCGCCGCGAATCTCTCTCTTAACGCAAGGATGGACAGCCTCATGCATGAACCGAACCCGATCCCGAAGAAGCCCCTGGTGCTGGCCCTGCTGATGGGTATCTGCGGGGATGCCTTCCTGTCGACCCTGCTGGAGTCGGTCGTCCCCTTCTCCTTCTTCCCCCTGATCGCCCTGCTGCTGGCGGCCAACCAGCTCTACCAGCACTATCGTCACGAGCCCATGGTGGGCAACACCCCCAGCTGCATGCTGATCTGCTTCTTCATCGGCGTGTTCGGGCACTCGGCCCTGCTCAAGGTGCAGTACCCCGAGCTTGGCAGCAACTTCTTCTCCCTCATCGCCATGCTGTTGCTGCTGGCCGCGCTCTCCATCAAGCTGGGCATCAGCCTCGGAAAAACGCAGAAGGAGTGACGAGTCACTCCTTCCGGTCTGGCAGGGCGGGTCGACCTCAGTCGGCCCGGGGCGGGGTCTCTCCCTTCTGCCTGGCGTCTATGATGGCCTGCAGCTTGGCGCGGATCTCCATCATGCCGAACACCCCGAAGATCAGCACCTGGGTGAATTCGAGGCGGGTGACCGCGAAATAGGGCTTGCAGGCGGCCTTGATCATGCTCGCCTGCACCCAGTGCATCAGTATCACTATGACGCCGCACACCGGCAGAAAGCCGTTCAGTTTGCCCGGCAGGGTGCCCAGCAGGGCGAGCACCACGCCGAACCAGAAGAACAGCAGCACCCCCATTGCCAACAGATTAAACGCCCGCTTCATCGCCTACCTCCCGTACATAGAGTTGATGGCAGACCCGACCGGCCTGCCTTTCCTTGAGTCGTTGCCCACATTGACGGGGAGGGGCATAGCGCCCATCTCCCCCTTTAAACCGCAGCGTCATTCCTGGTGTCCCGCAGATAGAGCTGGTAGCAGACCTGATCTGATCGACTTGCTTGTCCTTGAGTAATTGCCCACATTGACGGGAAGGGGCATAGCGCCCATCTCCCCCTTTAAACTGCAGCGTCATTTCTGGTGTCCCGCAGATAGAGCTGGTAGCAGACCTGACCCGCCTGCTTGTCCTTGAGCAATTGCCAGCTGGCGGGCAGGGCCAGATCGGCCATCTCTTTTTCCCGCTCAAGATAGATGAGGGCGTCCGGCGCGAGCCAGCCGCGCTGTTCCAGCAGCTCGCACACCTGAGGCAGCAGTTCGCGGCGAAACGGCGGATCCAGGAACACCAGATCGAAGGGGGTGGTCTGGCCTTGCAGCCAGCTCACCGCATCGGCCTGGATCACCTGGCCCTGAGTGCTGCCGAGCACGGCCAGGTTCTTTCTGAGCTGGTCGGCGGCGCCCCTGTCCATCTCGATCAGAGTCACCTGCTCGGCGTAACGCGACAAGGCCTCCAGCCCCAGCCCGCCACTGCCGGCAAAGAGATCGAGGCAGCGGGCGCCGCGCACATGGGGTGCCAGCCAGTTGAAGATGGTCTCCTTGACGCGATCCGTGGTGGGTCTGAGTCCTTCCACATCCCTGACCGGCAGTTTGCGCCCCTTCCACTGGCCGCTGATGATTCGTACCACGCCCGCGCGCCCCTGGGGGGCCGGGCTCTTGCTCGGGCCGTTACGGCTGGATTTCACTCTGGGCATCGCGTTTCGTCGTCAGAAAATAAAGTGATAGTATAAGGCGGTTCATTTTTATGCCGACCCGCCGAGGGACGGCTATCTTAGCAGTCAGCCTTTGATGTGAGTATTTTTAGATGGCAAAAGGTTTGTTTTCCTGGCTGGGTTTCGGCCGCAAGAAAGAAGAGGCTGAGGCCGTCCCATCGCAGGCGCCCGACGCCACCCCGGCTGTCGCCGAGTCCGAGGTCACCGTTGCCCCCGCTCCCGTAGTTGATGCCCCCCTGACCGAGGCTCCTGCTGTGCCGCACGAGGCAGCCCTGACGGGTCCAGAGGAAGGCCCCTTGGTGGCGGAAGAGCCGGAGGGCGAACTCGAGCCCGTCATCGTCAATGAGGCCCTGATCGCTGCCGATCCCCAGGCTGGGGAAGAAGCGCGCCTTGCCGCCGGGGCTCAGGCCGCGGAAGAAGCGCGCCTTGCCGCCGAGGCTCAGGCTGCCGAAGAAGCTCGTATCGCCGCCGAAGCTCAGGCTGCGGAAGAGGCCCGTCATGCTGCCGAGGCTCAGGCCGCGGAAGAGGCCCGTCTTGCCGCCGGGGCTCAGGCCGCGGAAGAAGCGCGCCTTGCCGCCGAGGCTCAGGCTGCCGAAGAAGCGCGTCTTGCCGCCGAGGCTCAGGCCGCGGAAGAGGCCCGTCTTGCCGCCGAAGTTCAGGCTGCCGAAGAAGCTCGTATCGCCGCCGAAGCCCAGGCTGCCGAGGAGGCCCGTATCGCCAAAGAGGCCCAGAGAGCGGAAGATCTGCGCCTGGTAGCCGAGATGGAGGCACAGGCCGCCGCACTTGTCGCTTTGCCGTTGGCCGCCAAGGTGGACGACGACACCCAGGAGAAGCCGCAGCGGGAGGGCTTCTTCGCCCGCCTCAAACGCAGCCTGGTGCGCACCAGGGAGAATATCGGCTCCGGTTTCTTCGGCCTGTTCCGCGGCAAGAAGATCGATGACGATCTGTTCGAAGAGCTGGAGACCCAGCTGCTAACCGCCGATCTCGGCGTGGACACCACCAGCCGCATCATCGAAGGCTTGGTGCAGCATGCGGATCGCAAGCAGCTCAAGGATGCCGAGGCGCTCTACGGCCTGCTCAAGCAGGACATGGGCGAGATGCTGGCCAAGGTCGAGCAGCCGCTGGTGATCGACACCAGCAAGAAGCCCTATGTGATCCTGATGGTGGGTGTGAACGGCGTCGGCAAGACCACCACCATCGGCAAGCTGGCCAAGCAGTTCCAGGCCGAGGGCAAGAGCGTGATGCTGGCCGCCGGCGATACCTTCCGCGCCGCCGCCGTCGAGCAGCTGCAGGTGTGGGGCCAGCGCAACAACATTCCGGTGATAGCCCAGCACACGGGTGCCGACTCCGCCTCCGTCATCTATGACGCCATCGAGGCTGCCCGCTCCCGCGGCGCCGACGTGCTGATCGCCGATACCGCCGGCCGCTTGCAGAACAAGAGCAACCTGATGGAGGAGCTCAAGAAGGTGGTGCGGGTGATGAAGAAGCTGGACGATGTGGCGCCCCACGAGATCATGCTGACCCTGGACGCGGGCACCGGCCAGAACGCCCTGAGTCAGGCCAAGCTGTTCAGCGAAGCGGTGGGCCTGACCGGCATCACCCTCACCAAGCTGGACGGCACCGCCAAGGGCGGCGTCATCTTCGCGGTGGCGGACAAGTTCCAGATCCCGATCCGCTACATCGGGGTGGGCGAGGGGATCGACGATCTGCGCCCCTTCGTCGCCAACGACTTTATCGAGGCGTTGTTCAGTCGCGATGAATGAGCCTGGCCGCGATGCGCCAGCTCAGCCGCGATGAGCAGTGTCCCAGCCCCGACTCCGGTCGGGGCTTGTCACTCTCAGGGTATGATCCACCTCGATCCCGGTCGGGGTTTGTCACTGTCAGGGAACCGTTATGATTCGTTTTGACAAGGTCAGCAAGGTATACAGCGGTGGCCATCAGGCGCTGCAGAAGGTCAGTTTCCACCTGCGCAAGGGGGAGATGGCCTTCCTGACCGGCCATTCGGGGGCGGGCAAGAGCACCCTCCTGAAACTCATCAGCGTGATGGAGCGACCGACCGATGGCCGCGTCTTCTTCCACGGCGATGACGTTAGCCATATCCAGCGCAGCCAGATCCCCTATGTGCGCCGCCAGATCGGGATGATCTTCCAGGATCACCGGCTGCTGATGGACCGCACCGTGTTCGACAACGTGGCCCTGCCCCTGGTGATCGATGGCTACAGCCATGCCGACATCAACAAGCGGGTGGCGGCGGCGCTGGACAAGGTGGGCCTGCTCGGCAAGGAGCGCTACCAGCCGCGCATGCTCTCCGGCGGTGAGCAGCAGCGGGTCGGCATCGCCCGCGCCATCGTCAACAAGCCGCCCCTGCTGCTGGCGGATGAGCCGACCGGTAACCTGGATCCCCAGCTCTCCATGGACATCATGCGCCTGTTCGAGGAGTTCAACCGCTTCGGGGTCTCGGTGCTGATTGCCACCCATGATCTGGGGCTGATCGCCCGCATGCGCTATCGCACCCTGACCCTCAAGGCGGGGCGCATGTATTCGTCCGGGGAGGAACTCTGATGGCCATCGTTCGTCATAAACAGCTGCCGCTGCGCCGTCTGATGATGGTCATGTGGATGGATCAGGTCGCGGATATTCGACACGGGGGAGAGTGCTGATGGCTATTGTTCGTCATAAACAGCCGCCGTTGCGTCGTCTGATGATGTATGGCGTGGATCACGTGCGTCAGGCCTTTGCCAGCCTGGGGGAGCTGTGGCGCAACCCGCTTGCCTCCCTGATGACCCTGGCGGTGCTCGGTGTCAGTCTGGCGCTGCCCTCCTGCTTCCACGTGCTGCTGAAAAACGCCGAAGTGGTGGAAGGGAGCTGGCAGACCAGCTCCCAGATCTCCCTCTATCTGCGCAAGGATCTGCCGGAGCAGAGCATCCTCGACATGAAGCAGCGGATCCTGCTCTATCCCGAGGTGGAGTCCGTCACCTACATGAACCGGGACGAGGCGCTCAAGGAGTTTCGCGAGATCTCCGGCTTCGGCGATGCCCTGGATTATCTCGACAGCAACCCGCTGCCGCCGGTGCTGAGCGTGATCCCGGATCCGCGCTGGCAGAATCCGGAAGGGGCCGCGGAGCTGCTCGCCAAGCTGGAGAACGAACCCGGCATCGAGCAGGGCAAGCTGGATCTGCAGTGGCTGACCCGGCTGCAGGGGATCATGAACCTGCTGCGCCACACCATCACCGGCATCGCCGTGCTGCTGCTCTCTGCCGTGCTGCTGATCGTCGGCAACACGCTCAGGCTGAATATTCTCAACCAGCGCTCCGAGATCGAAGTGCTCAAGCTGGTGGGGGCGACCGATGCCTTCATCCATCGTCCCTTCCTCTATACCGGCATCTGGTTCGGTGTCATCGGCGGCATGCTGGCCTGGTGGCTGACCGAGGTGATGGTGATCTGGAGCGAGGGGGTGGTGAAGGAGCTGGCGGGGCTCTACAACAGCAACTTCCGGCTGGTGGGGATGGGGGCGTTCGACGGCTTCAACCTCATACTGCTGGGGGCCTTGCTGGGGCTGATCGCCTCCTGGTTTTCGGTCCATCGCCACATTCGCGACATCGAACCTTCCTGATTGATTTACCAGCAACGCAAACCACTGGATTTTGCGAACTGGATCAAGTAAAAGAGTGGCCCGTTTCTGGCACGGGCCACTTTCTCAGAGTAATCTGAATGGTATCCGTGCAGAGGATCATTATGTGGATCCTCTGAACCTTTTGATTTATCAACGGTCTATTTACTGCAACAGAATGAATACGGGTATGGCCCCTATGCCTTGCTCGTCTGACTTGGCAAGCATGTGAAGGTTGCGAGCTCCGCAACAATGGACTTAGCATGCTACTTTTCAGGGGTCCTTCACTGTGACCCCTTTTTTTTGACCGTTCATTTATGATTCATGCCGTCAGCCTAAGATAGGCCGGGTTCATGCTGGGGTTATGTTTGATTCAGCCCGCAGAATGATACCTGGTCGGTAGACACGCCTTCTCAGGGTGTTAGACTGATTCGATTGAAAAGTAAGAGGTAGAACATGGGAACTTCATTGCAGCGCACTATGGCTCTGATTCCGCAAGGTAGTCTGGAAGGCTATATCCAGGCAGTCAACTCGATCCCTGTGCTGAGCGCAGAGGAAGAGCGCGAACTGGCGATGCGTTTGCAGCAGGATGGCGATCTCGAGGCTGCCCGTCAGCTGGTCATGTCGCATCTGCGTTTTGTCGTTCACGTGGCCAAGAGCTACTCCGGCTATGGCCTGCCTCAGGCCGATCTGGTGCAGGAAGGCAACATCGGCCTGATGAAAGCCGTCAAGCGCTTCGACCCGAGCGTCGGGGTGCGTCTGGTCTCCTTCGCCGTGCACTGGATCAAGGCCGAAATCCACGAATACGTGCTGCGCAACTGGCGCATGGTCAAGGTGGCCACCACCAAGGCCCAGCGCAAGCTGTTCTTCAACCTGCGCAAGTCCAAGAAGCGTCTGGGCTGGCTGAATCACGAAGAGGTGCAGGCCGTGGCTGCCGACCTCGGGGTCTCTGCCGCCGACGTCACCGAGATGGAGGCGCGCATGAGCAACTACGATCAGGCCTTCGATCTGGTGGGTGACGACGAGGACGAGGGCAGCTTCGCCCCGGTGCACTACCTGGAAGACAAGTCTTCCGATCTGGCCGCCACCATAGAGAACGACAACTGGGACAACCACGCCACCCGTCGTCTGAGCGCGGCGCTCGCCACCCTGGATGAGCGCAGCCAGCACATCATCCGTGCCCGCTGGCTGGATGAGGAGAGCAAGACCACCTTGCAGGAGCTGGCCGACAACTATGGCGTTTCCGCCGAGCGCGTGCGTCAGCTTGAGAAAAACGCCCTCAAGAAGCTGAAAGACGCCATGGATGCCTGAGGGCCTCCAACACGAGACAGGGCCTGATGGCCCTGTTTTTGTTTCACGGGGATCTGGTCGGCCTTGCCTTGGTTACCCTTGTGTATGTTATGTTGCCGCCACTGCCACAGTTAGGGAGAGCAGAAGTGAAACTGTTGAACGACCTGTTTACCAACAACCGCGAGTGGGCGGAACGGATCAAGGCCGAGGATCCCAATTTCTTCGCTACCCTGTCCGCCCAGCAGGCCCCGGAGTACCTCTGGATCGGCTGCTCCGATAGCCGGGTACCCGCCAACCAGCTGATGGGACTGCTGCCGGGGGATGTCTTCGTCCACCGCAACGTCGCCAACCTGGTGGTACACACCGATTTCAACTGCCTCTCCGTGCTGCAATACGCGGTGGAGGTGCTCAAGGTGAAACACATCATCGTCTGCGGCCACTACGGCTGCGGCGGCGTCAAGGCGGCGATGCAGAACCAGGAGCTGGGCCTCATCGACAACTGGCTGCGCAACATCAAGGACGTCTACTTCAAGTACGGCGAAGAGCTCGAGGCCATTGAGGATGAGCACGAGCGCTTCGACTACCTGTGCGAGCTGAACGTGGCCGAGCAGGTGGCGAACGTCTGCCACACCACCATCATCCAGAATGCCTGGCGCAAGGGTCAGGAGCTGGCGGTGCACGGCTGGATCTATGGCATCAAGGACGGTCTGCTGCACGATCTCGATCTCTGCATCAGCGGCCCTGACCAGATCCCGGACGTCTATCGCGCCTGGCCGGACATGCGTCCGCCCCACCGCCGTCGCTGAGGCGCCGCCTGGTGGCCCCCGCCCTCTACCTTCAGATCAAGCAGCACATCCTGGACGGGATCCGCGAACGCCACTACCAGGCGGGGGACAGGATCCCGACCGAGGCCGCCCTGTGCGCGCAGTTCGCCGTGAGCCGGATGACGGTGAACAAGGCGCTGCGTGAGCTGGTGGCCGAGGGCTGGCTGGTGCGCAGCGCCGGCGCCGGCAGCTTCGTGGCGGACAGGCGTACCGAGTCGCCGCTCCTGGCCATTCGCAACATCGCCGACGAGATCGCCGAGCGGGGCAGCCAGTACAGCGCTCGCGTGATCCGCCTGCAACGCCAGGCCGCCGACGAGAAGGTGGCGGTGCGTCTGGGCCTGCGGGTGGGTGCACCCACCTTTCACAGCCTCATCGTCCACCAGGCCGACGGGGAGCCGCTGCAGCTGGAGGAGCGCTTCGTCGATGCCGAGCGCCTGCCGGAATACGGCGAGCAGGATTTCACGAGGCAGACGCCGAACAGCTATCTGATGGAGGTCTGCCCCCTCTCCGAGATGGAGCACGTGGTGGAGGCGGTGCTGCCGAGTGCCGGCGAGGCCGGGTTGCTGCAGGTGCGGGTCGATACCCCCTGCCTGCTGCTGCACCGGCGCACCTGGTCGGACGGCTACCTGGTCTCCTATGCCCGCCTGCTCTCGCCGGGCTCCCGCTACAAGTTGAGCTCCAAGACCCGATTGGCCTGATTGTATATACATAATAGGCATTTGAAAGCCCACCTTCTGGTGGGCTTTTTTGTGCCTAAACTCTAATAAAGCCGCTGTTATCAAGATGTGAACTGGATCCTTTCTTTCTCTCCAGAGATCGGCTATAAAATATTGTATATACATTTAGAGGTCGGTATGAACAAGGAACTGTTGAACTGCGAGCGGGTCTGGCTCAACGTGACGCCCGCCACCCTGCGCCCCGATCTGGCG
Organism: Aeromonas sanarellii; assembly: GCF_000820085.1. GTDB lineage: Bacteria > Pseudomonadota > Gammaproteobacteria > Enterobacterales > Aeromonadaceae > Aeromonas > Aeromonas sanarellii. Next base: position 37,002 of record NZ_CDBN01000033.1, read on the forward strand.
GACTACGGCCTGCTGGAGCCTCACGCCCTCGGCGTTCACGACGGCAGGATCCACGCCCTGGTCCCCATGCAGGATCTCAAGGGGCCCCATCCCGCCCACTGGCGCGACATGAAGGGCAGGCTGGTGACCCCAGGCCTCATCGACTGCCACACCCACCTCGTCTTCGCCGGCAGCCGGGCCGAGGAGTTCGAGCTGCGCCAGAAAGGGGTGCCCTATGCGGAGATCGCCCGCAGGGGGGGGGGCATCCTCTCCACCGTGCGCGCCACCCGCGCGGCCAGCGAGGATCAGCTCTATGAGCTGGCGCTGCCGAGGATCTGGTCCCTGATCCGGGAAGGGGTCACCACGGTGGAGATCAAGTCCGGCTATGGCCTCACCCTGGCGGACGAGCTCAAGATGCTGCGAGTCGCCCGCCGGCTGGGGGAGGCGCTGCCGATCCGGGTCAAGACCACCCTGCTGGCGGCCCATGCTGTGCCACCGGAGTATCGGGACGATCCCGACTCCTGGGTCGAGACCATCTGCCAGGAGATCATCCCGGCCGCCGCCGAGGCGGGTCTGGCGGATGCGGTGGACGTCTTCTGCGAACACATCGGCTTTTCCCTCGCCCAGACCGAGCAGGTCTATCTGGCGGCGGATCAGTACAACCTCGCGGTGAAGGGGCACATGGATCAGCTCTCCAATCTGGGGGGCAGCACGCTCGCCGCCAATTTCGGCGCCCTCTCGGTGGATCACCTGGAGTATCTGGATCAGGAGGGAATACAGGCGCTGGCCCACCGCGGCGTGGTCGCCACCCTGCTGCCCACCGCCTTCTATTTCCTGAAGGAGACCAAGCTGCCACCTGTCGAAGCCCTGCGCCGCGCCGGGGTGCCCATGGCGGTCTCCTCCGACATCAACCCGGGTACGGCCCCCATCGTCTCCCTGCGCATGGCCATGAACATGGCCTGCACCCTGTTCGGCCTGACCCCGGTGGAGGCCATGACCGGGGTGACCCGCCATGCCGCCAAAGCGCTCGGCGAGCAGGAACATCTGGGGCAGTTGAGAGTGGGCATGCAGGCGGATTTCCTTATCTGGAGCTGCGCGCACCCCTCCGAAATCAGCTACCTGGTCGGCGTCGATCAGCTGGTCAGCCGGGTATTCAACGGCGAGGAGACGCACCATGGATAAGTTCAACCCGGTCGACATGTCGGTCTGGCAGGGGCGCCAGGATCCGGAAGATGGTGATCTGGCCCTGCGCTGGCACGACAAAGTGCTGCCTTGGCAAGAGGCGCAGTCCTGGCAAGCCGACAGCGAGCCTAGCGTGGTGCTGCTCGGCTTCGCCTGTGACGAGGGGGTTCGCCGCAACAAGGGCCGGGTGGGCGCCGCCGGTGCACCCCAGGCCATCCGCAAGCTGCTGGCCAACACCGCCTGGCACCTGGGCCGACCCGTCCATGACGGCGGCGACGTGCACTGCGACGACGGGGATCTCGATGCCGCCCACGACCGGTTGGCCGAGCGGGTCGCCCGTGCGCTGGACCAGGGGCACTTCCCCCTGGTGCTGGGGGGCGGTCACGAGGTGGCCTTCGGCAGCTGGAGCGGCCTCAACCGTCATCTGGCTGGCAAGGGCAAGGTCGGCATCATCAATTTCGACGCCCACTTCGACCTGCGCATGAAACAGGAGCAGGCGAGCTCGGGCACCCCCTTCTTCCAGATTGCCGAGCAGTGCGCAGCCCAGGGCACCCCTTTTAACTATGCTTGCCTCGGGGTGGCCGAGACCGCCAACACCGCGGCGCTCTTTGCCCGCGCCGAGGCGCTGGGGGTCTGGCACGTGCTGGACGAGGCGATGACGCCGGCCGAGCTGCCGGTGCTGCTGGCGGGACTGGATGCCTTTATCGCCCGCTGCGATCACCTCTATCTGACCATCGATCTCGATGTCTTGCCCGGCGCCGTGATGCCGGGAGTGAGCGCCCCCGCCGCCCGCGGCGTGGAGCTGGCCGTCATCGAACCCCTGATCGCCCATATCCGGGCCAGCGGCAAGCTCAGGCTCGCCGATCTGGCCGAGTACAACCCGAACCTGGATCAGGACAACCGCAGCGCCCGCGTGGCCGCGCGCCTGGTCCACCAGTTGACCAAGTAGCGGCGCACCGCGCCTGACCGTATCGCTAAACAAGGAGTGTCTATGTCTGTACAACACCAGGATCCCCGCCACGATCCGAGCCGCGTGATCCGCGCCTCCCGCGGCACCCAGCTGACCGCCAAGAGCTGGCTCACCGAGGCGCCCCTGCGGATGCTGATGAACAACCTGGATCCGGAAGTGGCGGAGCATCCCCAGTCCCTGGTGGTCTATGGCGGCATCGGCCGCGCCGCCCGCAACTGGGCCTGCTACGACAAGATCGTCGAGGTGCTGACCCGGCTCGAGGACGACCAGACCCTGCTGGTGCAATCCGGCAAGCCGGTCGGCGTGTTCCAGACCCACAAGGACGCGCCTCGGGTGCTGATCGCCAACTCCAACCTGGTGCCGCACTGGGCCAACTGGGAGCACTTCAACGAGCTCGACAAGAAGGGATTGATGATGTACGGCCAGATGACCGCCGGCTCCTGGATCTACATAGGTACTCAGGGGATAGTGCAGGGCACCTACGAGACCTTCTTCGCGGTGGCGAACCAGCATTTCGACGGCAAGCCTGCGGGCCGCTGGATCCTGACCGGGGGCCTGGGTGGCATGGGTGGCGCCCAGCCGCTGGCCGCCACCATGGCCGGTTTCTCCATGATCGCCGTGGAGTGCGACGAGACCCGCATCGACTTCCGTCTCAAGACCCGCTACGTCGACAAGAAGGCCTACAGCCTGGATGAGGCGCTGGCCATGGTCGAAGAGGCCAGGCAGAGCGGCACCGCCGTCTCCGTCGGCCTGCTCGGCAACGCCGCCGACGTCTTCGCCGAGCTGGTGGCGCGTGGCATCACGCCGGACGTGGTGACCGACCAGACCTCAGCCCATGACCCGGTGCACGGCTACCTGCCCCAGGGCTGGAGCCTGGCCCAGTGGCGCGAGCTGCAAAAGAGCGCGCCGCAAGAGGTCAACGTGGCGGCTCGCCGCTCCATGGCCCGCCAGGTGGAGGCCATGCTGACCCTGCAATCCCGCGGTGCCGCCACGCTCGATTATGGGAATAACATCCGTCAGATGGCGCTGGAAGAGGGGGTGAAAAACGCCTTCGACTTCCCCGGCTTCGTCCCGGCCTACATTCGCCCGCTGTTCTGCGAGGGGATCGGCCCGTTCCGCTGGGTAGCGCTCTCCGGCGACCCGGAAGACATCTACAAGACCGACCAGAAGGTAAAAGAGCTGATCCCGGACGATCCCCACCTGCACAACTGGCTCGACATGGCCCGCGAGCGCATCGCCTTCCAGGGCCTGCCGGCGCGGATCTGCTGGGTCGGTGTCAAGGATCGGGTGCGCCTGGGCCTGGCCTTCAACGAGATGGTGAAGAATGGCGAGCTGAAAGCCCCCGTCGTCATCGGCCGCGACCACCTGGACTCCGGCTCGGTGGCGAGCCCGAACCGCGAGACCGAATCCATGATGGATGGCTCCGACGCCGTTTCCGACTGGCCGCTGCTCAACGCCCTGCTCAACACCGCCGGCGGCGCAACCTGGGTCTCCCTGCACCACGGCGGCGGGGTCGGCATGGGCTTCTCCCAGCACTCCGGCGTGGTGATCGTCTGTGACGGCACCAACGACGCCGCCAAGCGGGTCGGCCGCGTGCTGCGCAACGATCCAGGTACCGGGGTGATGCGTCACGCCGATGCCGGTTATGAAATTGCCATCAACTGTGCCGTTGATGCGAAACTGGATCTGCCGATGCTGGATACAGCTGGCAAGGGAGCGAAATAAGATGTTTGAACTCAATCTGTTGCCGGGCGAGCTGACCCTCGCCACCCTGCGCCGCGTCAGCCGCGAGCCGGTACACGTTTCACTGGATCCCGCCGCCCTGCCGGGGATCCACGCCTCCGCCGCCGTGGTCTCCAAGGTGATCGAGCAGAACCGCGTGGTGTACGGCATCAACACCGGCTTTGGCCTGCTGGCCAACACCCGGATCCCGGTGGAGCAGCTGGACGAGCTGCAGCGCTCCATAGTGCTCTCCCACGCGGCAGGGATTGGCGAGTATATGGATGACGCCACCGTACGGCTGATGATGGTGCTCAAGCTCAACTCCCTGGCCCGCGGCTTCTCCGGCATCCGGCTGGTGGTGCTGGAGGCCCTGATGCGGCTCATCAACGCCGAGGTGTACCCCGTGGTGCCGAAGAAGGGGTCCGTCGGTGCCTCCGGCGATCTGGCGCCCCTGGCCCACATGAGCTGCCTGCTGATAGGTGAAGGCAAGGCCCGTCACAAGGGCGAGCTGATCGACGCCGCCACTGCCCTCAAGATTGCAGGCCTGGTGCCCATCGCCCTGGCGCCGAAAGAGGGGCTGGCGCTGCTCAACGGTACCCAGGCGAGCACGGCGTTTGCGCTGGAAGGGCTGTTCCACGCCGAGGATCTCTACGCCGGCGCCATCACCATAGGTGCCATGAGCGTGGAGGCCGCACTCGGCAGCCGCCGTCCCTTCGACGCCCGCATCCACGCGGTGCGTGGTCAGCGTGGCCAGATCGACGCGGCCGCCTGCTACCGCCACCTGCTGGTGGATGGCAGCGAGATCGGCATGTCCCACCACAATTGCGAGAAGGTACAGGATCCTTACTCATTGCGTTGCCAGCCGCAGGTGATGGGCGCCTGTCTGACCCAGATCCGCCAGGCGGCCGAGGTGCTGGTGTGCGAGGCCAATGCGGTCTCCGACAACCCCCTGGTGTTTGCCGAGGATGAAGACATCCTCTCCGGCGGCAACTTCCACGCAGAACCCGTGGCCTTCGCCGCCGACAACCTGGCGCTGGCCATCGCCGAGATAGGCTCGCTCTCCGAGCGGCGCATGGCGCTGCTGATCGACTCGCGGATGTCCGGTCTGCCGGCCTTCCTGGTGAACAACGGCGGCGTCAACTCCGGCTTCATGATCGCCCAGGTCACCTCGGCGGCGCTCGCCTCCGAGAACAAGACGCTGGCCCACCCGGCCTCGGTGGACAGCCTGCCCACCTCCGCGAACCAGGAGGATCACGTCTCCATGGCCACCTTCGCCGGCCGCCGGCTGGCAGACATGGCCGAGAACACCCGCGGCATCCTGGCGGTGGAGCTGCTGGCGGCGGCCCAGGGGCTGGATTTCCGCGCGCCGCTGCGCAGCACCGAGCTTATCGAGCTGGCCAAGGGCCGGCTGCGGGAAGAGGTCAGCTTCTACGACAAGGACAGGTATTTCGCGCCGGACATCGAGGCGGCGGCCGCGCTGCTGGGCCGTGCCAGCTACAACGACCTGATCCCGGCCGGGATCCTGCCCAGCCTCTGAATCGAAGCCTGAGCAAACCATAAAAAAAGACCGCCCATGGGGCGGTCTTTTTATTTCTGGCTTTTGGGTGCCGCTCCTGTCCTTGGCCATCGGGAGCGGGCTGACCAGCTGCGGACACTGTTATCCGTGTTCGAATATCAGGCACCGGTGGGCCGTGAAGGGCACCATGAAGAGTTGGCGCCGTTAGCCATGCTCGAACATCAGGAACAGGTAGACCACGAAGAGCACCAGGTGGGTGGCGCCGTGCAGGGCGTGAGTGCGGCCGCTGCTGAAGGTCACCTTGCACACCATGAGGGTGGTGACGAGCAGTACCATGTCGGCCGGGGATAGGCCGAGGCGCACGTCGTGGCCCACCAGGGAGCCGATGAAGAGCACCGAGGGAACGGTGAGGGCGATGGTAGCCAGCACGGAGCCGAAGTAGAGGTTCATGGCGCGCTGCAGCTGGTTGTTGAAGGCCGCCTTGATGGCGCCGACCGCCTCCGGCGCCAGCACGATACAGGCGACGATGAAGCCACCCAGGGCCGCCGGGGCCTCCATCACATGGACACCGTGATTGATGGGGATGGCGAGCGTCTTGGCCAGCAGGATCACCACCACCAGGTAGGCCAGCAGCAGCAGGGTGTGATAGACGTTGCTGCGCAGGGGGCCGTGGTGCTCCTCGTGATCCTCGTGGTCGCTGTCGACGAAGAAGTGGCTGTGGCTGCGAGTCTGGATCAGCAGGAAGACGCCGTAGAGCAGCAGCGAGATGATGATCAGCATCCAGGACATGGCGCCGGACAGGCCGCCCTGGGAGCCCCCCTGGGTGAAGTTGGGCAGTACCAGGCAGAGCAGGGCCAGGGGAATGATCGCCACCAGATAGGATTTGACCCCGTCCAGATTGAAGTTCTGAGTGTGGTAGCGCCAGCCGCCAAACAGCAGGGTGAAGCCCACCAGGCCGTTGGTCACCAGCATCACCACGGCGAACATGGTGTCGCGGGCCATGGTGGGGTTGGGCTCGCCGGTCAGCATGACGGAGGAGATCATCACCACCTCCAGGGAGATGACCGACAGGGTGAGGATCAGGGTGCCAAAAGGTTCGCCGAGCTTGATGGCCAGGGCATCGGAGTGACGGACGACGGAGAAGATGGCCCAGGTGACGACGGCCAGCAGGAGCAGCGACACCGGCAGGTAGACCGCAAGGGGGGTTGCCTCCGTCAGCAGCTCGCTGCCGAGGGTCTTGAAGAAGAGCAGGGTCAGCAGGCCGGCGGGCAGGGCAATCTCTTGGCGGATAAATGACTTCATAGGCAGTGGTTCTCATCTCGGGGCGGCGGTGGCCGACAGGGTATGGAGCAACTTGACGGCGTCACCGGGGTGACGAACCCGTTGATGATATAGGGTGTTGTCCACTCGAGGGAAAATCATTTTTGTGGCAAGAGGTGAGGGATCCGGCCAGTCAGACCGGATCCTATACCGGTTAGGCTGTGCCCGGGTTGTTCTGCCGCCAGTCCAGCAGCCAGATCCTCAGCTTGCCGAGGGGCATGGGCCTGGCATGGACATGGCTCTGGATCAGACCGCAGCCCTGCCCGGCGACACTGTGCCCGGGTTGTTCTGCCGCCAGTCCAGCAGCCAGATCTTCAGCTTGCCGAGGGGCATGGGCCTGGCATAGACATAACCCTGGATCAGATGGACGCCATGCTGGCTCAGATAGTCGACCTGGGCCTGGGTCTCGACCCCTTCGGCGATCATCTCCATGTCCGACTTGAGGCCGAAGGCGATGATGGCTTCCAGCAGGTTGCGCTTGGGATCGTCCGTGCCTATGGTGTCGACGAACATCTTGTCGATCTTGATCTGGCGGATGCCGAGGCGCTGCAGGTAGGCGAAGCCGCCGTAGCCGGTGCCGAAATCGTCCAGCTTGAAGTGATACCCCTTCTCCTGCAGGGTGGCGATCTCCCCCATGGCCGCCTGGATGTCGGTGATGGGCTCACGCTCCGTGAGCTCGAAGGTGAGCCTGTCCGGAGAGGGCCAGCCATGGCGTTGCAACTGGCCGCTCAGATGGGGCTGCTCTATGTGGGCGGCCACCAGGTTGACACTGACCCACTGGGTCGGCGCCAGACTGGAGAGATCGGCGATGACCTGCTCCAGCAGTTGATCCGTCATGGGCAGGATCAGGTCCTGCTCTTCCGCATAGGCGATGAAGGTGCCTGGCGGCACCATGTTCCGCCCCCGCTGCCAGCGCAGCAGTGCCTCGAAGCCGACCACCTCCCGGGTGCGGCTGTCCACCACGGGCTGGTAGAAGGGGATGAACTCCCGCCGTGCCAGCCCGGCCTGCAGCAACCCCTTGAGGGAGCGCCGGTAGTTGCGCAGCCCCCAGTAGATGGCCACCAGCAGACCCCCCAGGGCACCGCCATACCAGAGGCCGTAGTGGCGAGCCTGCATGCTTGCATGGCGCTGCAGCGCCTTGCCTGCCCACAGGGTCTGCCTGATCTGCTTGCCGGGATCCAGGAAGCTCAGGCTCTGGCTGGCGGCTTCCTGCTTGATGGTGCTGTCCCCGCGAGGAAAGATGGGATTCACCTCGCCGGGTTCCAGCTGGCTGAACTCGAGATAGAAGCAGTCGGCACAAGGGGTTTTCAGCAGGTCATGGCTCCAGCTGTTGCTCAGCACCCAGTAGGCGATGTTGCCGCCGGCCCTGTAGTAGGCAACCAGCTCCTGCTCGGTGTGGAAGCTGGCCTGGGTGGCGATGATCCCGAACTGATCGCCAGCGGGGTAGGGGGGCATGTCGGCGGAGTGGAAGGGCAACGTCTGTCCCAGGCTGGAGCAGCCGCTGCCGGAGGCGAGAATGAGCCCCTGTATTCGAAGATGCTTGCTGTAAAAATGGGGACCGCGCAGCAGCGCCATGTCCTGGGGACCACAATCGAAACGAAAGCGAGCCAGCTGGAGGCGAATGCCTTGATCCAGTTCGCGGTGGCGTTCGAGCAGCGCCTCTTCTATCTCCCGGCCTTTCTGTGTCAGCAGCTGGCGGGCGAGGGGGCGCTCCAGCAGGTGCCCGAGGGGCAAGGCCAGCAGCGGTGGCAGGCAGAGCAACAGCAGACTGATCCAGAGAGGGGATGTTCGTCGCAAGAGATACCTGTCCGGTGGACGCATGGGATGCAAATGGATTGCAATATCATAGCATTAGCTGCATCGATTTGAGTCGGGTCGGTCACACTTGGAACAAAAATGGTAATCCCTTGATAAACAACCAATATGACAAATTGATTGATGAAGATTCAATCGCTGACCTGTCATAAATGACAATTGTCCAGCTTATCTGAAATGGCTAGAGTAGCGGTGCGGTTTGACTCACCGTGTGTTCAATACTCCTGTATCTATTTTTGTCAGTAGCACAGAGTGTTAGTTTTGATATGAGTGTTTCTTTTGGTCCCCGTGCGGGACCATTTTTCTGTCCGTCTCCCCCGGGTGTTGCCCCTCCTCCAGTTTTCCGTTCCGACGGCCTGCCGGCCAGAGTCTGACGCCCCCGTCCGCTTATTTGCAGAAGCGGGATCTTCATCCATAGGCGGCCTTTGGCCAAGGCTGATACCATGAGGCCCTATGGATGCTGTCGGCTACGGAAAGGCACATGAAACTGACCACTCAACTCGTCTCCTTTATTACCCTGTGCGTGATCGCGGCCATGGCCATGGTGATGCTGGGCGGGGTCTTCAGTTTTCGCCAGATGGGCATGGAGCTGCAGCAGAACCGGGTCGATTCCCTGGTGGAGATCATCGACAAGCAGCTGGGGGTGACCGATGACCAGCAGGCCCTTGCCCGCTGGCTGCCCTCCCTGCTGCGGGCCTCCCACGTGGTCGAACTGGAGATCCGCCAGGACAAGCAGCGGGTCTACTGGTTTCGCGACGTGCAGCAGCAGACCGACGAGAGCCTGCTGATCCCCTACAGCAAGGCGATCCCCAATCAGGCCGGCATGCGGGCCGACTTCAAGCTGGACAGGCCGTTCAAGGAGTTCGAGTACTCCATGCGGGCCATGTTTGGCATCTCCCTCGGCGTCTTCATCGTGGTGTTCGGGCTCTGGTACTCCATTCGCTGGCTGCGCCAGCAGTTGCGCGGTGCCGAACTGCTGGCGGAACGGGCCCAGCTGATCCTGGATGGCAAGCTCACCAAGCTGGCCCATGATCCGGCAGAGGAGTGGCCGGCCCCGGCCAGCCAGGCCCTCGACTATCTGCTGGCCGAGCTGGCGGACGCCCGCAAGGAGCGCAGCCGGTTCGACAACTTCATCCGCAGCAACGCCTTCGTCGACAAGACGACGGGCATCGGCAACCGCCTCTTCTTCGACAACCGGCTGGAGAGCGCCATCATGGAGGCGAGCGTGATCAGCGGCGGGGTGCTGCTGATCGAGCTGGCCGGGCTGGAGGAGCTGGATCCCGAGTTGAGCAGTCGCCCGAGCCAGGAGCTGCTGATGGAGGCGAGCGCCTCCATCGGTGCCTTCGTGCGCAAGCACAGCGGCGCCCTGCAGGCCCGCTATGCGGGCCAAGTATTTGCCGTGCTGCTGCCCAACATGTCCGAGAGCGAGATGGTGGACGGGGCCAGCCAGCTGCTCAAGAGCCTGCAGCGCCTGCACTGGCCCGAGGCGGTCAATGTGGAGACGGCCGTCTACCTGGGGGCCGTCTGCTACCAGGCCGAGGACTCCCTGCTCAAGGTGCAGGAGGAGGCCGAGCTGGCGCTCAAGAGCGCACGCCTGCAGGGCCACAGCGGATGGTTCCTGTTCGAGAAGTCCCTCAACGACGAGGCGAGCAGCAAGGGGACGGTGCGCTGGCGCACCCTGATCAGCCGTCGCATCGAGGAGCGGGGGATCTCCTTCTATCTGCAGCCGGTGCAGCAGGAGCGGGATCAGGTGGTGCTGCAGCAGGAGCTGCTGATCCGCATCCACGACGAACAGGGCAGGGAGCTGCAGGCGGGGGTCTTCATGCCCATGGCGGAGAAGGCCGGGCTGCTGCTGCCGCTGGACCGGCTGGTGGTCGCCAGCACCCTGCGCCTGCTGCGGCAGCGGCCGGCGTCGAGCTGCCCCGTCAGTCTCTCCCTCAGCGCCCAGAACCTGCTCAACCGGGAGTTCCAGCGCGAGCTCTTCTTCGATCTGTTCCAGCTGCCGCGCAGCACCAACGAGGGGCTGATCCTGCAGCTGTCGGAATCCCAGGTGACCCGCCACTACGAGGCCCTCAAGCGGCCGCTGCGGGCGCTGCGCATGCTGGGCTGCCAGCTGGCCATCGATCACGCGGGTCAGGACGTGGTGAGCACCCAGTACATCAAGGAGTTCGAGATCCACTTCCTCAAGCTGCACCCCAGCCTGGTGCGGGAGATCCATCTGCGCCAGGTCAACCAGATGGCGGTGCGCAGCCTGGTGGGCGGCTGTGCCAACACCCAGACCCGGGTGATAGCGGTGGGGGTGGAGAGCGGCGACGAGTGGAAGATGCTGCGCCACCTCGGGGTGCACGCGGGGCAGGGCCCCTGGTTCGCCGAGCCCGCCCCCTTCACCATGCCCACCTGACTGTGGCGCCGGCAGGGCGATGAAACGCCCTTTGGCGCGACCGGCCGTGGCGGGCGGTCCTAGAGACGGCCCTGCTCCCGCAAGCCCGCCAGCCCCTGCATGCCGCCGGTGTGGATGAAGACCACCTCGCTGCCGCGGGGAATGCGGCCGGCGTCCAGCTCCCGAAACAGCCCCCACATCGCCTTGCCGCTGTAGATGGGCTCGAGCGGCAGCCCGGTCTGGGCGCTGAAGTCCTGCACCCATTGCCAGAGCGCCTGGCTGAACCTGGCGTAGCCGCCGTCGTGGTGATCCAGGGCGATGTGCCATCCCTGGGTGGTGGCCGCCGCCGGATGAAGCCGGCACACCTCGTCATGGAGGAAGCCTCCCCCCTTGAGCACGGCGATGGCCAGGATCCGCTCCCGCTCCCGCTTGCCCGCGATGAGCCCCGCCAGGGTGCCGCCGCTGGCGCAGGGCAGCACCCAGAGATCCGGCGAGAAGGGCAGTTCGGCCACCAGCTCGGCCACCCCGGGGATGGCGAACGGGCTGCTGCCCCCCTCCGGCACTATCAGGGTGTCTTCATCCTCGAACCTGGCCAGCCAGTCGGGATCCTGGCGTCGCCGGTAGCTCTGGCGGTCCACGAAAACGAGATCCATGCCCCAGCCTCTGGCCGCACTCAGGGTCGCGTTGCTGACGGTGGCGGCCTCACCGCGTATGATGCCCGTGGTGCGCAGCCCCAATCTGAACCCAGCCGCCGCCAGGGCGTGGATGTGATTGGAGTAGGCGCCGCCAAACGACAGTATGTGCGTCTTGCCCTGTGACCTGGCCCGTTCCAGGTGGTATTTGAGCTTGCGCCACTTGTTGCCCGAGAGGGTCGGGTGGATCAGGTCGTCCCGCTTGCACCAGAGCCTGACGTCCCTGGCATCCAGCAGCGGGTGGTGGATCCTGTGCAGGGGGGAGGGGAGGCTGAGGGGGGCCAGCGGGTCGTCTGCGGGGGGCGTCGGCCCGGCCTTCGGAGCATTGTCTGTCATAAAATTGGAGGCTAATCGCCTGTTTATGTTAAGGTTTAATCCGTTTCATGCCGCCAGGTGCAGATCCAGATGAAGTCATTGTTCAGACGTTCGTCCCCCAGCCATCAGGTCGGACTCCTGCTGGCCAGCGATCGCATCCTGCTGGCCAGCACGGGGCCCGCGCCCGTGTTTACCAGCCGCGCCGTCAATGGTCCTCACGAGTGGTCCAGGGCCCTGGCAGAGCTGTTTTCCCAGCATGGGTTGGCCAAGTCTAAGGTGCGGGTGGCCCTGGCCGCCAGCCTTTATCAGCAGATCCAGATCGACAAGCCCGCCGTGCCCGATGCCGAGATGGCGGGGGCCCTGCCCTGGGCCGTCAAGGACTTCGTCACCGACCCCGTGCTGCAGCTCGCCATGGATTACGTGGATCTGCCGACCCCCCCTGCGGGCCGCCCGAGGATCAACGTGATCTGCGTGCCGAAGAGCCGGATACAGCAGGTGGCGGATGCGGTCAACGGCGTGGCCACCCTGGCCGCCATCGTCAGCGACGAGCTGGCCATGACGGCCCTCTACGAGGAGGATCAGGCGGTCCGCATGCTGCTCTGGCAACCCAGGGGACAGGAGCTGCAACTGCTGGTCTTCCATCGGGGCGGCCTCTGCTTCTCACGCCAGCTGCGCGGCTTTGCCGTCCTCACCGGCCCCCGTGAGCCCGAAGACGAGCTGCTCGACGCGCTGGCGCTGGAGCTTCAGCGCTCCATCGACTATCTGGCCGGCCATCTCAAGCTGCCGGAGCCGGGCCAGTTGCAGCTCGCGATCGCCTCCTCCGCCATGGGGCTGCTGGTCCGCTACCTGGAGCAGGCCTTCGGCTTCCCGGTGTCGGCCATGGCCAACAAGGCGGTGCTGGCCGGGGTGGAGTACCTCAGTGCCTATGGCGCCGCCCTGGGCAGGAGCGAATGATGAAACACCATATCAACCTCTATGGCGCCGAGTTCAGACCCAGGCGCCTGTGGGCCAGCCTCCCCCAGATGAGCCTGGTCTGGGGCGGCGTGCTGCTGTTGTTGCTGGCGGCCACCCTCTTCTATGGCTGGCAACAGCAGGGCCTGGACCGTGAATTGGCTGGCGTGCGGGCACAGCTCGAGGTGCAGCGCGGCGAGGCCAGGCGGCTGGATGCCGAGCTGGCCCGTCATCAGGCGGATGCCGGGTTGCAGCAGCAACTGGCCGACAAGCGGGAGGAGCTGGGCGCCAAGCAGGCGCTGATGCAGCAGCTTGGCAGCCTCTCCCTGCAAAAATCCCGGGGCTATGCGGGCGTGATGGCGGATCTCGCCCGCCTGCGGGATGCCCGCCTCTCCCTGCAGCGGATCGAGATAAGCGATGGGCGGATCAATCTCTCCGGGGTGGCCGAACGCAGCCAGGACGTGCCCGCCTGGGTGAATCGCTTCAAGCAGACCCCGACCCTGGCGGGGGCGCAGTTTGGCGAGCTCACCCTGAGTCGGGACAAGGAGGGCCGGCTGGCCTTCCAGCTCAGTGGCATAGCGCGGGAGGCCCCCTGATGGAGATGAAGGCACAGTGGCAGGGGTGGGCGACCCGGATCGCCGCCCTCAGCCTGCGGGAGCGGATCCTGATCCTGCTGACGGGGGTCATCCTGCTGGGCGCTCTCGGCGTCTATGGCTGGCTGGAGACCGCCGATACCCGCCTGAACCAGGATCGCCAGGCTCTGATGGCGGCGCAGCGGGATCTGGAGATCCTGACCCTGGAGAACCAGGGCAAGCAGGCCCGGCTGGGGCGGGATCCCAACGCCCGGGTGCGCGAGCAGCTGGCCGGCGTGCAGGCGTCCCTCGACCAGCTGGATGGGCAGTTGCTGGCCCAGACGGTGGATCTGATCCCGGCCCGGGAGATGCCGGCGGTGCTGGAGGCCCTGTTGTCTCGCTCCGCCAACCTGCATATGCTGGCGCTGACCTCCCTCAAACCCGAGCCGCTGATGGCCGGCGAGCAGCGCGTCAACCTGTTCAGGCACGGGATCCGGCTCCAGCTGGAGGGGGGCTATTTCGATGTCTACCAGTACCTGAAGGCGCTGGAGGCACTGCCCCGTCACTTCTACTGGAAGGGCTTCGACTACAGGGTGGTCGAGTACCCCAAGGCGGCGGTGGCGATGGAGATCTACACCCTCAGCACCAGCAAGGAGTTTATCCGTGGTTAAGCGGCATATCGGCGGGACGGGATCCCGCGCCCTCCCGTCCTGGCGCTGGCTGGCCCTGTGGGGCTGTCTGCTGGTCCCCCTGGCCCAGGCGGAGGTGCTGCAGGATCCCACGGCTCCCCTGGCCGGCACGGCGCAGGCGGCGAGCGCGAGCAAGGGGGCCGGCCTGCCCCGCCTG
>NZ_CDBN01000034.1 GCF_000820085.1 Aeromonas sanarellii
CCGTCTCGTGGGCTCGGTGGGCATGGGGCTGGCGCTGGTGGCCTGTCTCTGTGCCCTGGCCGGGCGGCGTCCTCTGCAAGCTGCCGGCTGATGGCGGTGCCGGAGACAACAAAGGCGACCCCGGGGTCGCCTTTTTCAGCCTTGCATCCTGTGCTGGTGGTTAGAGCACCATGGCGGCAACCCAGCCGAAGATCACCAGCGGGATGTTGTAGTGGATGAAGGTGGGCACCACGCTGTCCCAGATGTGGTCGTGCTGGCCGTCGGCATTGAGGCCCGAGGTGGGGCCCAGGGTCGAGTCGGAGGCGGGGGAGCCCGCATCCCCGAGCGCACCGGCGGTTCCCACCAGGGCGATGGTTGCCATGGGCGAGAAGCCGAGGTGGATGCACAGGGGCACGTAGATGGTGGCGATGATGGGCACGGTGGAGAAGGAGGAGCCGATCCCCATGGTGATGAGCAGACCCACCAGCAGCATCAGGAAGGCGGCCAGTCCCTTGTGGCCCGCCATCATGCCGGAGACGGACTGCACCAGGCTCTCCACCCCGTGGGTCTCCTTCATCACGGCGGCGAAGCCGGCGGCGGAGATCATGATGAAGCCGATGAGGGACATCATGCGCACCCCCTGGGTGAAGGCATCCTGGCTCTCACGGAACTTGATGACGCCGCCGCAGGTGAAGATGACGAAGCCCGCCAGCGCCCCGAGGACGATGCTGTTGGTCATCAGCTGCAGCCCCAGCGCCACGGCGATGGCCAGCAGGGCCACCCAGATGTGGTTCAGGTTGAGCTCCACCGTCTCGGGCTCGGCGGCCAGGATCTTCTCCAGATCGTACTGGCGCGGTTTGCGGTAGCTGAAGAAGACGGCGATGAGCAGGCCGACGAACATGCCGAACACCGGGATGGCCATGGCCAGCGGCATCTGGCTGTATTCCACCGGCACGCCGTTGTCGACGAGGTTCTTGGCCAGGATGTTGTTGAGGAAGATGCCGCCAAAGCCCACCGGCAGCAGCATGTAGGTGGCGGTGAGGCCGAAGGTGATGACGCAGGCCACCTGGCGACGATCGATCTGCATCTGGGCCATGACGTGCAGAAGCGGCGGGATCAGGATGGGAATGAAGGCGATGTGCACCGGGATCAGGTTCTGGGAGGAGATGGAGACCGCGAGCAGGGAGGTGATCAGCAGGCTCTTGACCCAGAGAATGCGGGAGCTGCTGGCATCCTTGCCGAGCTGGCTGATGACCTTGCGGGCCAGCAGATCGGTGATGCCTGAGCGGGAGATGGCCACCGCGAAGGCCCCCAGCATGGCGTAGGAGAGGGCGATCTCGGCGCCGCCACCCAGGCCGCCGGTGAAGGTGCTGAGGGTCTTCTCGAGGGAGAGGCCGCCGAGCAGGCCACCCGCGATGGCGCCGATGGCGAGGGAGACCACCACATTGATCCGCAGCAGGCTGAGCACCAGCATCAGCGCCACCGCGATAACAACAGGATTCATTTGATTTCCTTATGGATTGTATTGCTGTCTGTCGAGTGAAAGGCAGCTAGTTTGCGAAAAACCGGGCAAATGTCGAGAAAAAAATCGGCGGATCCCGGCCATCGGCAGCATCTTGTGGCACAAGGTTGCTGGCAACCCGGTGCCTGGGCTTCGCCGCCTCTCCTGGTCCAACCTGTTCATCCCCTATCGGACCGCTGTAACGCAGACAGGCTGCCGTCCGGCAGCCTGTCTGGGCAGGTCGGGACTCTCAGACCCCGGCGTCGTCGCTGCTGTCATCCGGGGTGGCCAGGGGCCAGCCCCCCAGACTCTTCCAGCGGTTGACGATATGGCAGAACAGCTCGGTGGTGCGCTCGGTGTCGTAGAGGGCGGAGTGGGCCTCTTTGTTGTCAAACGGGATGTTCGCACTCTGGCACGCCTTGGCCAGCACCGTCTGCCCCAGGGCCAGGCCCGAGAGCGCGGCGGTGTCGAAGGTGGCGAAGGGGTGGAACGGATTGCGCTTGAGGCCGGCCCGCTCGGCGGCGGCCATCACGAAGCCGTGATCGAAGGTGGCGTTGTGGGCGACGATGATGGCGCGACCGCAGTCGCTCTCCTTCATGCCCTTGCGCACCCCCTTGAAGATCTCGGTGAGCGCCTCCTTCTCGTCCACGGCGCCGCGCAGGGGGTTGAAGGGATCGATGCCGGTGAACTCCAGCGCCGCCTTCTCCAGGTTGGCCCCCTCAAAGGGCTGGACATGAAAATGGAAGATCTGATCGGGCACTAGCCAGCCTTGTTCATCCATCTTGAGGGTGTGGGCGGCTATCTCCAGCAGGGCATCGGTCTTGGCATTGAATCCGGCGGTTTCAACATCGATGACGACGGGGTAAAAGCCACGAAAGCGGCCCTTGAGGGTGTGAACGGCGTCGGTCATGGTATCTCGGTCGGCATGAAAGGAGGCGGCATTATGGCAAAAAAGCGGGCCCTTGTCCCTTATCCGCCGTCATGGGGCCGGCATCTGGTTCTCTTTGAAGCGCTTGAGCTTATAATTGGCGACTTCAACCATGGAGGGAGAGGCGATGATGAAGCTGGGATTGGCGCACAAGATGCTGCTGGTAGTCTGTCTGCCACTGCTGGCCCTGCTGTTTTTTTCCGGTCGCTATGTCTATGAGCGCTACCGGGTCGAGCAGGAGATGAGCGAGGCCCTGGCCGCGCTGGAGGTGGTGAAGGAGGCGGCGCAGCTCGCCCATGAACTGCAAAAGGAGCGTGGCATGTCGGCCGGCTTCCTGGGGGCCGGCGGCAACAAGTTCCGCGATGCGCTGCCCGCCCAGCGCAAGGTGGTGGACACCCTGTTGCAGCGTTTTCGCCAGGAGCCGGCCCTGCTGGCCCTGACCGAGGTGCAGCAGGCGCTGGCGGGGCTCACCGCCATGCGTGAGCGGGTCAGTGATCTCGGGGTCGAGGTGGCGGAGCAGGTCAGCTTCTACACCCGCCTCGTGACGGAGCTGCTGGCGGTGGTGGACGGGATCAGCGTCGACAGCCGGGACGCCACCATAGCGCTGCAGACCAACGCCTACGCCGCCTTCCTGCAGAGCAAGGAGCGCATGGGGCTCGAGCGGGCGACCCTGAGCAATGTGTTCGGGCGAGGCAGCTTCACCCCGGCGCTGTTGCAGCAGTTCATCTCCCTGCTGGCGGCCCAGAACACCTATCTCGAGCGTTTCCAGGCGGTGGCGAGTCCCGCCCAGCGCCAGCTGCTGAGGGAGAGTCTGGCCTCCCCGGTGGTGGCCAAGGTGGCGGCCATGGAGACGCTTGCCCTGGACAAGGCGGCCAGCGGCGGGTTCGGGGTGGATGCGGAGGCCTGGTTTGCCCTGAGCACCGACAAGATTGGCCTGCTCAAGGAGATCGAGGATCGCCTCTATCTGCAGCTCTTCGAGCGGGTCGAGCAGATGCGGGCAGACAGCGCCCACGCGTTCTGGTGGGGGGCGTTTGGCGTGCTGCTATGCATCGCCCTGACCACCTTCGTCTGCTGGCGGGTGGTGCGGGATCTGCATCTGGGCTTCATGACCCTGCACCAGACCTTCAAGCGGCTGGTGCAGGAGAACGACCTGACCGTGCGGGTCAACTGGCGCTCGGGGGATGAGCTGGGGGCGCTGGCGCAGGATTTGAACCGCTTCCTCGCCCACCTGGAGAGCCTGCTGCTGGCGGTGCGCCACTCCTGCGATGTGCTGAGGCGCAGCGCCGCCGTCTCGGCAGGGGTCATCGCCGAGGTGAACGCCGGCGTGGTCAGGGGATTTGGCCAGGTGGACCTGGTGGCGACCGCCGCCACCGAGATGGCCTCGACGGTGGCCGAGATAGCCCGCAACGCCACCCAGACCTCCCAGGCGACCCAGCAGGCCATCGGCCGGGCCCGGCAGGGGGACAGGGAGGTGGATCATACCATCAACGCCATCCAGCAGGTGGCGGGCACCCTGGTCGACACCCGGCACCTGGTGGACAGCCTGCATCAGGACACCGAGGCGGTGGGAGAGGCACTGAACCTCATCAAGCAGATCTCGGACAGGACCAACCTCTTGGCCCTCAATGCCGCCATCGAGGCGGCCCGCGCCGGGGAGTCCGGCCGTGGCTTTGCGGTGGTGGCCGAAGAGGTGAGGGCGCTCGCCTCCCGCACCCAGCAGGCCGCGGATGATATTGCGCAGATGTTGGGCCGTCTGCGCCAGGGGGCCAATCAGGCGGTGACCGCCATGCACATGGGCACAGAGCAGGCCGGTCTGAGCGTGACGGAGGCCAGGCGGGCGGGGAGCGAGCTGAATGTCATCGTCGACGAGGTGCGCAAGGTGAGCGACATGACAGCCCAGGTGGCCACCGCCACCGAGGAGCAGCGCTACGTGACCGACGACATCCAGCACAACGTGATGACCATCCGCGAGGTCTATGAGGCCCATCGCCAGCATTCGGAAACCCTGCAGCAGCACAGCGCCGAGCTGGACACCCTGGCCAGGGAGCTCGCGGAGCGTCTCGCCAGCTTCAAACTGATGGCGCGTTCTCCCACCGACTGAGCGTTTTGCCCTAAAGCTTGCCCCGCCACGGCCGATAGGTAATTCGAGATAGTGTGGAGGGCAAGCCGTTGAATGCTTGGATGTTGGGGTTGATCAGCATATCCGTGAGTATGCCATTGCAGGCGGGAGTGACCGAATTCGGCGCCGGCCTGGATCAGTCCGTCTGGCGCCTGACCTCGGACACACAGGTGGAGTGCCGGCTGGAGCATCCCATTCCCCGCTGGGGGACGGGGGCCTTCGTCAGCCGGGCAGGGCGCAAGATCAATCTGGACTTCGAGCTGAAGGGGCAGCGGCCCCAGGCGCGTACCCAGACGGTGAGCCTCGGGATCATGCCGCCCAGCTGGCGCCCCGGGGTCTCCGGCAGGCAGATAAGCCAGCTGCAGTTCTACCAGCAGTTCGACGGCCTGGTCGCGGGCCAGACCGCCTGGACCATGCTGGACGAGCTGGAAGGCGGGCGCATGCCGACCTTCCAGTATCGCGACTGGTACCGGCAGGACAGGCCGGTCAGGGTCTCTCTCTCGTCGGTGAACTTCAGGGTCAAATACCAGGCCTTCATGGACTGCCTGAGCGGTTTGCTGCCCTACAGCTTCAACGACATCGCCTTCAGCGTGCTCTCCTATGACAAGAACAGCGACCAGTTGTCGCCGGCGTCCAAGCGACGGCTGGCGATGATCGGCGAGTACGTGAAGGCGGACAAGAGCATAGACGTGGTGGTGATCGACGCCTACAGCGACAGCTATGGCGGTCGCTGGCCGAACCAGAAGCTCTCCGAGAAACGAGCCGATGCCATCAAGCAGGTGTTTGTGGATCTCGGCATCGAGGAGGGCAAGGTCTCGGTGGAGGGACACGGCGAGAAGCAGCACGTGGCTTCCAACGAGACGGAGGCAGGCCGTGCCAAGAACCGGCGGGTGGTGATCAACATGGGCCGTAACGGCACCATCTGAGCGCGTCGCGTACCCGGGCTGGCGAATCATCCACTTCACGCAGCCATAAAAAAATGCCAGTCGGCCCGGCCGACTGGCATTTTTCTTGAGCGAAACGCGAGCTTACTTGGCCAGGGATTCCGGCAGCTCTTCGCGGATCTTGCCGAGCATCTCTTTCAACACGCGGGGGTTGGCCACCACTATGTTGCCGGAGTTCTCGTAGTTGTGACCGCCGACGAAGTCGGTGACGATGGCGCCGGCTTCCTTGGCCAGCAGCTCACCGGCGGCGGTGTCCCAGGGCTTGAGGCCGATCTCCCAGAAGCCGTCGACGCGGCCGGCGGCCACATAGGCCAGATCCAGCGCGGCCGAGCCGGCGCGGCGGATGTCGGCACACTCGATGAACATGCTCTGGAACATCTTCAGATAAGACTCGATGTGGTGCTTCTGCTTGAACGGGAAGCCGGTAGCCAGGATGGTGCCGGACAGATCCTTGGCCTTGCCGACCCGGATGCGGTAGCCGTTCAGCTGGGCGCCGTTGCCACGGGTGGCCGTGAACAGCTCGTCACGGATGGGATCGTAGACGACGGCCTGCTCGGTCTTGCCCTTCACGCGCAGGGCGATGGAGACGGCAAAGTGCGGAATGCCCTTGACCAGGTTGGTCGTGCCATCCAGTGGGTCGATGATCCATTGGTAATCCGGATTGGTACCGGCGATCTCGCCGGACTCTTCAGCCACGATGCTGTGTTCCGGGTAAGATTTCTTGATGGTGTGAATGATGGCCGCTTCGGCGTCACGGTCAACGTTGGTCACGAAGTCATTGCTGCCTTTCTGGATAACCTCGATGTTCTCGGGTTGAGAGAAGGCTTTTACTACTACTTGACCGGCGTTGCGCGCAGCGCGCACGGCGATATTCAGCATCGGATGCATAGGTTCACCACTGGATGTTAAAGAACGGGGGATAAAAGGACGCGATATCTTACCAAGATATCCGGGAATAGCAACCGTTATGCCCGGGCGCGATCACGTTCGGGACTGACAGATCTGACGGCTCCAATAAAGGCTCATCTTCGTCTAGTCTTATCGCGACAGCCGGAGAACAGGCTGTGGTGAGCATAGGGATATGAGCCATGAATCTGTCATTAGTCAGTCAAAAACCGTCGGCAGCGACGACATTGAGTGTGCTGGCCGCCTTGCGCAGCGCCAGCGGATTTGGGGATTACTTCAGCGAGATCCGGGTGTCACAGCCGGGGCAGTGGCAACCATCGAAAGAGGAAGCAGCCATCTTGCTGCTGGAAGAAGATGGCGGTGCATGGCCGGCTCCCGCCTGGAGCATCAGCGGCGAGGCGCTGGGATTGCCGGTGCTGCCCCTCCTGGTGCATCGACAATATGACCATCCCCCCCGGGGGCCGGATGTCAGGGATCCCCACTTCTACTTCGTTTCCAATGGCATAGTGCTGGATGAGGCGGAGCTGGCGGATCCCGCCTGCAGCCTGGTGCTGCAGAGCAAGCTCGAGTCCTATTTCCCGCTGCTTTCCCGTCTCATCCTGCTGCGTCAGCGTCAGCGTCAGCCCATGGCGATGTGCAGCTAGTCGTTTCCCCCTCAATGTGGACTGTTCAAACGGCGCAATATTTGTCATAACAGACCGATATTGCGCCATGGCCCATGTTCGCCTGTGGGAGATGGCTCCGATCTGTCCCGCCACAGGGGGTGAGATGAAGGTCTATGAATTGAAACAGGCCCCCAATGCTCGCCGGGTCAGGATGTTTCTGGCGGAGAAGGGCATAGAGATGGCCTATCATCAGGTCGATCTGGGGGCGGGGGAAAACCTGGCGCCCGCCTTCCTGGCCAAGAATCCGGCGGGACGCATTCCGGTACAGGAACTCGATGACGGTAGCTGTCTCAGTGAAAGCCTGGCCATCTGCCGCTATTTTGAAGAGCTCAACCCAGAACCCAACCTGTTTGGTCGCACGGCGCTCGAGCGCGCCACCATAGAGATGTGGAGCCGCTTCATCGAGTTCAACCTCTGGCTGCCGACCGGCATGGCGTTTCGCCACATCACCGGTTTTTACAAGGACAGGGAGACCGTCTTCCCCGAGTGGGGTGAAGAGTGCAAGCAACAGGCGCTGGTCTGGTTTGACAAGCTCGATGCCCGTCTTGCCGAGGTGTCCTATGTTGCCGGGGATCGCTTCACCATTGCCGACATCCTGGCCCTGTGCACCATCGACTTTGGCAAGGTCGTCGGCCTTCGCATCACCCCCAAACAACCCAATTTGCAGGCCTGGCATGAGCGGGTGAGCACCCGTCCCAGCGCTCAGGCCTGATCCTTACCTCTGAACATCCAAGGAGTCCAAGATGATAGAGTTGTACACTGCTGCCACGCCCAACGGGTTCAAGGTGTCGATCGCCCTCGAGGAGCTGGGACTGCCCTACAAGGTCATTCCCCTTGATTTCTCGACCATGGAGCAGAAGAAGCCCGAGTTTCTGGCCATCAACCCCAATGGTCGCATCCCGGCCATCGTCGATCGGGACAACGGCGACTTCGCCGTGTTCGAATCCGGCGCCATCCTGATCTATCTGGCGGAAAAAACCGGCAAGCTGCTGCCGCAGGATCCCAAGCGCCGCTCCCAGGCCATCCAGTGGCTGATGTTCCAGATGGGGGGGGTCGGTCCCATGATGGGGCAGGCCAACGTCTTCTATCGCTATTTCCCCGAGAAGATCCCGGCCGCCATAGAGCGTTACCAGAAGGAGGGGCGACGCCTGTTCGAGGTACTCGACGGTCATCTGGCACACCATGAGTATCTGGCCGACGAGTACAGCATCGCCGATATCGCCACCTGGCCCTGGGTGCGCATTTACGACTGGAGCGGCATCTCCATCGAGGGTCTGGTGCATCTGCAGGCCTGGATGGCGCGCATGGAAGCCAGACCCGCCTGCCAGAAGGGCATCACCATTCCACCGCGCAATGAGAGCCCCGAGGATCAGGTCAAGCGGGCACAGCAGATGGTGACCCGCTGATGCAAGAAGATGGCCTGCGATGGGCCATCTCTTTTTCTGCCCTCCTGTTATCCCTCCTTGCATCTCTTTCCCCAGTGCCCGCCTTGCGCCGTCGCGATACCGATTACGACCCTGTGAACTACCGGCTAACGGGGACTCAGGCACGTCACATTAGAAAAACTTGGGGAAGCAGATTATAAAGATTCGTTCGTATTTTGTGACATGAATCACTAAGATTATCGCAAGCCAAAGAGCGTCCTGCTCCCGGCTGGTGCGGGTCCTCCGCCTTGTTTCAATCCTTCAACGACCCTTGTCTGGATCCTCCTGCAGATCTCTGCCCGGAGGGCGGTGGCTTTTGATTTTTTTTCGGACGACATATGTATCGGCACAGTTTCTACCCCCTGTTTTTCCTGACCATTCTGATGGTTGCCGTGGGTCAGATGACCCAGACCCTCTATGTGCCCTCCATTCCCATGATGGCGGGGGACTTTCATGTGGCCTCCGGTCAGTTGCAGGCGGTGATGGCCTGCTACCTCATTCCCTACGGCCTCTCCCAGTTCGTCTACGGTCCCCTGTCGGATCGCATCGGTCGTCGCCCCGTGCTGCTCATCGGCATGATGGTGTTCCTGGCCGGCACCCTGGTCATCCAGCTCATCCCGCACTTCGCGGCCCTGCTGGCGGGCAGCTTCATCCAGGGGCTAGGCACCGGCGCCGGGGGGGCCATGAGCCGGACCGTGATGCGGGATCGCTACAGCGGCGCCGAGCTCAACCGGGCCAACAGCCTGGTGAGCATGGGGGTCATCTTCTCCCCCCTGCTGGCGCCTGTGCTGGGCGGTTGGCTCACCGAGCTGTTCAACTGGCGTGCCGGCTACTGGTTCCTGTTCGGTTTTGGCACCCTGACCACACTTGCGCTGCTGGCCTGGTTTGGCGAGACGCTGCCAGCATCCGCCCGCCAGCAGCCGCTGCGGGTCGGCGCGGCCTATCGCCACGTGCTCGGCAACCCGCGCTTCCAGGGCAACCTGCTCTGCCTGATGGCCACCTTCGCGGGGCTCGCGGTATTCGAGGCGGCGGCCGGCGTGCTGCTGGGGGACGTGCTGAAACTGAGTGCCCGCACCGTCAGCGTGCTGTTCGTGTTGCCGCTGCCGGGTTATCTGTTCGGCGCCTGGCTCTCCGCCCGCCTGAGCTACCGCCTGAGCCAGGGCAAGCTGATGCGCCTTGGCATCGCCTTCCTGGCGCTGGGCTCCCTCATCATCCTGGTGCCCGGATTGCTCGGGATGGTGAGCGCGGCCTCCCTGGTAGGCGGCGCCGCCGTCTACTTCATCGGCAGCGGCATCCTCTATCCGACCGCCACCTCCTGCGCCATCGAACCCTTCCCGGGTCAGGCGGGCACCGCGGGCGCCATCCTCGGCGGCATGCAGAACCTGGGGGCCGGCGTGGTCACCCTGCTGGCGGCCAGCTTCCCCATGGAGGGGCAGGTCACCCTGGGGGCCATCATGACCCTGATGGTGCTGATCGTGGCCTTGAGCTTCCTCTGGCTGCGCCACCACGGCGCCCCCCGGGAACAGATGGCCGTCTGACACGGCCAAGAGCCCGCCCCGTTGGCGGGCTTTTTACTGCCTCCTGCCAGGTGGCGAGACGCCGCAGGCGAGTGGAAGGGGGGGGCCGCGCAGGCAAAGAAAAAGCCCGTCGCGATGACGGGCTTTTTGGGTAGGTACCCCGGAGATGCCGTTGCCGGTTTGGGCCCTTGAACCGTCGGTTCAAGGCGGAGATCTAATCTGGCCGCAGGCTTCTCGGTCGGGCCGAGCATGCTCAATAGCCAGAAGGCAGACCCCCTGTTTGGTATGAATATCGGCTCGGGGACTTGAACCGGCTGACAAACACTCCAGGGAATTTCAAAACTCGGTGCGATTAGGGCTGTTGCGCCTCTTCGCCGGATTCACCGTATTGTCCGTGCTCGATCAAGGCGGCTTCTATGGTGCGTTGCAGCATCTTGATCCGCTTGTCCATGGTCTCAGAGTATTGGTGGTTTTTCTCTTTTTCAAGGCAGAGCTCGTGACAGAAATTGAGCGCCGCCATGACGGCCAGCTGTTCGTTGCTGGAGACCTTGGAACGTTGACGAAGCTCGATGAGCTTGTCGGTCAGCTGGTCGGCGGCCTGGCGCAGGGCATCCTGTTGTCCCAGGGGACAAGACACCTTGTAGGGACGTCCCAAAATGACGATTTCTACGGCCTCTATGCTCATGCCTTCCTCAATACGGCGGGGCTGATTTCCGCCTTTATCCACGTGGACAACTGGGCGGGACTATATAGCGCAGATGCAGAAGTTTCAAGGCCTTGCTGGCTCTGGGAAGGGGAGAATGCTAGGATCTCGGCCATAAATTCTGCATATTTGCCTGAACTTTGAGCGGATCCTAGATGAGCAAAACGACCCCCCTGAAATATGCGACCCTGGCCGACCTGATGGCACAGCACGAACTGATGGCGACGGCCGTCGAGGCCCATGGCGTGATCTGCGGCCTGGTGTGCGGTGGCGTGGCCCTGGACGACAAGAGCTGGCTGCCCCATTTCAACGATCTGATCAACGACGGTTTCGGGTTGCCGGCACCGGTGCGCCAGGTGATGACCGAGCTCTACCACGAGGTGATCGAGAGCCTGATGGCCCAGAAAGGGGTCGAACTGCTGCTGCCAAGCGATGAGGCGCCTCTCGACGAGCGCATCGACTCGCTGGTGGACTGGTCCCAGGCCTTCCTGGCCGGCTTTGGCGTGGTGCAGCAGGAACTCTCCAAGGCCTCCGAGGAGTTGCAGGAGATGATCCAGGACATCGCCAGCATCACCCAGGTCTCGGCGGAGTTCGATCAGGAGGATGACGAGAACGAGGCCTCCTTCCTGGTGCTCTACGAGCACGTGCGCCTGGGGGTCATGATGGCGTTCGAGGAGTTCGGCAAGCGTCCGGACTCGCCAAGCAGCCCGCCGACCCTGCACTGATCGCCCACCCCGTCGGGATGTCTGACAAGAGAGCGCCACGAGGCGCTCTCCTTGTTTTGCCGGTCAGGGCCGCATGACCCGCTAACTGACGGCGCCAAATCGGTTTTTTGCCCGTGGCTTCGCATCCTGCCTGCCGGCTTTGTGGTAGGATTGGCCCACGTTTTTCGTCCATGCCCTCTTCTCATGTCTCAATCTGATCTGGTTCACGTCGACGTGGCTATCGTCGGTGGCGGTATGAGCGGCGCCGTGCTGGCCCTCTCCCTCGCCGCCCTCAAGGGGCCGGACGCGGCCCCCCTGCAGATCCTGCTGCTGGAGGCGAGCGCCCCCGAGCTCAACCTTCACCCCGGTTTCGACGCCCGTGCCATCGCGCTCTCCGCCGGCACCTGCGAGGCCCTGGCCCGTCACGGGCTCTGGCCCCGTTTCGCCCCCCACTGCGCCCCCATCACCGACATCCACGTCTCGGATCGGGGCCACTGCGGCCAGGCCAGGCTGTCGGCGGCGGAATACGGCCTGGCTGCACTCGGCCAGGTGATCGAGCTCTCTGCGGCCGGCATCGAGTTGCAGCAGGCGATGGCGGCCACCCCGCAGATCCGGGTGTGTTGTCCGGCCCAGCTTGCGAACATAGAGCCCGAAGAGGAGGGGGTGACGCTGACCCTGGCCGATGGCGCGCGCTACCGCACCCGGCTGCTGGTGGCGGCCGATGGGGGTCACTCCTTCGTGCGCCAGCACTTCAAGATGCCGGTCAGTCGCCACGACTATGGCCAGAGCGCCGTCATCGCCACCGTCAAGACGGCCCAGGATCCCGCCGGGCGGGCCTTCGAGCGCTTCACCGACGGGGGGCCGCTCGCCCTGCTGCCCATGCAGGACGGGCTATCCTCCCTGGTCTGGAGCGTCCCGCGGGACGAGGCGCAGGCGTTGATGGGGCTGGATGACGCCGCCTTTCTCGCCCGTCTGCAGCAGGCCTTTGGCTGGCGTCTCGGGCGTTTCGAGCGCACCGGCGTGCGTCACCTCTATCCCCTGGTGCTGACGGTGGCCGATTATCCCCTGGCGCAGCGTACCGTGCTGGTGGGCAATGCGGCCCACCTGCTGCATCCCATCGCGGGTCAGGGCTTCAACCTCGGCATGCGCGACCTTGACCTGCTCACCCGCGCCATCGGCCGGGCGCTCGCGGCGGGGGAAGACATCGGCAGCTTCGAGGTACTGAGCGGCTACTGGCAGTCGCGCCGGGAGGATCAGGCCCAGACCGTCTGGCTCACCTCCTCCCTGGCCCAGCTCTTCTCGAACCATCACGCCCCCCTGGTGGTGGGCCGCAACCTGGCGATCTCCCTGATGGGCAGAGTGCCCTGGCTCAAGGCACCGCTGGCCTCCCGCACCCTGGGATTCGTCACCGACCTGTGTCGCCAATGAGGTGCGCGCCCCCGGCGGCGGACTCGACATATTTGAGGAGGGACGCCCGCGGGCGTGCCTCCGTTGATCCCGGTGATCAGCCACGAAAGGACATAAGAGAATGCAGATGCAAGAGGTAGATGTGGTGATCGTGGGGGGCGGCATGGTGGGCCTGGGGCTCGCCGCCGCCCTCAAGCAGAGCACACTCAGGGTGGCCGTGGTGGAAGGCCGGCTGCCGGATCCCGTGCTGGGGACGGCGCCTGACAACAGGGTCAGCGCCCTGAGCCTTGCCAGCCAGCGCATCCTGCAGGGGGTCGGCGCCTGGGACGGTATAGCGGCGCGCCGCCTGCAGCCCTATGAGAGGATGCAGGTGTGGGAGCAGGACAGCTTCGGCCAGATCGCGTTCGATGCCGCCAGTTTGCGCCAGGGCGCCCTCGGCCACATCGTCGAGAACCGGGTGATCCAGCTCGCGCTGCTGGAAGCCATCGGCGGCGCAGGCAATATCCAGCTGCTGACCCCGGCCCGGGCCAAGAGCCTGCAGAGCAGTGCGGCGGGCGCCCTGCTGCTGCTCGAGGATGGCCGCGCCCTCTCGGCCAGCCTGGTGGTGGCCGCCGACGGCGCCCACTCCTGGGTGCGCCGCCAGGCGGACATTCCCCTCACCAGCTGGGATTATGGCCACCACGCCCTGGTGGCGACGGTACGTTGTGCCGAGCCCCACGAGGCGGTGGCGCGCCAGATCTTCACCCCCCAGGGGCCGCTCGCCTTTCTGCCCCTGTGGGAACCCGACCTCTGCTCCATCGTCTGGTCTGTGCCGGCCAAACGGGCCGAGGCGCTGTGCGACCTGGATGACGAGCGGTTCAGCCGCCAGCTCACGGCCGCCTTCGATGGCAGGCTCGGGCTGTGCAAGGTGGAGGGGGCCCGCAGCGCCATTCCGCTCACCGCCCGCTACGCCCGCGACTTTGCCCGCGAGCGGCTGGTGCTGGTGGGGGATGCAGCCCACACCATACACCCGCTGGCGGGGCAGGGGGTGAACCTCGGCCTCTTGGATGCCGCGGCCCTGGCGGAGCAGATCCTCATTCATCACGGCAAGGGCGCGGACATCGGCTTGCTCGCCAACCTGCGCGGGTACGAGCGCTGGCGCAAGAGCGAGGCGGCCCGCATGCTGGCGGCCATGGAGGGGCTCAAGCGGCTGTTTGCAGGCAGCAACCCCCTCAAAAAGCTGGTGCGCGGGGTGGGGCTCTGTGCCGTCGACGCCCTCGGCCCCCTCAAGCAGGGTATGATCCGGGCCGCCATGGGGCTGGACGGGGAGCTGCCCGCCCTGGCCAAGGGTGAAAAAATCTAATCTTACCCCGGGGTTTTGACAATAAAACTAATCTGATGGGGCTGTATGCCCTCTCGTGGTGTCAGCCTTTAATGTTGGCAAGAAGCGAAACGTTTTTCTGTAAATTGTGACGAAATGGTAAAAATCAACATTTAATCTCGCCAATGTTCGGTTCGCACTGTTTTTATCACTGTTTTTGCCTTAGTGTCTGGTGTCAGTTTGTCGGGTGGGGATTAGTTTTTTTTGAGCGGCGCCCCGGCGCGCTTGTCATATAATCCGCACCGTTCAAGGAATCACTCCTGCCCGCCCGGGCGGGGACGAGCACAGAGCTTGTGGTCCGTTTTGCCCGACGTGCCGGGGCGGATTGCGAGTGTTGTCGCGAACGCTTAAGGAAACACAGCGATGATCCAGACTACTGTATTGCATCCGAAACACCTGGAAGCGGGTGCCAAGATGGTGGACTTCCACGGTTGGGAGATGCCCATCAACTACGGTTCCCAGTTGGAAGAGCACCACGCGGTGCGCACCGATGCAGGCATGTTCGATGTCTCCCACATGACCATCGTCGATTTGACCGGCGAGCGGGTCAAAGCCTTCCTGCAACACCTGCTGGCCAACGACGTGGCCAAACTCACCGTCCCCGGCAAGGCCCTCTACAGCGGCATGCTCAATCCGGAAGGCGGCGTCATCGATGACCTCATCACCTATTTCCTGACCGATACCTTCTATCGCCTGGTGGTGAACTCCGCCACCCGCGAGAAGGATCTGGCCTGGATCCGCCACCACGCCATCGACTTCGCCGTGAGCGTGACCGAGCGCCCCGAGCTTGCCATGATCGCGGTGCAGGGCCCCCACGCCAAGGCCAAGGCGGCCAAGGTGTTCACCCCCGAGCAAAATGCGGCGGTCGAAGGCATGAAGCCCTTCTTCGGCCTGCAGGCCGGGGATCTCTTCATCGCCACCACCGGCTACACCGGCGAAGATGGCTACGAGATAGTGGTGCCCCAGGAGAAGGCGTGCGATCTGTGGCAGGCCCTGCTGGATAACGGCGTGGCCCCCTGTGGCCTGGGTGCCCGCGATACCCTGCGCCTGGAAGCGGGCATGAACCTCTACGGCCAGGACATGGACGAGTCAATCTCCCCGCTCGCCGCCAACATGGCCTGGACCCTGGCCTGGGAACCCAGCGATCGCCAGTTTATCGGCCGCGCCGCCCTGGAGGCCCAGAAGGCTGCCGGCAACCAGCCCAAGCTGGTGGGTCTGGTGATGGAGGAGAAGGGCGTGCTGCGCAGCGGCATGCCGGTCACCTTCACCAGCGAGAGCGGCGAAGTGCGTGAAGGGGTGATCACTTCCGGCTCCTTCTCGCCGACCCTGGGTTACAGCATCGCCCTGGCGCGGGTGCCCCGCGATATCGGCGAACAGGCCCAGGTGGAGATCCGCAAGAAGCTGGTCACCGTGAAAGTCACCAAGCCGGCCTTCGTGCGCAACGGCCAGCCCCTGGTGTCATGATTCATTGCGGCGAGGGGCGTTCCTTCGCCGATCCATTTTTGTTGAAGCGATCCAAGAGCATAAAGGAAGCACAAATGAGCCATATCCCGAGCGAACTGAAATATGCCACCTCCCACGAGTGGGTCCGTGTCGAAGCCAACGGCGAAGCCGTGGTCGGTATCACCGAGCACGCCCAGGATCTGCTGGGTGACATGGTGTTCGTCGATCTGCCGGAAGTGGGCAAGCAGGTGAGCGCCGGTGAAGATTGCGCCGTGGCGGAGTCTGTCAAGGCCGCCTCCGACATCTACAGCCCGGTGAGCGGCGAGATCCTGGCCGTCAACGAAGAGCTGGAAGGCAGCCCCGAGCTGGTCAACTCCGACCCCTATGGCGCCGGCTGGCTGTTCCGCATCAAGCTGGACGACGCGGGCGAGCTCGCCAACCTGCTGGATGCCGACGGCTACCAGAACGTGGTGGACGAAGAGTAATGCCCCCGGGGCCCTGCCAACACAGCAGGGCCCTCTTGTATGACTGCCATCCTGCGGCCATGGAGGTTGCAGGAAGGGCGCAGCCTCTGCGCCTTCGGGATGCCCTTGCCGCATCCCCCGTCTGCCTGCGGCGGACAGAGAACATGAGTGGAGCCGGTATATGCCGGCTATCAGGAACATCAGGTCTTGGTTATCAGGCCTTCATACCAGGACTTATTTACCAGGAAATAGGGAAATGACCCAGTCACTGTTTGAACTCGAGCAAAAAACCGATTTCATCCGCCGCCACATAGGCCCGGGTGAGGAAGAGATGCGCGCCCTGCTCGCCACCGTGGGCGCCGAGAGCCTGGACGATCTGATTGAGCAGACGGTCCCCGCCGCCATCCGCCGCCCGGGCCCGCTCGGTGTCGGCGCCCCCATGACCGAGGTGGAGGCCCTGGCCAAGCTCAAGGGCTATGCCGCCCAGAACCAGATCGCCAAGAGCTACATCGGCATGGGCTATCACGACACCCATGTGCCCCACGTCATCCTGCGCAACGTGCTGGAAAACCCGGGCTGGTACACCGCCTACACCCCCTATCAGCCCGAGCTGGCCCAGGGCCGTCTCGAGGCGCTGCTGAACTTCCAGCAGCTCACCCTGGATCTCACCGGCATGGATCTGGCGAGCGCCTCCCTGCTCGATGAAGCCACCGCCGCCGCCGAAGCCATGGCGCTGGCCAAGCGCATGGCGAAATCCAAGTCCAACCTCTTCTTCGTGGCCGACGACGTGCACCCCCAGGTGATCGACGTGGTCAAGGAACGCGCGGTGCACTTCGGTTTCGACGTGGTCGTCGGCCCGGCGGGCGAGGCGGTGAGCGAAGAGGTATTCGGTGCCATGTTCCAGTACCCGTCCACCACCGGCAATGTGACCGATCTGCGTTCCCTCATTGCAGCCGTCCAGGCCCAGAAGGGGCTGGCCTGCGTCGGCGCCGACCTGCTCTCCCTGCTGCTGCTCAAATCCCCGGGTGAACTGGGCGCCGACGTGGTGTTCGGCAGTGCCCAGCGCTTCGGCGTGCCCATGGGGTACGGTGGCCCCCACGCGGCGTTTTTCGCCACCCGCGATGCCTACAAGCGCTCCATGCCGGGCCGCATCATCGGCGTCTCCAAGGATGCCCGCGGCAAGGCCGCCCTGCGCATGGCCATGCAGACCCGCGAGCAGCACATCCGCCGCGAGAA
This sequence comes from Aeromonas sanarellii, assembly GCF_000820085.1. Lineage (GTDB taxonomy): Bacteria > Pseudomonadota > Gammaproteobacteria > Enterobacterales > Aeromonadaceae > Aeromonas > Aeromonas sanarellii. Next base: position 17,301 of record NZ_CDBN01000034.1, read on the forward strand.
GGCCAACTCCAACATCTGTACCGCCCAGGTGCTGCTGGCCAACATGGCGAGCTTCTACGCCGTCTACCACGGCCCAGTGGGGCTCAAGACCATCGCCTCCCGCGTGCACCGTCTGACCACCATCCTGGCGCTCGGCCTCACCGCCAAGGGCGTGGCTCTCAAGCACGGAAGCTGGTTCGATACCCTCACAGTACTGACGTCGGACAAGGCTGCACTCATTGCCAGGGCCGAAGGGCTCGGTATCAACCTGCGTGCGGATCTCGATGGTGCGGTCGGTGTGTCCCTCTCTGAAACCACCACCCGAGGCGATGTGGCCGAGCTGTTCGACCTGTTCCTTGGGGCGGGTCACGGCCTCGATGTGGAGGCCCTCGACCAGGCCGCCCAGACTCATCACGCCATTCCGCAGGATCTGCTGCGCACCGACGCCGTGCTGACCCACGAGGTGTTCAACAAGTACCACTCCGAGACCGAGATGCTGCGCTACATCCACCGTCTCGAAGCGAAAGATCTGGCCCTGAACTACGCCATGATTTCCCTCGGCTCCTGCACCATGAAGCTCAACGCCACCGCCGAGATGATCCCGGTGACCTGGCCCGAGTTTGGCAAACTGCACCCCTTCGCGCCGCTCAAGCAGGCCCAGGGCTACCAGCTGCTGCTGGCAGATCTGGAAGACTGGCTGGTGAAGGTGACCGGCTACGATGCGGTCTGCATGCAGCCCAACTCCGGCGCCCAGGGGGAATACGCGGGCCTGCTCGCCATCAAGAAATACCACGAGTCCCGCGGCGAGGGGCATCGCGACGTCTGCCTGATCCCGGCGTCTGCCCACGGCACCAACCCGGCCTCCGCCCAGATGGCGGGCCTCAAGGTGATCGTCACCGCCTGTGACAAGGCCGGCAACGTGGACTTGGACGACCTGCGCGCCAAGGCTGCCGAGGTGGGGGACCAGCTCTCCTGCCTGATGGTGACCTATCCCTCCACCCACGGGGTGTACGAGGAGACCATCAAGGAGGTGTGCGACATCGTTCACCAGTACGGCGGTCAGGTCTACCTGGACGGCGCCAACATGAACGCGCAGGTCGGGCTGACGGCGCCAGGCTTCATCGGGGCGGACGTCTCCCACCTCAACCTGCACAAGACCTTCGCCATCCCCCACGGCGGTGGCGGTCCGGGCATGGGTCCCATCGGCGTGAAGAAACACCTGGCACCGTTTGTGGCCGGTCATGCCGTGGTCAAGACCGACAAGGAGAGCCGTGACAACGGCGCCGTGTCTGCCGCCCCGTTCGGCTCGGCCAGCATCCTGCCCATCAGCTGGATGTACATCGCCATGCTGGGTGACGAGGGGCTCAAGAAATCCACCCAGGTGGCCATCCTCAACGCCAACTACCTGGCCAAGAAGCTGGGGGAATCCTTCCCCGTGCTCTACACCGGGCGCAACGGCCGGGTGGCCCACGAGTGCATTCTGGACATCCGCCCGCTCAAGGAGGCCTCCGGCATCAGCGAGATGGACGTGGCCAAGCGGCTGATGGACTACGGCTTCCACGCGCCGACCATGAGTTTCCCGGTGGCGGGCACCCTGATGGTCGAGCCGACCGAATCCGAATCCAAGCGCGAGCTGGATCGCTTCGTGGAAGCCATGACCGCCATCCGCGCCGAGATCGCCCGGGTGCAGGACGGCCACTGGAGCCTCGCCGACAACCCCCTGGTCCATGCGCCGCACACCCAGGATGACGTGATGGATGCAGAGTGGTCCCGTGGCTACAGCCGCGCCGAGGCGGTCTTCCCGTCCGACGCCGTGCGCGCCAGCAAGCTGTGGCCGTCGGTGAACCGCATCGACGACGTCTACGGCGATCGCAACCTGTTCTGCTCCTGCGTACCGACCGAGGATTACGCCAAGTAATAGCGGTACTGATAACCCATAAGCACAAGGCCACCCCTGCGGGTGGCCTTGTCGTTTGTAGAGGTGGTTGTGAAGAGTGCGCTGGCACAAATAATCAAAGCTTTGCAGAAGTTTCCGGCGAAAATCGTACTAGCCAAAGTCGATTTCATTTTGTTTGATTATAGGGGTGAGCATTAACGTCAAAAAATGAGGTGGTGGGAATGATTTGTCTGAGTAAGCTCGCTGTTTACGAACGATCTAATATAGCCCGAGATCCGACGACTCCCTCGGAGGTGTTGGTTGCATTGACGAGTGATGAAGAGTCGTTGGTTCGCTACTACCTGGCTCTCAATCCCGCGACTCCTATCGAGGTGATGATTGAGCTGGCGGGTGACGATGATGACGACGTTAGCCGGATTGCATCTAGTAACCCAGCTCTCCCGCCCAATACGTTTATGGCACTCGCAGAACACACAAATGTAGTGACTCGCGTCACTGTGGCCAGAAACCGATCAGCTCCGCCTGAGGCGTTAGCAATGTTGGCGTGTGATAAGGATAAGCATGTTCGCCGTGGCGTCAGCTGCAATCCATTTGCACCGATATCTGTGTTGGAGATGCTGGCCTATGACGCAGAGGAGGACGTTCGAGCGGGCGTGGCCTGCAATCCTACAACGCCACCTGATTTGCTTGATCGGGTTCTGAGCCTGATGAGCCCTGATGAAGTGCAGATCTTGATGGCTGCGGCAAGCAATCCTTCCATATTGCCAGACACTGTGAGCAGGCTGGCGTCTGATGAGAGACCTCTAATCCGTATGGCGGCAGCGGGCAACCCCATACTGCCTGTTAATCAGATGGTCGAACTGGCTTGTGATGAGGATAAACATGTTCGCGAAGCTCTCCTCAATAACCCGGCCTTACCAACTCAGGTTCTGCTCAAACTGGCAAGTGATGAGGATGAATGTGTCCGACGAACCTTAACTGAGCATCCGTCTTTGCCTGCTGAGGTGCTACTCCAACTAGCCTTAAATGAGGGGGAGGAAGCGTGTTACGCCCTGACACTACCCAATGTGCTACTTAAACTGGCCTGTGATGAGGATGACGATGTAAAAAAGTCCCTTATTATGGATCCACTCTTAACTGCTACGGTTCGGAACGAACTGTCCAGCGACGAGATGCCCTATATTGGAGATAGGAGCGTTCGCATGTCTTTAATCAACCACCCTGCAATATCCCCACAATTGTTACTATTGTTAGCTTTGATAGATAAAGATTCTGAGGTTAGAGAGGCTGCGCGACTATCTTCCGAAGTAAAGCCAAATATCTTCTGGAAAAAAGAAATCAGGATAATAGCAACGAAGAATGTGATGCACGAAGCACTATTTTCTGCTAATGCGTCTACGACTCAAGCCATTGTTAATACACTGCGCATAGCAAAAAAGTGCTTTTCAGCATAAACCATCTATTGAGTTGCAATCCTCAACAAGATTCAAATTGTTTATATTAATGTTATTTAATTGCATTAAATATTTAGGCGTAAATATTTACTGGAAAATTATTTTTCACATTGACAATGGTTGCTTTAATAGCGGCCTTTATGCGTCATAGAATCTATGTTTGTTTTGAAATGTAATACTGGAAGGAGCTAAAATGTTGAAACCTTGTGTGCTCCACACCACTTTAAAGGAAGCGGCAGAAAGAGGTGAACTAGTCACTTTGAACACAGTAGTGCAGAGTATATTCGTGGAATGTTTGAATAACCTCCCTCCTTACGTTGAAGTAAAAATTAAAATAAATAATGAGACTAAGCTTACACAGCTCCGCCAAGAGCTTAGTGCCGAGCTATGTGCGCTATACCATATCGACATTGCTGCCAATAGATTACCACTCAGTGCGTTGTTTGTTGGCGAGATATCCCAACAGCCTGGACCACCGCTCAGAAAACTTATGGAGTCAACTTATGGATTAGAGTTTGCTACTGATGCTGAGTGGTGCACCTATTGGCGTGGCATCGTTGACGCAATCTACAAGCATTATCAAAAGAGTTTCGCGACTATCTTGTGATGGAAATCACGTAAGTTGCCATAATTACTTTAATATTTTACTATGATGGCTCAAAATTAATTTTGAGGATACAGGGCTGTGCGCTTAAATTTTCGATATAAAATAATAATTGGTGTGTAACTTTCTATTAAATATTACCATTGATGTTGAATTTAATATTAATGGGGGTGCATACCTTATGGTACACCTGATTACTTAAAGGAATATATTATATGAGTGCTAATCATGTTGACTATTGGGCTGGGCTCACAGGTTCGAAGAAATCGGCAATGCAAGAGCAACTTTCAGATATCGCTACCTATAATGGATTTACGCAAGATAGTTCTGTAGCTGCGATTGCCGCTGCAATAATGTGCGATGACATGTGGATTGAATACTTCTCGGATATATTCGAACGAAGAGAGTTTGCATGTATCGCGTCTCAGGTTGTGGTTAGATTACTCATGGAGGGGGATGAAGATGTTAATCCACACGATGAATACTTAGAACAATTAGAGTGGAAAAATATACATTTTCAATTTAACGCAACCAAGGATATTGTGCTCCCAGTCATTATGGAATTTTTCGAGTTGGATGCTGAATATCAGCGAGAGAAGAAAGAACGCCTAGCTTTTTTAATAAAATGGGCTGACAAGGCGGGTTATTGTCTCGATGAACGCATGATTGAGGAATTAGATAAAGCGAGTCGTTTATTTCTTCATGAGTCTGAGTTCAGTGCAGTAGCTGCAATGATTTCATGGATGTGGGGAAATAAAGAAATTCCAGAGCGTGATATTATATTGAAAATAGCAACGTATATTGTTGTATATCATGAAAGGGATGAGTTGCCTGAGTCCTTATCATTTCTTTTAGAGTCGCACTTAAGAAAATCAATTTATAAGTTATCAATTTCCCAGCAGAAGGAATTATGTTCGAGAGTTATTGCTGAGATAGCCCATGTCATGAGAGAGTTTGAGTTGATGTTTTTTGATTGAGATGGACGCTAGGGAACTGAATTTATATTTGTTACATCACATATCTGTTTGTGAATATAAATTATTTTGGTTGTGTGTGATCACCATATTTGAAGATGGGTGATGCCTCCAATCAGTTGAAATAATATTATCTCGATAAAGACAGCATTGCTTCTAAATTTGTGCTGTTCTAGTTATCACCTGACACTGACACTAAACAGGTATCTTTTTTAATCTGCTTTAGAGCGAATATCCTTCGGCATCAATTTCTGTGCCTTCTTGAACATGCGGTGGGGCGTTTGCTATTCCATGAAATTCTGAGACTGTACAGGCAGGATAAGGGCAATCTGACTAGGTGATGTAGCTGAAGCACAGGAGCCTGTTTGAATGCCACATGCCAATCAGAGCTTGGTTTCCAACTTGAGTGTCCCTTGTTCTTGACGCAGATAAAGAATTGCTGTTGATTTTCCAACTAAATTATCACATAGGGCATCACTAAGTAATTTAATTAGAAGACTCACCTGTTTCTTGTACAGATCTAGTTATCA
>NZ_CDBN01000035.1 GCF_000820085.1 Aeromonas sanarellii
GGGCGGGGGAAATCAGCCGCAGGGGGGACGGGTAGCGCCGGCCATGACGCCGAGGGCCACGTGATCCAGCACGGTAATGTACTTGCCCTTGACGCTGATGAGCCCTGACTTCTGGAAGCGGCCGAGCAGACGGCTGATGGTCTCGACGGTGAGGCCGAGGTAGTTGCCGATGTCGCCCCGGGTCATGGAGAGGCGGAACTCCTTGGCGGAGAAGCCGCGCTCGGAGAAGCGCACCGACAGGTTGTGCAGGAAGGCGGCGAGGCGCTCCTCGGCGTTCTTCTTGGAGAGCAGCAGGATCATCTCCTGATCCCCCATGATCTCGTTGCTCATCAGGCGCATGATCTGCTGGCGCAGCTTGGGCATCTTGCCGGAGAGATCGTCGAGCACGTCGAACGGAATTTCGCACACCATGGCGGTTTCCAGCGCCTGGGCGAAGGAGGGGTGTGCCTGCTTGTGGATGGCGTCGAAACCGACCAGATCGCCGGCGAGGTGGAAGGCGGTGATCTGCTCGTCACCCTGCTCGGTGATGGTGTATGACTTGATGGTCCCGGAACGGATGGCGTAGAGCGACTTCAGCTCGTCACCGGCCTTGAACAACTCTTCGCCCTTCTGGATCGGCTTCTTGCGCTCGATGATGCTGTCCAGCTGATCGAGCTCGTTGTCGTTCAGGGTGAAGGGGATGCAGAGCTGGCTGATGCTGCAATCCTGGCAATGAATTGCACAGCCACCGCTCTGAATACGTCTGCCAGGTTTCTTGTCCGGGATCATAGGCTCAAATGAATAATTGATTTATATCAAACAAGTTTACCACCATCTCATCCGTTTTGGATAGGGTTTCAAAAGGACGCCAGCCCGATCCAGAGGGTATGAAGTCCGTATGCCATGAGCAGCAAGGCGCCGCCCAGGCGCAGGCTGCGCAGGGTCAGCCAGTAACGCAGCCGATCAGCAAGCCCCCCCAGGGCAAACAGGGTTGGCAGGGTGCCGAGGCCGAAAAAGAGCATAATGAGTGCCCCGCCACCGGCCGAGCCTGCCGCCGCGCTCCAGGTCAGCATGGAGTAGACCAGGCCGCAGGGCAGCCAGCCCCATACCATGCCAAAGGGAAGGGCCTGCCAGGCCGATGTGAAGGGGATGAACTTGCCCGCCAGCGGCTTGATATGGGGCCATAGTCTGGCGCCCATGCGCTCCAGCAGCAGCACACCCTGCCACCAGCCGGCCAGATAGAGGCCGAGCGCTATCATCAGCAGGGCCGCAATGAGACGCAGCCCTGCCAGGGCGTGCCTGCCCGCACCCAGCTCGCTGGTGGTGGCCAGCAGCCCCCCCACCAGGGCGCCGGCGATCACGTAACTCAGGATCCGGCCGAGGTTGTAGTTGAGCAGATAGCCGAGCCGGCCCCAGAAGTGCTGCTTCCGGGCGGGAATGGCCATGGAGAGCGCGGCCGAGACGCCGCCGCACATGCCGATGCAGTGACCGGATCCCGCCAGCCCCACCAGCAGGGCCCCCATCAGATCAAGGCTGGCGGTCATGATGCTTGCCATCCTCCTCTGGCGTCTTCTCCCGGGGGGCCGGCTGCTCCTCGTCAAACAGGATGTTGGAGCCCTGCCTGTCGAGATCCTCGAACTGCTCGGAGCGGATGGCCCAGAAGAAGACCACGCCCGCGATGATGACGAACAGGATGGCGATGGGGATGAGGATGAAGATGATGTTCATGATCTCTACCTTGGTGAAGAAGTCGCTTTGACGACTCGGCTCATGTTAACCCCGTTCAGGCCCAGAACCAGCCGCCATCGGCGAGAAATGTGGCCTGCCACGCAGGCAGGCCGTTCAATCCATGGCCGGGATCAGCGATTGAGCCGCATGGAGTTGGTGACCACGATGAGGGAGCTTAAGGACATGCCTGCCGCCGCGAGATAGGGGGGCAGCCAGCCGCTCGCCGCCAGCGGCAGTACCAGCAGGTTGTAACCGATGGACCAGGCAAAGTTCTCCTTGATGATCTTGCGGGTGCGCAGCGCCAGGGTGCGGGCGGCCAGCAGGCGGGAGAGATCGTCCGCCAGCAGGATGGCGTCGGCGCTGTTCTTCGCCAGATCCGTGCCTCCCGCCATGGCGAAGGAGGCGTGGGCACCGGCCAGCACAGGGGCATCGTTGATGCCGTCCCCCACCATGATGCTGATATCCCCGGCCGCCTCCCGGGCCTTGAGGTACGCCAGCTTGCCATCCGGGGTGACCCCCTTGACCAGCTCGTCGACTCCCAGCTCCCGGGCCAGCCTGTCGCTCTGGGCCGAGCCGTCACCGGTGAGTATGGTGGTCTGGAGACCGGCGGCCTGGAAGGCCTGGATCAGCGCCCTGGCATCCGGACGCAAGGTATCCGCGAGCACAAAGCGGGCCAAGGGCCCGTGCTCGTCGGCCAGGTAGATGGCCAACCCTTGTGCGGCATCCTCGTCATCAGCCAGCCCGATCCAGCGGGCGCTGCCGAGGCGATAAGGCTTGCCCGCTATCTTGCCCTCTATGCCGTGACCGATGACGGGAGTGACGTCGCTTGCAGCCGGCAGCACCCCGTCCACCACGGGCTGGCTGCGAAACGCGCGGGCGATGGGGTGTTCGGAGTAGGCCTCCAGGGCCTGGGCGATGGCCAGACACTGTGCCTCGTCGAGCTCGGCCAGCGTCCGAGTCTGCACCAGGCTGATGTTGCCCGTGGTCAGGGTGCCCGTCTTGTCCATCACCACCCGGTTGGCCTTGGTCAAGATGTCCAGCACATGGCCGCGGCGCAGCAAGATGCCGCTGCGGGTGAGATGGGCGGTGGCCGAGGTGAGCGCGGTCGGGGTGGCCAGCGACAGGGCGCAGGGGCAGGTCGCCACCAGCACCGCCAGAGTGACCCAGAAGGCGCGCTCGGGGGCGTGGAAGTGCCAGAAGGTCCAGACCAAGGCGGCAATCACCAGCAGCACCAGGATAAAGTGGCGGGATAGCACGTCTGCCAGCTGGGCGATGGCGGGTTTGTCGTCCAGCGCGTGATCCTGCAGGCGCATGATCTGGGCGAGGCGCGACTCCTCGATGGGGTGGCTGACCCGGATCTCCAGCGGCGCGTCCGTGTTGATGGTGCCGGCGTAGACGGGATCCCCCGCCTGCTTGAGCAGCGGCAACTGCTCGCCGGTCAGCATGGCCTCGTTGAGGCTGGCCTGACCCTGGAGAATGAGGCCGTCTGCAGGCAGGGTGGCGCCGGCCAGCACCCGGACCCTGTCTCCGATCCGCAGCGTCTTGGCCGCCACCTCGCGCTCGCCATCGTCGTCGATCCGGGTGGCCATGACGGGGACCAGGCGCGCCAAGTTGGAGCTGGACTCCGACGCCTTGCGCCTGGCTCTCAGCTCGAGCAGGCGCCCCAGCAGCAGAAAGAAGACGAACATGGTGATGGAGTCGTAATAGACCTCGCCGGTGTTGAAGACGGTGGCCCAGAGGGAGGCGACGAAGGCTCCGATGAGGGCCAGCGACACCGAGACGTCCATGGAGAGGTGGCCCTGCTTCAGGCTGCGCCAGGCCCCCTGGTAGAAGGGCTGGGCCGAGTAGATCATGATGGGGGTGGAGAGCAGCAGGCTTATCCACTTGAAGTAGATCATGAACTCCTCCTCCACGCTGATGAAGAGGTCCATGTAGAGCGCCACGGCGCACATCATCACCTGCATGGAGCCGAGGCCGGCCAGCGCCATGCGGAACATGTAGCTGCGCACCTCGCGGGCGTAGAGCGCCTCCTGGCTGTGGGTCTGGAAGGGGTAGGCGCGGTAGCCTATCTTGGCGAAGCCCTTGAGGATGTCGCTCAAGCTAAGCCTGTCCGGATCCCACTTGATGCGGGCGCGGTGGGTGGTGGTGTTGACGTTGACATAGTGCAGGCCAGAGAGCTTGCTCAAGTGGCGCTCGATAAGCCAGGCGCAGGCGGCGCAGGTCAGCCCCTCCACGGTGAGCTGGATCTCCCGCATTCGCTGGCTCCCCGTGCCCGTCTCGGTGACGAACTCCTGTTGCACCTCGGCAAGATCATAATGGGTGAGGGCGGCCAGCTCGCTCGGCACCAGCTCCCCCTTGCTGCCCGGTGCGGTGCGGTGTTCGTAGTAACTGGCGAGGCCGCACTCGAGAATGGTCTGCGCCACGGCTTGGCAACCGGGGCAGCACATGGGCTGGACTATGCCTTTGATCTCTAGGGTAAAGTGACTGTCAGTGGGAACCGGTTCACCACAGTGAAAACAGCCGGTCATGGGCATGATCCCTCTTTGCAGCAGCCCTCGTGGGCAAGATAAGGGAGGAGGCGCGCATGCCGGGAGACGGCTGCTGCTCCTCCATGGTTCAACGTCCCTTGGGATCGAGTTCGACGGGGGCCCGGGTCGGCAGTTGTGTCGTCTCCTGCAGGCGCCATTCATGATTGAAGGCGTCGACCCGGACATGCCATTTGCCGGTGACGGGTTTCTCCAGCAGCAGGCGATAGACGCCGTTGCCGTCGGCCGTCAGCAGGTGTTCGCTGTCCAGGCCCGCCAGGGTCGGATGAAACAGGGAGAGGCGCAGCGCCTGGCCGGGGGGAATGTCTCCCGACAGGGGTTTCAGGGTCAGCTCCTTGTCGCTGACCGAGAGGGCGATGCGGATGCCGAGGGCCTCGGCGCGATCGAACTTGCTGAGATCCTGGTTGATCTCCTTGCCCTGCTTGTAATAGTCCTCCGCCACCAGGTTGACACCGTCCTGGCTGGCGATGATGGCGGTGGCGATGCTGCCGATGACGGCGGCGCAGGGGAGGGCGATGATGAACCAGGGCCAGAATTGGCGATACCAGGGTTGGGACATGGTGTTACCGAAACCTATGATTAACAAGATGGAGGCTTTTCAGCCAACACAAGATAACAAAAAGCCTCGAAGAGTCGAGGCTTTTTGCTGAGTAATCACGTGCTTATCACATGTTACTGCTTATGTTACTGCGCCTGGTGGGACAAACTATAGACATAGGATGCCAGCAGGTGGACCTTGTCTTCACCCAGGATATCCTTCCAGGCCGGCATCACGCCGTGACGCCCGTGGGTGATGGTCTGCTCGACCACCTGACGGGAGCCGCCGTAGAGCCAGGTGTTGTTGGTGAGATCCGGCGCCCCGAAGGCGATGCCGCCCTTGGCATCCGGGCCGTGGCAGGCGGCGCACATGGCAAAGCGCGCCTCACCCTTCTTGGCTTCCACTAGATCCACCTTGCGGCCGGAGAGGCTCAGCACGTAGGAGGCCACCTCCTTCACCCCGTCCTGACCCAGGATCTCGCCCCAGGCGGCCATGACCCCCTGACGACCGCCCATGATGGTGGTCTTGATCTGGTCGGGCTGGCCACCCCACTGCCATTCGCTGTCGGTCAGGTTCGGGAAGCCGCGACCACCGCGGGCATCGGAGCCGTGGCACTGGGAGCAGTTCTGCAGGAACAGGCGTTGACCCACCTTCAGGGCTTCAGGATCCTTGGCGATCTCGGTGATCTCCTTGTAGTTCTTGCCGTCCGCCTGATAGGTCAGCTCGCGGAACTTGGCGCCATAGACCTCGTCGGCCTTGGCAAGCTCACGGTCGTATTCCACCGCGCGCCCTTCGGCCTTGGCAGACTCGGCTGCAGCCTTGGACTCGGCCAGCGAGCGAACGTCCTGGTTGGAGCTCTGCCAGCCCAGCAGACCCTTGAAATTGCCAAGGCCCGGGAAGGCGAGCAGGTAGATGAGCCCGGTGACGATGAAGAAGAGGAACATATAGGACCACCACTTCGGCAACGGGTTGTTGATCTCCTCGATGCCGTCGAAGGCGTGGCCCATGGGCTTGCCCTCTTCGGTTCCCATCTTGTCTCTCATGCACCAGGCCAGCAGCAGGAAGCAGCCGAGAATGGTGCCAAGACTGATGACGGTCACAAAAATGCTAAACAGAGTGCTCATTATTGCTTCGCTCCTGCGTTCTTGTTATCAGCACTGGGTTGCTCGTCGTCGGCAAAGACCAGGTTGGCGGCCTCGTCGAAGGAGGCCTTGCGGCGCTTGCTGTAGGCCCAGACGATGATGCCGATCATGATGGCCATCAACAGCAGGGTGTACAGGCCGCGGAAGGTGCCGTAATCCATATTTCGACTCCTTATTTCAGGGCATGACCCAGTGATTGCAGATAGGCCACCAGGGCATCCAGCTCCGTCTTGCCCTTGACCGCGTCGCCCGCGCCCTGGATATCGGCATCCGTGTAGGGCACGCCGAAGTGATCCCGGAACAGGGCCAGCTTCTTGCCGGTCAGCTCGCCGCTCAGCACGTTGGTCTCGAGCCAGGGGAAGGCAGGCATGTTGGACTCGGGCACCACGTCGCGCGGGTTGATGAGGTGGGCACGGTGCCAGTCATCGGAGTAGCGGCCACCGACCCGGGCCAGATCCGGACCGGTACGCTTGGAGCCCCACAGGAAGGGGTGCTCCCACACGCTCTCGCCGGCGACCGAGTAGTGGCCGTAGCGCTCGGTTTCGGCGCGGAACGGGCGGATCATCTGGCTGTGGCAGACGTTGCACCCTTCGCGGATGAAGATGTCGCGCCCTTCCATCTGCAGGGCGGTGTAGGGCTTGAGGCCCTCCACCGGCTCAGTAGTCTGCTTCTGGAAGAACAGCGGGGTGATCTCGACCAGGCCCCCCAGGCTGATGGCAAAGATGATGCCGACCACCAGCATGGGAACGCTCTTTTCAAAAATTTCGTGACGGTTGTTGTTGCTCATGCGTTAGACCCCTTCAAATCAGGCTGGCTGTGCGACGGGTTCCAGGGAACCCTTGGGCGCAGTGACGGTGCGATAGGCGTTGTAGGCCATCAGCAGCATGCCGGTGACGAAGAAGCAGCCACCCAGGAAGCGCACGAAGTAGAAGGGATAAGAGGCCTGCAATGCCTCCACGAAGCTGTAGGTCAGGGTGCCGTCGTCGTTGACCGCACGCCACATCAGACCCTGCATCACCCCGGAAATCCACATGGCGACGATGTAGAGCACGGTGCCCACGGTCGCCAGCCAGAAGTGGACGTTGATGAGCTTGATGCTGTACATGCGGCCCTGGCCGAACAGGTTCGGGATCAGGTGATACACGGCGCCGATGGACACCATGGCAACCCAGCCCAGGGCACCGGAGTGAACGTGACCTATGGTCCAGTCGGTGTAGTGGGAGAGGGCGTTGACCGTCTTGATCGCCATCATGGGGCCTTCGAAGGTGGACATGCCGTAGAAGGACAGGGACACGATCAGGAAGCGCAGTATGGGGTCATAGCGCAGCTTGTGCCAGGCACCCGACAGGGTCATGATGCCGTTGATCATGCCGCCCCAGGAGGGGACGAACAGGATGAGGGACATCACCATGCCCAGCGACTGGGCCCAGTCGGGCAGGGCGGTGTAGTGCAGGTGGTGCGGACCGGCCCAGATATAGAGGGAGATCAGCGCCCAGAAGTGCACGATGGAGAGGCGGTAGGAGTAGACAGGGCGGCCCGCCTGCTTGGGCACGAAGTAGTACATCATCCCAAGGAAGCCTGCGGTCAGCAGGAAGCCCACCGCGTTGTGGCCATACCACCACTGCACCATGGCATCCATGGCGCCGGAGTACATGGAGTAGGACTTCATGCCGGACAGCGGCACTTCCATGTTGTTGACGATGTGCAGCACGGCCACCGTGATGATGAAGGCACCGAAGAACCAGTTCGCCACATAGATGTGGGAGGTGGTGCGCTTGGCCAGTGTGCCAAAGAAGACGATGGCGTAGCTGACCCAGACCACGGCGATGGCGATGTCGATAGGCCACTCCAGTTCGGCGTACTCCTTGGAGGTGGTGTACCCGAGCGGGAGGGAGATGGCGGCCGAGAGGATGATCGCCTGCCAGCCCCAGAATACGAAGGAGGCGAGCGGGCCACCGAACAGTCGGGTCTGGCAGGTGCGCTGCACCACGTAGAAGGAGGTGGCCATCAGCGCGCTCACGCCAAACGCGAAGATGACCGCGTTGGTGTGCAGGGGACGCAGGCGACTGTAGGTCAGCCAGGGGGTATCGAAGTTGAGGGCAGGCCAGATCAACTGGGCTGCAATCAGTACACCCACCGACATACCGACAATTCCCCAGACGATCGTCATGACGGTGAACTGGCGCACAACGGTGTAGTTGTACTCAGGGTGGTTTGTTGTATGGCTCATCGTTGTATTCCGCTTCCGATGCTGTTGTTTGTCGTGCCCGGTGTGCTGGGCCATTTTCACCCCTGTTTTGCAAAATCCTCTCGTTAACATCTGTTAATAAAAGGAAAAGCAAAAGGTGGTTAAATGAAAATTCATTGAGAATGATACTGAAGTGACCAGTAAAATAACAGTACAAACAGTGATATATTTGGCTCCAGCGGGTCTGGTGTCCGCCAGTTTTTACCTTGCGCCAGATCACGAAAATCGCATTTTCAAAGTACCTTACAGGGCTGTTTTTTCATGAAAGAGAGACTCACTTCACGCAAAATCGGGCACTTGACCTTGGTGCTGGCCATTTTGCTCTCCCTGATGGCTTATCGGACCTGGTTTTCGGGCCCCCAAAGCGCGAAATCGGAGGAAACAAATGATCAGATTTGTGATCTGTCCCACAGCCCCTGCCCCCTGCTTGTCGGCGATGCCCCCCTGACGGTCAGTGTCGTCGGCCTGCCGATCCGTCCTGAACATGACTTTGTCTTGCGCCTTCAGGGAGGTAATCCGGCCATCACACCGGTCACATCCTGGCTGGAGGGAAAGGAGATGTTCATGGGACGGATCCCGGTGCAATTTGAGGCCGGCAGCGGGGGCTGGCAGGGAACGACCCAGGTGGGGAGCTGCACCACGGAGACCATGGACTGGTTGCTCACCATCGAGTGGAGCAATGGCCAGCGCCAGCAGCTGGCGCTTTCCGTCGCCCGCTGACCGGAGAGAACCTCAGGTGCCCCGGGAGGGGGGAGAAGTGAAAATTGATTTGAATTTTTCAGGCAGGACGGTACCTTGCATTCACTATCAAGGAGTGAAGCTCATTTAATCATGACTGAAAAACAAGCATTTTATCGCACCCTCAACCAGCAGGCCCAGGCATTGCTGGAGGGGGAGCCCGATCTGATCGCCACCCTGGCGAACCTCTCCGCCCTGCTCAACCAGGAGCTGACCGACATCAACTGGGTCGGCTTCTACCTGCTGCAGGGGGAGACCCTGGTGCTGGGGCCCTTCCAGGGCAAGCCCGCCTGCGTGCGCATTCCGGTCGGGCGTGGCGTCTGTGGCACCGCGGTCGCCGAGGGCAGAACCCAGCTGGTGGACGACGTGCACCAGTTTGCGGGTCACATCGCCTGTGACGGTGCCAGCAATTCGGAAATCGTGATCCCCCTTCGCCGCGCAGGCGAGATCATCGGGGTGCTGGATATCGATAGCCCAATCTTTAACCGTTTCGACGAGCAGGACCGCATCGGCCTCGAAGAAACGGTGCAAATTTTGGAAAGCATGCTCTAAGTCATTGCTAGATGGTTCGCAAAAGGTCCCAAGCTCTCTATAATGGGGCCTTTGTTGTGTTCGGGGCTGCCCCGTGCGTCTATATGAAAGCCAAGGTTATACATGGAAAACACTGAAAAGCTGAAGAACAGTAAAGAGATCGTCGCCTACCTGGTCGAGAAATTCCCGGCCTGCTTCATCGCCGAAGGAGAGGCCAAGCCGCTCAAGATTGGCATCTTCCAGGATCTGGCTGCGCGTCTTGCCGACGACGAGAGAGTCTCCAAGACCATGCTGCGCTCTGCTCTGCGTCAATACACCTCCAGCTGGCGTTACCTGCATGGCCTCAAGGCTGGCCAGGCCCGTGTCGATCTGGACGGCAACCCGGGTGAACTGCTGACCGAAGAGCACATCGAACACGCCAAGCAGGCCCTCAAGGAGAGCAAGGAGCGTGTCTTTGCCAGCCGCCGCACCAACACCAAAGAGAAGGAAGACAAGCCCAAGCAGCCTCGTCGTCCCGCTCCGCGCAAGGCTGAGGCCGCTGCCAAATCCGGCAAGCCGAAAGTGGCGCCCAAGGCGGCTCCCGTTGCCGACGAAGCCCCTCTGGTCAAGGTGGATGCCGCGACCCTGAAAGTGGAACAGGGGGTGCGCGTCGTGCTCGGCAAGTCTCCCGTGCCTGCCACCATCAAGGAAGTGACCAAGGATGACGTACAGGTTCAATTGCAGACCGGCATGATGTTGCGGGTCAAGTTCGAGCATCTGGTTCTCTAAGGAGACGAATGTTGAAGCATGGCGTGATTCGTTTTTCCCTCGTTGCCTGTAGCCTGGCGCTTGCCGGGCTCGCACAGGCCATCGAGCCGGTGCTCAAGGAAAGTGATTTGCCTGTGTTGGCTCAGGAGAGCCAACATGCTACGGCCAGCAAGCGAATTGCCAATCTGTTTACCCGCTCCCACTACAAACAGTTCAAGCTGGACGATGCCTTTTCCTCCGTGGTTTTCGACAAGTACCTGGAGAATCTGGACTACAGCCGCAACCTGTTTCTGGCCTCTGACATCAGCCGTTTTGAAAAGTACCGTACCGGCTTTGACACCGACCTCGAGAGAGGGCGGCTGGCGCCGGCCTACGAGATGTTCAACCTGAGTCAGCAGCGGCGTTACGAGCGGTTTGAATACGCCCTCAAACTGCTCGACACTCCCTTCGATTTTACCCAGCAGGACGACTACGTCTTCGATCGGGAAGGGGCCCCCTGGCCCAAGGATGAAGCCGAGCTCGACGAGCTGTGGCGCCAGCGGGTCAAGTTCGATGCCCTGAGCCTCAAGCTCAGCGGCAAGGAGTGGCCCGAGATCAAGGAGCTGCTTGGCAAGCGTTACAACAACGCCATCAAGCGGATGTCCCAGACCGAGAGCGAGGACGTGTTCCAGCTCTTCATGAACTCCTTCGCCCGTGCCATCGAGCCGCATACCAGCTACCTGTCGCCGCGCAGCGCCGATCGCTTCAACACCGAGATGAACCTCTCGCTGGAAGGGATCGGGGCCGTGCTGCAGGCGGAAGATGACTTCACCGTCATCCGCTCCCTGGTGCCGGGCGGCCCGGCGGCCAAGTCCAACCACCTGAAGCCCGATGACAAGATCACCGGGGTGGGGCAGGACGACGGCAAGATCGTCGATGTGATCGGCTGGCGTCTGGACGACGTGGTCGAGCTCATTAAGGGCCCGAAAGGCAGCAAGGTGAAGCTGGAGATCCAGCGCGGCAAGGGCGCCAGCGCCAAGACTGAGCTGGTGGAGCTGACCCGCGACAAGGTGCGCCTGGAAGACAGGGCCGCCAAGTCCAAGGTGATCACCGCCGAAGGCAAGAAGATAGGGGTGCTCGAGATCCCGAGCTTCTACGTCAACCTGCACGACGACGTGATCAAGGAGCTCTCCAGCCTCAACAAGCAGAAGATCGACGGTCTCATCGTGGATCTGCGCGGCAACGGCGGCGGTGCCCTGACGGAAGCCTCGGCCCTGAGCGGTCTCTTCTTCACGAGCGGTCCCGTGGTACAGATCCGTGATCACATGGGTCGCATCACCGTCAACGGCGACGACGACGGCAATGTCTATTACGGCGGCCCCATGTCGGTGATGATCGACCGCTACAGCGCCTCGGCCTCCGAGATCTTCGCCGCCGCCATGCAGGACTACGGCCGCGCCCTGATCCTCGGCGAGAACTCGTTCGGCAAGGGCACGGTGCAGCAGCATCGCAGCCTGGCCAAGGTCTACGACTTCTACGAGCAGCCGCTCGGTCACGTGCAGTACACCATCGCCAAGTTCTACCGCATCGACGGCGGCAGTACCCAGAACAAGGGGGTGGCACCGGACATCGCCTTCCCCACGGCGGTGGCGCCGGACGAGACGGGGGAGAGCCGCGAGTTCAACGCCCTGCCCTGGGACAAGATCGCCTCGGCCAGCTACGAGCGGCTGGGTGACTTCTCCCGCCTGCTGCCCAGGTTGAAGACGGCCCACGAGGCGCGGATCGCCAAGGATCCCGAGTTCGCCTACGTGCTGCAGGACATCAAGGAGTATCAGGTGGACAAGGACAAGAAGTCGGTCTCCCTGAATGAAGCCGTGCGGCTGGACGAGCAGGCCACGCAGGACGAGAAGGCGCTGGTGCGAGCCAACGAGCGACTGGCCCGTCTTGGCAAGCCGGCGGTGAAGAGCCTGGATGAGCTGCCCACCGACTTCGAGGCGCCCGACGAGTATCAGGTCGAAGCGGCGAACATCACCGCGGATCTGGCGACCCTCAGCAAGCAGGGCTGATCCTCGGCAGCGGTATCCGCAGTCTACAAGGGCGACGTTGGTCGCCCTTTCTTTTGCCTGAATGCAAACTATTTGACCCTGCCGATCCGTTGTGACAGCCTCTGACACGTCGATAACAAAGCGTGGAAGCACACAATAATGACCGATCACTCCCAGGCCATGACGGCCAAATACCGCCAGGACTACCGGGCGCCCCTCTACTGGTGCGACAGCATCGATCTCGATTTCCAGTTGCAGGAGCCCCTGACCCGGGTCACCGCCATCTCCCGACTGCGTCGCAGCGGCGATCACAACGAACCCCTGGTGCTGGACGGCGAGGGACTCACCCTCGTCAGCGTCAGCGTGGACGGCGTGCCCTATCAGCAATACGAGCAGGGAGAGGGCAGTCTGACCCTGTTCAACCTGCCGGCCGAGTGCGTGCTGACCCTGGTCACCGACATCGATCCCGCCGCCAACACGGCGCTGGAGGGGCTCTACAAGTCCGGCGACGCCTACTGCACCCAGTGCGAGGCGGAGGGCTTTCGTCGCATCACCTATTACATGGACAGGCCGGACATCCTGGCCCGTTACAGCACCCGCATCAGCGCCGACAAGGCCAAGTACCCCTATCTGCTCTCCAACGGCAACAAGGTGGCGAGCGGCGATCTGGAGGGTGGCCGCCACTTCGTGCAGTGGCAGGATCCCTTCCCCAAGCCCAGCTACCTGTTTGCCCTGGTGGCCGGTGACTTCGACGTGGAGCGCAACCATTACGTCACCCGGAGCGGTCGCAAGGTAGCCCTCGAGATCTTCGTGGACAAGGGCAACCTGGACCGCGCCGGTTTCGCCATGGAGAGCCTCATCAAGTCCATGCGCTGGGACGAACAGCGCTTCGGCCTCGAGTATGACCTCGACATCTACATGATCGTGGCGGTGGACTTCTTCAACATGGGCGCCATGGAGAACAAGGGGCTCAACATCTTCAACTCCAAGTTCGTGCTGGCCAACCCGGCCACCGCCACCGACGCCGACTACCACGGCATCGAGCGGGTGATCGCCCACGAATACTTCCACAACTGGACCGGCAACCGCGTCACCTGCCGCGACTGGTTCCAGCTCAGCCTGAAAGAGGGGCTGACGGTGTTCCGGGATCAGGAGTTCTCCTCCGATCTGGGTTCGCGCGGCGTCAACCGCATCAACAACGTGCGCACTGTGCGCGGCCCGCAGTTTGCCGAAGACGCGGGCCCCATGGCGCACCCCATCCGCCCGGATGTGGTGATCGAGATGAACAACTTCTACACCCTGACCGTCTATGAGAAGGGCTCGGAAGTGATCCGCATGATGCATACCCTGCTGGGCGAGGCCGCCTTCCAGGCAGGGATGAAGCTCTATTTCGAGCGCCACGATGGCTCGGCCGCCACCTGCGACGACTTCGTGCAGGCGATGGAAGACGCCTCCGGGGTGGATCTCGGCCGCTTCCGCCGCTGGTACAGCCAGTCCGGCACCCCTGAGCTGACCGTGACCGACGAGTACGATGCCGCCAGCGGCGTCTACCGCCTCCATGTGCGTCAGCACACCCCACCGACCCAGGATCAGCCGCAAAAGCTGCCGCTGCATATTCCGCTCGATATCGAGCTGTACGATGAGCAAGGGGCCGTGATCCCGCTGCAGTATCAGGGCAAGGCCATCGGCAATGTGCTGAACGTGCTGGAAGAAGAGCAGACCTTCGTGTTCGATCGGGTACCGGTCAAGCCGGTGCCCTCATTGCTGCGGGACTTCTCGGCGCCGGTCAAGCTGCACTTTGATTACAGCGACGAGGCGCTCGCCTTCCTGATGCGCCATGCCCGCAACGAGTTTGCCCGCTGGGACGCGGCCCAGATGCTGGTCAACAAGGCGGTGATCGCCGGGGTGGCCCGGGTGCAGCAGGGGCAGGAGGTGCAACTCTCCGGGGCGCTGCTCGGTGCCTTCGTCGCCATCTTCGACGACGCCGCGCTGGACCCGGCCCTCAAGGCGGAGATCCTGGCGCTGCCGGGGGAGGCGACCCTGGCCGAGCTGTTCGAGGTGGCGGACATCGACGCCATCCATCGGGTGCGCAATGCCATCCATGACCAACTGGCCGAGGCCTTCGGTGCCCGGCTGGCCAGCACCTATGAGGGGCAGCGCCTGACGGGCTATCGGGTGACCCATGCCGACACCGCCAGGCGTGCCCTCAAGGCCGTGGTGCTCGGCTATCTGGCGGCCCTGGATCCAGAGCAGGCCGATGCCCTGGTGCGGGAGCAGTACCAGGGGGCTGACAATATGACCGACACCCTGGCGGCCTTGCAGGTGGCCAACGCTCATCTGCTGCCATGTCGCGCCGCACTGATGGCCGACTTCGAAGGCAAGTGGGCCCATGACGGCCTGGTGCTGGACAACTGGCTGCGTCTGGTGGGCAGCAAGCCCGCCGCCGATGTGCTCGGCGACGTGAAGCAGGCGATGGCGCACCCCACCTTCAGCATCCGCAACCCGAACCGGCTGCGGGCGCTCATCGGCAGTTTCGCCACGAACCAGGTACAGTTCCACGCCGTGGACGGCAGCGGTTACCGCTTCCTGACCGATCTCCTGATCGAGCTCAACGAGGTCAATCCCCAGGTGGCGTCCCGCCTCATCACCCCGCTCATCCAGTTCAAGCGGCTTGACGAGGGGCGCAAGGCGCTCATTCGCACCGAGCTGACCCGTCTGGCCAGGCTGGACGGGCTGGCGCGGGATCTGTTCGAGAAGGTGAGCAAGGCGCTGGCGCAGTAAGCCCATCGGCAGCGGGCAGGGGAGCCAGGCTCTCCTGCCCGTTTTTCATGACTATTGCCGGGAGGAGGGAAAATGCGGCAATACACCTTTCGGCTGGCCCTCGGGCGCGACGAGATCATGCTGATGTACCAGGGGCACGTCAGGCGGCTGGTGGTGCGCACCGAGCAGGGGCTGACCCTGGAGCTGGGGTTGGAGAAGCTGCGCGGCTTCGTGTCGGACAGCGGTGTATACGGCTACTTTCGGCTGAAAACCCAGGACGATCATCGCTTCATTTCTCTGGAACGCATAAATTAACAAAAGTTGAACATTATTCCGGGTAAATATCTGCTTTAAGTCACTATCTATCCGGTAAATTCCTCAGCATCCAGTGTGATTTTCTAAAATTTGCCAACTTGGCAAAATTTATCACAACCCAAGCCGTGATCTGCCCCTTGTTTTTAACATCTCGTTATCACCTTTGCTCGCCTTCCTCGATCCAAGCCATTACACTTCGCTGCAACTCTGTACCGGTGGGCATCCTGGGTGGATGTCGCCGTGTCTGTGATGTCGTCCGATAAGGAAACTAGCAATGGCATTGAAAGACGCCCCTACCTCAGTTCTGCTCGAAAACGTTCTCAGCCTGGTCCATCAGAAATTGCCCAAAAACAGCGCTTCCCTGGTCGAATGCTTCGTTGCCAAGTTCTACGGCAACATGGCGAGCACCGATCTGCACGATCGCAATGACAGCGATCTCTATGGCGCCGCCCTCAGCCTGTGGAATGCGCTCAACCTGCGCACCGGCACCGATCCCTACATCCGGGTCTACAACCCTGAGCTGACTCGCCACGGATGGCAGTCTCCCCATACCATCGTCGAGATCATCCTGCAGGATTCCCCCTTCCTGGTTGACTCCATCCGCATGGCCCTCAAGCGTCGCGGCATCACGGCGCACATGATGCTGCACCAGCCGCTGCACCTGATCCGCAGCGAGGGAGGCAAGATTGGCGCCATCCTGGATCTGGACAACACGGCGTCCCAGACCTCGGTGGAGACCGCCTTCCTCATCGAGATCGATCACCTGACCGAGGAGGAGGAGATGGAGGCCCTGACCGCCGAGCTCAACTCGGTGGCACGGGAAGTGGCCCTGGCGGTCGGGGACTGGCAGCCCATGCTGGCGCGCCTGAACGAGATCATCGAGGAGCTGCCCAAGCGCAAGCACCCGGTCAGCCAGGCCGAGGTGGACTCCTGTGTCGCCTTCCTCAAATGGGTCGCCGCCCACAACTTCACCCTGATGGGCTATCGTCGCTACGACGTCAAGGCGGTGGAGGGGGATCACGAGATCCTGCCCCGGCCCGAGTCCAGCCTGGGCCTGATGAAGAACTCCATCAAGGACGAGGGGCAGCGCCTGGGCACCATGCCGGCCAGCGCCCGCCACGCGGCCCTGAGCTCCTCCTTGCTGATCCTCACCAAGTCCAACAGCAAGTCCAGGGTGCACCGCCCGGCCTACGTGGACTACATCGGCATCAAGCGTTTCGACGAGCACGGCAAGGTGGTGGGGGAGGATCGCTTCATCGGTCTGTATGCCTCCTCCATCTACAACACCAGTGCCACCCAGATCCCCCTCATCAGTCACCGCCTCGAGCGCATCATGGCCGCCTCCGGCTTTGAAACGGGCTCCCACGCCTACAAGGCGCTGCTGAACGTGCTGGAAACCTACCCGCGCGACGAGCTGATCCAGGCCCGGGAAGAGGAGCTGCTGGCCACCGGTCTCGGGGTGCTGGAGATGCAGGAGCGCGACATGCTGCGCCTGTTCGTGCGCCGGGATGTCTACGGCCGTTTCTTCTCCTGCATGGTCTACGTCACCAAGGAGCGCTACAACACGGCGCTGCGCATCAAGACCCAACAGATACTGCAGAAATATTTCGGCAGCAGCGAGGAGGTGGAGTTCAACGTCTACTTCACCGAGGGCGTGCTGGCACGGACCCACTACATAGTGCGGGTCAACAACAACAACGTGGATGTGGATGTGAACGAAGTACAGAACAACCTGATCGAAGCCGCCCGCAGCTGGGATGACCGCCTGGACTCCGTGCTGCTCTCCCACTATGGCGAGGCCCGCGGCAACGAGCTGCGCCGTCGCTTCAGCACCGCCTTCCCCCGCGCCTACAAGGAAGACGTGCTGCCGGGCTCCGCCGTCGCCGACATCATGGCCCTCGACGGCCTGAGCGAGGCCGAGCCGCTGGGCATGTTGTTCTATCGCGCCCAGGAGGAGGAGAACGATCGCCGGGTACGCCTCAAGCTGTTCCACCGCGCCGAACCCATCCATCTCTCCGACGTCCTGCCCATGCTGGAAAACATGGGGCTGCGAGTCATCGGCGAGACCCCGTACCAGGTGCGCACCCCTACCGGCGAGGTGTTCTGGATCCTGGACTTCTCCATGCTGCTGCGCGGCGATCAACCGTTCGATCTGGAGCAGAGTCAGCAGCGCTTCCAGCAGGCCTTCGCCGCCATCTGGAACAAGCAACTGGAAGATGACGGCTTCAACCGTCTGGTGCTGGGGGCCGGTCTCAGCGGCCGCCAGGTCTCGGTGCTGCGTGCCTATGCCAAATACATGCGCCAGACCGGTGTCTCCTTCAGCCAGTCCTACATCGAGGAGACCCTGACCCGTTATCCGGATATCGCCGAGCTGCTGTTCACCCTGTTCGAGCAGCGCCTGGACCCTGCCGGCAAGCAGGACGCCAAGGTACAGGCCAAGCTGCACGAGCAGCTCGCCGCCAAGCTGGATCAGGTGGCGAACCTGGACGACGATCGCATCATCCGCCGTTATGTGGAGATGATCGACGCCACCCTGCGCACCAACTACTACCAGCTGGACAAGGAGGGCAAGATCAAGCCCTACATCTCCTTCAAGCTGGCGCCTTCCAGCATCACCGACATGCCGCTGCCGCTGCCGAAGTTCGAGATCTTCGTCTATTCCCCGCGGGTGGAAGGGGTGCACCTGCGCTGGGGCAAGGTGGCCCGTGGCGGCCTGCGCTGGTCCGATCGCAAGGAGGACTTCCGTACCGAGGTGCTGGGTCTGGTGAAGGCGCAGCAGGTGAAGAACACCGTCATCGTGCCGGTCGGCGCCAAGGGCGGCTTCTACTGCAAGCAGATGCCGGCGGGCGCACCCCGTGCCGTCATCCAGGAAGAGGGCAAGGCCTGCTACCGCCTGTTCATCCGCGGCCTGCTCGATGTGACCGACAACATCATCGGCGGCGAGGTGATCCCGCCGAAATCCGTGGTGCGTCACGACGAGGATGACTACTACCTGGTGGTGGCTGCCGACAAGGGCACCGCCACCTTCTCCGACATCGCCAACGAAATCAGCCTGGAATACGGCCACTGGCTCGGCGATGCGTTCGCCTCCGGCGGCTCGGTCGGCTACGACCACAAGAAGATGGGCATCACCGCACGCGGTGCATGGGAGTCGGTCAAGCGTCACTTCCGCGAGATCGGCGTCAACTGCCAGACCACGGACTTCACCTGCGTCGGCATCGGCGACATGGCGGGGGACGTGTTCGGCAACGGCATGCTGCTCTCCGAGCACACCCGGCTGGTGGGCGCCTTCAACCACATGCACATCTTTGTCGACCCGACCCCGGATGCGGCCAGAAGCTTCGTCGAGCGCCAGCGCCTGTTCGAACTGCCGGGCTCGAGCTGGGATGACTACAACCGTGAGCTGATATCGCAAGGGGGCGGCATCTTCCTGCGCTCCGCCAAGTCCATCAAGCTGAGTCCCGAGATGCAGACCCTGCTCGGCACCGACAAGGCCAGCATGGCCCCGAACGAGCTGATCAAGGCCCTGCTCTGCCTCAACGTGGACCTGCTGTGGAACGGCGGCATCGGCACCTATGTGAAGAGCGCTCGCGAGAGCGATGCAGATGTCGGGGATCGCAGCAACGACGTGCTGCGGGTCAACGGCCGCGATCTGCGTGCCCGCATCGTGGGCGAGGGGGGCAACCTCGGCTTCACCCAGCTTGGCCGGGTGGAGTACGCGAGCCAGGGTGGCCGCATCAACACCGACTTCACCGACAACGTGGGCGGGGTGGACTGCTCCGACAACGAGGTGAACATCAAGATCCTGCTCAACCAATTGGTGGCAGCCGGCGATCTGACCCTCAAGCAGCGCAACCAGATGCTCTACGAGATGACGGATGCGGTGGCGCAAGTCGTCATCACCAACGCCTACCGCCAGTCCCAGTCCATCTCGGTCACCGCCTTCCGTGGCGCCGAGCAGCTCAAGGAGCAGCAGCGCTTCATCCAGGGGCTGGAGCGCGAAGGCAAGCTGGACCGCGCCCTCGAGTTCCTGCCCTCCGACGAGGAGCTCTCCGAGCGGATGGCGGCGGGGCAGGGGCTGACCCGGCCCGAGCTGGCCGTGCTGGTGGCCTACGGCAAGATGGTGCTCAAGGAGCAGCTCAACTGCCCGGAAGTGACCGAGGAGCCCTTCCTCGCCAACATGCTGGTCACCAGCTTCCCGGCCCAGCTGCAGCAGCAGTTTGGGGCGGCACTGGCCCAGCATCCGCTGCGGGGCGAGATCATCGCGACCCGGGTGGCCAACATGCTGGTCAACGACATGGGGCTCAACTTCGCCAGCCGTATGAAGGACGAGACCGGTGCCTCGGTAGCGGAAGTGGCCTGCTGCTTCGCCATGGCCCGGGAGGTGTTTGGCCTCGGCACCCTGTGGCGCGACATCGAAGCCTGTGACAACCTGGTAGACGCCAACACCCAGCTCGAGCTGATGTTCTACAGCCGTCGCATCGTGCGCCGTGCCACCCGCTGGTTCCTGCGTGCCCGCAACCGCAGCTGGAGCATCGGCGAAAACATCGCCTTCTTCCGTCCGGCCTTCGAGACCCTGGGGGAGCACCTCTACGAGGTGATGGACGAGAGCGAAGTGGCCGAGCACAGACAGGCGGTCGCCGCCCTGATGGCCAAGCAGGTGCCGGAGGCCATCGCCCGTCAGGTGGCGCACATGAGCAGTCTCTTCTCCTGCCTGGATCTGGCGCAGATCGCCGCGGAGCACAAGACCGACATCCTGCGCGCCGCCAACGTCTACTACCGTCTCGGTGCCAAGCTGGATCTGCACTGGTTCCTCGAGCAAATCAACCACCAGCCGGTGGGCAACCACTGGCAGGCGATGGCGCGGGCCTCCTTCCGCGAGGATCTGGACTGGCAGCAGCGCAGCCTCACTTCCGTGGTACTGGAAGGGTGCAAAGAGCAGGGGGAATGCGCTACCATACTGGCCGACTGGATTTCGGAGCATGAGCAGCTCTTGTCCCGTTGGACCCACATGTTGGCCGACTTCAAGACCACCAGCACCCACGAGTTCGCCAAGTTCTCCGTGGCCTTGCGAGAGTTGAACCTGCTCCAGTTGAATTGCCGAACTTCGATATAACGTTTATTGGCATCATCAAAGCCCCGGCCAGTCGCCGGGGCTTTTTTTAAGGAGCAAGCATGCTGTACCCCCTCGCCAGGCATTTCCTGTTCAAGCTCAATCCGGAACAGGCCCACGATCTCTCCATCAAATATTTGCCCCGCCTTCTCGGTACACCGCTCGATTGTTTCTTCCGCCATTCACTGCCCCAACGCCCCGTCACCTGCATGGGGCTTAATTTTGCCAATCCGGTCGGTCTGGCGGCCGGGCTGGACAAGGATGGCGAGTGCATCGATGCCTTTGGGGCCATGGGATTTGGCTTTATTGAAGTCGGTACCGTGACCCCCAGACCCCAGAGCGGCAATGATAAGCCGCGCCTGTTCCGGGTTATTCCAGCAGAGGGGATCATCAACCGGATGGGATTCAACAACAAGGGGGTCGATCATCTGGTCGCCCGGGTACGGGAAGCCAAATATCAGGGCGTCATCGGCATCAATATCGGTAAGAACAAGGATACGCCCATCGAGCAGGGCAAGGACGATTACCTGATCTGCATGGACAAGGTGTATGACCATGCCGGTTATATTGCGGTCAATATCTCCTCGCCAAACACCCCGGGTCTGCGTCAATTGCAATACGGCGATGCATTGGATGAATTGCTGGCCGCATTGAAACAGCGCCAACAGGAGCTGGCGGAAAAATATAAAAAGTATGTGCCGCTGGCCGTTAAAATTGCCCCCGACTTGAGCCAGGATGAAATTAACCAGGTGGCGGCCTCCCTGATCAAAAACGGCATCGATGGGGTCATCGCCACCAATACCACCCTCGAGCGCGACATGATTTATGACATGCCCCATGCCGGTGAAGCGGGGGGACTCAGCGGCCGTCCGCTCCAGCACAAGAGCACCGAAGTGATCCGTCAGCTGGCCAAGGCCCTCGATGGTGCACTGCCCATCATAGGGGTAGGGGGCATCGACAGCGCCATGGCGGCCCGGGAGAAACTGGCGGCGGGTGCCACCCTGGTCCAGATTTACAGCGGTTTTATTTATAAGGGGCCGAGCCTGGTGAAAGAGATCGTCACCAATATATAAAAAATAACCGGCGGCCCTTATTTAACGTTGCTCAAATTCTCGACATGGAATAAAGTCGAGGGACGGCTTAGATAAGGGCTCCACCATGTGCATCCAACCCAATGATAATTGGCAGTGGCATTATGACGCTCAGGATGATCGTCTGATGCTGGATTTATCCGATCGCATGATATTTGCCACCGAATATAAAGGTCGGCAACTCGTCCCCAGCTCCTTCACCACCCAGCCTTTTTGCGTGGACGATGCCGCCCTCTATTACCAGTTGATGGACAAAGCCGCCGAACTCGATTGGAGTGTGCCCCATCAGGTTCAGCTGGTACTCAATGCCATCGCCGTCAGCCGCTTTTATAAACCCTTGATGCCACAAAGCTGGTTCTTTCATGAACAGCAGACTCACTTTATTCCGGATATGGGCGCCCTGGTGTGGATGGAGACTCCCCATGGCCGGGGGGAATTCATGGTCATCGAAGCCGGCGAGCAGGCCAGCGTCTGTCTGAATCTGACCGAGGAACTGGTGCTGACCACCAGCAAGACGCTGCCACGGTTTGCCGTGATCAAGGTGATGAATAACCGGATGCAATCCAGAGTCCGGGTGCAGGCACAATATCGCCACGTCAGCTGACCTCGAATATTGCGAGCGTAGCAGGTTGAAATATGAGCAGGCCTGCAGCCATCCTGTCCCGTTATTTGCCGCCGTACTGCCAATCTGTGTGATTTTTGCCCCCGGCGGGCAAGACCTTCGATATCGTTCCCTTGAAATAGGGAGGCATCGCCCGTTCATTCCGGAGATCCTGCTGCCTGCGAGGGGAGGAGGGCGACCTCATGCCGTACCCGGCGCCGTTAATATTCGTGTGATGCCCAAGGTTCGGGTGCCGAGCGCGGGCCGATAAGGTATAATGCGGCACTATTTTTATGGCATCCCCGTGAGCGTGATGAAAGAATTTTTTGCAACCTGCCCCAAGGGGCTGGAAAACCTGCTGGCCGTCGAGCTGACCAATCTGGGCGCGGAGCAGGTCCGTGAGACCGTGGCCGGCGTCCACTTCAAGGGCGAACTGGCCATCGGCTACAAGGCCTGCCTGTGGAGCCGCTTCGCCTCCCGCATCGTGCTGGTGCTCTCCGAATTCCAGATGAACGACGATCTGGATCTCTATCTGGGAGCCCACACCATCCCCTGGGAAGAGCACTTCTCCGGCACCGCCACCATAGCGGTGGACTTTACCGGGACCAATGCTTCCATCCGCAATACCCAGTACGGGGCGCTCAAGATCAAGGATGCCATCGTCGATCGCTTCACCAAGCGCGGCCACGTGCGCCCGGACGTGGACAAGAAGTCCCCGGACATCCGCATCATGGCGCATCTGGGCAAGGGCAAGGCCAACATCACGCTGGACTTGTCGGGTCCGGCCTTGCATCAGCGCTTCTATCGCCAGGGCACCGGTGAGGCGCCCCTCAAGGAGAACCTGGCCGCGGCCATGATCGCCCGCAGCGGCTGGGCCGGCGAGCCCATGATGGACCCCATGTGCGGTTCCGGTACCCTGCTGATTGAAGCGGCCTTTATCGCCGCCGACATGGCGCCGGCCCTGCGCCGCGAGCGCTTCGGCTTCGATCGCTGGCTACAGCACGATGGCGAATTGTGGCAGAGCCTGCTGATGGAGGCCCAGGTGCGTGCCAAGCGCGGCATGCAGCGCTGCGAAGTGAAGCTGTTCGGCTGTGATGCGGACTCCCGCGTGCTGGCGAAGGCCCGTGACAATGCGAAAGCCGCCGGTGTGGCCCACCTCGTCACCTTCAAGCAGGCCGACGTCACCGCCCTGGAGAACCCGCTGCCCATGCCGGCCGAAGGGGAGGCGCGCCAAGTGGGCATGCTCATCTCCAACCCGCCCTATGGCGAGCGTCTTGGCGAGTTCCCGGCGCTGCTGGAAGTGCACCAGGCGCTCGGCGATGCCCTGCGCCGCAGCTTCCAGGGCTGGCGAGTCACCATCCTCTCCGCCTCGCCCGAGCTGCTGAGCTGCCTGCGCCTGCGCGCCGACAAGCAGTACCGCCTGTTCAACGGGGCGCTCGAGTGCCAGCTGCGCAACTACCAGATCGCGCTGGACTCCGTCGCCTCCCAGAAAGAGGTGGCCCAGGACTTCGCGAACCGCCTGCGAAAGAATCTGAAGGCCCTGGAGAAGTGGGCCAGCAAGGAAAACCTCGACTGCTATCGCCTCTATGACGCGGACTTGCCGGAATACAACGCCGCCATCGACCGCTACCGGGATTATCTGGTGGTGCAGGAGTATGCCGCGCCCAAGGACATTCCCGCCCAGAAGACCCGTCAGCGTCTGCTCGATATGGTGCAGGCCGCCATCAAGGTGACCGGCATGGACGGCGAGAAGGTGATCCTGAAGGTGCGCGAGCGTCAGGAGGGCAAGCAGCAGTACCAGAAGCTCTCCGAAGAGCAGCACCGGATGGAGGTGCAGGAGTACGGGGCGCGGCTGTGGGTCAACCTCTACGACTACCTGGACACCGGCCTCTTCCTCGATCACCGTCAGACCCGCCGCATGCTGGGCCAGATGGCCAGGGGCAAGCGCTTCCTGAACCTGTTCGCCTACACCGGCAGCGCCACGGTGCACGCGGGGCTGGGCGGCGCCCGCGAGACCACCACGGTGGACATGTCGCGCACCTATCTCAACTGGGCGCAGGACAACATGCGCCTGAACTCGCTGGTGGGCCGTGAGCACAAGTTCGTGCAGGCGGACTGCCTGAAGTGGCTCTCCGAGGCGGATGAGCAGTACGACCTCATCTTCATCGATCCGCCCACCTTCTCCAACTCCAAGCGGATGGACGAGAGCTTCGACGTGCAGCGGGATCACCTGCTGCTGATGCAGCACCTCAAACGCCTGCTGGCGGCGGACGGCACCCTGGTCTTCTCCAACAACAAGCGCCACTTCAAGATGGACCTGGCCGGACTCGAGGCCATCGGCCTGAAGGCCCAGAACATCACCGGCAAGACCCGGCCGAAGGATTTCGAGCGCAACCAGCATATCCACAACTGCTGGATCATCACCCACGCCGAGGCGCAGGGCTAATGCTGACCCTGTTTCACACCGACGGTTGCCACCTGTGCGAGCAGGCCTGGGCGCTGGTGGAGCAGGCCGGGCTGGCGGGGCTGACCCGCCGCTGCGACATCCTGGACGATGACGCCTGGCTCGCGGCCTACCGGGTGCGGATCCCGGTGCTCTGCGATGAGGCCGGCCGCGAACTGGGCTGGCCCTTCACCCTGGTGGAGCTCCAGGCGTGGCAGGCCCAGGGGTGATACCGATTTGACGATGAAACGGGGGCAGATCCAGTCTGCCGCCCGTTTTTTCATAAGCAACAAGGAACAAACATGGCTCTTTTGACATTGCACGGCGCCTCCCTGTCGTTCAGTGACTTCCCGCTGCTGGATCAGGCCGAGCTCACCATAGAGCGGGGCGAACGCCTCTGCCTGGTGGGGCGCAACGGGGCGGGCAAGTCCACCCTGATGAAGGTCATCGCCGGCGAACTGCCGCTGGACGACGGTCGCCTGGTGTTGCAGCAGGACTTGAAAGTGACCCGTCTCGAGCAGGATCCCCCCGCCTCGAGCGAGCTCACCGTGTTCGATTACGCCGCCGAAGGGCTGGCCGGGGTGGGGGAGCTGCTCAAGCAGTATCACCATGTCTCCATGGCGCTGGCGAGCGACCCCTCCGATGCCAACATTCGCACCATGAGCCAGTTGCAGGAGCAGCTTGACTATCAGAACGGCTGGCAGTTCGAGACCCGCATCAACCAGGTGCTGACCTTGCTCGATCTCGACCCCGATGTGACCCTCGACAGCCTCTCCGGCGGCTGGCTGCGCAAGGTGGCCCTGGCCCGCGCGCTGGCCTGCGATCCGGATCTGCTGCTGCTGGACGAGCCGACCAACCACCTGGACATCGATGCCATCAACTGGCTGGAAGAGTTCCTCAAGGACTTTCGCGGCGCCATCGTCTTCATCTCCCACGACCGGGAGTTCATCCACAAGCTGGCGACCCGGATCATCGATCTCGATCGCGGCGTGATCACCTCCTGGCCCGGCAACTATGACGACTACCTGCAGGGCAAGGAGGAGTGGCTGCGGGTCGAGGAGCTGAAAAACGCCGAGTTCGACCGCAAGCTGGCCCAGGAAGAGGTGTGGGTGCGTCAGGGGATCAAGGCCCGCCGCACCCGCAACGAGGGGCGGGTGCGCGCCCTCAAGGCGATGCGCATGGAGCGTACCCAGCGCCGCGAGCTGCAGGGCAAGGCCAAGCTGCAGCTGGACGAGGCGGGCCGCTCCGGCAAGCTGGTGTTCGAGACCGAGGGACTGGGTCTGGACTTTGGCGATCGCACCCTGTTCCAGGGGCTGGATTTGCAGGTGCTGCGCGGGGACAAGATAGCCCTGGTTGGCCCCAATGGCTGCGGCAAGTCGACCCTGATCAAGCTGCTGCTGGGCCAGCTCGAGGCGTGCCGCGGGTCGGTGCGCCAGGGAACCAACCTGGAGGTGGCCTATTTCGATCAGTACCGCGAGCAGCTCGATCCCGAGAAGACGGTGGTGGACAACGTGGGGGAGGGCAAGCAGGAGGTGATGGTGCGCGGGCGTTCCCGCCACATCCTCGGCTACCTGCAGGACTTCCTGTTCGAGCCCAAGCGGGCGCGTACCCCGGTGAAGGCCTTGTCAGGGGGCGAGAAAAACCGTCTACTGTTGGCCAAGCTCTTCCTCAAACCCAGTAACTTGTTGATTCTCGATGAACCAACCAACGACCTGGATGTCGAAACGCTGGAATTGCTGGAGGAGCTGCTCACCGATTACCCGGGCACCCTGCTGCTGGTCAGCCACGATCGCCGTTTCATCGACAATACGGTGACAGGCTGCTGGCTGTTTGAAGGGGATGGGCGGATCAGCGATTATGTCGGGGGCTATGCCGACATGATGGCCACCCGCGCCCAGCAGGCTTCCCTGCTGGCGGCCAAGGCGGCGCCGGTCAAGGTGGCAGAGCCTGTCGCGCAGGCGGCAGAGCCGGCGAAAAAAACGCGCAAACTCTCTTACAAGTTGCAACTGGAGCTGGATAATCTGCCGGCCCGGCTGGAGCAGCTGGAAGCCGAGCTCGATGCCCTGCAGGCCGAGATCAACCACCCCGGTTTCTTCTCCCTGCCCGCGGAGCAGACCCAGCCCAGACTGGATGCATTGAATGCGGCAGAAGCCGCATTGGAACACGCCTTCTCCCGCTGGGAGGAGTTGGAAGCGTTGAAACATCAAGACTAAGGAAGTAGATGAAAAAGCAATTATCCATGCTGGCCATCCTGGTCGGCGCCAGCCTCAACGCGCAGGCGGCACAAAGCTCCTTTTTCACCATCGTCGATGACGAAGTCAAAGGCTATGCCAGCGCGATCAGCGCGGATGGCAGCGGCCTCGTCGGGATCAACACCAAGAACAACATGGCCGAGTACTTCTCGACCGTGCGCTCTGCCGACTTCCTGGTCGATCGTTTCCGTTTCGAGCAGGGCTGCTTCTTGTCTAGCTCCGTCTGCGACTCCTTCTGGGATGACAATGCCGGTTTTGCCTACCAGTGGCGCCGTGACTTCCTCGACAAGGTCGATCAGCGCAACAACCTGGGTTACGTGCAACAGAGCGAGACCGACGGCCTGGTGACCGCGCTGGGGGAGGTGCCGGCGGATCGAGTGGGTTACAAGATGGATGGCAAGCTGCGCACCGCCTTTGCCATCGTCAATGACGGCAATCCGGTCGCACTGAAGGATGCGGCCAGCACCCATGGCGTGAGCGTACCGGCCGCCATCAAGAAGCTGGACAACGGCCAGTATCTGGTGACCGGCACCGCCGCCACCGACAAGTATCGCCACAAGGTAGGCGGCGATTTCTACAAGTGGTGCTTCGAGGGCAACGACGATGAGTACGGTGACTTCCGATACTGCCCAGGTGCCGATACCCAGGCCAGCTTCTGGCTGCTCAATGGCTCCGGCGGCCTCAACAAGCTGATGCAGGCACCCGACTATGCCCATCGACGGGATGAGGTGCTGCAGACGGCCTCCGCGCTCGGCGCGGCCGAATACAATGGCACCCTCTATGGCGTGGGTTACAGCTCCACCGGCGAGGTGGGGTCGGGGGACCTGGATGGCCGCAACCTGGCCAGCTACTGGGCTCTGGATCTGAACGCCGGCACAGTGGGCGCCACCAAGGTCATTCCGCTGCCGGATGGCGAGCCGGGCAAGGACGACGGCGTGCTGCAACATAGCTGGGCAGTGGCGGTCAACGACAACGGCTACGTGATAGGCAACCAGCGCTACCGCATCAACAAGGGTCAGAACCGCCCGGTGGAGATGTTCCTGTTCAATCTGGGCAAGCCCGGCACGGCGGCCACTCTTCCCCTGCAGGACAAGCCGCTCTCCGGCTCCGGCTCCGAGGCGGCGGCCATCAATGACCACAACATGGTGGTCGGCTGGCGCGACTCCCGTCATCAGACCCAGCCGGTGGTCAACGGCACCAACCGCATGCAGGAGGCCTTCCTGCTCAACGCGGCTGCCCCGAGCAACAGCTGGTATCTGAACGACCTGATCTGCGGCCTGAACGATGCGGGTGCCAAGCAGTGCGCCCAGAACGGTTACTACTACCACATCGCCTATGCCAGCGGCATCAGCAGCGATGGCACCATAGCCGCGACCGCCTACCGCTACGCCAGCGAGAGCGATCTGAACAACCGCACCAATGCGACCGTGGTGGCCGTCAAGCTGACGCCGGCGGTGGCGGACTACCAGGGCAACACGCCGGCCAGCTATGTGGTCAGCAATGCCCCGGTCAACAACCAGACCGGTCAGGATGGTGAAGGTGGCGGTGGCAGCCTGTTCTGGTTGACTCTGCTGGCCTTGCCCTTTGCCTGGCTGCGTCGTTACCAGCGATAAAAATGTGTCATGAAAAATTAATGCGCTTCAGTATCTTGTGTCACAACCCCTGAATAGCATGGAATTTTTTGTTTGACCCTGCCTCCCCCCTGGGGTAAAGATGAAGGCGACCGGTGAAAAACTGGTCGCTTTTTTTGTTCCACGAAGAGGGTCGTAGATGATGAAGAGACAGAAACGGGACCGTCTGGAGAGAGCTCGCGCTCGTGGTTATCAGGCTGGCGTAGTCGGCAAACAGAAAGAAGCGTGTCCGTATCAATGCCTGGATGCCAGAGGGCACTGGCTTGGTGGTTGGCGCGACGCCATGGAAGGGCGAGGCTCAGGCCTCTTCATGAAGTAACCGATACTTCATCACTCATTTCAAATAGGAAAGGGGCCTTGGCGGCCCCTTTACGTTATCCCTCTGGCACTGAACCAGAGCGGAAGATCAGAATGCGGTGGTGTCTTTGAACAGACCCACTTTCAGGTCGGTCGCGCTGTAGATGGGACGACCGTCCACTTCCACCACGCCGTCGGCAATGCCCATGACCAGCTTGCGATTGATGACGCGCTTGAAGGTGATCTTGTAGGTGACCTTCTTGGCGGTCGGCAGGATCTGACCGGTGAACTTGACTTCACCGACACCCAGCGCACGGCCTTTGCCAGGGCCGCCTTTCCAGCCCAGGAAGAAGCCGACCAGTTGCCACATTGCATCCAGCCCCAGGCAGCCCGGCATGACGGGATCACCGGGGAAGTGGCAATCGAAGAACCAGAGGTCCGGGGTGATGTCGAGCTCGGCCAGGATTTCGCCCTTGCCATGCTCGCCGCCGTGGTCATTGATCTTGACGATGCGATCCATCATCAGCATGTTGGGGGCGGGCAGCTGGCTGTTACCCTCACCAAATAATTCGCCACGGCTGCAGGCAAGCAGCTCTTCACGGGTAAAGGACTCTTTGCCTTGTTCGCACAGGGAGAGGCGGGGATTAGTGGTGTCGTTGTCTAGGGTCACGCTGTTTATCCTTCATATGGGTCAAAGCCGGGCCAATTTAGCGTACAGTTGTTCGCCAAACAACTCCGATCACTTCATTCAATGGCCGAATAGCCGGTCGAGCAGGCGCCGCAGCAGGCCGCTCTTGGCGGTCGTGCCATTGAGCTCGTCCAGCCGCTCCTGAATGCGGCCAAACAGGGTATCCGGCATGTCGGGTTCACCCGCGACGCAACCGGTCAGCAGTTCGATGGCCTCTTCCACGTGATCCACCGGATGGATATGGAACTGGCCAGCCTCGACGGCGGCGATCACCTCGTCGGAGAGATTGAGCTGCTGGGCGTTGGTGCCGGGCAGCAAGATACCTTGCTTGCCGGTGAGACCGTGGATCTTGCACACCCGGAAGAAGCCTTCGATCTTCTCGTTCACGCCGCCCACCGCCTGCACGTTGCCAAACTGATCGACCGCACCGGTGACGGCGAAGTGCTGGTAAATGGGCTGGCGGGCGAGGGCGGAGAGCAGGGCGCACAGACCGGTCAGGGAGGCGCTGTCGCCATCGATCTCGTGGTAGGACTGCTCGAACACCAGGTTGGCCGAGAGGGGGGAGGGGTTCTCGGCACCGAACTTGTTGGAGAGGTAGCCGTGGATGATCATCATCGCCTTGGCATGGATGTGTCCGGCGAGTTCCGCCTTGCGCTCGATGTCCGCCACGTCCCCGTCCCCCAGGTGAACGGTGGCGGTCAGGCGCACCGGCTCGCCGAAGTCGTAGGGGTGACCCGCGACCTGGATGACGGAGAGGCCGTTGATCTGGCCGACCTCCTCACCGTCGGTCTGCAGCAGGATCTGGCCGTCGATGACCCCCTGATCCGACTGTTCCACCAGGTAGTTGAGGCGGTAATCCTGCTCCTCCAGGGCGAGCATGATGTGCTCATCGGTCACGCTGCCTGCTTCCAGCTCGCGGGCCAGGCTGTCGGCCATGCGCATGATGGCGCCGAGCTGTACCTCTTCGATGGAGAGCCACTCCTGATGATCGCACAGGCGGCTGGCGTGGCGACAGAGGGCGAGAAGGGCGCTTGGGGTGAAATCCAGCAACTCCCAGCGCTCGCGCAGCCAGGCCAGATATTGCAGAAATTCGGGCAAGTCCTCTTCGATATTGACCTCGGAAACCAGGTCGGCGCGCAGGAAGATGCGTTCCGCCATGTCTCGGTCCAGCATCTGGAACTCGGCCACCTCCAGTCGATCGCCCACCAGGATCAGCTTGAACCGGATCGGTGTCGCCTCCGGGGTGAAGAAAGGCGTCAGCGTCTTGCCTTCCTGATAGGCATTCCAGTCCAGCTCGCCTTTTTGCATGGCGTTCTTGAGCTTGAACCAGAGGTGGGGCTGATCCAGCAACTCGTCGAGTTGCAGGATGAGGTAGCCGCCGTTGGCTTCCCGCAGCAACCCCGGCTCCAGCAAATGCTGGTTGGCATAGACCGAGCCTTGTTCCGTCTGGTAGTTGATGGAGCCGAACAGGGTGTCCCAGTTCAAGTCGCGACCATAGATGACGGGGGCCTGCTGGTCTTCATGATGAATGAGCAGGTTGATGAGCACGGGGTGCTGGAACTCGAGCCCCTGGGCCACATGGGCGGCAAGATCGGAGAGAAAGTCCACGATCTTGGGGTCGTTGTTCTGCTTGCGGATGATCCGGGTGACGAGGCGCTCGGCATCCAGGTGATGGCTCATCAGCTTGAGCAATTCACCGACCATCTCGCAGAACTCGAAACCGGAGCCCGGTTGCAGCCTGAGCCAGATGGGCTTGAACGGGTTGTTCAGGTTCTCGGTGTAACAAAGATCGAACAGATCGCCATCCTTGCCATTGGAGGTGGCGATCAGGGTCTGGCAGACATTCTCATAATCCGCACCGGGGAAGCCGTTGAGGATCATGACCGGGCAGTCACCGTCAAAACTGGCCAACCGCTTGATGCCCGAAATGGCTCTGGGCTGCAGGGCGGCAAAAGGGATGGGGTCGAGTTCGCTGAGCGCGGGAAACTGCTCAATCGTGAAAGCGGGTTTTAGTTGTTCTGATGTTAATTCAGCCACTTAAGACATCCGGTCGGGAATAGGATCAATTGTCAGCATTATACACAGTTCAATTGAGGGGAACAGGAAACAAGCATCATCGATTTAACATAATATACATTATGCGCGGTTAGGTTAGGCCCGTTCAGGGGTGCCAGAAACACAGCAACCGCAAGGGCTACCGCCGTGCCTGCACCTTTCGAGTACTTCGCCAGGATCTCGTACCACGCCTTTTTCAGCTCGGGATCCGTGGCCCTGACTGCCGCCAGACTTATCAGCACTTCGCTGACGTCCAGGCCGATTTCCTGGGCAATCTTTTTTGCAGTGGCATCAGTGAGTTGCATCTTTCCAGTGGTCAGGCTGGAGATGTGCGACTTGGTAAAACCAAGCTCGGCAGCTACTTGCTGGTATTGGCTGAAATTTTTGGCCCTCATGTAGGCTTGAATCAGCGCTTTAGAGTCCATGTTTCTGTCTCCTGAGTGGTTAGACAATCGGCCCATCATACTCACTTTTCGTCCAAATGCCTCGGTTGTCATTGCGCTAATTAACTGATCTAATCCAGGTCATTTCATTAACTTGCTGACTGACCCATGACCCACTCTAGCCCACAAAACGAAGATCTGCCCGCGCTCATCGAGCGCAAGGTCTACTGGCAGCCAGAGCCGACAGGCGATTACTCCGCCTGCATCGCGGGTCAGGTGGAGATGTTCCGCGACCTGCACGAGCTGCGGGTCTATCTGTCGATGACGTACCCCGACACCGTATTCGAGCTGGTCGAGGTCACAGAAGAGACCTGGCAAGGCTTCTATGACCAGGGAGTGTTTTTCGATGACTGGTCATAACGCCGTGATGCTGATTGACGGGGGTCGCTCATGATCACCTCTACCTCTGGCGTGCTTCGTGATGCCATGACCATGCCCAGCGACGTGATGCCGATAAATAGGGTTATCGGCGCCAACACCCTGATCGACTATCTGTCCTTTACCTGGGCACCGGATGAACTGCGCCGGATGACCGACTTGGCCAAGCAAGGCGCACTGCTCAAAGCCATCCCGCGCTTCGACACGGCCAACAAGGCGCTCCAGGCGGCGTTTGCTGCCCCTGCGGTGGAAGGTCTGCGCTACCTGTGGAAACGTCCGGTGGGCTTCGCTCCCCTCGCCCGTTTTGACAAGGTGACGGAACGGCTGTGTGAAAAGGCCGCCCCCAAACCCTTGGCCGTCAAAGCCCCCTCCCCTGTGCTCACGCCGTCCATGACCGAAATGATGGAGCAGGCCCTGCACTCTGGGTACAAGTCCCGGGCTGACATGCGCCAGGAGCTCAAGGCCGTCTGCTCTGCCCTGCTCCAGTTCTCCGAGTTCGAGGTTGTCCAGGGTGCCAAGTATTGGGAAGCCTATAACGACTTGATCGACTGCTACGGCGTTCAGTTCCTGGATGCCCTCTGCTGCAACGAGATCGAGCTGTGGCTTGAAGAGCTGAATCAGCGTATCGGGGTGCCCATCCCCGAGCCGCGCTTTACCATGCGCCCTCGCCGCTCCGGTCTGCATGGCTACGCCAATTCCGCCGACCTGCTGTGTGATGGCCTCCCCTGCGGCCTCATTGGTTGGGGTGCGGCAAACCATGGCTGTATGGTGAGTTTTTCCGGCGTGGGTTGTGCCGCCCTGGATTTCCAGGCTTTGCATGCTGTTATCTCTCACATTCCTGGCGTGCGCATCACGCGGGTGGATCTCGCCCTGGATGACTACAGCGGCGAACACATCACCTACCAGGGTGCCATTGCCGGCGCCGAGGCTGGCGAGTTCCATCCCCAGCGGGGCCGCGCCCCGTCCTGGATGAA
This sequence comes from Aeromonas sanarellii, assembly GCF_000820085.1. Taxonomy (GTDB): domain Bacteria; phylum Pseudomonadota; class Gammaproteobacteria; order Enterobacterales; family Aeromonadaceae; genus Aeromonas; species Aeromonas sanarellii. The sequence goes on from NZ_CDBN01000035.1 coordinate 33,263, forward strand.
GATTGAATCCGGCGAGTTCGTGATCTCCGAGGTGTCCAAGGGCATCGCCAAGCGCTTTGGCATGGTGCCGACCAAGGGCTGTTCGTTCTACGTGGGCAGCCGCATCAACGGTAAATGCGCTCGGGTATACGAAAAGGGCAAACAGATGCAGTCGGCAGAGTATCCGAACTGGGTACGCGCCGAAGGCGAGTTGCACAACAAGGACCGGATTATTCCGCTGGACGTCCTGATAAACCCTGACCCCTATTTTGCGGGCATGTATCCGCAATTTGAAAAGTGGCTGACGGCGATACAGCAAGCGGAAATAAAACCCGTGCGTCTGACCACCTTTAAAAACAAGTTCAAAACGTCCAGGGACAACGCCGTATTTAATATGTCCAGGATGGCGGGTCGCCTTGTTAATTGGTTAGCAAACATCGAGGGGCTATCCCCTGAGAAGATTGTTAACCAATTAACTGCGCACCTGGAAGAAAGTGATATTCCGGCGCGATTAAGAATGCCGCTCCCTCCTGACCTGGATGAGCTGCCCCTATTTTCGACCTAACCAAGGTTCTTCAACGAGGTAATAACAATGTCTATTCTGTCCGGTGTTCTGGTCACTCGCGTGACCCATGGCTATGGTGTTTCCCGCAAATCTGGCGCTCCGGTGCCTTATGACTTTGCCCAGGTGGAATACCTGGCACTGGCAAATAACGTCAACAAGCCGGAGTGCAATATCACCTCCTGGGGTTATGAGGTTCGCCAATTGGCCCTGCGTAATGACGCCGCCACCATCAAAGAGCTGGTCGATTGCCCTAAATTGGTGGCCGTGGATCTTGTCCTGGAAGCCGATCCCCAGAATCCGACCCGTAACGTGGTCGTCGGTTTCCAGCCCACCAAAAAGCCGCTGTAATCGGCGCGCAACGAGGAGGAGGAGCGAGGGCGCGCAGCGACCGACGACGAGGGCGCAATCATGCTTTGTCTCGATATTACCTCTGAGGGATATACCCGCCTTGCAGAGGGGGATTCATGTCAATACGTGCTCCTGACTTTCCAGGAGCACACCAAACTCACCGATATATCCAACTGGTTTCAGTTCGATATAGCGGTTGTAGGAATAGCCTTTAGCTCTGGCATCGTTATATGGGCTTTGGGTTTAAAAGTGGGCGCAATTGCCCGATTAATCGTAGGTGCAAAAAGAGGATAAACGAGTATGCAAAATTATATCCGTAATGGTTCCATCGCTCTGGTGGGTTCCCTGGTCGCCATGGGGGCGAATGCTGAAGGTGGTGGTGCTGCTGCCGCTGCGGGGGCGGCTCTGGATCAGGCGCAAACTGACGTGAACATGACGTCGCCGAAGGTGATGATGGTCGTGGCTTCGGTCGTCGCCGTCACCATCCTGATCGGCCTGATGCGCAAAGCCTAAGCATGTCTTTGCTTATCGGGACGCTGTGGTTCCTGTTCTTTGTGGAAGGCTACAGATCATCGTTTTCGATATGACACAAGGCGGCCTCGGTCGCCTTTTTTATTGGGGGTCGTGTGAGGGTCCTTTATTTTCTGTTCCTGGTGCCGCTGGGGGCCTTTGCGAGCTGTCCGGCTGGGCTCCATTTGCAAAATGTGCCGATAGGCACTGCAATGCCTTATTGCGTTAAATGGGAATCTTCTACCCTGGGCGGGTGTCAGGTTGAATGCCCTGGCGTCTGTGTTGAAACACCTGCCACGGGTACTATGGGGCCTATAGAGTCTAATGGAGTGGAGTGTACTGTTGGCAATGGTGGTGAAGGTGGTGGAGATACTGGGGGCAGTCCTGGTGGGGATGGTAGCCTTCCTGGTGATACCGATTATATTGATGGTTGGCAGTATTTTAATCATTACGGTTATGAGAAAGTCGGTTATACCCTTTCAAAGATTAACACCAATTTAGGTAAGCAGTTGACGGGCGTTAATTCACGGCTTTCTGATTTAAAGGAGTATTCTAATCAGATTGCTGGTAATGCATTTAAAACTCAATACGAGTTGTCTGGTGTTAACGATAAGCTTAATGAGGCGCTGCCTTATATAAAGGAAATCCCAGGTCGTATAGAAGGGACCAATCTGTATTTGTCTCGCATGGAGGCGGATTTTGATTTGGCTAACGCTCAATTAAAAAAGATTGCTGATAATATTGGTTCTCTTGGCGGTGGCGGTGGTTCTGACTTGGGTACGCTTCCTGGTGATGCTGCGGCAATTAAAAGCATGATGCAAACCGCTATGGGGTGGTGGGGCGGTACTCCTGGGGCGTTAAATTCCATTAGTTATGGTTTGTCGTCTATGTCTACTGATGTTGCCCAATTGAAGGGCATGACTGAGTATTTTGAAAAGCAGCAGGTGGGTTTTCAGGGACAGATGGCCGGTGATTTGGCGGCTATTAAAGATATGATGAAAAATGGTCAAGGTTCCGATGGCGAGGGTAACGCGGGCATAGACTATTCAAAAATGCCAGGTGCAGCGGATAATCCATTACACGTGGCCGAATCAAAATATGAATCCACACTGTGCCAGGATGGTGATAATTGCGCGTTTAACCTGGGAGAAATCAATAAACAGTATGATGACAAGAAAACGGAGTTAAAAGATAAATACAAGGCGATTAAAGATGAAATTGCCGAGATATTTAGATTCCAATTCTCCGGTTCGGCTTCGGTGCCCAAGTGTTTTGATATGTATTCATTCGCTGGCAAGTCGTATTCTATTTGTCCTGATGTGGGCGCTTATTGGGAGCTGTTGGCGGCAGTCATGATGTTTATTTTCTATTTTATCGCCTTAATGATGGTGGCAAAGAGGTAAATCATGGAGTGGCTAGGTGATTTGTTTAGCGGGTTATTCAACGATATATATAATCTTGCTGTCCAGGTAACGGCCTGGATAACGGTGAAACTGGCGATTGAATGGGTCGAGTTCAAGCTGTTCATGCTGGCCTTCTCCTGGGATGTTGCCAGGGAAATCCTGATTAACCTGCAATTCAGCGACTTGATTTCGCAGTCCTTTAATAACTTGCCGGATTCGGTACGGGAGATATTGCTCTATCTGCACTTTGACAAGGGCCTGTCCATCATCACCCAGGCATTTGTTACCCGTTTCCTGCTTAACATATTCGGGTGGTGAGCCATGTCCATCAAAATCCATCACGGCGCCCCTGGTTCTTATAAGTCCTCCGGTGCCATTCATACCGATGTGATCCCGGCCATCAAGGCGGGTCGCTACATCATCACCAACGTGCGGGGCTTCTCGGTGGAGCGCTGCCGCGAGGTGCTGGGTAAGGATGTGCCAGACGGCTTTGAGGTGCTCTATGTTGAGACCGAATCCCAGGAGGGGCGTGATCATCTGGCTCGGTTCTACCACTGGGCACCCAAGGGGGCATTCTTCCTGGTCGATGAGGTGCAGCGGATATTTCCGCCTGCCTGGCGCCAGAGTGACCTGGATAGACTCGATTATCCTGGCGGGCCGGATAAGGCCAAGGAAGATGGCCGACCGGAAACTATCGACGTGGCCTTTGATATGCACCGTCACCACAACTGGGATTTCGTATTAACGACTCCGAACATTAAAAAGGTGCACCAGGTAATCCGGGCTGCGGCGGAAACCGCGATTCGCCATACCAATATGGCGATATTGGGGATTGGTGGCCGTTATAAGACCGTGCTTCACCTTTCCGATAACTCCGGCACCTCTTTATCTGACGTGCTGCAAGCCAAGCCATTCAACAAGGTGCCGAAATATGTTTTCAAGCTTTATGACTCGACTACAACCGGTAAAGTCTCGGATACAATCGCAGGCAGTTCGGTACTACGAGATCCTAAAGTTCTCTTTATTCTGGCGGTTTGGGGACTCTGTTTATATTTTGGCTTCATCAAGCCTGAGTATATTGACGCGCCTGCTAAGGCCCCTGCGCCCTCTCCTGCCGCTGCTTCGACTCCTGGGGCGGTGGGTGCTTCGCCCACTGCTGATGTACGTCCTGGTGGCGCTCCTGCTGCGTCTGCTGATGGCGTCTTTGCTGTAGGGCCCTTTGCGGGCTATCGCCTCATCATCAACTGCCATGTACTGACCAAAAACAGCCGGGACGTCTACAACGTCGAGTATTGCTTTGCCCTGCGCAAAGGCGATGACGAACAAGCCATCTATGCCGAGGAGTGGCCGCAGTTCTTCGTGGACTTGAAGCCGATGACGGCCTGCCATGCGGTGATCCAGTACCAGGGGCAACCCGTGGATGTGTACTGCGACCCTGACGGGGATGCGCTGCGTAAACGGGTCAATGGTGCCCTCTTCGCGGGCCGGGATAGCGCTAGTGAGCCAGTCGATGACCGGACATAACAATATCGGTGTCCGGGTATAAAAAGTGGTCACTGCGTAACGCGGTTTCTTATGTTAAATAAGGCTGTTAAAAGGAGTTGATGTGCTTGGTATCGTTGTGGTTTTCATTGATATTGCCATTCTGATCACGATTGGGAGAAATCCCGACTATTCCACCAAAGCCCGTTGGGCCTGCTTTGCCCTGGTCGTGCTGTTCTCGCTGCCTCCCCTGCTCTGGCTGTTTGGAGGGCACCTCATGGAGCTGGAGGCTAAGTGGCAGCATCACTGCCGTGCTAAACGCCGCGCTCGTGCTGCTGCCACTCGTCTCAAGAATGGCCGCTGACTTCCAGGGAGTTGGGCACCCATAATCTGCAGCAGCCCATCAGCATATGGTGAGCTGCGCGAACCATGATAAACGCCTTGCCGGAGGGCGCTTGCGTCCCGAGGACCTATGCCCCTCAAGTGTCCGCCTCCCTGGGGTGATTCACGACATTGAGCTCCTCCGCTGCAATAACCCCCTTCCCTGCTAAACCCGTTTTAATGCCTCGTCAGAGCGACCAGCCGAAGGCTATGGGGCGCTTGCTGTGACTACATATGCCTCCAGTCGAAGACAAAATGCGCAAAGGTCATTTTTATTTCAATATGGCCGAGTCCAGAGAAGGTATTAAAAGTTCAAACCTTTTATTGTCTAGTTGCATTTTGTTTATATACAAATTTGCATAAATGCCACTGTTTTTTGATATTCTCTCCTTTACCTCTTCAATATATTTATCAGGAGTTCTACAGCCGAAGTAGATCTTTTTTATTGATTTTGGGTTGACTCTTAAATAATAAGGTGCCAGTTTGTTATCGTTTAGATAACCAGAGCCAGCACCATTATTACTATAATCTGGGATATATTTTAAATATTCATCATCCTCTTTGTTATTTTGGCATTCTTTTATCACATTTAACTCTATCATTTTTGTGATAGCTATATTGAGTTTTTTGTCGTTTATTAAATCGCTTTTTTTAAGCTTTATGTAGTCAGCTTGGCCTGTTGGGATTATATATCTGTGTTCTTTTTCATAAATCCAGCTATCGCCTTTTGTTAACATCACATTATAGATAATATAGTGATGTAGCAAATCAGGTTCTTTTATATTCCACATCTCTTCGAATAAGTCATGCCTGACACTATTGTACTTTACTTTTTGTAATTTTGAGTGGTGTTTTAGTCTCTCTTTAGTGTCATGAAATAATACTTCATTGGTTTCATAACCTATACACAGACCTTTGTGATCATCTGCATAGTGGGCCCACATAAGTAAATTTCTTTGTGTTTCACTGAATGAGATGACACCATTCATAGTCATTGTATTATTAAGAGCTCCAATAACTTGATCTTTAGTATAATTTGGTACGGTAATTTCACTAATGCTATTAATATAATCACTAATATCACCAGGTAGCAAAGATTCAAAAGGATCATTTAGGTGTATTGGTGAGGATATTTTTAATGTTGGTTCGTCAAAAAAATCTAGTGGTAGATGTGAATAGTATTTATAAAAAATGGCCATTTAGGATCCCCCCGTGTAGTAATACGGGGGGAATTCTACCCGCCTGGCTCCCAGGGCGTCCACAACGAAAAGGGGGCTTGCGCCCCCTCCCCTGTCTAGTTGATGCCTAGCTTCTTCCTCCAGTAGAAGGTTTCCTTCTGCTTATCTGATCGCTCTGCATGGATGACGGCCAGCGCCTCGATCCTTCTTCTGTCGAACCTCACACCGTTGGGAGAGATCAGGCAGTCATTCGCCATCCGCCACCCCTCCCAGGCTTTGAAGATCGTGGGCAGCTCCCGCCCAGATGCCATACGCATTAGCCGTTTATAGACAGGTGGGATCTCTTTACCCTTATCCCAATATGTGACCTGTCTCACAGAAACGAAACATAGATTTGCCGTCTCTTCTTCCGATAAGCCGCATTCAAACCAGCGAAAAATGAAGTTTTTGGTCAACTCTCGTTCCATCCAAGTAAATACCTGATAAACCAGCAAAATTGCGTGGGCTGGCTTATCGGCAGGTTTCAGATGGGCATTTAACAAAACCTGGCATTATGCGCGGTTAATGGATTTCAGGGAAACCGGCGGGCGATGGTTCGCCACCTCTGTATGACTTTTGTCGCGCCTTGATCTTGATGAACAGGTATTCGTGACTTGTCATCTGTTATCTCTCACCGCTCACGACCTCTACATCAGCCTGTCCAGCGGTTTGCGACTGGCGCTCTCGTGGCGTTCGCTGTTGCCGGTGTGCAGATATTTGGAGGTGGTGTCTATGCTGTCGTGTCCGGCGTCGGCTTGCACGTGGGACAGCGGCCGGCCATGCAGATTGATGTCGTGGGTGATGCCGGTATGGCGGATGGAATGTGGCGTCAGGGTGCGCATCTCGGCGGCATCCTGGGCAAAGCCATCCTGCTCGGCAATTATTGCGGCCTGCTCGAAGACCGCCATCACCAAGTCGCGCAGTTGGCGGATCCCGAGGTTGGCATTGAGCTCGCCTTGCTCCCGGCCATGGGCGGCTGCCTTGTGGCGCACGAACAGCGGCGTCTGTTCGCCCGGGGTTGGCAGCGGCGAGAGCCCAAGAAAGGTGCGATAGCGTGCCAGCGCCTCCAGCAAGGCCTGGGAGACGGCCACGGTGCGGCGTTTGCCGCCTTTGCTGCGGGGTATGTCATAGCCCCAGACCCCGGTCTTGCTGTCGCGGCGAAACTGGCTCATGACGGGACTGAAGCCGGGTCTGGCCGCCACCTCGGAGATCCGCAGATAACAGGCGTACATCAGGCAGATGAGAAACCGGCTGCGCTCATGCTGAGCCGGACATTCGGTTGCCAGCCGTTCGGCGGCCTGCATCACATAGGACCACTGCAGTTCGGTGAAGGATTGGGCCTCTTCGCCCGTATCCTGGCTGTCCGGTCGCTTCACCCGTTGCAGCAGGAGCGCCGGATTGCGGTCCATGTACTCCTCCTGAATGAGATACTGGAAGAAGGCGGACAGGATGGCGAGCTTGGTTTTCATCGCCTGTTCGCTCAGACGATACGGCAGTTCCCGGCCGAGCTCACGTTTGCCCAGAAACGGACGCCACTGGGGATTGGGCAACCTCTCCCCCCACTCCTTGTCGAATACGAACTGGGCGACGTTGCGATAGGCAATAAGCTCGGACGGCGGTGCCTGACAATAGTCGAGATAGCGCATCATGATGCGCCTGGTGAGGTCTTTCGGGCTGATGGCCACCTCGCAGAAGCACCAGTGCAGGAAGGTGGTCAGCTCGCTGCGGTAGGTCTTGTAATTGTTTTCGCTATGGCGCTGCTCCAGCAGCCAGTCGACGGCCAGCTCGTAGACGAGGCCCGCATCGGGGACAGTGCCAAGGCTCAGGGTGGCCAGGTACTGGTTGACCTGAGGGTTGCCGGCCTCCAGATGATTGACGCCATCGAACAGCGGCATGGCGGGTGGCAGTGAGGGATTTGTCATGGTGGTACTTGTGGTGTCGTTTGAATGAGTCTGGGTGGGCGCCACTGAACCCTGATGCCGATAAATGGGGTTATCGGCATCAGGGCCTGCCGGTTGTCTTGAGGTCGATGACCTGGAGATCCCGGTGTGGCCCCCATCATGACGAATACCAGGATTATTCAATGAATATGCAGCTTGGTTGGAAAATTCTCGGGGTAAATACCATTTAAAATGACTTTAATTGCTTTTTAAGTGCATATCCAGAGGGCCGCCGTTTTCTCGCAGCCCCCTGCCCGTTCGTTCGTGTCAGGCCACGCTCTTGAGGGCCTTGCCCTTCGGCGGCTCGGCATCCGCCTTCTCTTCCCTGGGGACACTTCCCTGCCCTTTGCCTCCGCGCAGCACGTTCTGCAGCTGATCCCGCTGCTCGGCCAGGTAAAAGGCCAGGCTCTCCTGCTGCTCTGGTGCCAGCGCGATGGGGGCACCTGCCAGCAGCGTCATCAGTTCGTCGGCGGTATCCAGCAGCTTGTCATAGGCATCGGCCTCTTTCTTGCTGGCAAAGGTCATCTTCTCCACTCCCCCACGGACCACAACATACTTGATTTCAACGGCCATAGCGGCGTCCTCCTCTTATAGTGCACATGAGTATATGTATGGATATACAGTATTGCAAATCAGGATATGGAGGACGCGCAACCCAGCCCAGTGACGCTGAGCGAGTTGCGTTGACACTCCCCCTCGCCTGTCGCCCGTTATTCAGCCTTTTGCGCAGGCTGAAGGCCTTTCTTGGCGACAAGTCGGTGGTACGGCAAGACAGCGAAGGTGTTTTAGGGTAAATTTTATCAATTCCTTCAACAGGTTGAATCGTATGTCGGATCCGCACTCCGTGATCGTCTGTCCGGCCTGTGACTTGCTGATCGAACGCAAGTTGCTGCCGCTGCGCCGTCACGCCCATTGCCCCCGCTGTCACCAGCACCTCTACGGGCGCTATGCCTTTCGCCCTTCCCAGTTGATGGCGCTCACCATCACGGGTTTCCTGTTGTTGCCCTCCGCCTTTTTTGAGCCCCTGATCTATCTGCGTCTGGCCGGGGTCAACTCCGATGCCAACCTGGTCAAGGGCATACTCATGCTGTTTGCAGAGAGCGAAGTCTGGGTGGCGAGTCTGGTGCTCTGGTGCGCCGTGCTGGCGCCGACGGGGCTGTTGCTCGGAATTTTTGCCCTCGCCTCCGGTCTGGCCAAGCGCTGGCACCTGCTGGCGCTAACGCTGAAGTCGGTCGAGGTATTCCGGCACTGGGCCATGCTGGAGGTCTACATCGTCAGCCTGCTGGTCGCCCTGTTCAAACTGATCGACATCGCCGACGTGCGTCTGGGAGGCGGTCTGCTGAGCCTCGGCTGCCTGATGCTGCTCAACATGACGCTCTTGATCCTGTTCGATCCCGCCCCCTACTGGGAGCGGATACCGCTGCAACCAGCCTCTCTGGAGCCGGAACATGCACCCGACCAGCGCCCGTGAACTGGGGCTTTGCCGCTGCCATACCTGCGGCTTGCTGGTGCGTTACCAGAGCGCCATGAACTGCCCGCGCTGCCACACCTCCTTGCAGATGCGCATCCCCCATTCGCTTGCCTGGTCGTGGGGCCTGCTGGCGCTGGCCACCTTCATGCTGCTGCCGGCCAACCTGCTGCCCATCACCCACTTCTACAACAAGGGATTATTGCAGTCCGATACCATTTTCAGCGGTATCATGGCGCTCTATCGCAGCAAGATGTCCGGCATTGCCACCATAGTGCTGACCGCGAGCATCATAGTACCCATCGGCAAGATCCTGGGCCTTGGCTGGATCTGCTGGCAGTTGCAGCGCAGCAAGCCGGTGCGGCGCAAGCGCCAGCTCATCATGTACCGCATCATCGATTTCATCGGGCGCTGGTCCATGCTGGATCTGTTCGTCATCTCCCTGATGGTGGCCCTGGTGGATCGCGGCGTGCTGCTCAACGTGCGTGCAGGCCCTGGGGCGACGGCCTTCGCCGGGGTGGTGGTGCTCACCATGATGTCGGCCCGGATGCTCGATACCCGCCTGTTGTGGGACAAGGCGGCCCGTTAATCTCTTTTGTCTCGGATGTGCCGTGCCATCACGGCCAATGTAAGGAGTCGGTATGATCGGGGCTGAACCCGTCATTAAGAAACATCGCTGGTTATCCCCGGTCTGGCTGTTGCCCTTCATCGCCCTCTTGCTGGCGGGAGGCTTCATCTATCAGCAGTGGGCGAGCAGTGGCCAGCTGATCCGCATCAACTTTGCCCAGGGCAACGGCATCTTGCCGGGCAAGACCCAGCTGCGCTATCAGGGGGTGGCCATCGGCGTGGTCCAGGAGCTGGAGCTGGCGCAGGATGGTCGCAAGATCGCCGTGCTGGCCAAGGTCGACAGCCGCGCCCGCCCACTCATTCGCAAGGGGTCCGACTTCTGGCTGGTGAGCCCCAAGGCGTCGCTCACCGAGATCTCTGGCCTGGATACCCTGGTGTCCGGCAACTACATCAACCTGCAGCCCGGGCGGGAGAACAACCCGCTGGAAGATGAATTCGACGCCCTGGACGGCCCTCCCCCCGGCTATCAGGCCCAGGGGCGCACCCTGCACCTGACGGCCGACTCGCTGGGGTCGGTCGGCATCGGAGCCAAGATCTACTTCCGGGGCCTGGAGGTGGGCAGCGTCATCAACACCCGCCTCGGGGAAGAGAACCAGCACGTGATCCTGGATCTGGTGATAGAGCCGCGCTTCGAGCATCTCGTCAAGGTGGACAGCCGCTTCTGGAACATCAGCGGCATCAAGGGTTCCTTCAGTCTGGCGGGCGTCAGCGTGGAGGCCGGCAGCCTCACCTCCATCCTGAGCGGCGGCATCGCCTTCGATTCTCCCAAGGCTTCTCCCGTAGCCGAGAAGGGGCTCAACTTCGTGCTCTACAAGGGGCTGGCCGAGGCGGCCAGGGGCGAGCGCATCACCATCCAGGCGGGCGATCTGCCCATCAAGGAGGGCATGCCCATTCTCTATGAAGGGATAGAGATTGGTCGGGTCGACCCCATTCGACTCACCGAGCAGGGCCGGGTCGTCACGGCGCTGATCAACCCCGAGCAGGCGTTTCGGATGACCGGCAAGAGCCGCCTCGTCTGGGAGACTGTCTCCCTCTCCCCGTCCGGGCTCAAGCATGCGGATCGCCTGCTGGCCGGGCCCGCCATCCGCCTCGACTATGCGGCGGGCGAGCGGGTCAGCACCATGGCGCTGGAGAGCCAGGCCCAGCGCGGCGGCATCCCGCTGACCCTGCAGGCGGATGACCTCGCGGGATTGACCGAGGGGGCGCCGCTCTGGTTCAAGGGCCTGCAGATAGGCCAGCTGGGGGCGCTGACCCTGGACGCCGGCGGCAATGCCAGCGTCGATCTGCTGGTGAACGAGCGGTACCGCCACCTGCTGCAGCGGGCTCGCTTCTATCGCGCCTCCCCCTTGCAGGTCGAGGCGGATCTGAGCGGCGTCAAGGTGGAAACCAGCCCAGCGAGTGCCTGGCTGGGGGGCGGGATCAAGCTGGTGCAGGCACCGGAGGGCGAGCGCATCGATCGCCTCTACCCCAGCCAGGAGCTGGCCCTGCTGGGCAGCCGCCATGCCAAGCCAGAACGCTGGGTGCTGCGCGCCGAGCAGGCCGATGGAATAGGCGTTGGCTCCCCCGTCCTCTACCTGGGGCTGGAGGCGGGCAAGGTCAAGACGCTGAAGGCCGAGGGCAGCGGCGTGGCGATCACCCTGGAGATCGATGCCGTCTATGCGCCCCTGCTCAAGCAGCAGCCCCAGTTCTGGAAGAAGGCCGCCATCGACGGCAAGATCCGGCTCGACGGGGTACAGGTCAAGATGGGGAACCTCGCCACCCTGCTGCGCGGCGCCATCGAGTTCGACAGGCTCGGCACCGGTCGCAGCAGCCATCAGCTCTTTGACAGCAAGGAACAGGCCGGTACCCAGGTGCGCACTCTCACCCTGACCGCCGATCACAACCCGGGTCTCGGGGTGGGCAGCCCCATCCGCTATCGGGGGGTGGACATCGGCAAGGTGGAGCAGGTCGAACTGGATCCCTCCCTCGGACAGGTTCGTTTCAAGGCCGAGCTGGATCAGCAATATGCCGCCCGTTTCCTGCAGTCCGGGGCGCGCTATACCCTGGTGCAGGCCAAGGTCGGGCTCGGCGGGGTCGCCCATCTCGACACCCTGATCAAGGGCGCCTTCGTGGAGGCGAGCCCCGGTCAGGGGGCGGGCAAGGAGCGCTTCCCCCTGCACCAGAGCGGCCCCGTCGGCCTGGCGCTGACCCTCAAGAGCCCCTCCGTCGATGGCATCGGCGTCGGCAGCCCCCTGCTGTTTCGCAAGATGGTGGTGGGCAGCGTCACCGGCGTGACCCTGGCCCGGGATGGCAGCGAGGTGCTGATCGACGTGAATGTCGACGGGGAGTACGCCCACCTGGTGCGCGCCAACAGCCGCTTCTGGAACGTCTCCGGGGTCAAGGCCGACATCGGCCTGACCGGCGGCACCATAGAGGTGGAGACAGTGCAGAGCCTGCTGGCCGGCGGCATCGCCTTCAACACCCCGGAGCGGGAGATGGGCGCCACCGTCAAGGCCGGCCACCACTACCCGCTCTATGGCAAGGCGGAGCAGGAGTGGCTGGCGTGGAGCCCCCGCATCCAGCCCTGATGGGCCGCTGATCTTTTGACACAAGCCCGGCCCAGTGCCGGGCTTGTTCGTTTTACCCATCGTCCATTCAGAATATTCCGCCCCCTGTGGTACTATGTCGCCCCTCTTTTGGGTCAGCGAGATTGCGCCGTGCACGACAATACCTACCTTCCCGAACACTTCCTGCGTCATATCGCAGACATCATGCCGGCCCATCTATCCATGGATGCGTTCGTGGCAAGTTGTCGGCGACCGCTGCGGCGCAGCATCCGGGTCAACACCCTCAAGATCTCGGTACCCGACTTCATGACACGGATGGCGCCATTGGGCTGGCAGCTGGATCCCGTGCCCTGGTGCGAGACCGGCTTCTGGCTGACGCGCAGCGATGAGAGCGTGCCCCTTGGCAACACCGCCGAGCACCTGTGCGGCCTCTTCTACATCCAGGAAGCGAGCTCCATGCTGCCGGTGACGGCGCTCTTTGCCAGCGAGCGGGTGAAGCGCGATGGCATGCTGCTGGATGCGGCGGCGGCGCCCGGCTCAAAGACCACCCAGGTGGCGGCCCTGATGGACAACCAAGGCATGCTGGTTGCCAATGAGTTTTCCAGCAGCCGGCTCAAGGTGCTGAGCGCCAACATCCAGCGCTGTGGCGTGACCAATGTCGGCATGACCCATTTCGATGCCAAGGTCTTTGGCCAGTGGCTGCCGGAAACCTTCGACGCCATTCTGCTCGACGCCCCCTGCTCCGGCGAGGGGACGGTGCGCAAGGATGAAGACGCCCTGCGCAACTGGAGCCTCGAGAGCATCGAGGAGATAGCGGCGGTGCAGCGGGGTCTGCTGGAGAGCGCCTTCCACGCCCTCAAACCCGGCGGCGTGCTGGTCTACTCCACCTGTACCCTGAGCCTGCAGGAGAATCAGGCCGTCTGTCAGTCGCTGCAGGAGAAGTTCGGCGATGCCCTGAGCGTTGACTCCCTGGCCGACCTCTTCCCCGATGCAGAGAAGGCCTGTACCCCGGAGGGATTCCTGCACGTCTGGCCCCAGATCTTCGACAGCGAGGGCTTCTTCGTCGCTAGGCTGCGCAAGCACCACTCGGTGCCCAACACCATGTTCAAGCCGGGCAAGCTCGGCAAGTTCCCCTTCTCTCCTCTGCCTGAAAAAGAGGCCGACCCCATGCTGCGGGAGATAGCGGCGAGCTTCGGCATCGCCCCCAGTGGCCGGCTGTTTGGGCGCAACGATGAGATCTGGCTCTTCCCCCGCGCCTTCGAGCAGGTACAGGGCAAGCTGCGCTTCGATCGCATCGGCATCAAGTTGGCGGAAACCTTCAAGAAAGGGTATCGACTGACCCATGAATGGGCGCTGGCCTACGGCACGCTGGCCACACGGGGATGCGTCGAGCTCGATGCCGCCAATGCGCGGGAGTTCATGATGGGCCGGGATGTCTGGCCCGAGCAGGATGCGGGGAGCGGCGAGGTGATCGTCCGCTATCAGGGGCACCCGCTCGGCATGGGGAAATGGGTGGGGAGCCGCATCAAGAATGCCCTACCCCGTGAGCTGGTACGGGACAACAACCTGTTCAATGAGTGAGGCCGGCACCCAGGAGTGAAAATGGCGCCTGTTCGAGTCTGAAAAACCCACACTCTGGTTGAACTTTTACCCGGTTCTTGAAATGCCCCTAGCCTTGTCTAAGCTTAAGGCTATCCGCATACCAGTTAGCGCACGGCTCTGCAAGGAGCCAATTCCCCTATGCCAGGTACAAGGAATTCGTACCTGGCTTTTTTTATGCTCCGTCTCTGTCCTACTCCAGGGCCTCCACCGGCGAATGCTCGGCGCGCACCCGGGTGACCAGTTCGTGCTGGTAGAGCAGATCGATCGCCTGCTCGATGAGGGAAGCCTGGCTGTCCTCCAGATGGAGACCCAGCTCCTGCAACCGTTCGGCGTGACGATTGCTTATCCAGCATTGCAGCCGGCTATGGGTCTCCTGCTTGCGCTTCACATGCTGGCGCTGCCGTTCGGCATTGTCTTGTGCCCCGGCGCTTTTGATTTCCTGGCTCATATGTCCTTGCTGAATTGGATAAACTCGACACGTTATCTCTCACGCCTTCCTGTACGGAGAGCATCGGGAGGCAAATCCTCCCCTGCGGATAGGTATGCGGAGAAGTGCGGCAAATATATCATCAAATCAACTAGATGCCATTTAACATAAGAAACAAAGTGACGCGGTTTTTCAGAGCAGGCCCGCGAGGGCGTGATCGGAGAACTTGTGTGCGTCGTCGAAGTACTCCTGCAGGGTGCGCATGTCCTTGTGGCGAGTCACCTCGATGATCTTGTTCATGGGCTTGCCCGCCGTCACCGCCGAGGTGATGAAACCTCGGCGCAGGCTGTGGCCGCTGACATGGAGGTCGTCGATGGCCTGGCCGGTACGACGCTTGATCATAAGGTTGATCCCCTGTGGTCCCAGGGGATCGGCCGTGAGTTGTCCCCAGCGGTTCATCCGGCGAAACAGGGGGCCCGCCTCTATCCGGCTCTTCTTCAGCCAGCACTGCAGCGCCGACACCGGGCAGTAGTGCTGGCCCGGGATGAGGGCGATCTCGGACTCATGGAGCTGATGCTTGCTCGGCTTGAGGCGAAGCCGTATCCCCTGCCCCACGAACTGCAGGTCATCCACCTCGATCCTGGCCGCCTCCGAGCGGCGCAAGGCGCCGCTGAACATCAGGAGCAACAGGGTGTAATCCCGAAGCCCCGCCAGGCTGTTGGTATCTATCTCGTCCAGCACGCAGGCGAGCGGTGTCAGGGTCAGCGCCCCCGTCTTGCGTTTGCGGTTGTCACCGAGACGCACTATGCCGCGCATCATCTCCTTGATCTCCGCATGCTCGGTCGGCATGGGATGGATGCCCTTCTGCTTGAAGGCATAGCGAATACCGGCAAGCCGTCGTACCAGAGTGGCTGGTTTGCGAGGCTCCCCGTTGCGAAGCTCCCCCTTCCCCTCTTCCTTGTCCAACCATACCCAGTCCGCCAGGATGCCGTCCGCCTGATCCGCGAGAAAGTTCATGATGTCGTGGTGAGTGCTCTGCAAGGGATCCAGTCCGTGCAACTGGCACCAAAAGACAAAGATACGGGTATCCGCCTGGTAGGCATTGAGGGTGGAGCCGGCTTTGGCACTGCGTAAAAAACGTCTGGCCCGGCTATTGAGCTGTGAGTCGAATACGGCCTGCAGCGAGTGCTGTGCCGGACTTGGGAAGGTGGAGTGGGTCACTTAACTCTATGATTTAATGTGAAGTTGAGGAGGATCTTACAGGATCTTGCGGATCCATCAAGTATCGATAATGAATATTATCGATACTTATAGAGGTATGTATTTAAGCAGCTTCCAACCTCCTCTCATTTCATCGACAAATTTGATACCGGGTATATTGTTATTCAGGTAGCTATCCCATCGGAGAGTATTTGTGAGAGATAACGACATGGCCTATTGATATTATTGAGGGGGTTGCCGTAATGATTTGAAATAAACAGCCCCGATATTCGGGGCTGTTTATGATTATTTCTTCGCCAGCTTGAATAATTCGAAGAAATTGCGGCTGGTGGCCTCGGCCAGCTCGGCGAGCGGGATCTGGCGCAGGTCGGCGATAAACTGGGCAACGTCCCGAACGAAAGCCGGTTCATTTTCCCTCCCCCTGTGGGGAACGGGGGCAAGGTAAGGGGAATCCGTCTCGACCAGCAGGCGCTCCAGGGGCAACGCCTTGACCACCTCCTGCAAGGCTGCGGCATTCTTGAAGGTGGCTATCCCTGAAATGGAGATATAGAACCCCATTTCCATCGCGGCCTGTGCCATCTCGAGGGACTCGGTGAAGCAGTGCAACACGCCGCCCACCTGGCTGGCCCCCTCCTCCCGCATGATCTGCAGGGTATCCTCTTGGGCATCCCGGGTGTGGATGATGAGGGGCTTGTTCAGCGCCCGCGCCACCCGGATATGTTCCCGGAAGGAGGCCTGCTGCACCTCCTTGTTCTCCGGCGAATAGAAGTAGTCGAGCCCGGTTTCACCAATGGCCACCACTCTCTCATCCGCAGCCTGGGTCAGCAGCAGTTCACCATCCACGCCGGGATCCTGATTGAGGGGATGCACCCCGCAGGAGGCAAACACCTGGGGATAGGGCGCGATGGCGGCCAGCATGGTCGGAAACTGCGCCTGGGTCACGCTCACGCAGAGAAAATATCCCACATCCTGTTTTGCCGCCTTGGCCAGCACATCGGCCATGTCGGTCTGCTTGCTGCCATAGCTCAGGCGATCGAGGTGGCAATGGGAATCAACGAGTAACATAGACAACCTTGTTCATAACCAGCGGTGGAGCCAGTTCATCAGATGAATGGTGGGATTGGAGAGCTGCCCCGGCTGACAGGCCTCTTTGAGTGCGACGAGTTGCTGCTCCGCCTCGAGCAGCCGCTCGCTGCCGTGACGATCGGCCAGTTGCTGGCTGAGGGTCGCCAGATCCGGCATCGCCAGCTGGTGATGGCCACAGCCCGCCTGGGTCTTGAGCGCATCGCATAGGAAGAGCTGCAGCCAGTGCAGCCTGACCTGGCAGTCCTCCGCCAGCTGGGCGCAGACGCTGGTCGCCCGGGTCGGCGTCTGGGACAGGGAGACGAAACTCTCCAGCAGCTCCCGGCGGGCAGCGTCCTGCTGCTCCTCGATATAGCGCAGCACCCGCAGCGGCGCTCCCTGGCAGATCCGCACCTGAGCCTGGGTAGCCTGATACCCCTGTTGTGCCAGCCAGGCCAGGGTCTCACCCTCCGCCGGCAACCGGCAGACATGCTTGTGACAACGGCTGAGAATGGTGGGCAACAAACGGGAGATCTGGGAGGCGATCAGCAGCAAGAGGCTGTCACCCGCCGGCTCCTCCAGGGTCTTCAGCAAGGCGTTGGCGGCGGATTCGGTCATGCGCTCGGCATCTTCAATGATCACCACCTTGCCGCGGCCGAGCTGGGCCGTGCTCTGCAAGCGGCTGCAGAGCTCGCGGATGGCCTCGACCCCTATGGTCTTGCCCTCGGGCCCCAGGGTGCCGAGATCCGGGTGATGGCCCTTCTCGAACAACTGGCAGGAGTGACACTGGCCGCAGGGCTCGCCCCGTTGCGGTTGCTGGCACAGGTGCAGTCGGGCCAGGCGCTCGGCCAGCAGCTCCTTGCCAAGGCCGGGATCCCCGAGCAGCAGCCAGGCGTGCCCGAGCCGTCCGGCCTGGGCCGTCTGGCTCAGGGCATGCCAGTCAGGGATCAGCCAGGGATGCATAGCCCCTCGCTTGCGAGGTAGTGATCCAGCGCGGTCTCGATGGCAGCCTTGACCCGGTCCGGCGTCTGGCCGGCATCGATCACCAGGATGCTGTCATCCTTTGCCGCAAGTTCCAGATAGCGGGCGCGGGTGCGCTCGAAGAAGCTGAGCTGCTCCAGCTCGATCCTGTCCAGCTCGCCGCGGTGGCGGGCCCGCTGCAGACCGATGGCGGGATCGATATCGAGATAGAGGGTCAGGTCCGGCTTGAAGTCGCCGAGCACCGCCCGCTTGATGGCTCCGATGAGATTGGCATCGATGCCGCGCCCGCCACCCTGGTAAGCCTGGGAGGAGAGATCGTGCCTGTCCCCCACCACCCAGATCCCCTCGGCCAGCGCCGGTTTGATGCGGGTCTCGACCAGTTGGACCCGGGAGGCGTACATCAGCAGCAGCTCGGCCTCGACGGTCAGACGCTCGTCGTGCACCTCCTTGACGATGGCGCGCATCCGCTCCGCCAGCGGTGTGCCGCCCGGCTCGCGGGTGCACTCGATGCGCTCGATGCCGTGGGCCCGCAAATAGTCGGTCACGTAGCGCACAGCGGAGCTCTTCCCTGCCCCTTCCAATCCTTCAATCACGATAAATTTAGACATTAGGGCTTCTTCAATATGTATTCGCGTACCGCCCGATTGTGTTCATCGAGGGTCTTGGAGAAATAGTGGGCCCCGCCTCCCTTGGCGACAAAGTAGAGATAGTCGGTCGACTTGGGATTGAGGGCCGCCTCGATGGACGCCTTGCCCGGCATGGCGATGGGGGTAGGCGGCAGGCCATCGATCACATAGGTGTTGTAGGGGTTCACGTCGGTCAGATCGCTGCGGCGAATGTTGCCGTCGTACCTGTCTTTCACCCCGTAGATGACGGTGGGATCGGTCTGCAGCTTCATGCCGAGGCGCAGGCGATTGACGAACACAGAGGCGATCTGGGCCCGTTCATCCGGCTGACCCGTCTCTTTCTCTATGATGGAGGCCATGATGAGCGCCTCATAGGGGGTCTTGTAGGGCAGATTGGCCTGACGCTTCTCCCAGGATGCGTCCAGGAAGGCTTTCATGTCCTGGTAGGCGCGGCGCAGGATGGAGATGTCGCTGGCATGGGTGGTATAGGCGTAGGTTTCCGGCAGGAACCAGCCCTCCAGCTTGCCATTCTCGATGCCGAGCTCCTGGGCCAGATCCGCCTCGCTCTGCTCCACGGTGAGGCGCTCCAGATAGGGGGCGCTGGAGAGCTGCTTCAGCCAGTCTTCGAAACGTGAACCCTCGACAAAGGTCAGGCTGAAGTGAAACTCCTTGCCGGAGGCGAACAGGGAGAGGGTCTCCTTGAGCGGGGCCCCCTCCTTGATCTCGTAAGTGCCTGACTTGATGGCCACCAGTTCGGGATGGCCGCGCAGCCAGAGCCGCACCGCCCAGGGACTGGTTTCCCCCTCCCCCAGCTCGGCAATCAGGCGCGCCGCGTGGGCGCCTTTCTCGACGGTAAAGAGGCGGGTCGGCCCCTTGTTGGTGAGCGTCTCCACCTGCTGCCATTTGTAATATACGTATCCCCCCGCGGCGGCAACGGTCAACGCCGCCCCCGCGAGCAGGGTGTAGAGCCGATTAAACTTCAATGACCAAACGCTCCTGTAAACGGCGGATCAATACCGGGCTGGGATAGTGCACATCCCCGATGCTGGTGATCGGCACTATGCCCATCAGGGTATTGGTCAACCATACTTCTTCGGCCTGCCACAGCGACTCCAGCGGAGCCTCCACGACACGCAGTTCAATGCCCATCTGTTTAAGCATCGTCATCACTCGCTTGCGCATGATGCCATCGATCCCGGCGCGGGAGAGATCCGGCGTGAACACCGTCCTGCCGCGACGCCAAAACAGATTTGCGCTGACCCCTTCTACCAGAAATCCCCGGCTGTTCAAGACTATACCTTCGACCCCGCCGCGCGCCGCAAGTTCGCGTTTCAGCATCACTTGTTCGAGGCGCCCCAGCGTCTTGAGGCCCGCCAGCATGGGGGCCTCACCGAGCGGCTGCTGACAGACCAGGGCCGCGATACCGTGCTGCTGCCAGCCAGGATAATGCTCCGGGTAGGGGGCGAGGGAGACGATGCGGGTCGGTGCATCGCAGCCGCCGCTGTCATAACCCCGTCCGCCAACGCCTCGGGTCAATACGACCTTGACGACAGCCTGCGTCTGTCCTGCCGCCATTTGCGCCACCTCGGCGGCAAGGGCATCCCAGGGTTGTTCGGCAAGGCCGAGCCTGGCGTTGGCATGCTGCAACCTGGCCAGGTGCGCCGGCCACCAGACCACCTCCCCTGCTTTCACCAGCATGGTGGTGAAATGACCGTCACCATACGCCAGACCACGATCCCTGGCGCTGAGGCTTTCTGTCGCTATTCCATTAATCAGCAAGGGGATCCCTCCGATAAAAAAGGCCCGATACTGGGTATCGGGCCTCATGGTTCGCCCAAGGCGAATTATACGCGTTTGAAGATCAGGGAGCCATTGGTGCCGCCAAACCCGAAGGAATTGGACAGGGCATACTCGAACTGGCCTGCCTTGGCCACATGGGGCACCAGATCCAGATCGCACTCCTCATCCGGGTTGTCCAGGTTGATGGTGGGGGCCACCATCTGGTCGCGCAGGGAGAGCACGGTGATGATCGCCTCGATGGCGCCCGCCGCCCCCAGCAGGTGGCCAGTCATGGACTTGGTGGAGCTGACCATCAGGGACTTGGCATGTTCGCCAAACACCTTCTTCATGCCGCGCAGCTCGGCCACATCGCCGAGGGGGGTGGAGGTGCCGTGGGCGTTGATGTAACCCACCTGCTCGGGCGCGATGCCGGCATCCTTGATGGCGTTCTTCATGGCGCGCGCGCCACCGTCACCGTCAGAGGGCGGTGCCGTCATGTGATAGGCGTCGCCACTCATGCCAAAACCGACCAGCTCGGCGTAGATCTTGGCGCCACGGGCCTTGGCGTGTTCGTACTCTTCCAGCACCAGTACGCCGGCACCGTCACCCAGCACGAAGCCGTCGCGATCCTTGTCCCAGGGACGGCTCGCCTTGGTGGGCTCGTCGTTGCGGGTGGAGAGCGCCTTGGCAGCGGCAAAACCACCCATGCCCATGGGGGTGGAGGCCTTCTCGGCGCCGCCGGCGACCATCACGTCCGCGTCACCGTAGGCGATCATCCGGCCTGCCATGCCGATGGCATGGGTACCCGTGGTACAGGCGGTAGTGACGGCGATGTTCGGACCCTGCAGGCCTTTCATGATGGAGAGATGACCGGACACCATATTGATGATGGTGGACGGCACGAAGAAGGGACTCAGCTTGCGGGGGCCGCCGTTGACGAGGCTGCTGTGGTTCTGCTCGATGAGACCCAGGCCGCCGATGCCGGAACCGATGGCGACGCCAACCCGCTCCGCGTTTTCTTCGGTGATGGCCAGGCCGGAATCGTCCAGGGCCTGCACGCCCGCCGCCACGCCGTACTGGATGAAGAGATCCATCTTGCGGGCTTCTTTGCGGTTGATGCCGAACGCTTCGGGGTCGAAATCTTTGACCAGGCCGGCGAAACGGGTCGCATACTCGCTGGCATCAAAATGGTCGATGAGGGAAATGCCGCTCTGCCCCTTGAGCAGGGCTTGCCAGCTGGATTCGGCAGTGTTGCCCACCGGGGAAAGCATCCCCAAGCCGGTCACCACGACTCTGCGTTTTGACACTGAGGTAGTCTCCGAGAGGTGTTTTGAAAGGGGTAAACATAAAAGAAGCGGCCCTTGGGCCGCTTCCTTCAGAACAGGAACTTATTCCTGATTAGCGGTGATGTAGTCGATAGCCGCTTGAACAGTGGTGATCTTCTCGGCTTCTTCATCAGGAATTTCGGTATCGAATTCTTCTTCCAGCGCCATTACCAGTTCAACGGTATCCAAAGAGTCAGCGCCCAGGTCGTCGACGAAGGAAGCAGCGTTCTTCACGTCTTCTTCTTTAACACCCAGTTGTTCGATGATGATTTTCTTTACGCGTTCTTCGATGTTGCTCATGACCTGAATTTTCCTTTAAAAATACGCTATTGCGTCTGGTTGGGGTAGTGTATTCAATTGACGTGAGTTTGCAAGTGACTTGCCGCTGGTCAAACCACGAAATTCGCCAAACTTCGGCGTATTATCGCAAATTTGAACAGAACTCACGACAAATTGATTACACCATGTACATCCCGCCATTAACATGCAGGGTTTCGCCGGTGATATAGGCGGCATCATCCGATGCCAAGAATACCACAGCGGCAGCAATTTCCTTCGGATCGCCCAAACGGGCGGCAGGCACCTGGTTCATGATGCCGGCGCGCTGTTCTTCGTTGAGCGCCTTGGTCATGTCGGTCTCGATGAAACCGGGAGCAACCGCGTTCACCGTGATGCCACGGGACGCCACTTCACGGGCCAGCGACTTGGTGAAGCCGACCAGACCTGCCTTGGCAGCAGCATAGTTGACCTGACCGGCATTGCCCATGGTACCGACCACGGAGCCGATGCTGATGATGCGACCGTTGCGCTTCTTCATCATGGCACGCAGCACCGGTTTGCTCAGACGATAGAGAGAGGTCAGATTGGTATTGATGATCTCGTTCCACTCGTCATCCTTCATCCGCATCAACAGGTTGTCGCGGGTAATGCCAGCGTTGTTGATCAGGATGTCGATGTCACCGAAGCGTTCCTTGATGGCGGCAAAGACAGTCTCGATGGATTCCTGGCTGGTCACGTTCAGTGCCATGCCACAGCCCTGCTCGCCCAGATAGGCGCTGATGGCCTCGGCACCGCTCTCGCTGGTCGCCGTGCCCACCACTTTCGCACCACGGGCAGCAAACGTCTCGGCAATCGCACGACCGATGCCACGACTGGCACCGGTGACCAACACAACCTTATCGGTAAAACTCATGACTTGCTCCTGTTTACTTGATCTGGGCCAGTGCCTGCTCGAACGAGGCTGCGTCGTTGGCGTGAATGCCTTCCACCCGCGCATCGATGCGCTTGGCCAAGCCAGTCAGCACCTTGCCCGGCCCCATCTCGATCTCGAGGGTAATGCCGTCGTTGGCCATGCGCTCGACCGTCTCGGTCCAGCGAACCGGGCTGAACAGCTGGCGCACCAGGGCCTGCTTGATGGCGGCCGGATCCTGCTCACAGGATACGTCGACATTATTGATGACGGCGATGGCGGGAACCTTGATCTCGATCCCATCCAGGGCGGCGGCCAGCTTTTCGGCGGCCGGTTTCATCAGCGCGCAGTGAGACGGCACGGAAACCGGCAGCGGCAGCGCACGCTTGGCGCCCGACTCCTTCATCAGCACGTTGGCGCGCTCGA
The DNA here is from genome assembly GCF_000820085.1 of Aeromonas sanarellii. Classification (GTDB taxonomy): domain Bacteria; phylum Pseudomonadota; class Gammaproteobacteria; order Enterobacterales; family Aeromonadaceae; genus Aeromonas; species Aeromonas sanarellii. The sequence goes on from NZ_CDBN01000035.1 coordinate 56,367, forward strand.
CGGCCTCTTTGTGACCGGCGATGACCACCTGGCCCGGGGAGTTGAAGTTGACCGGAGAGACCACCTGACCTTGCGCGGCTTTCTCGCAGTTGGCGGCGATGCTGTCATTGTCCAGCCCGATGATGGCGGCCATGGCACCGGTGCCTTCCGGCACGGCCTCCTGCATGGCCAGACCACGCAGCTCGACCAGCTTGACCGCATCGGAAAACGCCAGCGCTCCGCTGCACACCAGGGCGGAGTATTCCCCCAGGCTGTGGCCGGCCATCACGGCGGGAGTTGCCCCCCCCTGCTGCTGCCACAGGCGCCACAGGGCGACGGAGGAGGTCAGCAGTGCGGGCTGGGTGCGCCAGGTCTTGTTCAGATCCTCGGCCGGCCCTTCCATGACCAGGGCAAACAGGTCATAGCCCAGCACCTGGCTCGCCTCGGCGAAGGTCTCTTTAATCACGGCGTGTTGCTCGGCAAGTTCAGCCAGCATGCCGACGCTCTGGGAGCCTTGTCCCGGGAAGGCAATGGCAAATCGGGTCATCATTGATTCCTTTAAGGTAAGACGAATTCGGTAAGCGGGCGCCCGGAGTCAGACGCCGCTCGGTATCAGAGGCGAACCAGCGCAGAGCCCCAGGCAAAACCGCCGCCGAAGGCTTCCAGCAGGACCAGCTGGCCGGGTTTGATGCGGCCGTCACGCACCCCTTCATCGAAGGCGATGGGCACGGAGGCCGCGGAAGTGTTGCCGTGACGATCCAGGGTCAGGATCACCTTGTCGAGCCCCATGCCGAGTTTCTTGGCGGTGGCGTTGATGATGCGGAAGTTGGCCTGATGGGGCACCAGCCAGTCCAGCTCGCTCGGCTCGATGTCGGCGGCGGCCAGGGTTTCGGTGACGATTTCGCTCAGGCGAGTGACCGCCACCTTGAAGACGTCGTTCCCCTTCATGTACATGTAGGCTTCGAGCTCGGCCCCCGGCATGCCACGACGGGGTTGCGGCAGCTTGAGCAGCTCCCCGTAACGGCCATCTGCATGCAGGTGGGTGGAGAGGATCCCCGGCGTCTCGCTCGCGCCGATGACCACGGCCCCTGCCCCATCCCCGAACAGGATGATGGTGCCGCGATCCTCGGGATCACACATGCGTGAGAGCACGTCGGCGCCCACGACCAGTACGTGGCGAGCGGCGCCGGATTTGACGAACTGATCGGCGATGGCGAGGGCATAGGTAAAGCCGGCACAGGCGGCGGCGACGTCAAAGGCCGGGATCCCCGGCACCTCGAGCAGCCCCTGCAGTTCGCAGGCGGCGGCAGGGAAGGCATTCTCCGCACTGGTGGTCGCCAGCACTATCATGTCCAGATCCGCCGCGGTCAGACCTGCGGCGTCCAGCGCCCGCAAGGCCGCCTGGTGAGAGAGGGTCGCGACGGTTTCGTCGCTGCCCGCGATGCGGCGTTCACGGATCCCGGTGCGTTCCACGATCCATTCGTCACTGGTTTCAACCATCTGCTCAAGATCGGCGTTGGTACGGACCGAACTCGGCAGATAACTGCCAGTACCCAGAATTTTGCTATGCATAGAGTTTTATTAATCCCTGTCGGAAAAGACAGATTCAAGGCGATCTGCAATGTGCAACGGAAGTTGGTGTTTGGCTTCTTGTGCGGCCAGCAGAATCGCATGACACAGAGCGCGGCGCTCGGCCCGCCCATGGCTTTTTACCACAATGCCGCGCAATCCTAACAGACTCGCGCCATTATACTGGTCGGGGTTCAGGTAAGAAAAACGCCGTTTGAACATAAATCCGGCGAGTCGACCAAGAAAACTGCGTTTTTTGCGCGGATATCCGGCCAGTTCGGCCATCATCCGCACCACCCCCTCGGCGGTCTTGAGCGCCACGTTGCCGACAAAACCGTCGCAGACGATGACGTCACAGTCGCCGCTGAAGATCCTGTCACCCTCGATGAAACCGGCGAAATTGAGGGCGTTGCACTGGCGCAGCAGCTCCGCGCTGTGGCGAACCAGGTCGTTGCCCTTGATCTCCTCCTCCCCCACGTTGAGCAGCGCCACCCGGGGGAAAGGGATCCCTTCGACCTTTTCGGCGACCACGGCCCCCATCACCGCAAATTGCAGCAAGGTATCGGCATCGCAGCTCACGTTCGCCCCCAGATCCAGCATCACGGTGCGCTTGCCATTCACGGTCGGCAGCGCCTTGATGAGGGCGGGTCTGTCGACGCCAGGCAAGGACTTGAGCACGCACTTGGCCATGGCCATCAGGGCACCGGTGTTGCCAGCGCTGACGCAGGCATCGGCGGCGCCGCTCTTGACCAGATCCAGGGTCACGCGCATGGAGGAGTCTTTCAGGGTACGCAGCGCCACGATCGGCTTTTCGCCCATGCCCACGACTTGGGAGGCATGCACGAGACGAACGCGGGGATGGTTGAGCAAGCCGTGTTGCTGCAACAGAGGAGCGGTCTGGTGTTGATCACCGACCAGGACAAGGCGTAGCTGGGGCAAAAGAGACAGTGCCTGCACGGCGGCAGGCACTGTTTCCGAGGGGCCGATATCTCCCCCCATTATGTCTAGCGCGACAGTTTGCGTAGACAAAGGCAATCCTTAAGCGATTACCTTTTTACCGCGGTAGAAACCATCGGCAGTCACGTGGTGACGACGATGAATTTCGCCACTGGTCTGATCAACAGTCAGGGCTGCGGTGGTCAGTGCATCGTGGGAACGACGCATGCCACGCTTGGCGCGGGTTTTACGGTTCTGTTGTACGGCCATGGTAGGCTAACTCCTAAAATTCACTTACGTTTGAGCGCTTCAAGAACTGCAAAGGGATTCGGCCGCTCATCAGCAGGTTCGATTTCACCCCAGGTCATCTCCATGTTTCCTCGCGGGCAGACATCCACTGGATGCATGGCCACCTGAGGCAACGAGAGGATGAGCTCATCCTCCAGGATTTGATGAAGATCTATCTCGCCGTTTTCGTCCAACTCAATGGGCTCATAAGCTTCCGGCAGTTCTTCCTCGTTTGTCCTTTCGAACAGCGGAGTGTAGATAAAACTAGCTTCACAAAGGTGTTCGAATGTCTCTCCACAACGCTGGCAAACCAGGTCGACCTTGGCATGGGCAGTGCCTTTCATAACGGTCAACTTCTGGACATCTTTGCCAAAGTGCAGGGTGACATCCACATCACTTCGCAAGCCTTCGGTTGATTCCTCCAGCCTGGGCATCTGCGACTTTTCCACTATCCCGACATAGTCGAGTAGCTTCAAGGCATTACGGACTGGATCAACCTTAACGGGCAACTTCACCTTTTGCATAGGGCGCGAATATTATAGGTCCAACAAGGGATAGTCAAAGGAAAAAGTCCTTACCACCGATGATTTTAACTGCACAGGTCCCTGCGGGGAGGAACTTGCGCTCATCGGTGGCCGATTATGCCATAAACCGCAGGATCCCGCACAGGATCCTCACCACCTCCCAGACCGGATATGGGGGCACTGTCTCACTCCGAAAGTGGCGGGCAGCGCTGGCTGGCGCCGAGCAGGTGCTGCGGATTCGCTACCCTGGGCTGCTCTTCCATCAGCCGGCGGATGGCCTGAAAACTCTCAAGGGCTCCCTTGATGGCCATGGGATTGGCCAGCCAGCCCGGCAGGTTGCTGCCCGGGTTGGTATAGGTCTCGAGTCTGATCAGGGTGGTGCCATCCGGCCTGGGCTGCGCCTCCCACCGACCCGAGCTTTCCTGGATCCGGAATCGCCCGGCCTGCACTGGCAGGGCATTGGGCTCGGCCCAGACCTCGAGCGTCAGCCCGCAATCGACTCCCCTGCTCAGATGGGAGCGGGTGATCAACTCCCTGTCCTGAACCGGCCAGGGGGCAGACAATCGGGTGTACACCAGATCATCGTCGGGACCGGACTTTGCCAGCAACCTGACTTCGCGGCTCCGGGGCAGCCACTCCTGGTGGCGCGCCGTATTGCGTAGCACCTTCAACAGCGCGGCGGGATCCGCATTGACCTGCATCTCCAGGCGCAGCGCCAGAAAGGGCGACGGAGGACGAGCCTGAGTCCAGAGCAGGATCCCCTCCTTCCCCGGCCGCAATTGCCACCCCTCCCCCCAGCCTGCGAAGGAAAGCAGCATCAGGGCCAGCACCGCGTATCTTGCCATCTCTCTCGGCCTCATCGTATCGCTCTATGTCATTGTCAGCCGCCGGGACGCCTGCTTCCAGCCCGGCTCCTGAGTCGCACACTCAGAGGCAGGCAGATGATCGACGCAATTTGCGCAGCCCTGTTCGCACAGATAGAATCAAGCAATTGATTTATAAATGGATATCATCTGAAGATGCAAACGCCCTTGATCCTCGCCTCCACCTCTCGCTATCGCAAGGCGCTGCTGGAAAAACTTGGTCTGCGGTTTCAGTGTGCCTCACCCGAGGTGGACGAGACCCCTCGACCCGGGGAAACGGCAGACACCCTGGTCCGCCGGCTGGCCCATGCCAAGGCGAGCGCCATAGCACGTCAGCATGATCAGGGGTTGATCATCGGATCGGATCAGGTGTGTGTCTGCGACGGGCGCATTCTCGGCAAGCCTGGCACGGTGGAGAATGCAGTGGCGCAGTTGATGCTGGCCCAGGGCAGGAGCGTCATCTTTTACACCGGGCTGTGCGTGATCAATGCTGCGAATGGCCATGCCGAGCAGCTCGTCGAGCCTTTCACCGTGCATTTTCGCTCCCTCGACGAGGCCGCCATCCGCCGCTATGTGGAAGCCGAACGTCCCCTCGATTGTGCCGGCAGCTTCAAGTGCGAAGGGATGGGCATAGTGCTGTTCAAGGCCTTGGAGGGGCGAGATCCCAATGCCCTGATCGGGCTCCCCCTCATCGGCCTGATCGACCTGCTGGCATTGCATGGACTTCATCTGCCTTGAGACAAGGGCTGCGCCAACGATGAAAAACGGGAGCCTTGGCTCCCGTTTTTCATTCGTGTCAGCGTGGCAGCTTGCCGAGGAATTCTTCGAGCTCCGGCGATAGCGGCGCCTCCACCTGCATCTCCCGATCATCCACCGGGTGCGTGAAAGTAAGCTTCCAGGCGTGCAGGAACAGTCGTTTCAGACCCTGGGCCCGCATCTTTTCATCGAACGACGCCTCGCCGTACTTGTCGTCGCAGGCGATGGGGTGGCCGGCGTGCTGGGTGTGGACACGGATCTGGTGGGTCCGGCCGGTGATCGGGCTGCACTCCACCAGGGTCGCCTCGGCAAACTGGCGGGCAATCCGGAAACGGGTCTCGGAGGGCTTGCCATCGCTGCTGACCCGCACCACCCGCTCGCCGGATTGAAGATCGTTCTTGCGCAGCGGCGCATTGACCACCTTGACATGGGGTTGCCACTGGCCGCGCACCAGCGCCAGGTACTGCTTGCGCATGGTCTTGACCCGCAGTTGCTCGTGCAGGCTGCGCAGGGCACTGCGCTTCTTGGCAACCAGCAGCACGCCGGAGGTGTCGCGATCGAGCCGGTGTACCAGCTCCAGGAAACGGGCCTCCGGGCGCAGGGCACGCAGCCCCTCGATGACGCCAAAGCTCAAGCCGCTGCCACCGTGCACCGCCATGCCGGACGGCTTGTTCAGCACTATCATGGCGTCGTCTTCAAACAGGATCTGGCTCTCCAGACGCTGGATGCTGCCGAGGTTGGCGGAGGGCAGCTCGTTCTTCTCGGCGACGCGCACGGGGGGCACGCGCACCTCGTCGCCGGCACAGAGCTTGTATTCCGGTTTGATGCGCTTCTTGTTGACGCGCACCTCCCCTTTGCGAAGGATGCGATAGATCAGGCTCTTGGGGACGCCCTTTAACTGAGTCTTGAGAAAATTGTCGATGCGCTGCCCGTCATGCTCAGCTTCGATGGTGAGCAGCTGCACTTGTTGATGTATCTGTGTCATGGCGCGGATTTTAACACCGCCGACAGCCCTTGGCTGCATGCTTTGTTAAAAAATGGCGTCTTGCTATAAAAGTGATTTAAATGGGATAATAAACAAGGTTTTGTCATTGTGTTCAAGCCTTGTACTAAGTGGCCAAAATGTATGCCACCCAATCCCGAAACACCGTGTATACAAGAACATGACGGTTCCCGGGTGCGAGGTACAACGCATGGAGAACGCAAACAGAGCCGACGTAAATTGTCTCCACACCGGTATCCTTAATTCACGCCCTCTCGAGATGGCTGAACCAGAGTGCCCTTAGTTTGCGCCTCATGCATACCCCAACCGGGAGGTTGTCCAAGCATGCTGAAGACCCGAGGCCGGCGCCGGCAGGATCCTGTGGAGGAATCAAAATGACAAAATAATGAGAACTCAATGAAAAGAATGCTAATCAACGCGACTCAGGAAGAGGAGTTGCGCGTAGCGCTGGTTGACGGACAACAGCTCTACGATTTGGATATTGAAAGTCCGGGGCATGAGCAGAAAAAAGCGAACATTTACAAGGGTAAAATCACCCGCGTAGAACCCAGTCTCGAAGCTGCTTTTGTCGACTATGGCGCCGAGCGCCACGGTTTCCTGCCGTTGAAGGAAATCGCCCGCAATTACTTCCCCTCCGGTTACTCCTATCAGGGTCGTCCCAACATCAAAGAAGTGGTCCGTGAAGGCCAGGAAGTGATCGTCCAGATCGACAAGGAAGAGCGTGGCACCAAGGGTGCGGCCCTCACCACCTTTATCAGTCTGGCCGGCAGCTACCTGGTGCTGATGCCGAACAACCCCCGTGCCGGCGGTATCTCCCGTCGCATCGAGGGTGACGAGCGGACCGAGTTGAAGGAAGCACTGAGCGGTCTGACCGTGCCGGATGGCATGGGCCTCATCGTGCGTACCGCCGGTGTAGGCAAGTCTCCGGAAGAGCTGGAGTGGGATCTGAACGTCCTGCTCAACCACTGGGACTCCATCCACAAGGCGTCACAACAACGTTCCGCCCCGGTGTTGATCCACCAGGAGAGCAACGTCATCGTGCGCGCCATCCGTGACTACCTGCGTCGCGATGTGGGCGAGATCCTGATCGACAATCCGGTCATCTTCGAGCGCGCCAAGTCGCATATCGAGCTGGTCCGTCCCGACTTCCTCAATCGCGTGAAGCTGTACAAGGGTGATGTCGCCCTGTTCAACCACTTCCAGATCGAGAGCCAGATCGAATCGGCCTTCCAGCGCGAGGTGCGTCTGCCCTCCGGTGGCAGCATCGTCATCGATCCGACCGAGGCCCTGACCTCCATCGATATCAACTCCTCCCGCGCCACCAAGGGTGGCGACATCGAAGAGACAGCGCTGCAGACCAACCTGGAAGCGGCCGACGAGATTGCCCGTCAACTGCGCCTGCGCGACCTGGGTGGCCTGATTGTCATCGACTTCATCGACATGACCCCGGTGCGCCATCAGCGCGAGGTGGAAAACCGTCTGCGTGAAGCCGTGCACCAGGACCGCGCTCGCATCCAGCTCGGCCGGATCTCCCGCTTCGGTCTGCTGGAGATGTCTCGCCAGCGTCTGCGTCCCTCCCTCAACGAGTCCAGCAGCCATATCTGCCCCCGTTGCCAGGGTCAGGGGGTCATCCGTGACAACGAATCCCTCGCCCTGTCCATCCTGCGTCTCATCGAAGAAGAGGCCATGAAGGACAACACCGAGCAGGTTCACGCTCAGGTGCCGGTCGATGTGGCCGCCTATCTGCTCAACGAGAAGCGTACCTCCATCGCCAATCTGGAACAGCGCAATGATGTGCGTGTCTACATCATTCCGAACCAGCATCTGGAAACGCCGCACTACGAAGTGACCCGCATCCGTCAGAACGAGATCCCGGAAGCGGCCAGCTACGAGCTCAAGACCGAGATTGCCAAGCCGGTCTATCAGCCTCGCCAGGCGCAGGTAGTCGAGCGCGAACAACCGCTGCTGCAAGGGTTTGCCCCGGCTCCTCAGCCGGTTGCGCCCGCCGCCCCGGCTCCTGTTGCGGCTCCCGCTCCGGTTGCAGAACAAAGCGGCTTCTTTGGCAAGCTGGCCAAGGCCTTCTCCGGTCTGTTCGGCTCCTCCACCGAGGCTGTTCCGGCCGAGACCAAGGCGACAGCCGAGAAACCGGCCGCCCAGCGCGACGCGCGCAAGGACGAAGGCCATCGCCATCAGCGTGATGAGTCCCGCAGCCGTGGCCAACGTGGCCGTCGCGACGACAACCGCGGCAACCGCAATGCCGAGGCCGGCGAGAAGCGTGAAGGCGCAGCCAGCCGCGAGAGCGGTGAACGCAATCGCCGTCCGCGCAAAGAGCGTGAGCCTCGTCAAGAGCGGGAACCGCGCCAGGAACGGGAAGCCCGTGGTGAAGTGCGCAGCGAACAGCGCATGGAACGTGAGCCCCGCGAACCTCGTCAGGAGCGTGAATCTCGCGCCCCGCGCCCGGCCCGTGAGCCGCGCGCTCCCCGTGAACCCCGTGCCGAGGTCGTGGTTGAGACGGTAGAGACCCAAGCTGCTATTGCCGCCGTCGATGCCGAACCGCGCCAGGAGAAAGAGCAGAAGGTGGCCGAGCGCCGCGAACGTCGTCAGCTGCGCAAGCAGATCCGCGTCGATGTCACCGCAACCGACTCCCCTGCCCTGCCGGTTGACGAGCAGGCAGGCGATATCGCCGTGGTGCAAGCCGCAACCGTCGAGCAGCAGGACGAGCAGGGTGAAGGCCAGCGCCGTTCCCGTCGCACGCCTCGCAGCCAGCGAATCGAAGGCCAGCGTCGCAAGCGCATCAACGAAGATGCACGCGGTCAGCGTGACGACGAGCCTCAGGGCGAGGTGCAACTCACCACCGCCGCCCAGGCGGATGCGGCCCAGGTCAAGGTGGAAGAGCCCGCCGTGCCTGTCGTCACCATTCCGAGCGCGGAAGCCGTGGCTGCAGCGCTGCAAGCCTCTGCCGCCCTGACCGAGCACGTGGTTGCCGAGGCCATTGCCGAAGAAGCTGCCGAGCAGGCACAAGCCGCCTTGGCCGTCAAACCTGTCACCGAGACTGCCGAGCAGGCGGTTGAACCGGCAGCCGTAGTCGCAGTAGCTGCGGTCGAAGAAGCAGCTGACGTCGTGACTGCCGAACCCGTGGTTGCCGACGTGGTGGTCCAGGCCGATGATGCCCAGCCCAGTGCTGCCGTCGTTGCCGAACCCGTGATGAACGAGGTCGTCGCCGAGGTGGAAGCGGCCCCCGCCGTTACCGCCGAGCCGGTGGCCCCAGTTGTAGCAGCCGAGGCCGAAGTCGTCACCCCCCCCGAGGTTGTGGTGGCCCAGCCTGCGCCCGTTGCCGTACCTGCGGCCAAGACCCTGAGCAAGGGTGCCGGCGTGCTGGCCCGTGCTCGCATGGCCTCTGCCCCCATGGCAACACCGGCGGCCGCCCCAGCACCGGCCCCTCGCGAACCGGTTGAATACGAACCTCTGGTGCGCAGCGCAGTGACGACCTCGGGTCGTCACGGTGGCAGCACCGCGGCCAGCAACGTGGCAACCAGCCCGGCCGGTCGCCCCTGAGCAGACTCGCTAACCTGATCAAAGAGCCACACACTGTGTGGCTCTTTTTTTGCGCGCCGATCTGTCTCTCCCTGTCCCTACCCCCCTTTATCATGGTGATGGCGCCCGCTCTCAATACCAGGGCGAGTGCCAGCGTTGTCGACGATCCCGACTTGCCCTTCTGGCAGAGTCGCGAAGAAGCCCTCGGTACCCCGCATCCTCTGATTGCACTCTCACCCTGGATATCCTACTCGACACTCCTGAGCCCCCGTGCTTATCCCACTGACCCAGCTTGACCATCCATGGCCCGGCAGAGGTCCAGGGCAAATACCCGAACCATAAGCCCTGTTCGCCTTTGGAATGCCGGCAGCTCTCTTTATCTCCCCTGTATGGGCGTCTTGGCTGCCCATCCAGGCCCCTGGATACGATATGCCCGCCCCCTCCATCTACTGAACGTGTCACTCCCCGGCTTTCGAGTCGGCCAAGGCTTGCCAGGGTTGCAAAACAGGGGTTGGCCATGAATAAGAGGGATAAAGGAGTGCAGATATGTTTTATTAAAAGCATGAGTTTGATGGCATACAAATACCCATCAGGAGGTCGCAACAACAGGGGTCAGGCATACAGCCATCACTTTCTTGCAAGGATCCGGCGTCACTGGGTCGCTCGCCGGCAGAATGTCGTGCCAAGGGTCGGCGGCTAAAGCCTGGGCAGCCACCTGTCCGGCTCGAGGAACCCTGTCAGTCATCCCCATCTGGCTCATCCCCTTTCTTGACCCAAGAAAAAAGGGCCCGTAGGCCCTTCTTATTCGAGAGAATGCTTGGCGGTTAGCCGCCAAACAGATGGTTGCTCAGCAGGAACAGACCGCCGGAGAGCAGCATGGTCAGCGGCAGCGTCAGCACCCAGGCCAGCAGTATGGTCTTGATGGTCTGGGTCTGCAGGCCCGACTTGTTCGCCACCATGGTCCCCGCCACCGCGGAGGAGAGGATATGGGTGGTGGAGACCGGCATGCCGGTCAAGCTGGCCACGCCGATGGAGGCGGCGGCGGTGATCTGGGCGGCGATCCCCTGGCTGTAGGTCATGCCGGAGGAACCGATCTTCTCGCCTACCGTGTAGACGATACGGCGCCAGCCCACCATGGTACCGCAGCCCAGGGCCAGGGCGATGGAGACGATGACCCAGGTCGGTGCATATTCGGCGGTCGCAGTCAGATCCTTGCGCCATTTGGCGAGATCGGTCAGCTCCTTGGCCGGCAGCGGCAGCTTGGAGACCTTGCGCGCGGTGTCGTCGATGCACAGCAGCAGGCGACGCACCTCGCGGCGATCGACCAGGCTCATCTCCTCGTAGGTGCGCACCTGGCCGAGACGATTGTCGAGGGTGGCCATGGCCTGCAGGGCCTCGCCGGCCTCACAGTGGGTCATCAGCTCTTCCTGGGCCTGGGCCGGTACGCTGAAGTTCACCAGGTGGGAGACCTGATCATGGTTGCGCTGGTAGATCTCCATGATGCGCTGGTTGGCATCCTGGGTACGGTCCAGATCGTAGGAGCGGCTGTTCATGTCCAGGGCGAAATAGGCGGGGGCCATGCAGATCAGCACCAGCATCACCAGACCAATGCCCTTCTGGCCGTCGTTGGAGCCATGCACGAAGCTCACGCCCATGGCGGAGGCCACCAGGGTCAGACGTGCCCAGAACGGCGGATGCTTCTTGCCGTCCACCAGCAGGCGCTCTTCGGGGGTCTTGTGGATCTTGCTGCCCAGCCAGACTCGTTTCATGGCGAACAGCAGCAAGGCGGCGATGATGAAGCCCACGGTGGGAGAAATAATGAGAGAGAGCATGATGTCGATGGCTTTGCCGACGTTGATGCCCTCTTTCAGAGGTTGATGGCTGATCAGGGCATAGGCACCGCCAACCCCCAGGATGGAACCGATCAGGGTGTGCGAGCTGGACGCCGGAATGCCGAAGTACCAGGTCCCCAGGTTCCAGACGATGGCTGAAAACAGCAGGGAGAAGACCATGATCAGGCCCTGGGTGGAATCCATGCCGAGCAGCAGATCGATGGGCAGCAGATGAACGATGGCATAGGCCACCCCCAGTCCACCCAGCATGACACCGGCAAAATTGAACAACCCGGAAGCCACTACCGCCATATGGGCCGGCATCGCCTTGGTATAGATAACCGTTGCTACCGCGTTGGCGGTATCGTGAAAGCCGTTGATGAACTCATAGGCCAGCACAAAAAAAACGGCCAATACCAAACCGATTGACCACCACAAACCCAAACCACTAAACATTTCAAACATAAAAACGAACCTGTTTATGAGTTGCGGCGGATTATGCCAGAAGGCTCGATGCGCCATACCCGTTGTTGAAATATTTCAGTAAGAAAAAAAAAGGGCATTCCGTCAAAAAATGTCTTATGCCCTGACGGAATGAGACTTGTCATCGATTAATTAAAGCCCGTGGCAACCCGGTGAACGAGGTTCAAACAGGGCTATCAGTGGCAGCCCTCCCATGCCTGAACGCCGCTTCATACCTCCCGTCACCTGCCACAGGGTGAGAAAAAGGGTGCCGCGGCACCCTCCTTATATAAACAATGGCGTCAAGCTCAGTCCTGGTTGATCCGGCTGGCCACCGCCCCTTGCTGGCTCTTGTACTTGGCATTTTCCCGCTTGTTGTACGGGCGAGCAGCGGTGCCGGAGAGCATCTCGAAGTTCAGCGCCCCTATCTTCATCTTGGGGCGCAGGGCCAGGGGCAACTTGCCGCCGTTGTAGAACTCCAGCACGATGCGGCCGGACCAGCCCGGATCGATGCGGTGCGCGGTGACGTGCACCATGAGACCCAGGCGGGCCAGGGAGGAGCGACCATCCAGCCAGCCGACGATGTCGGCAGGCAGGGTCACGGATTCATAGGTCACCGCCAGTGCCAGCTGACCCGGGTGCAGATAGAAGGCTTCGCCGTCCGGCACGTGGATCTCCTCGCTCATCACCCGCTCGATGGCATCGGCCATCTCGGCACTGGTACCCCCGAGGTCGATATAAGGCGCGGTATGATCGCGAAACACCCGAAACTCGTTGCCAAGCAGCACGTCGACGCTGACGCCGCTGATCCGCTCAACACCGGGCCTCGGCTCGATGACGATCTTGCCTTCATCCAGATGCCGTTCGATATCGGTATCACAAAGACGCATTGGGCGACTCTCCTGACAAATGATTCATTTAAAAAAGCCGGGCATCACCCGGCTTGTTTTCTCTCAACCAATCAGCATGTGGCGGATACGCGCCTTGAGCATGTCGATGGCGATGCGGTTCTTGCCGCCACGGGGCACGATCACGTCGGCATACTGCTTGGACGGGTCGATGAACTGCATGAACATGGGACGCACCGTCTTCTGATACTGCTTGAGCACGGAGTCCATGGTACGGCCGCGCTCCTGCACGTCGCGCACCAGGCGGCGCAGCAAACAGATGTCGAGGGGGGTGTCCATGAAGATGGAGGCATCCATCAACTCGCGCAACCGGCTGTCGGTCAGCAGCAGTATCCCTTCCAGAATGATGACGCGGCGCGGCGCGAAGACGGTGACGTCACTCATCCGCGTGTGCTCGGTATAGGAGTACTGGGGGATATTGACCGCCTCCCCCTGCATCAGCTGGGTCAGATGCTCAACCAGCAGATCGTGATCCAGGGCGTTGGGGTGGTCATAGTTGGTCTTGACCCGCTCTTCCATGGTCAGGTGGGTCTGATCACGGTAGTAGCAATCCTCGGTGATCACACCAATCTGACCCGCCCCCAGCTCGGCCACCAGCTCTTCATAGATGGTTTGGGCGATAAGACTCTTGCCGGAAGCGGATGCACCAGCAATACCGATGATCACACACGAATGTTGAGTATCAGACATTGAAAATACCTAAAGAGAAGAGCACTGGGGATTGTTTAAACCGATCCATTATATGAAAAAGGGTGGGCCATGCCCACCCCAAATCCGCCTGTGACGACCGACAGCCGATTATTCGTCCAGCGCCACCGTGTAGAGCGGGGTCGCAATCGGTTTACCGCTGAAATAGAGCTCGGCCCCCACCCGGCGGGCCAGCTTCAGATAGGCCTGTGCCAGCTCTCCGTCCGGCGCCCCGAACACGGTCGGACAACCGTCGTCCATGTGCTGGCGAATGTCGATGTGCAGCGGCAGCTGGCCAAGCAGCGCCACTTGATACTGCTCTGCCATCTTCTTGCCGCCACCGGTGCCGAACAGCGCCTCGTGATGCCCGCAGGCACTGCAGACGTGGTAGCTCATGTTCTCGACGATGCCGAGCACGGGCACCTGGACCTTGTTGAACATGGCGATCCCCTTGCGGGCATCCGCCAGCGCCACGTCCTGGGGCGTGGTGACGATCACGGCGGCCGTGGTCGGCACCTGCTGGGCCAGGGTCAGCTGGATGTCACCGGTGCCGGGGGGCATGTCCACCACCAGGTAATCCACCTCGCCCCAGCGGGTCTCGTGCAGGATCTGCCCGAGCGCCTTGCTCGCCATGGGGCCGCGCCAGATGGTGGCATCCTGCTCGGCCACCAGATAACCGATGCTGTTGCTCTTGAGGCCGCACGCCATCACCGGCTCCATCAGCTTGCCATCGAAACTGACGGGACGCTCCTTGAGGGTCCCGGTCATGGTCGGAATGGAGGGGCCATAGATGTCCGCATCCAGGATGGCGACCCGCGCCCCCTCCTTTTGCAGCGCCAGCGCCAGGTTGACGGCGGTGGTGGACTTGCCCACCCCCCCCTTGCCGGAGGCGACCACCAGGATGTTGCGAATGCCTTGCACCGCAGCGAGCTGCTGGGCGCGCGGCATGCTGGCCACGTCGATCTCCCCCGTCCAGTCGATGCGGGTCGCGCCCGTGGCGCTGCGCAGCCGCGCATCGAAGGCGGCTTTTATCTCGTCAAACAGGGATTGGCCGGCAAAGGGCAGCACCAGCTTGATGGTCAGGGTCTGCCCCTGATGCGCTATGGTGCGCACAAAACCGGCTGCCACCAGATCCTTGCCCCACCCGGCCGGCTTAAATTCGGCCAGGATCAGTTTTACTGAATCAATCACCATTAACTCCCCATTATGTTGTCGTTATGCTGAGGTGAACGGTTACCGCACACAAATCAGTGGCTTGCCGACGTTCCAGCGATGCCGCCGGCCTGTGCCCTGCGGGCCACAACCCTAGGCAGGCCGCCCCCAATTCGGGTAACATGCACGGCACTGTATCATCCCAACAGGCACATAAAGAACGTATTATGGCAACTGATCCTCGTAGAATGCTGGTAACCTGCGCCCTCCCCTATGCCAACGGCTCCATCCATCTTGGCCACATGCTGGAACACATCCAGGCCGATATCTGGGTTCGTTATCAGCGAATGCGTGGCCATCAGGTGCATTTCGTCTGCGCCGACGACGCCCACGGTACCCCCATCATGCTCAAGGCGCAGCAGATGGGGATCACCCCGGAGGCGATGATCGCGGCGGTCTCCGAGGAGCATCAGAGCGACTTCGCCGGCTTCAACATCAGCTTCGACAACTACCACTCCACCCACAGCGACGAGAACCGCGAGCTGGCGGGCGTGATCTATGGCCGTCTCAAAGAGTCCGGCAAGATCAAGATCCGCACCATCTCCCAGCTGTTCGATCCGGAAAAGTCCATGTTCCTGCCGGATCGCTTCGTCAAGGGCACCTGTCCCAAGTGCAAGTCCCCCGACCAGTACGGTGACAACTGCGACAGCTGTGGTGCCACCTACAGCCCGACCGAGCTCATCGACCCGAAATCCGCCGTCTCCGGCGCGACCCCGGTGATGAAGGACTCCGAGCACTACTTCTTCGACCTGCCCCAGTTCGAAGCCTGGCTCGCCGACTGGGTGCGCGGCTCCGGCGCCATCCAGGAAGAGATGGCCAACAAGATGCAGGAGTGGTTCGAGAGCGGCCTGCAGCAGTGGGACATCACCCGCGACGCCCCCTACTTCGGCTTCGAAATTCCCGGGGCGCCGGGCAAGTACTTCTATGTCTGGCTGGATGCCCCCATCGGCTACATGGCCTCGTTCAAGAACCTGTGCAACAAGCGCGGCGACATCGACTTCGACAGCTACTGGAAGGCGGACTCCGACGCCGAGCTCTACCACTTCATCGGCAAGGACATCGCCTACTTCCACTGCCTGTTCTGGCCGGCCATGCTGGAAGGCGCGAACTTCCGCAAGCCGACCAAGGTCAACGTGCACGGCTACGTGACCGTCAACGGCGCCAAGATGTCCAAGTCCAAGGGCACCTTCATCAAGGCATCCACCTATCTCAAGCACCTGGATCCGGAGTGCCTGCGCTACTACTACGCCGCCAAGCTCAACAGCCGCATCGACGATCTGGATCTCAACCTGGAAGACTTCGTGCAACGGGTCAACGCCGACGTGGTCAACAAGCTGGTCAATCTGGCTTCCCGCAACGCCGGCTTTATCGCCAAGCGCTTTGACGGCAAGCTGGCGGCTACCTGCGCCGAACCCGAGCTCTATGGCGAGTTCGCCAACGCCAGCGCCGCCATCGCGGAAGCCTACGAGAGCCGCGAGTTCAGCCGCGCCATCCGCGAGATCATGGCGCTGGCCGACAAGGCGAACCGCTACGTGGACGACAAGGCCCCCTGGGTCATCGCCAAGCAGGAAGGCGCAGACGCCGAACTGCAAGCGGTCTGCTCCGTCGGCATCAACCTGTTCAGGGTGCTGATGGCCTACCTCAAGCCGGTCATGCCCGAGCTCGCCGAGCGCGCCGAGGCCTTCCTCGGCGAGACCCTGACCTGGGACGGCATCGCCGCCCCCCTGGTCGACCACACCGTCGCCCCCTTCAAGGCGCTCTTCTCCCGCATCGAGCCGGCCAAGATTGATGCCATGATCGAGGCCTCCAAGGAAGATCTCGCCAAGGAGCAGGTGCCGAAGGTGACCGGTCCCCTGGCGGACGACCCCATCAGCGACACCATCGCCTACGAGGACTTCGCCAAGATTGACCTGCGGGTGGCGCTGATCAAGAAGGCCGAAGCAGTGCCGGAAGCGGAGAAGCTCCTGAAGTTGCAGCTCGACATCGGGGGCGAGACCCGCCAGGTGTTCGCCGGCATCAAGTCCGCCTACAATCCCGAAGACCTGGAAGGCAAGCTGACCGTGATGGTCGCCAACCTGGCACCGCGCAAGATGCGTTTCGGCATGTCCGAGGGCATGGTGCTGGCGGCCGGCCCGGGCGGCAAGGATCTCTGGATCCTGGAGCCCCAGGACGGTGCCCAGCCGGGCATGCGCGTCAAGTAAGGGCAAGCCCCGCAGATGAAGAGAGAGGCCGATGGCCTCTCTTTTTTTTTTTGCATTCCTTTTTATCAGCCGCGCCGGCCTGGCGAACTACCCCTGGCGCAGCAACGCCATCCTGAGCCCCACCAGCTCCGCCTGCTGGCAATCGAGCTGGCGCAGCTGGCAGCGCATCGCCTCTTCCAGGGTTCGCCTCCGCTTGCCACGCCCCTTCTGATCCCCCAGGCGCCTGAGCCATTGCCGCGTATCCTGCAACTGGCCCAGCCTGTCCTGCCACTCCACCAACATGGGCAGCCAGGCCGGATCTCCCTCCCCTTGCCCGATCAGCAGCTCCACCCCGTAACGGATCCGCTTGAGCACCAGCCGCAGCCTGTGCCAGTGGCGCAGCCGCGCCTTGCGACCGTCAGAAGAGGACAATCCGGGCGCCGCCAGGGCATCGGCCAGGCTGAGCGCCAGATGCAGCTGAAAGAGCGGCAAGGGATCCACCCCGGCGGGCACCTCCTCCAGCCTCGCCAACCAGCGCGCCAGGCGTCCCGCCAGCCCGGGCACCCTGGTGGGCACCAGTTCCTGGTGGGAGGGGCCGCCAAAATGTGCCGAATAGACCTGGGCATCGCGCAGGGCGGAGAGCCGTCCCACCGCGCGGCTCAACCGCGACTCCAGCTCAGGGGCGTGGATGAGGGGCCGCCACAGGGCGAGCAGGGCCAGCAGACGGCGGGCCGCAATCCGGTAGGCGTGCACCTCGTCCGCCCCGACCCGCTGGCGCAGGGCCTGCGTGGCCGACCCGTACTGTTCGATGAGCCGGCGGGCCTGCTCGACCCCCAGTGTCGTCATCATCCGCCCCGCTCAGTTGGTATGAAAGCCTGACCCGGTAGGAGGCAGCGCGTTGGCGCACTCCATCCTGGTCACGGTGGCGGTACGGGGTCCGTGCTCCAGCCAGCCCAGCATCATCTGCACCTTCTGTTCAGGTCCGGCGATCAGGATCTCCACCGACCCATCCTCCAGGTTGTAGGCATGACCCCGCAACCCCAGCTGCAGCGCCCGCTCCCGGGTGAAGTAGCGAAACCCCACCCCCTGAACCTGGCCCCACACCCGAACAACAAACGATTGCTCTCCCATTTATCACACCTTTCCCTTAAGTAATTTTTCCCCGGGGCGATAATGAACGCGACACTCTCCTCCCCTTGCAGGACGCAATATCATTATGAAAGAAGTTAAATTCCGGTGGGTTGACCGTTATCTCATTCACCTCACGATCAGCGAGAAATTTCTCATCACCTTCTGGTGTCCCCTGTTGTTCATCGCCTTCCTCACCTGGTACCTGCTGGCCGACAGCCATGATCAACAGATGCAGCTCAGGCTGGATCAGCTCAAGCAACGGGTCGAGACCACGGCCCAGCTGGTGAGCCAGCAACCGACCCTAACCCTGCCTGCGGATCTCGTCCTGACGCCGACCGCCACGGCCGGCCTGAACCAGCAGGGAGAGCTCTATCACTACGGCGTCAGCGCGGGTCAGGCCGGCTTCGTGACCGGCACCCTGGACACCGCCCGCTACTCCATGTGGGATGGTCAGGGCAGCACCCTCACCATCATCGCCGTGCTGGCCGCCCTGCTTGCTCTCATCACCCACTATCTGATGACCTTCGTCTCCGGGGCGCTCTACTCCACCAACAAGGCGCTGCAGACGGTGGCGGGCGGTGATCTCACCTTCCGCCTCAACTTCTTCCCGGTACGGGACGAGTTCTCCATCCTGGCGGGCAGCATCGACAAGTTCACCGATCGCCAGCACAAGATAGTACAACTGGTGGAAGAGTCCGCCGAGGCGCTCACCCTGGCGGCGGACGAGTTTCGCGAGCACGCCAGCGATGGCGAGACCCAGGCCCGCGCCCAGCGCCAGCACATGGACTCCCTGGCCGCCGCCATGGAGCAGATGTCCGCCGCCATTCGCGAGGTGGCCCGTAATGCCAATGACACCCTGCAACAGACCCGCCAGTCCAGCGAGGAGGCCGCCAACGGGGCAGCGCGGGTCTCACGCACCATCAACGCCATCGCCACCCTGGCCGACGAGATAGGCAACGCCTCCGGCGCCGTGGAGCGGCTGACCCACAACGCCAACCGCATCAACGAAGTGGTCAACGTCATCAATGCCATCTCCCAGCAGACCAACCTGCTGGCCCTCAACGCCGCCATCGAGGCCGCCCGTGCCGGCGAGCAGGGCCGCGGCTTTGCGGTAGTGGCGGACGAGGTGCGCACCCTCGCCAGCCGCACCCAGCAGGCGACCGTGGAGATCCAGCAGATGATCGAGGAGCTGCAGGCCGGCACCGGCGCCCTCAACGACATCATGGAGAAGACGGTGGGCCGCGCCGCCAGCAGCCAGCAGCTCATCACCGAGGTAGGGCTCGACATCGACAAACTCAGCAGCCACAGCGACGCCGTGCTGGAGATGAGCACCCAGATCGCCACCTCGAGCGAAGAGCAGAGCTCGGTGGCCGAGGAGATCACCCGCAACCTGGACAGGGTACGCAAGGAGGCGTGCCAGGTGGAGGAGTCCGCCAGTGCCGCCGTGGCCGGCACCTCGGGCCTCAAGGCCACCGCCACTGAGCTGAATCAGGCCATGACGGGCCTGCGGATCTGAGGTTTTGCACCACAGATGAGAAGGTCATCCAGCGGATGGCCTTTTTCATTGACGCAATACGGTAATGACGGACTGTTTAGCAGTATCGCTGGCCCGTTGATCACTGGCATTGCCTGGTTTTGGTCCCCATCTTGCCGAGTCGTGGGGAGAACGGCGTAGAGAACCGGTGTTGGAAAACGAAGCGGGATATCGGCTGTATGGAGATGGTATTCAC
>NZ_CDBN01000036.1 GCF_000820085.1 Aeromonas sanarellii
CGCGCCCTTCGCCGCTGGCGCTGCTGCCGGGGGGCTGGGCGCCGGCGGAGGGGGAGACGGGGGCCGGGGAGAGGTGTTGCTCTATGCCGGCCAGCTTGCTGCGGGCGAGATCCACCCGCACCGTGGTGACGCCGCGCCGGAGCAGGGCCTCGATCTGCTTGGTGCTGGTGACCAGCCCCATCTGGGCTATTTCCATGGCGCCGGTCTGGCTGGTGATGGCAATGACATACATGCCGGGCTGCAACTGGCTGACGGGAATGACGGGATGAGGCTGAGTCGGCTTCATGGGGACGTCCTGAGATTATTATTATGCATGGTGTGACGCTGCTGGCGGCAGTCTACCACCGGTGCCGGATGGCGTCAGGCACCATCTGCCGCTCTCCCTGCTTAGTGCTGGTGTTGTCGGGTTCGGCCGATATAATGACGCCCCTTATCAAGATGGATTCCGAGGTTTTTGCATGCGGCTCGATAAATTTATTTGCGATTGCTCCGACTTGACCCGTTCCCAGGCGGGCAAGCTGATCCGTCAGGGGGAGGTCATGGTGGACGGGGTCCTGGTCAAGCAGCCTGCCTTCCACATCCACGAGCAGAACCAGATCGAGTTTGACGGCGTCACGCTCACGCTGAACCAGCGCAATCGCTACTTCATGCTGCACAAACCGGAAGGCTACGTCTGCTCCAACGAGGATCCGGATCACGCCACCGTCTTCCAACTGCTCGACGAGCCCGCCATGGGCAAGTTGCACGTGGTGGGCCGGCTCGATCTCGACACCACAGGCCTGGTGCTGATCACCGATGACGGCCAGTGGTCCCACCGCATCACCTCGCCACGGCACGAGTGCGCCAAGACCTACCACGTCTGGCTGGCCGACCCCGTGAGCGAGGACGCCATCTCGCTGTTTGCCGACGGCGTCTATCTGCGCAACGAAGCCGACAAGACCCGTCCCGCCGAGCTGGAGATCCTGGGGGAGTGCGAGGCGCGCCTCACCATCCACGAGGGCAGGTATCACCAGGTGAAACGGATGTTCGCCGCCATCGGCAACAAGGTGGTGGGGCTGCACCGGGAGCGGATCGGCGAGCTGACCCTGGACGAGGAGCTGGCGCCGGGGGAATACCGTGAGCTGACCGAGGAAGAGGTAGCCAGGTTCTGATCCCCCTCGCCCTGAGGGCGAGGGGAAAGGCCGGGGGCAGGGGGATCAGGATCCCCCCAGCACCAGCGCCGTGCCCAGGGTCGCCAGCAGGGCGCCGGCCCAGGCGGGGAGCGAGGGCCGCACCCCCGAGTGCCACCACAGCAGCGGCAGCAGGATGACAGGGGTGGTGGAGGAGAGGATGGCCACCATGCCCACGTCCCCCTGACGCAGGGCCACCAGGATCAGCGTCATGCCGAGCGCCATCGCCAGAAACCCGTTGATGCCTATCATGCCGAGCACCTGCCGGTTGATGGGGTGGTGGGGCATGGCCAGCGGCACCCGCAGCACCCGCAGGGCGCAGTGGGCCAGCAGGGCACTGCCCATGCGGATGCCGGAGGCGCTCACCGCGTCCACGGTGCCACCCATCATCACCGGCTTGGCGATGATGGCACCGAGGCTCTGACACAGGGCGGCGGTGAGGCCCAGGGCAATGCCGACGACGAGGCTGCCGCGCACCTGCTCCCATTCGCTCTGCTGATTGTCGCCACGGCGTCCGAACAGGATGGCGAGCATGACCCCGGCCAGTACCAGCAGGGCACCCACCAGACGCCAGCCTCCGAGCCGCTCGCCGAACAGCCAGAGCCCGAGCAGGGCGGAGAAGAGCGCGTGGCAGGAGAACAGCAGGCCGCTGCGCCTGGGGCCCAGCCGGTTCATGCAGGCGAAGAGGGCGGTGTCGCCGACGAAGATGCCGACGAGGCCGGAGAGCGCCAGCAGGGGGAGGGCGCTCTCGGTGAGCGTCTGCCAGCCTCCGGTGACGAGGCTGGCGCTGGCCAGCATCAGGCTGACCAGGAACATGCGCCAGCGGCTGTAGGCAAAGGCCCCCAGATGGCGCGCCGGTTTGACGGAAATCAGGGCGGCGACCGCCCATAAACTGGCGGCGGCCAGCGCCAGCCATTCGTATCCCATAAAGACCCCTGAAACGGCAGAAACCCGCCGGATGGCCCCCCTGTCAGCCGGTCGTCACGGCCAGACTGGCGGTGGAAGCATGCCGGCGGCGGCTCTCGCGCAAAAACGGCTGAAAAAAATAGCCCGAAAGACTCCATCTGCCGGGCAAGCCCGATACAATACGGGGCGTCTTCGGGGATAACAAGGGCGGCATCATGCATTCGGTTTCAGGCGCGCCGTCGGCCTTCCCCACCCTGCAGTCAGAAGAATTGAAAGAGGTTGATGTCATGTTTTACCGTTTCACCGCCCGGCCCGCCCGCCGCTGGCTTCCTTCCCTGTTGCTCGGGCTGATGATGGCGCCCCCCCTGCAGGCGACCACAGTGGGGCAGCAGCCTGTGCTGTCGGACCGGCAGACCCTGGTCAAGGGGAACGGCGCCGAACCCGAGTCCCTGGATCCGGCCCAGATCCGTTCCGGCTTCCCGGGGGAGGTGGTGCTGGTGGACCTGTTCGAGGGACTGGTGAGCGAGGACGGGCAGGGCAGGATAGTGCCGGCCCAGGCCCAGCGCTGGGAGACCAGCGAGGACGGGCTGGTGTGGCGCTTCTTCCTGCGCCCCCAGCTCAAGTGGTCCAACGGTGAGCCCCTTGGCGCACGGGATTTCGTCTATGCCTGGCGGCGGTTGCTGAACCCGGCGCTGGCATCGCCCTCCGCCGGTCTCTTGCTGGCGACCGGCATCAACAATGCCCAGTCCATCTACGCCGGTGCGCTCGATCTCGATGCCCTAGGGGTGGAGGCCGAGACCGACCAGATCCTGAAGGTGACCCTGGAGCGGCCTGTGCCCTACTTCCTGCAGCTCATCAGCCAGCGTCCCTTCGTGCCGGTCAATGAAAAGGCGGTCAGCCAGTTCGGCAAGCAGTGGACCCAGCCCGGCAAGCTGGTCAGCAACGGCGCCTACCGGCTGGTGAGCTGGGTGCCGAACGAGCGCATCGAAGCCGAGCGCAACCCCCAGTACTGGGACGATGCCCACACCCGGATCCAGCGGGTGACCTATCTGCCGCTCGCCTCCCAGCACGCGGAGCGGCTGCGCTACGAGGCGGGGGAGATCCAGCTCACCAACAAGGTGGCGCTGGAGTACTACCAGAAGGCCATGCAGGAGACGCCGGAGCGGATCTGGGGCCTGCCGCTGCTCGGCACCTACCTCTATACCTTCAACCTCAATCGCCCGGAGCTGCAGGACGTGCGGGTGCGTCAGGCGCTCTCCATGGCCATCGATCGCCGCCTGCTGACCGAGAAGGTGAGCGGTCAGGGAGAGCGTCCCGCCTGGTCCCTGCTGCCCGGCATGCCGGATTATGACGAGCTTGGCTCGCCCCTCGCCCTGGAGGCGCAGCCGACCCGGCTGGCCCGTGCCGCCGCCCTGCTGGCCCAGGCGGGCTACAACAGCGCCCATCCCCTCAAGCTGACGCTGACCTACAACACCTCGGAGAACCACAAGAAGCTGGCCCTGGCGGTGGCGGCCATGTGGAAGCCGCTGGGGGTGGAGGTCGTCCTCAACAACCTGGAGTGGAACGCCTATCAGGTGGCCAAGGACAGCGGCGACTTCATGCTGGCCCGCTCATTCTTGTTCGGCGATTACGTGGAGCCCTCTTCCATGCTGGGCAGCTTCCGTTGCCAGGATCCCCAGAACGAGAGCGGTTACTGCAACCCGGCCTTCGACGGTCTGCTGCAGCAGGCGTCGGAGACCCTGGATGCCAAGGCCCGGACCGGGCTCTATCATCAGGCGGAACAACTGCTGATGGAGGAGATGCCCGTCATCCCCGTCTATCACTACAACCAGATGCGGCTGGTGGACCCGGCCCTGCGCGGCCTGCCGAGCCGCAACCTGAAGGGCGCCATCGCCACCAAGGATCTCTACTTCAGTCAGCCATGAGGAAAGTGGGATGAAGATAGCAATTATCTCCGATGTACACGGCAGCCTGGATGCACTGGAGCGGGTGCTGGCCCGGCTCGCCCCCTGGCAGCCGGATCACTACCTGCTGCTCGGGGATCTGCTCAACCACGGTCCGCGCAACCCGGTGCCGGAGGGCTATGCCCCTGCGGCCGTGGCCGAGCGACTCAATACACTGGCTTCCCGCATCATGGCGGTACGGGGCAACTGCGATTCGGAAGTGGATCAGATGCTGCTGGATTTCCCCATCACGGCCCCCTACAACCAGTTGCTGGTGGACGGGCGGCGCTGGTTCGTGAGCCACGGCCATCTCTATCAGCCGGAGGCGGTGCCTCTGCCTGCGGGCAGCCTCTTCATCAGCGGCCACACCCACCTTCCCGTGCTGCGGCAGGACGGGGAGAGGGTCTTGATGAACCCGGGGTCCATCTGTTTTCCGAGGGGGGAGTGGGCGGCCAGCTACGGCCGTTACGAGGATGGTGTCATGAGCATTCACGCCTGCGCCGATGATGCCGAGCTGATGCGGCTGGCGCTCTGACCCGCGCGGGTCAGGACAGAGGGATAAAGGGGGGGGCTCAACGCCGAAGCGGGAAGGGGGTCAGGCCTTGATCCCCAGGGAACGGGTGCCGGAGCGGGTATTGCCCTTGGCGTCGTAAGTCAGGGAGTTGCTGTCCTTCAGCTTGCTGAGGAAGCTGGCCAGCCGGCGATTGGAGACGATGCTGAGTTCGAGCAGGCGGCCGTTGAGGTTGTTCTGCTCCTGGCAGGCTTCCAGCTTGGCCTGCAGGGCCTGCAGCTGGTCAGGGAAGGCACCGAGTCGTTGCTGCAGGTCGGGCTGTCCGGCCAGGGTCTTGTCCAGGGTCTCGATGGCCACCAGCAGTTGCTGCTTGCGATCGGCCAGCGCCGGCAAGGCGAGGGCCCGGTGAGCCTTGAGCAGATCAAACTCCTCCGCCAGCAGACCCTGCATCTGGGAGAGGTTGTCGTCCTGGGCGTGCAGCAGCTCGACGAGATCCATCATCCCAGCCGCTTGTCCAGATCGGCTTCAAAGCTGAACATCTTTCTGGCCACGGCTTCGCTGTTGACCTTGTACTCCCCACTGGCCACGGCCTTCTTCAGGCTCTCGACGCGGCTCTCGTTACCGGTGGAGGCGGTGTTGAGGGTCTTCTGCATCTGTTGCAATTGCTGCGCCTCGCTGGTCAAGGAGACAGAGTCGCTCTTGACGGTCGTCGCGCGGTTGCCCTCACCAGAGGTCGCGGACTTGGTGGCTACACCTTGACTGGTCCCGTTGTTTTGCAACCGGTTGTTAGCCAAGTTGTTGATATTGTTGATAGCCATAAGGTTTACCTTCGTCTGCTTTGCTGTTCGCTTACCTGTATATCGGTGACGGCGGTCAGAACTTTAGAAAAAAATCGGATCGTTAACAAAACAGTCAAAACGTGACCACCACGGATCCCACGGCACTGACCTGGCCCTGCACCGCTCTGCCCGAACGAATGTTGACAAGCCGGATCATGTCTCCGAAGCTGCCATCCTGCAAGGCGCGGGCCATGGTTTTGATCTGCATGCTGCTGTTTTCGGCGACCAGGGTCACCTGATCCCCCTTGCAGACCACGCACACCTGGGTCAGCCGAATGGGTTGGCCGGGCTTGAGCTCGCGCTTGCTGCGTACCCCGACGAGGGCGGCCGGGTCGGTCAGATAGTCGCCGCGGATCAGGGTCTGATCCTGGTAGGCCAGGGTCAGCATGGACTCGCTCAGCACGTCGCCCTTGGCCACAGGGGCCGCCACGGTGACATAGGGCTTCTGGATGCTGACCCGCACCGGCAGGTAGAGGTCCCAGGGTTTGTCTTCTTCACACTTGAGGTAGACGGTGGTGTTGCGGCGGATCTCCATCCTGGACGGGAGGGTGATGGTCAGGGCCTCCTCGCAGCGTGTCAGGGGGAGGCGCTCGTCAATGGTCCCGGCTTTCACCTCGGCCTGGGCATCGAGGGGCATATCCAGCTGGCCGAGCACGAACTCCTGCGCCTGTTCCTGCAGATAGTCGGTGACCTCGGACGCCATGGCGTGAGACAGGCTGCAAAACGGCAGTAAGATGAGGAAAAGTCTACTAATCATTTTTGCTTACCGGTCGATAAGTTATTCACGTATACCACCGTAGTTAACTATGCTTGCACCAGAATTCGGTTGTCGAAACATCGCTGGTCTGATGCAAGCCAATGTGCATGCATAATAACATGCACGATCAGTGCCAAGCATTTTTAGGGAGTGTTTATGGCGAGTATTCTGGACTCGGTCAACCAGCGAACCCAGTTAGTGGGACAAAACCGGCTGGAGCTGCTGCTGTTTCGTCTCAACGGACGTCAAAGATTTGGCATCAACGTATTCAAGGTACGTGAGGTGCTGCAGTGCCCGCCCTTGACCGTCATGCCCAAGCTCAACTCCTGCATCCGCGGCGTGGCCCACATCCGTGGCCAGACCATCTCGGTGATCGATCTCAGCATGGCGATGGGCAAGCGTCCCATCCAGGACCTCTCCAAGTGCTTCATCATCATCTCCGAGTACAACAGATCCATTCAGGGGTTCCTGGTGCACTCGGTCGAACGCATCATCAACATGAACTGGGAGTCCATCCTGCCGCCACCCAAGGGGGCGGGGCGCATCAACTACATGACCGCCGTCACCGAGGTGGACGGCGAGCTGGTGGAGATCCTGGACGTGGAGCGCATCCTCAACGAGATCTCGCCGGTCTCCACCGAGGTGAGCGCCGAGCTGGTGGAGGCGAGCGTGGAGCACAACCCCCTGGGTCGCCCCGTGCTGGTGGCGGACGACTCCTCGGTGGCGCGCAAGCAGGTGCAGCGGGCGCTGGAGGCGATCGGGGTGCAGTGCGTGCTGGCCAAGGACGGGCGCGAGGCGCTCAACATGCTGCTGGAGATGTCCAGGAACGGCCCCATCAAGGATCAGATCGCCCTGGTGATTTCGGACATCGAGATGCCGGAGATGGACGGCTACACCTTCACCGCCGAGATCCGCAACAATCCCGCCCTCAAGGATTTGCATGTTATCCTGCACACTTCCCTCAGTGGGGTGTTCAATCAGGCCATGGTGCAGAAAGTCGGAGCGAACAATTTCATTGCCAAATTCCAGCCTGATGAATTGGCCAAGGCCGTACAAGGCGCTCTCTAATCAAGAAGAACAACTGCATGAAGACACTTTCGGACGACTTATACAGGCAATTCAGCAATTTTCTGGCGCAACAGAGCGGCATAGTGCTGGGTGACAACAAACAGTATCTGGTCAAGAGCCGCCTGTCGCCCTTGATGACTCAGTTTGGTATCGAGAGTCTGTCTGATCTGGTCACCCGGGCGATGAACGTGCGCGAGCGGGAACTCAAGATGGCCGTGGTGGATGCCATGACCACCAACGAGACCCTGTGGTTTCGCGATACCTATCCGTTCCAGTTGCTGAGCGACAAGATTTTCCCCGAACTCGGCAAAAGCGGTCGTCCCATCAAGATCTGGTCCGCCGCCTCCTCGTCCGGGCAGGAGCCGTACTCCATCGCCATGACGGCGCTGGAGCAGCAGGTCAAGCGACCGGGCACCCTGCCGGGCGGGGTGCAGATAGTGGGGACCGACATCTCCAGCACCATGCTCAACCAGTGCAAGGAGGGGGTCTATGACAGCCTGGCGCTGGCCCGGGGCCTCTCCCCCGAGCGCAAGCGGCTGTTCTTCGAGCCCTGCGGCGACAACAAGATGCGGGTATCGGAGCGTGTCAGAAAATTGACCAGCTTCCGTCCCCTGAACCTGCTGGAGAGCTACAGCCTGCTCGGCAAGTTTGACATCATCTTCTGTCGCAACGTGCTCATCTACTTCGCCCCCGAGGTGAAGTCCAAGATCCTCAACCAGTTCGCCGGCAGCCTCAACCCTGGCGGCTATCTGATGCTGGGGGCCTCGGAGTCCCTGGCCGGTCTCACCGACAAGTTCGAGATGATCCGCTGCAACCCCGGCATCGTCTACAAGGTCAAATAACCCTCCTCATATCCCTCTTTGGCACACCTCTTGCTAAACATTCATGAAGCAGGAGGTGTGCTATGGCAATTTCATTCGACAAGGCATTCGGTGTTCACCAGTACACGCTGAGCGTGCGCGCCAAGCGTGCCGAGGTGTTGTCCAGCAACATCGCCAATGCGGATACACCGGGCTTCAAGGCCCGTGACATCGACTTCTCCCAGGCGCTGCAACAGGCCCAGAGCCGGCAAGGGTTCGGGCTCAGCACCACCAGCGAGAAGCACTTCGCCTTGCAGATGGATGCGCCCGGGTCGACCCAGTACCGCAATCCCCTGCAACCGGATACCGGTGACGGCAACACGGTGGACGTGCAGCAGGAGCGCAGCGAGTTTCTGCGCAACAGCCTCGAATACCAGGCCTCCCTCGAGTTCATGAACGGCAAGATAAGCGGCCTGCTCAAGGCACTGAAAGGAGAGCAAGGATGAGTTTGTTCAAGGTCTTTGACATTGCAGGCTCCGCCATGAGCGCGCAGTCCGTTCGCCTCAACACGGTGGCGAGCAACATGGCCAACGCCGACAGCGTCAGCTCCAGCGTGGAAAAAACTTACCACGCCAGGCGGCCAGTCTTTGCCGCCCAGCTGGATCAGGCCATGTCCGACAAGCAGGCCTCGGTAGGGGTGGACGTGAAAGGCATCGTCGAGAGCGATGCCCCCCTGCTCAAGGAGTACAACCCGAACCACCCCATGGCGGACAAGGATGGCTTCATCTTCAAGCCCAACGTCAACATGGTGGAGGAGATGGCGGACATGATCGCCGCCTCGCGCAGCTACCAGACCAATGTCCAGGTGGCCGATGCGGCCAAGAAGATGCTGCAGCAGACGCTCGGCCTCGGCAAGTCCTGATAGAGGTGAACCCAGATGACAGAGACCCGTGACCGCCTGTTCGGCCTACGCCGGGCATCGCAAGCCCTAGAGGGGGGAGCATAAGTGGCAGATACCTATGACAGCCTGCTGGGTGTCAACCGGACGACGTCGGCCCAGACCAGTACGGTCAACACCAGCACCCAGAAAAAGGAGCTGGATCAGGAGTCCTTCCTGAAGCTGCTGACCATGCAGCTCTCCTATCAGGATCCGTTCAAGCCGGTGGACAACGCCCAGATGTTGTCCCAGATGACCTCGATGTCGACCTCCCAGGGGATCAGCAGCCTCTCCACCCAGATGGAGAGCCTCAACAGCCTGATGACCTCGAGCCAGGCGCTCCAGGCGTCGGCCCTGGTGGGCCAGAACGTGCTCATCCCCTCCAACACGGGGTATGTGGAGAAGGGGGGCACCCTCTCCGGCGTCATCGCCACCGGAGACGGCGGCAGCAACATCAAGGTGACAGTGAAGGACGAGAGCGGCCAGGTGGTCAAGGAGTTCTCCCTCGAGGGGGACCACAAGGGGAACGTGGCCTTCGAGTGGGATGGCAAGGACAAGTCCGGCAATGCGGCCAAGAGCGGCAAGTATTCGATAGAAGCGCACGCCACCGTGGATGGCAAGTCAGAGAGCGTGCCCGCCCTGACTTACGCCAAGGTGGAGAGCGTCACCCTGGGTACGAGCACCAATCCCAGCACCCTCAAGCTCAAGGGGCTGGGCGGCATCTACCTGACCGATGTATTGGAAATTGGCGGGACGGGCGGCAAGTCGACCACGACCCCGGCCTCGACCTCTAACGCAGTGATCTAAGGAGAAAGACATGTCATTCAACAATGCCCTCAGCGGCATCAATGCGGCTCAAAAAGACCTGAACGTCACCGCGAACAACATTGCCAACGTCAACACCACTGGCTTTAAGGAGTCCCGCGCCGAGTTCGCCGACGTCTATGCCAACTCCATCTTCGTCAACGCCAAGACCCAGGTCGGCAACGGGGTGGCGACGGGGGCGGTGGCGCAGCAGTTCCACCAGGGGGCGCTGCAATTTACCAACAACGCGCTGGATCTCGCCATCCAGGGCAACGGCTTCTTCGTGACCTCGGACGGCCTTTCCAACCTGGATCGCACCTACACCCGCGCCGGTGCCTTCAAGCTCAACGAAAACAGCTACATGGTCAGCAACTCCGGCGGCTATCTGCAGGGCTACGAGATCAACGCCGATGGCACCCCCAAGGCGGTGAGCATCAACGCGACCAAGCCCATCCAGATCCCGGATCGGGCCGGTGAACCGGTCCAGACCTCGACGATCGAAGCGAGTTTCAACCTGCCCTCCACCGCCTCGCCGCTGGCCGCGGGCAACGGCGCCGCCGATGCCTCCAAGTTCGACCCCAAGGACTCGGACACCTACTCCTCCTCCACCTCGGTGGTGGTCTACGACTCCCTGGGTGAGCCCCACACCATCACCCAGTACTTCGTGAAAGAAGCCGACCCGGCCGACACGACCCAGGCGGCGGTGCCGACCGCCTGGCGCATGTACCTCTATCAAGGCGACAAGCCCATCGACATCGCGGGCGGTGTGGCCACCACCATGGCCACCGGTGTCAGCCAGGCGCCCCTGAGCGCGCGGGTGACCTTCGACGCCTCCGGCAAGATGGTCACCCCCACCACCCCGGCGGTCATCAAGACCGAGCAGCTGGGGGCGGCGGGGGCCGGCATCATCACCAATGGCGCCGACGGTACCCAGGAGATCGAGCTCAAGCTGGGTACCGTGACCCAGTACGCCTCTCCGTTCGAAGTCAACAAATTGACCCAGGACGGCTCCACCGTCGGCCGCCTGACCAAGGTGGAGATCACCGCGGACGGCATAGTCTCCGCCACTTACAGCAACGCCACCACCGTCAAGGTGGCCATGGTGGCCATGGCCAAGTTCGCCAACTCCCAGGGGCTGACCCAGGTGGGCGACACCTCCTGGCGCCAGTCCCTGCTCTCCGGCGATGCCCTGCCCGGCACCCCGAACTCGGGCACCTTCGGCTCCATCAAGTCGTCGGCCCTGGAGCAGTCCAACGTGGATTTGACCACAGAGCTGGTGGACCTCATCACCGCCCAGCGCAACTTCCAGGCGAACTCCCGTTCCCTGGAGGTGAACAGCTCCCTGCAGCAGAACATACTGCAGATCCGCTAAGGTGTTTGTGGTTCCAAGGGGCGCTTCGGCGCCCCTTGTCGTCTCAGCGCCGCGCTTTTTCCCTCGCTCCTGTCGCCGTGTTTCTCTCTCTTGGCATTCAACTTGCAGTTCCCCCGCGAGAGTCATCTGTTTGACGGAGGATCCCATGGATCACCTGCTTTACATCGCCATGTCCGGGGCCAAGGAGAACATGAACAGCCTGGCTGTGCGTGGCAACAACCTGGCCAACGCCAACACCATCGGCTTCAAGTCTGACTTCGAGCAGGCGCGCAGCATGCAGGCGTTCGGCGAGGGGCTGCCCACCCGGGTGTTCGCCATGACCGAGCGGCCGGGCCAGAACCTGCAGCACGGCATGCTGATGACCACGGGGCGGGATCTTGACGTCGCCGTCGACGGTCCTGGCTGGATTGCGGTGCAGGATCCCAACGGTGCGGAGGCCTACACCCGCATGGGCAACCTGCAGCTCAACGCCGCCGGCAACCTGCAGACCTCCACCGGTCTGAACGTGGTGGATGACGCCGGCCAGCCCATAGTGCTGCCGCTGCCCATGGAGAAGATCGAGATCAACCGTGACGGCACCATCAGCGGTCGCCCCGAGGGGGCTGCCGCCAACCTGCCTGAGGATTTCCAGCGCATCAAGCTGGTCAACCCGGCGGGGGATGCGGTGGAGAAGGGTCAGGATGGCCTGTTCCGCCGCAAGGATGGCCAGCGGGAGGCCGCGTCTGCCGAGGTGGGCCTGATCGCCGGCTCCCTCGAGGGGAGCAACGTCAACGTGGTCGACGAGATGACCAACCTCATTCGCCTGCAACGTCAGTTTGAAACTCAGGTCAAGATCATGAAGACCGCCGAGGAAAACGACGAGGCCCAAACCCAGCTGCTGCGTATCAGCTAATCAAGGAGCACACCATGAATCCTGCACTCTGGATCAGCAAGACCGGCCTGGATGCCCAGCAGACCAACATCTCGGTCACCTCGAACAACCTGGCGAACGCCAGCACCGTGGGCTACAAGAAGGCCCGCGCCATCTTCGAGGATCTGCTCTATCAGAACATCAACCAGCCAGGTGGCCGCTCCTCGGCGGACACCGAACTGCCCTCCGGCCTGATGCTGGGGGCGGGGGCCAAGGTGGTCGCCACCCAGAAGAACCACAGCCAGGGCAACGTCCAGACCACGGACAACTCCCTGGACCTGATGATCAGTGGCCGCGGCTACTTCGAAATCCAGCTGCCGGACGGCAGCGCGGCCTACACCCGCAACGGCCAGTTCACCCTGAACGACGAGGGCACCATAGTCACCCCGGGCAACGGTTACCCGCTGCAACCGGAGATCCAGATCCCCGAGAACGCCCAGAGCGTCACCGTGGGGGAGGATGGCCAGGTCTCGGTCCAGCTCAAGGGGGACGGCCAGTCCCAGGTGGTGGGCCAGATCAACACCACGGACTTCGTCAACCCCACCGGCCTGCAGCCCATGGGGGAGAACCTCTTCCTCGAGACCCAGTCCAGCGGTGCCCCCATTCAGGGGACTGCCGGTGCGGACGGGCTAGGGGTCATCAAGCAGGGGATGCTGGAGACCTCCAACGTCAACGTGACCGAGGAGCTGGTGAACCTGATCCAGGCCCAGCGGGTGTATGAGATGAACTCCAAGGTCATCTCAGCGGTAGACTCGATGATGTCCTTCCTGACCCAGCGTACCTGATGTAGGAGAGCCATGATGAAAGCCATATGGATGCTGGGCCTGCTGACCCTGGCGGGTTGTGCCAGTACCCCCAACACCCCCAAGCCCGACGATCCGGAATTTGCTCCCGTCTACGGCGAATCCGAGCCGGTGTCGGTGCGCCCGACCGGGGCCATCTTCCAGCCCGAGCAGGTCAACGGCATCTACTCGGACATCAAGGCCCACAAGATAGGTGACATCATCACCATCGAGCTGGCGGAGTCGACCTCGGCGTCGAAGAAGGCCAACACCCAGAGCGGCAAGGACAACAGCTTCGATCTGTCGCCGGTGAGCCTGGGCGGGGTGCCGGTGACGGCGAGCCCCTACAACCTTTCCGCCTCCGTCGATCAGAGCAGCGCATTCAAGGGGCAGGCCAAGGCGGACCAGAGCAACAGCCTGCAGGGCAACATCTCGGTCAGCGTGGTCAAGGTGCTGCCGAACGGCAACCTGCTGGTGCGCGGCGAGAAGTGGATCATGCTCAACAACGGCAACGAATACATCCGCATCACCGGTCTGGTGCGTCCGGAGGACGTCAGCTCCGAGAACAGCGTGTCGTCCCAGAAGGTGGCCAATGCCCGCATCCATTACGGCGGGACCGGCGATCTGGCCAACACCCAGGAACAGGGGTGGCTGACCAGCTTCTTCAACGGTCCCTGGTGGCCCATTTAAGACTCGACAGCCCGGATCGCCAAGCCGATCCGGGCCACAGTGGTTTCGTTAGGAGATGTCATGAACCGATTCCGTCTGCTTGCCCTGCTGTGCTGCCTGTTGCCGCTCGGGCTGGCGCACGCGTCCCGCATCAAGGATCTCGCCTCGGTGGAAGGGGTGCGCAGCAACCAGCTGATCGGTTACGGTCTGGTGGTGGGTCTGCCCGGCACGGGTGAGAAGAACAACGCCTTCACCGAGCAGACCTTCAGGACCATGCTCAACAACTTCGGCATCAAGGTGCCGGACAACATCAAGCCCAAGATCAAGGACGTGGCGCCGGTGGCGATCCACGCGGATCTGCCCCCCTTCTCCAAGCCGGGCCAGACCATAGACGTCACCGTCTCCGCCATCGGCGAGGCGAAGAGCCTGCGGGGCGGCACCCTGCTGCAGACCTTCCTCAAGGGGCTGGACGGCCGCGTCTATGCGGTGGCCCAGGGCAGCCTGGTGGTCGGGGGCCTGGGGGCCGAGGGGGCTGACGGTTCCAAGGTGGTGATCAACACCCCGACCGTGGGGCGCATCGCCAACGGGGCGACCGTGGAGCGGGAAGTACCGAACTCCTTCAGCCAGGGGGATACCATCACCTTCAACCTGAACCGGCCCGACTTCACCACCGCCCGTCGGGTGGCCGACGTGGTCAACGATCTGGTGGGGCCCAATACCGCCCAGGCGCTGGATGCCACCTCCATCAAGGTGTTTGCGCCGCGGGATCCGGCCCAGCGGGTCTCCTACCTCTCCACCATAGAGAACCTGGAGGTGGATCCGGCGAGCGAGTCCGCCAAGATCATCGTGAATTCCCGCACCGGTACCATCGTCATCGGCAGCGAGGTCAGGCTGCGTCCGGCCGCCATCAGCCACGGCGGCCTGACGGTCACCATCGCCGAGAACCAGCAGGTCTCCCAGCCCAATCCGCTGGCGGGCGGGCAGACGGCGGTCACCAACAACTCCACCATCAACGTGCAGCAGGATCCGGGGCGCATGTTCAAGTTCGATACCGGCGCGACCCTGGACGACTTGGTGCGGGCGGTGAACCAGGTGGGGGTGGCCCCCGGCGATCTGATGGCGATCCTGGAGGCCCTGCAGCAGGCAGGCGCCATCCAGGGCCAGCTGGTCATTCTGTAATGAGGGATGGCGATGCCGCCTCGGGCGGCACCTCCGGCAGGGCCAGCGGGTCATTTTGTAACATCTTGAGCGGCAAGAGGTTGCCACGGGCGGCAAAGAGGTAGGTTATGGCAGAGTTCGACACCCAGAGCGGTATCAATCTTGGCATGGTGCAGGACGTCCAGAACCTGGACAAGCTGCGCCGGATGAGCCAGAGCAAGGAGGGGCAGCAGGGGGCCCTGATGGCGGCGGCCCGCCAGTTCGAGTCCATCTTCACCCAGACCCTGTTCAAGGGGATGCGCCAGGCCAACTCGGTGCTGACCGAAGGCAACCCGATGAACAGCAGCTACACCCAGTTCTATGAAGGGATGCTGGACGAGCAGCGGGTTGCCGACATGTCGAGCAAGGGGGGCCTCGGCATCGCCGAGATGGTGGCCAGGCAGCTCTCTCCTGACAAGACCTTCACCCATCAGGATGGGCGCGTGCTCAAGCTGCCCGAGCGCACCGAGCGGGTCTACAAGCCCTATCAGCCCCCCAGTGCTTCCAACGATCTGATCGCCGCCTCCAAAGTTGGCAAAGATTTTGCTGATAACGAAATGAAGAGCGAGATGAAGGGTGAGCTGGCTGGGGCTGAGCATCGTCTGGCCCCGCCCCGGCGTCCCCACCGCACCGTGCCGCCCATGGGCACGGGCCAGCGGGCACCGGCCCTGGACGGGAGCGCCAAGGTGTTCGACAGTCCGGAGGAGTTCGTCGACAGGCTGATGCCGCTCGCCAAGAAGGCGGCGGACAAGCTGGGGCTGAGCCCGGCGGTGCTGGTGGCCCAGGCCGCCCTCGAGAGCGGCTGGGGCAAGCGGGTGATCAAGGACGGGGAGGGGCAGATAACCCACAACCTGTTCGGCATCAAGGCCGATCCGCGCTGGGAAGGGCCCAAGGCGGTGGTGAGCACCCTGGAGTACGAGCAGGGGGTGGCCTCGCGCCAGAAGGCGGCGTTCCGCTCCTACGAGTCGTTTGAAGAGAGCTTCAACGACTACGTGGACTTCCTGACCTCGGGGACCCGCTACAAGGGTGCCCTGGCCAAGGTGGACAGCCCGGACAGCTATTTCGAGGCGCTGCAGCAGGCCGGTTATGCCACCGACCCCCAGTACGCCAGGAAACTTAAACAAGTGTTGCGCAGTGATGCCATCGCCGGCTACTCGATGCCCGGCAGCACTGCGACCAGGAACACAGAGATGGAGCTGTAAGCTATGGCAAGCGATCTGCTTGGAATCGGTACCTCGGGTGTGTTGGCCCAGCAGCGACTGCTGCAGACTACCAGCAACAACATCGTCAACGTCAATAGCCAGGGCTATGTACGTGAACGCACCCTGATCTATACCAATTCCGTCGGATTGGGGACGGGAGACATGGTGAGCGAGCGCATCATCAACGCCTATGCCCAGGCCGAGATGCGCCGGGATACCTCCATCTATCAGGCCTCCAGCACCCGCTACGATCAGCTCTTCCAGCTCGACAGCCTGCTCGGCGATGCCAGCAACAGCGTGGGCACCACCATCACCTCCTACTTCAAGGCCTTCCATACCGCCAACGAGTCGCCGTCCGAGATCGGGGGGCGCAAGACGACCCTGAGCGAGCTGGGCGGCATGGTGGACAGATTCCACACCCTCTCCGCCCAGCTCGACAAGCAGGGGGACACCATCAGCGCCACCATCAGCGACGAGACGGACAGGGTGAACAGCCTGCTCAATAGCATCAACGATCTGAACCAGGCCATCATCCGCACCCAGGGCACGCCGGAGGAGAACCTGATGCTGTTCGATCAGCGGGACGAGGCCATCCGCCAGCTCTCCGAGAAGATGGAGATCCGCACCGTGACCCAGCCCAACGGCAGCATGCTGGTGAACATGAGCACGGGGCACTCCCTGGTGCTGGACGGCGGCGTGGCCCAGTTCAAGGTGGTGGCGGGCAACCCGGACTCCCGGGACGTCACGCTGCAACTGACCCTGGGGGCCAACCAGGCCGACGTCAACGACAAGGATGTGGGGGGGGCCATCGGCGGCCTCTTCACCGCGCGCCGGGATCTGGAACCGGCCAAGCGGGAGCTCGGGCAGCTGGCGGTCGCCCTGGCCGACGCCATGAACCAGCAGAACCGGCTGGGGATGGATCTGGACAACGAGCTCGGTGGGGATCTCTTCTCCCTCGGCGCTAGCGATGGCCTGCCCTACAGCCAGAATACCGGCAGCGGCGCCGCCAAGGTGAACTTCGTCCCCGGCAAGGGAACGGAAGTGACCACCTTCGACTACGAGGTGCAGTTCAGCAGCGCCACCGGCTATGAGGTGTTCTCCATCGACGGTAGCGGCAAGCGTACCTCGCTGATGACCGGCACCACGCCCCCCGCCACGTTCGAGGTGGCGGGGCACGGCATCGAGATCGATCTCTCCGGCACCCCGGCCGCCGGCGACAAGATAGCGCTGCAACCCACCCGGCATGCCGCCGCCAACCTCGAGGCCGCGATCACCCGGCCAGAGGACATCGCGCTGGCGTCTCCCATCAAGGCGGACAAGAACGCCCAGAACCTGGGCTCGGGTGAAATCAAGCTGAGCAGTGTCTACAACACGGGGACGGGCTCGGGCTTTGGTGCCAACAATCTGGACCCGAGCGCACCCCAGGTCATCAAGATCGACGGCAGCGGCAACTATGAGGTCTACGACAAGAACAACAACCTGCTCGGCGTGGCCCCGGCGTCCAGCAAGGGACAGAACCTGATGTCCGTCCTTGAGATGCCGTTGGGGACGCCCATAGTGCCGGCCCTGACCCCGGGCTATGACTTCAGCATCACCGGCAAGGTGGAGGCCAACGACAGTTTCACCCTGAGCTACAACAAGGACGGTTTTGCCGACAACGCCAACGGCCTGGCGCTGGCGGAGCTGCAGAACAAGGAGCTGGTGCGCAAGAACAACAACGCCGCCACCAGCAACGACAAGATGACCTTCAACGACGCCTACTCCGGGCTGGTGAGCGGGATCGGCAACAAGACCAGCCAGGCCAAGACCCTGCTGCAGGCCAACGAGGCCAAGTTGACCCAGAGCACCGGCATCTACGAGAGCGTCTCCGGGGTCAACCTGGAGGAGGAGGCGGCCAACCTCATCCGCTTCCAGCAGTCCTATGCGGCCTCGGCCCAGATAGTGAACACCGCCAAGACCATCTTCGACACCCTGCTCTCCTCCGTGAGGTAAGTCATGCGCATCACCACCAACATGATCTACGACCGCAACCTGGCCACCATGAGCAAGGTGAGCGAGCGTCAGAACACCGCCTACAACCAGCTGATGACGGGGGAGAAGTTCACCCGTGCCGGCGAGGATCCCTCCGGCATGAGCCAGAAGATGGCGCTGACCAAGGAGATCGATCTCTTCAAGCAGTACGGCGTCAACGGCAGCCTGCTGGAGAACAGCCTGGGCCACGAGGATACGGTCCTCACCTCCATCAACAACGCCATGCTGAGCGCCCAGACCCTGATCCAGAAGGCGAACAACTCCGCCATGGGCGCCGAGGAGCGCAGCGCCATCGCAAGCGAATTGGAGGGGCTGCAAAAGCAGATGTTCGACCTGATGAACAGCAAGAACTCCCAGGGGGAGTTCATCTTCGGCGGCAACCAGAGCAAGACCCAGCCCTTCGTCAAGGATGCCAGCGGCAACTACGTGTTCCAGGGGGACACGGGTCAGCGCAGCATCCAGGTCTCTCCCACGGTTAAGATCCCGGCGAACGACTCCGGTTTCGATCTGTTCGAGATGGTGGCGACCCGGCGCACCGCCAGCGCCACCAGCGCCAACATCCAGGTGGGGGTAGGGGACCAGGGCAACTTCGAGAGCTTCTATCGCAACAACTACGATCCTTCGCTCGCCAGCAACCAGTTCACGGTCGACACCCTGGTGGGGCCGCCGGATACCTACGAGATCCGTGACAGTGGCGGCACCCTGCTGCAGAGCGGCGACTATGTGGCGGGCAACAAGATCGCCTTCAACGGGCTGGAGCTGACCCTGGATCTGCCCGCGGGGTCCGCCACCCAGACCTTCGCGCTGGATACGCCGAAGAACGACAGCATCCTCAACGGCATGTCCGACTTCATCTCGGCCCTGCGGGATCCCAGCCTACCGGCGAGCGACTTCCAGCTGGCGGTGGCCGATGCCACCACCCATATGAACAACGCCAGGACCCAGGTGGACAGGGGACAGGGGGAGGTGGGCAGCCGACTCAACAGCCTGGAGCAGGTGATGAGCTCGAACGATGGCCTCAGCACCCTGAACCAGCAGGCGAGGGCCAAGGTCTCGGAGGCCGACATGTACGAGGTGATCGCCACCCTCTCCAAGGAGGATGCGGCCATGAGCGCCTCCCAGCTCGCCTTCAGCAAGATAAGCAAGCTCACCCTGTTCGACTATATCCGCTGATTTGTCCCTTGACCGCACGCTCCCCCGTGGCCCCGGCCCGGGGGAGCCGTCATTTCATGCTCCTTCCCGCAATTTGTAACAACCCGTTGCAGACGTCCTGATTGCCTTGACTCGACTCGCGCCTGGGCCGATGATGCCGCCCGCACGGCCCCGCCGTGCGCATCATTCGCAGCATCTCGTTAGGCGAGGCTCCTGCATAAACACAGGCCACTGATCTCACGACGTCCAGAGACGCCCAAGATCAGGACAGTTTTCATCGGATTAAGGTGTCAACCCAAGTGGCTTCCGGCGCGCCGGATACGTTATGCAGTGCTAAAGCTGGTACGTGGGGATGAAGACACGCCGGACGGCGTCATTTCCTGCCTGTTACTCGTCAATCAAATTGCTGTTTTCTTGCAAACGGCAGCCGGCATGACCGGTTGCTCCCGGGCCCGACCCGGGATCACATGAGGACATCTGTGATGAAGAAAACACACACCCTGCTCAACCGTCATCAACTGCTCGATCCTATCGCCCTGGGTAGCTGGCTGGCGCACAACCAGGACCCGGTCCAGCGGGCCGATCAGCTGCTGACCCTGCGCCCGGAAGAGCTCAACTGCATCTTCGATACCCTGCCTGTCCCCGAGGGGGCCGCCCTGCTCGGCTCCCTGCCCGCGGAGTGCGCCGGCCATCTGTTGCTCAGGCTCCATGGCAGCATCCTCGGGGGCCTGCAGGGGGCCATCGCGCGCCGCGACCTGCTGACCATGCTGCGCCGGCTCGATGAAGAGGATCGCAGCACCCTGCTCGCTCGTCTGCCCGAGCCCCCACGGGATGCCCTGCGGTCGCTGCTGGCCTGGCCGAGCGAGTCGGTCGGTGCCAACATGCGCCACGAGTACCTGGCCGTGGCGGCAGAGGCGACGGTGGAGAGCGCCAAACAGCTGATCCACGGCGCCTGGGACCAGACCCAGCTGTTCGGCCACCTCTATGTGGTCGACGGCGAGCGGCGCCTGCAGGGCAGCGTCTCCCTCAAGTCGCTGCTGATCGCCGATCCTCTGCGGCCCGTGAGCGAGCTGATGGAGCGGGAGGCGGTGCGCATCAACGCCCGGGCGGATCGGGAGCTGGCGGCCCGCCTGCTCATCGACCGCGACCTCTCGACCCTGCCGGTGGAAGATCAGGGTCGTCTGGTGGGGGTCTTCCACGTGGATGACGCCGCCGACATCCTGGAGCTCGAATCCACCGAAGATGCGGAGCTGCAGGGGGGCTCATCTCCCCTGGATACTCCCTATCTGCAGGCCACTCCCTGGCAGCTGTGGCGCAAGCGGGTGGGCTGGCTGCTGATCCTGTTCGTGGCGGAGGCCTACACAGGCACAGTGCTGCGGGCCTTCGAGGAGCAGCTGGAGGCGGCCATCGCGCTCGCCTTCTTCATCCCGCTCTTGATCGGCACCGGGGGCAACAGCGGCACCCAGATCACCACCACGATAGTGCGTGCCATGGCGGTGGGGGAGGTGAGCCTGAAGAACCTCGGCACCGTGCTGAAAAAAGAGATCTCCACCGGCCTGCTCATCTCGGCGGCCATCGCCCTGGCCGCCTGGGTGCGGGCCTGGAGCTTAGGGG
The DNA here is from genome assembly GCF_000820085.1 of Aeromonas sanarellii. Classification (GTDB taxonomy): domain Bacteria; phylum Pseudomonadota; class Gammaproteobacteria; order Enterobacterales; family Aeromonadaceae; genus Aeromonas; species Aeromonas sanarellii. Next base: position 20,664 of record NZ_CDBN01000036.1, read on the forward strand.
TGGGCCCGGAGATCGGCATGGTGGTGACCCTCACCATCGTCGCCATCGTGCTCTGGAGCGCCACCGTCGCCTCGGTGATCCCCATGGTGCTGCGCCGTTTTCGCATCGATCCGGCGGTGGTCTCGGCGCCCTTCATCGCCACCCTGGTGGATGGCACCGGCCTCATCATCTACTTCGAGATAGCCAAGCTGATCCTACCGGACCTGCAGTGAGACCGGCAGAAAATCAAAAGGCAGCCATCGGCTGCCTTTTTTCGTCTGAGTCTGGCCCTTACCCGAGCTGGAACAGCAGGGGCCAGCCCTGCTCCTGGCAGTAGCGGTGCTCCTTCTCCAGGTTCTGCATCAGGAGCCGGTTCTCGTCGCACCAGTCGAGCGGCAGGGTGACCACCAGCTGATCGCCGGCGGCCTGCACGTTCCACTCGGGCAGCAGGTTGTCCTGGCGCCTGTGGTGGGCCGCCACCGCGAGGCGCAGGATGCGGATGCAGCGCAGCACCGTCTGCTCGTCGTGGTTCGGCAGGGCGGGCAGTTCGGAGAGCTTGAGCCCCTTGCGCTGGAAGCGCACCAGGGCCGCCAGCAGGGCTTGATCGTCCTGGTTGAAACCGGGCAGGTCGGTGTTTTGCAGGATATAGGCGGAGTGGCGGTGAATGCCGCTGTAGTTGATGGCGAGGCCAATTTCGTGCAGCCGGGCCGCCCAGCCGAGGATGGCGCGATAGGGCTCCTCCGGCATCTCCCAGGGGCCGCTCAGGGCATCGAACAGGGAGAGGACGCTCTGCTCCACCCGGGTGGCCTGGCGCTTGTCGATGCGATAGTGGGTGGAGAGGGCCAGGGCGGTGCGCTCGCGGATGTCGTGGTGCTGCAGCCGCTCCTCGAACTCGTAGAGCAGTCCCTCGCGCAGGGCGCCGTCGGAGTACTCCATCCGCTCGATGGGCAAGGAGGTGAAGAGCCCGAGCAGGATGGCCACCGCGGCGGCAAACACCCCCTGGCGCTCCTCGGTGAGGCCCGCCAGCTTGAGCTGGTCGACCCGCTTGTGCTTGAGCATCTCGGTCTTGAGGCGCTCCAGGCCCGCCAGGGTGATGGCGCCATCGGTCCACTCCTCCCCTTGCAAGACGTCGCGCACGGTGCGAATGGAGCCTGAGCTGCCGAGGCAGCTCTGCCAGCCGAGCTTGCGGTACTGGTTGATGATGGGGGCGAGCTGGTGCTGGGCCTCCAGCACGGCGTTGTTGAAGGCCTTCTCGCCGAGCTTGCCGTTGGCAAAGAAGCTCTGGGTGAAGCTGACGCAGCCCATCTTGCGGCTGGTGAGGGCCTTAGGCTCGAACCCCTCGCCGATGATGAGTTCGGTGCTGCCGCCGCCGATGTCCACCACCAGCACCTGGCCCTCGATGTGCTGGGTATGGGCGACCCCCTGATAGATGAGGCGCGCCTCCTCCTGGCCGCTGATGATCTCGATGGGGTGGTTGAGCACCTTGGCCGCCTCGCTCACAAAGGCGCGGGCGTTGCTGGCCCGGCGCAGGGTATAGGTGCCGGCGATGCGGATCTGATCCGGCTTGATGTTGGTGAGGCGCTCGGCGAACAGGGCGAGGCAGTCGAGGCCCCGGGCCATGGCCTCGTCCGACATCCGGCGCTGCTCGTCCATCCCCTCCGCGAGGCGCACCCGCTCCTTGATGCGATCGACGATCTGCATCCGCCCCTCGTTGAGACGGGCGATGACCATGTGGAAGCTGTTCGACCCCAGATCGACAGCGGCGTACAGACTATTGTCCATGGTTTGACTCTATGCGTTTGAGGTAGTCGTAGATCGCGACCTGGGAACGGACCTTGCGGCGGTTGCCCCGCTTCACGTACTCGTTCTTCTGATCGGCATCGATGACCCGCGCCTTGCAGGTGTCGCCGAGCTGCAGCTCGAGGATGTCGAGGATGCGCTGCTTGAGCCGCTCGTCATAGATGGGGGTACCCACCTCAATGCGACCGTCGATGTTGCGGCTCATCCAGTCCGCGCTGGAGATATAGAGCTGGGGGTTGCCCTTGTTGTGGAACACCATGACACGAGGGTGCTCGAGGAAGCGGTCGATGATGCTGATCACCCTGATGTTGTCGCTCAGGCCCGGTACCCCGGGGCGCAGGGCGCACATGCCGCGGATGATCATCTGGATGGGCACCCCGGCCTGGCCGGCGGCATAGAGCCGGTTGATGAGGTCTCTGTCCACCAGGTTGTTGATCTTGAGGGTGATGCCGCTGGGTTGCCCCGCCTTGGCGTTGGCCAGCTCGTTGTCGATGAGGCGATAGAGCTGGCGGCGGCTGTTGATGGGGGAGACCAGCAGGTGGTTGAACTTGTAGCGCCGGTAGGGGTATTCGATGTACTCGAACACGCTCTCCACCTCGGCGGTGATGTCCGGGTGGCGGGTCAGCAGGGAGAAGTCGGTGTAGATCTTGGCGGTCTTCTCGTTGAAGTTGCCGGTCCCGATGTGGGCGTAGCGCACCGCCTCGCCGTTCTCGTGGCGGGTGATGAGGCAGAGCTTGGAGTGGATCTTGAGGCTGGGCACCCCGAACACCACCTTGACCCCCGCATCGGTCAGGATGTTAGCCCAGTCGATGTTGGCCGCCTCGTCGAAGCGGGCGCGCAGCTCCACCACCACGGTCACCTTCTTGCCGTTGTTGGCGGCGTCGATGAGGGAGTGGATGATCCGCGATTTCTTGGCGACCCGGTAAATATTGATGCGAATGGCACTGACCGCCGGGTCGAACGCCGCCTGGCGCACCAGCTCCGTGAAGTGGTGGAACTTGTGATACGGGTAGTAGAGCAGTATGTCCTGCCGGGTGATGGCGTCGAAGGCGTTGACGAAGCCGTCGAAGTCGCGGCAGTCCAGGGCCGGCAGCTTGGGGTTCTCCAGGTATTCCCGGCCCACGTTGGGGAAGCCGATGAAGTCCTTGAAGTTGTGATAGCGCCCGCCCGGCATGATGGCGTCGTAGGAGCTGATCTGCAGCTTGAGCTTGAGGAAGCTTATCATGGCCGCGGGCATCTCCCGCTCGTAGACGAAGCGCACCGGCATGGCGGTGAGGCGCTGCTTCAGGCCGTCACTCATCTTGTCCACCAGGCTGAGGTCCAGCTGGTCGGAGAGATCGTATTCGGCGTCCCGGGTCAGCTTGACCGCGTAGGCCGCTATCTCGTCGTAGTCGAAGAAGCCCTTGAAGATCTCGTCCAGACAGAAGCGGATGACGTTGTCGAGGATGATGATCTGCTTCTTGCGGCGCGTCCCCTCCGGCGGCAGCTGGAAGAAGCGGGGCAGATCGTCGGTCGGTACCTCCACCAGGGCGTACTGGATCACCTGGCCGTTCTTCTTCATCTCGATGGCGAGGTAGGTGTGCTCGTCTTTCAGGAACTTGACCGGGTTGACCTCCTTGTTGAGCAGGATGGGGATGATGTGGCGCAGCACCTTCTCCCGGAAGAAGACCCGCAGCCACTGCTGGATGGCATCGGAGAGCTGGTTCTCGTTGACCAGAAAGATGTTGTGGCGGGCCAGTGCGAGCAGCAGCTCCTTGTAGGTGTTGTCGAACGCCTCGCCGAGCGCCATCACCTTCTGCTGGATGGCCCGCAGCAGCACCTTGGCCTCGTCATCGCCGCCGTGCACCTCGTTGATGAGGATGCGGCGCTTGACGTCCGATACCCGTACCTTGAAAAACTCGTCCTGGTTGGAGGAGAAGATCCCGAGGAAACGGACCCGCTCGATGAGGGGCACCGTCTTGTCCATGGCTTCTTGCAACACCCGTTCATTGAATGAGAGCCAACTCAGCTCTTTATCTTCATACTGCCTGTCGGTGCTCATCTGGTGCCTCTGTACTCTGGTTGCGTCTGCGCGGAAGTTATGGCGTCAAACCATGACAAATTTATGACAACCAGCACTATTCGGTCAGGTCCTGGTCAATGTCGACCACCAGGTCGTCGGAGAGGGACTCCAGGGCGCTGACGAGATCGTCCAGCTCGAGCTGGGGCGGCAGGGCCACCAGGGCATGGGCATAGAACAGCGGCGCGCCGCTGTGGGGCGCCGGCTCGCAGCCTGTGGTGAGGTCGGCCACGTTGATGTTGAGCCGGCGTAGTATGCTGGCCACCTCGTGGACTATGCCCGGCCTGTCGTTGCCGGTGACGCTCAGCATCACCTGACGGGCCGGCTCCGGGCTGAGCTGCCCCTCGGCGAAGCTCACGGTGAGGCCCGGCAGCATCACCAGCGCCTCGCACAGGGGGCGATAGTGCTCGTCGGGGACGGCGACGTGCAGTATGCCGGCAAATTGCCCCGCCAGTTCACTCATGGAGCTTGCCAGCCAGTTGCCCTGCTGTCGGGTGATGGTATCGGCCAGGCTCTCGACGATGCCGGGCTTGTCTGCGCCGATCACGGTGACGACCAATTGCTTTTGCATCCTGCTCTCCTTGAATGGGACTGCGTGGGGGACGTCCGGCAGCGACGGCGAGTGCGCCAGCGCGTCCATGGGCTCTGACATTGTGCCTGCTGTGACAGGCCATATGAAGCCCGCCTTGCGCAAATTTAGTGAAAAAACGCGAATGCCGGCGCGGGTTTGATTTCAGCTCTGCCTGCGCCGCTTTCCCCGTGGTAGAGTGTGGCCCCTCCGTGTTGATGTGAACTGGAAATGTCTTGTGAACGGGATGTGCGTGTATGAATAGCCTTGTCGTATCGGGATTGGTGTTGTTGGTGTTGCTTCTGCTGGCGATCTTCTGGAGCAGGGGCAAGAAGGGCAAGGCGCTGCCCTATGATCTGCAGGAGACCCTGTTCACCCCCGCCGAGCGTTCCTTCCTCGGCGTGCTGGATCTGGCGGTCGGCGACCAGGCCCGGGTCTTTGCCAAGGTGCGGGTGGCCGATGTGCTGACGCCGGAGACGGGGATGGGCAAGAGCAAGTGGCAGCAGGCGTTCAACAAGATCAGCGCCAAGCACGTGGACTATCTGCTCTGCCACCCCTCCGATCTCTCCTTCATCTGCGCCATCGAGCTCGATGACAGCTCCCATCGCCACCAGAAGCGCAAGGTGCGCGACAGTTTCCTCAAGGCGGCCTTTGACAGCGCCGGTCTGCCGCTGCTGCAGATCCCGGCAAGCAGCCATTATCAGGTCGAGGAACTGCGCGAACAGATCCTGCCGCTGCTAAGCGGCCCCCGCCTTGCCCCGGATGAGGATCTGCTGCCTGGGGATCGCCGCGAGCCGACCTTCAGCCCCTTGCAACTGGATCGGGTCGAGGTGGAAGAGCCCCGCCATGGCGGTCGTACCCCGGGCGTCGCCCCCATCAAGGCCATACTGTCGCCACGCACCGCGCCGCTGCCGGCTGCCGATGCCGAGCTGGTGGATAATCTGTTTGCCGAGGGGGAGGATGATGAGGAGATGTATCCCCATCGGGTGCCCCACTGCCCGCGCTGTGATGCGCCCCTGGTGGAGCGGGAGGCCAAGAAGGGCCCCCACGCCGGCCGCCTGTTCCTGGCCTGCAGCCGTTTCCCCGAGTGCCGCTACGCCGCGCCCCAGGAGAGCGTCAAGCACTGATCCCGCCTTCGGCGCCGGCTGTCGTCGGCGCCTTGTTGCCCCCTGCGCCGATTTTCCTCCGATACTCTGTCTGGCTGGAAGCGTGATCCCCGTCCCGACGGGACACTCTGTAACGCGACAAGTTTTGACAATCCGCCAGAATTTTGGCACTTTGTGGCCTTTATGACATTGTGCATAGCTAACTATCATAAGTAGTTTAAAAAACAATAACTTGGCGTCAGGTGTGTAAGAATATGGATATGATGGCTATGGGTGTGCTGATCGTGGATGCCGATGAAGCGCGGCGTCAGCAGTTGGAAACCGTGCTCTCCTTCATGGGGATCCCCTGGCAGGAGGTGGTGGAGGCCGATCTCGAGGTGGCCATCGAATCGTCAGGTCCGCTGCAGGGGATACTGGCGGGCAGTCTGCTCGAACGCCCCCTGGCCGAGCTGCTGGCCGCCTACCCTCGCATCCCCTTCATCTCCCTGACGTCGGCGGATCACCCCAACAGCAACTTCATCGGCGGCAGCGACGAGCCCTTCACCTACGAGTCCCTGACCCGCCATCTGCACTTCTGCCAGGCCTTCATCTCCCTGCACCCCAGACAGCAGATCCACGACAAGGGTCAGACCCTGCTGCGCCTGCTGGTGGGCAAGGGGAAGGGGATCCAGGAGGTGCGCCGCCTCATCGGCCAGGTGGCGCAGACCGATGCCAACGTGCTGATCCTGGGTGAATCCGGGACCGGCAAGGAGGTGGTGGCCCGCGCCATTCACGAGCTCTCCGCCCGAAGCTCGGGCCCCTTCGTGCCCATCAACTGCGGCGCCATTCCGGCAGAGCTCCTGGAGAGCGAGCTGTTCGGCCACGAGAAGGGGGCCTTCACCGGTGCCATCGCCGCCCGTCGCGGCCGCTTCGAGCTGGCCCAGGGGGGGACCCTCTTCCTCGACGAGATCGGCGACATGCCGCTGCCCATGCAGGTCAAGCTGCTGCGGGTGTTGCAGGAGCGCCAGTTCGACCGGGTCGGCGGGGGCAAGGCGGTGCAGGCGGACGTGCGCGTCATCGCCGCGACCCACCGGGATCTGGAGGCGATGATCCGCACCCAGGCGTTTCGCGAGGATCTCTACTACCGGCTCAACGTCTTCCCCATCGAGACGCCGCCCCTGCGCGAGCGCTGCGACGATATTCCCCTGCTGTTGCAGGAGCTGCTCAATCGCCATGCCGAGCAGCACAGGGGCATCATCCGCCTGACCCAGCGCGCCATGGAATCCCTGATGCAGTACCCCTGGCCCGGCAACGTGCGCGAGCTGTCCAATCTCATCGAGCGCCTGCTGATCCTCTACCCGAACCAGATCGTCGATGTGGCGGACCTGCCCGGCCGCTACCGGCTGTTGCCGAGCGAACCCAGGGATGAGCGTCTCACCGAGATGGACGAGCGGGATGCCCTGGCCGCCGTGTTCCAGTCCCCGCCCGTGCTGGATCCGGGCATCGCCATGCCCCTGCCCATGCAGCTGCCCCAGGAGGGGGTCAACCTCAAGGAGATGCTGGCCGACCTCGAAGTGGAGCTGATCCGCCAGGCCCTGGAGTCCCAGGATGGGGTGGTGGCCCGCGCCGCCGACCTGCTCAGCATGCGCCGCACCACGCTAGTGGAGAAGATGAAGAAGTACGGCATGAGCAAGGACAACTGAGGTCAATGCTTTGACGCTTGGCTGTCAACACATTGATATTGAAGCAATATATCACTGGCATGGAAATTGAATAAGCTGACCCAATCGCCAGTTTGAGGTCAGCTTTATGACAATCTCGCAGCAGGACAACCCCCTCCAGTCACACGAAGTGAGCCAGCTCTACGCCATCTTCACGGCACTGCCGACCGGCGTGCTGCTGCTCGACGGCGAGGGGCTGATCACCCGCGCCAACCCGGCGGCCCAAGCCTTGCTCGGGGAACCGCTGGAGGGCCTCTTCTGGCGCCATATTATCGCCCGCTGCTTCCAGCCCAGGGAAGACGACGGCCACGAGATCTCCCTGCGAGACGGGCGTCGGGTCCAGCTCTCGACCCAGCCGCTGCCGGATCAGCCCGGCCAGCTGGTGTTCATCACCGATCTGACCGAGACCCGCCAGTTGCAGGACAGGGTCAACCACATGAAGCGGCTGTCCGCCCTTGGCAACATGGCCGCCTCCCTGGCGCACCAGATCCGCACCCCTCTCTCCGCCGCCATGCTCTACGCGGCCAACCTGGCGAACCGCACCCTGAAGCCCGAGTCCCGCAGCCAGTTCCAGCAAAAACTGATGGCGCGCCTGCAGGATCTCGAGAAGCAGATCAACGACATCCTGCTGTTTGCCCGCAACGGTGACAACCAGGTGGTGGCCCCCATCTCGGTCCAGGGGCTGCTGGCGGAGGTGCAGGCCGGTGCCGAGGCCTTCTGCCAGCAGCAGGGCTGTGCCCTGCACCTTGAGGTGCCGGAGCCGGATCTCTGCCTGCTCGCCAACAGCAGCGCCCTGGCGGGCGCCATCAACAACCTCATCGCCAACGCGCGCCAGGCCGGCGCCGATTCGCTGCTGGTGAGCGCGGTGCGCAGCGGCAACCGGGTGGAGATGCGCGTGCTCGACAACGGCAAGGGGATGCCTGCGGCCTTGCTCGGCCAGATCTTCGAACCCTTCTTCACCACCCGCTCCCAGGGCACAGGCCTTGGGCTCGCCGTGGTGCAATCCGTGGTGCGTGCCCACCAGGGGGAGGTCAGCGTGGCCTCTGTCCCCGGTGAGGGCACCTGCTTTACCCTGTCGTTCCCCCTGCATCAGCAAGCGGTGCAGCTCGGAGGTGTAGCATGACCCAGGCTCGTATTCTGGTGGTGGAAGATGACAACGGCCTGCGCGAGGCCCTGGTGGACACCCTGCTGCTCGGTGGCTATGAGTGCCGCGAGGTGGACAGCGGTGAGCGGGCCCTGCTGGCCCTGTCGCGCCAGCGTTTCGACATGGTGATCTCCGACATCCAGATGGGAGGCATGGATGGCCTCACCCTGCTGGCCAATATCCGCCAGCAATATCCCCAGGTGCCTGTGCTCCTGATGACCGCCTACGCCAACATCGACGGCGCGGTGCGCGCCATGCGCGAGGGGGCCATCGACTACCTGGCCAAGCCCTTCTCCCCCGAGGTGCTGCTCAACCAGGTCAGCCGCTATGTGCCGGCCCAGAAGGTGGAGAGGCGGGCCGTGGTATACGGGGATCCCAGGACCGCCGAGCTGTTCCAGCTGGCGACCCGGGTCGCCAGGAGCGAGGCCACCGTGATGGTGACCGGCCCGAGCGGGACGGGGAAGGAGGTGCTGGCCCGCTACATTCACGACAACTCCAGCCGTGCCGAGCAGGCCTTCGTTGCCATCAACTGCGCCGCCATTCCGGAGAACATGCTGGAGGCGACCCTGTTCGGCTACGAGAAGGGGGCCTTCACCGGGGCAGTGCAGGGGTGTCCCGGCAAGTTCGAGCAGGCCCAGGGAGGCACACTCCTGCTCGACGAGATCACCGAGATGGATCTGGGGCTCCAGGCCAAGCTGCTGCGGGTCTTGCAGGAGAAAGAGGTGGAGCGGCTCGGCAGCCGCAAGATGATCCCCCTCGATGTGCGGGTCATCGCCACCAGCAACCGGGATCTGAAAAAAGCGGTGCAGGACGGGTTGTTCCGCGAGGATCTCTACTACCGCCTCAACGTCTTCCCCCTGCGCTGGACCGCGCTCTGGGAGCGTCCGGGGGACATTCTGCCCCTGGCGGAGCATCTGCTGGCGCTTCACGCCAGCCAGATGGGGCTGCCGACGCCGCGGCTCGCGGAGGAGGCCCGAGAGCGTCTGATGGCCCACTCCTGGCCCGGTAACGTGCGCGAGCTCGACAACGTGGTGCAGCGCGCCCTGATCCTCTGTCCAGACGGGCTCATCGGGTGCGAGCACCTGATCCTGGAGGAGACGGACGAGACGCTGGTACGCCCCCTCGAGCGGCTGTCGGGGGAGGGGCTCGGCGGCGAGCTCAAGCTGCAGGAGCACCAGATCATCCTGGACACCCTGCAGGAGTGCAATGGCAGTCGCAAGGCGGTGGCCGACAAGCTCGGCATCAGCCCGCGTACCCTGCGCTACAAGCTGGCCCAGATGCGTGACGCCGGCATAGAGCTGCCCGCCTAGGCTTGATGCCGGTGCCATGGCCTTGCCGGTCCGGCTCGATTATCATGGGCCCCTGACGATCGGAATCCGGCTCCCTGCGATCCTGTGCGGGGAGCCCTGTTAGGAGACGCCCATGATCTCTCATCGAAAACTGGAAAGCCTGCTCAACCACCTGCTCGAACCCCATGCCATCAAGGACTACTGCCCCAACGGCCTGCAGGTGGAGGGGCGCGAGCGCATTCGCAAGGTGGTGACCGGTGTGACCGCCAGCCAGGCCCTGATCGATGCGGCCGTGGCCGCCGATGCCGACGCCATCCTGGTTCACCACGGCTACTTCTGGAGCGGCGAGCCGGCCCAGATCACCGGCATGAAACAGCGCCGCCTCAAGACCCTGCTGACCCACGACATCAACCTGTTCGCCTATCACCTGCCCCTGGATGTGCACCCCGAGGTGGGCAACAACGCCCAGCTCGCCAGGCTGCTCGGCATCAAGGTGCGTCGCGGCCTCGAACCCTGGAACAGCAAGAGCGTCGCCATGGTGGGCAAGCTGGAAGAGCCCATGAGCGGGGCCGACTTTGCCAGGCTCATCGCCGAGCGCCTCGGCCGCGAGCCGCTTCATTGCGGCGACAGCGGGCCCGAGCTCATCCGCTCCGTGGCCTGGTGCACCGGCGGTGGCCAGAGCTACATCAGCCAGGCGGCGGAGCAGGGCATAGACGCCTTCATCTCCGGCGAAGCCTCGGAGCAGACCATTCACACCGCCCGGGAGATGGGCATGCACTTCTACGCCGCAGGCCACCACGCCACCGAGCGCTACGGCGTCAAGGCGCTGGGAGAGTGGCTCGCCACCGTACACGGGCTGGAGGTCACCTTTATCGATATCGACAATCCGGTGTAGGGCCGATTAGCCGCGCAGCGGCGTAATCGGACGTGATGGCAGCAATTGCGCAGGTAGATAGAAATGACAAGGGAGGCCTAAGCCTCCCTTGTTGTGTCTTACTACTGCTAGCGGTTACTCGCTGGCATAGCCTGCCAGGCCAAGCTGCTTGCCATCGAGGAAGGCAGACCCTTCTCGCATCTGCAAGCGCCCCTCGCAGAACCACTGCACCACCAGGGGGTAGATGCAGTGCTCCTGGACCTGGACCCGGGCAGCGACCTCGTCGGCGCTGTCCCCCTCGAAGATGGGCACGCGAGCCTGCAGGATCACCGGGCCGCCGTCCAGCTCCTCGGTGACGAAGTGGACGCTGGCGCCGTGCTCGTCGTCACCGGCCTCGATGGCGCGCTGGTGGGTGTGCAGCCCCTGGTACTTCGGCAGCAGGGAGGGGTGGATGTTGATCATCCGTCCGGCGAAGTGGCGCACCAGATCGCCGCTCAGGATCCGCATAAAGCCGGCCAGCACCACCAGATCCGGCTGGTAGTCCTGCATCAGGGCCAGCAGGGCGGCATCATATTCCTCCCGGCTGGCGAACTGCTGCTGGGACAGGATGGCGGTGGCCACCCCCGCCTCTTTGGTGCGAACCAGACCATAGGCATCGGCCCTGTTGCTGATGACGCCCACCACCTGGCCTGCAATCTTGCCGCTGGCACAGCCGTCGAGGATCGCCTGCAGGTTGCTGCCGCTGCCGGAGATCAGAACCAGGATCCGCATCATTTGATGATGACCTGCTCCTCGCCATCGGCCGCCTTGGCGATGTGGCCGATGTGCCAGGCGTTCTCGCCTTCCGCCTTGAGCAGGGCCAGGGCCTTGTCCAGCTGATCCGCCGGCAGGGCGATGATCATGCCGACGCCGCAGTTGAAGGTGCGATACATCTCGTGGCGGGTGACGTTGCCGGCCTGCTGCAGCCAGCTGAACACCGCCGGCCACTGCCAGCTCTGCTCGTCGATCACCGCCTGGGTATTGGCGGGCAGCACGCGGGGGATGTTCTCCCAGAAGCCGCCGCCTGTGATGTGGGACAGGGCGTGGATCTCGCACTCCTCGATGAGCTTGAGCACGGGCTTGACGTAGATGCGGGTCGGCTCCAGCAGGGCGTTGGCCAGGGTGGTGTCACCCAGCGGCTGGTGGACGTCTGCCTTGGAGACTTCCAGGATCTTGCGAATGAGGGAGAAGCCGTTGGAGTGGGGGCCGCTCGCGGCCAGGGCGATCAGGGCATCCCCTTCGCCGACCTTGCTGCCGTCGATGATCTCGCTCTTCTCCACCACGCCGACGCAGAAACCGGCGATGTCGTAGTCTTCCCCTTCATACATGCCGGGCATCTCGGCGGTCTCGCCACCCACCAGGGCGCAGCCGGACTGCTCGCAGCCGACGCCGATGCCGGTGACCACGGCCGCGGCGGTGTCCACGTCCAGCTTGCCGGTGGCATAGTAGTCGAGGAAGAAGAGGGGCTCGGCGCCCTGGACGATGAGGTCGTTGACGCACATGGCCACCAGATCGATCCCCACGGTGTCATGCTTCTTCAGATCGATGGCCAGACGCAGCTTGGTGCCCACCCCGTCGGTACCGGAGACCAGTACCGGTTCCTTGTAGCCTGCAGGGATTTGACACAGGGCCCCAAAGCCGCCAAGACCACCAAGGACTTCAGGACGACGAGTGCGCTTTGACACGCCCTTGATACGTTCAACCAGTGCATTGCCGGCATCGATATCCACGCCAGCATCCTTGTAGCTCAGTGAGGTTTTGTCAGTCACGCGTATTCCCCGTCATATAAAGAAGTGGAGGGTAAAATTCGGGGCGTATTCTATCAGTGGGCAGGGAAAAGCAGAAAGAAAATCGTTTGCGCGTTTTTGGATGGAAAAGCTCTACAAGGGGCGGCTTTTGTTGTATCATTCCGCGATTTTTTTGGCGGCAGTTAGAGGAGATAATAATGAAAGTCGTTGAAGTCAAACACCCCCTGGTCAAGCACAAGATCGGCCTGATGCGCGAAGGCGACATCAGCACCAAGCGTTTCCGTGAACTGGCCAAGGAAGTGGGCAGTTTGTTGACCTACGAAGCGACCTCTGACTTCGAAACCGAGAAAGTTACCATCGATGGCTGGAACGGGCCAGTGGAAGTTGACCAGATCAAGGGCAAGAAGGTCACCGTCGTGCCCATCCTGCGTGCCGGCCTCGGCATGATGGACGGCGTGCTGGAACACATGCCGAGCGCCCGCGTCAGCGTGGTCGGCATCTACCGCGACGAAGAGACCCTGCAGCCGGTCCCCTACTTCGAGAAGATCGTCAGCAACATCGAAGAGCGTCTGGCCCTGGTGATCGACCCCATGCTTGCCACCGGCGGCTCCATGATCGCCACCATCGATCTGCTGAAGAAGAAGGGCTGCCAGTCCATCAAGGTGCTGGTGCTGGTTGCCGCCCCCGAAGGGATCAAGGCGCTGGAAGCGGCCCACCCGGATGTGGAGCTCTACTGCGCCGCCGTCGATCAGGGCCTGAACGAGAAGGGCTACATTGTCCCGGGTCTGGGCGATGCCGGTGACAAGATATTCGGCACCAAATAAGTCCTGATGTCATCGGCGCTCTTTCAAAAAGAGCGCAAGCGAAGCCGGCCTCTCGCCGGCTTCGTGGTTTATGCCCCCCGCCGGCTTGCTGCCACCTGGGCCTTGCCGCTACCATAAGCACCATCCCCCATTTCGAGAATCTTCTTTATGCTGAAACGCTTAGCGATGCTCTTCTGCTGCTGTCTGCCATTCGTGGCGTCGGCCGCCCAGGTGACTGACCTCTATCAGGGCAAGGCACCCACCAGCGGCGACATGACGGCCGCTCAGGCTCAGGCCCTGGGGGATGTGCTTGTCAAGGTGACGGGCAAGCGGGACATCCTGACCCAGCCGGACGTGGTCAAGGCGCTGGCCGCGCCCGGTGACTATGTGCAGCACTACGGTTATCAGGACGTGGGGCCGGTGAAGTTTCTCAAGGCCGATTTCGACGTGGCCAAGGTCAACGCCCTGGTCGCCCAGAGCAAGTTTGCCCTGCTGGGCCCCGTGCGCCCTCAGTTGGGCGTCTGGCTGGTTGTCGACGAAGGAGAGCGCCGCATCCTGCCAGATCAGTCCGGCGATGGCTGGGCCGCCGCCCTGCGTACCCAGGCCCAGGCCATGGGGCTGCCCATCAGCATCCCGCTGATGGATCTCGACGACAACATGGCGGTCAACGCCACCGACGTCTGGGGTCGCTTCGCCGATCCCGTGCTCAAGGCGAGCCAGCGTTATGGCGCCGAAATGGTGGTGCTGGGCAAGCTGACGCCGGAGGGAGAGAGCTGGAGCATCGACTGGGGCCTCTATGGCGTCAAGCCGGGTGCCCAGGCGGGGGAGCTGACCGAACTGACCAAGGGGTCTGGCTCGGGGTCCCAGGCCGAGGTGGCCAAGGGGTTTGCCGATGCCCTGGCCGGCTGGCTGGTGCAGCAGTACGGCACCCGCCTCTCCGGGGTCGCCTCCAACCAGACCCTGGTGGTGGAGGGGTTGTCCGACATCGACGGCATGATCCAGATACAGAAGATGCTGCAAGGCATGGCCAGCGTCACCAAGGTGGCGATCGGCAAGCTGGAGGGAGACAAGGTCACCTTCAACCTCTCGCTGCAGGGGGACAAGGCGGAGCTGGTGCGGTGTCTGCAGCTTGAGAGCCGCCTGCGCCAGGTGGAAGACAACGAGAGCGGCCTGCGCTACCAATGGTCGCAGCCCTGAGCTCAGGGGATGTTCCAGACCGCCCGGCATGACCCGGGCGGTTCTCTATCTGCCGCTCTGGTGATACACTTGCCCGCAAATATCACAGTCAAAGCCCAACGAGTGAAGCAACCGGCCCAACTGTCTCTCGCCGTACAACTACCGGATGATGAAACCTTCGTCAGTTTTTATCCCGGCAACAATGCCCATCTGATCACCGCCCTCAAGAACGCGGCCATCGGTCAGGGCTCGCCCTTCCTCTATTTCTGGGGAGCCAAAGGCTCGGGCCGCTCCCATCTGCTGCACGCCACCTGCGCCGAGGTCAACGCCCGCGACGCCGCCGCTGCCTATCTCTCCCTCGATCAGTTCGAACAGCTCGACCCCAGCATGCTGGATGCCCTGGAGAGCCTGCCCCTGGTCTGCCTCGACAGCCTGGAGGCGATCGCCGGCAACGCCCTGTGGGAGCGGGCCCTGTTCGACTTCTACAACCGCTGGAAGGAGAAGGGAGAGGGGACCCTGGTGGTCACCGGCTGCAGTGCGCCGCGCAAGCTGGGGTTGCAGCTGCCGGATCTCGCATCCCGCCTGGATTGGGGAGTGAGCTTCCACCTCGATGAGCTCGATGACGAAGGCAAGCTCAGTGCCCTGCAACTGCGCGCCGAGCTGCGGGGCTTCAAGCTGCCTATCGACGTGGGCCGCTTCCTGCTCAACCGGCTGTCGCGCGACATGCGCACCCTGCTCGCCACCCTCAACCGGCTCGACAACGCCTCCTTCCGCGCCAAGCGCAAGCTGACCATTCCCTTTGTCAAAGAGATACTCGAGCTCTGAGCCCGTCAAGCTGGTTTGAGGCTCGGCGACGCCGAGGCCACGGATAAAAAGAAACCCCGGCCACTGGCCGGGGTTTTGCTATCTCAAGGGATTCTGCTTATCAGTGGAACTGATTTTCTTCGGTCGAGCCGGTCAGCGCGGTCACCGAGGATTGCCCACCCTGGATAGCTGGCTGAAAGGGTCACCTGGTCGGCGCCATTCTAGCCATCACCTTAGTGGAACTGGTCCTCTTCGGTGGAGCCCGTTAAAGCGGTCACCGAAGATTGCCCGCCCTGGATGACGGTGGTCACCTTGTCGAAGTAGCCGGTGCCCACCTCCTGCTGGTGCGCCACGAAGGTGTAGCCCCGCTCGGCGGCCGCGAACTCAGGCTGCTGCACCATCTCGACGTAGTGCTTCATGCCCTCGCCGCGAGCGTACTGGTAGGCCAGCTCATACATGTGGAACCACATGTTGTGGATGCCCGCGAGGGTGATGAACTGGTACTTGTAGCCCATGTCGGAGAGCTCCTGCTGGAAGCGGGCGATGGTGGCATCGTCCAGGTTCTTCTTCCAGTTGAAGCTCGGGGAGCAGTTGTAGGCCAGGATCTTGTCCGGGTACTGGGCCTTGATGGCCTCGGCAAACTGGCGCGCCTCGTCCAGATCCGGCTTGGCGGTCTCGCACCACACCATGTCGGCGTAGGGAGCATAGGCCAGGCCACGGGAGATGGCCTGCTCGATGCCGGCCTGCACCTTGTAGAAGCCCTCGCTGGTGCGCTCGCCGGTCAGGAAGCCGGCATCGTAGGGGTCCGCATCCGTGGTCAGCAGATCCGCCGCGTTGGCGTCGGTGCGGGCGATCACCAGGGTGGTGGTGCCGCAGACGTCCGCCGCGAGGCGGGCCGCGATGAGTTTCTGCACCGCTTCCTGGGTCGGGACCAGCACCTTGCCGCCCATGTGGCCGCACTTCTTCACTGAGGCCAGCTGATCCTCGAAGTGGACGCCGGCGGCGCCCGCCTCGATCATCCCCTTCATCAGCTCGAAGGCGTTCAGCACGCCGCCGAAGCCGGCTTCCGCATCCGCGACGATGGGCAGGAAGTAGTCGATGAAGCCCTTGTCCTGCGGGCCTACCTTGTTGGCCCACTGGATCTGGTCGGCACGGGCGAAGGAGTTGTTGATGCGCTCCACCACCGAGGGCACCGAGTTGGCCGGGTAGAGGGACTGATCCGGGTACATGGTGGAGGAGAGGTTGTTGTCCGCCGCCACCTGCCAGCCGGAGAGGTAGATGGCCTCGATGCCGGCCTTGGCCTGCTGCACCGCCTGACCACCGGTCAGGGCGCCGAGGCAGTTCACATAGCCTTTCTTGGCGCCGCCGTGGATCAGTTCCCACAGCTTGTCGGCACCGCGTTGGGCCAGGGTGTGTGCCGGCTGCAGGCTGCCGCGCAGGTTCACCACGTCTTCGGCGCTGTAGCCGCGCTTGATCCCTTTCCAGCGGGGGTTTTCTGCCCAGTCTTTCTCGATAGCCTGGATCTGTTGCTCACGGGTCAGTGCCATATCAGTTCCCTCTTTCATTGATTTCACGTTTCCATTGACTTGTTATGGGGCCGTCACCGGCCCGGGTTTCACAGCCGCTCGTAGCCGGGCAGCGTCAGAAAATCGATGAGTGTGTCGGCGCAGGTGATCTCTTCCATCAGGGCGCTTGCCTCGGCGAAGCGACCGGCCTGCCAGCGGGCCTCGCCCACTTCGCGTCTGACCACCTCCTGCTCCTCTGCCAGCATCTGGCGGAACAGCGCCTTGGTCACCACCTGACCGTTGGAGAGGGTCTTGCCGTGGCGGATCCACTGCCAGATGGAGGTGCGGGAGATCTCGGCGGTCGCCGCGTCTTCCATCAGGCCGTAGATGGGCACACAGCCGTTGCCGCCTATCCAGGCCTCCAGATACTGCAGGGCGACCCGGATATTGGTGCGCATGCCCGCCTCGGTGCGCTCCCCCTCGCAGGGGGCCAGTAGATCGGTGGCCGTGATGGGGGCATCTTGCTCGCGCAGCACATGGATCTGGTTGCTGGCGCCGGCCGGGATGGCGGCGTTGAAGACCGCCATGGCGGTATCGGCGAGGCCGGGGTGGGCCACCCAGGTGCCGTCGTGGCCGTTGTTTGCCTCACGCTCCTTGTCTGCCTTCACCTTGGCGAATACCTCGGCATTGACCGCCGGATCCTTGGCCGGGATAAAGGCGGCCATGCCGCCCATGGCCAGGGCACCGCGCTTGTGGCAGGTCTTGATGAGCAGCCGCGAGTAGGCGGAGAGGAACGGCTTGTCCATGGTGACCACCTGGCGGTCCGGCAGAACGCGATCCGGGTGGTTCTTCAAGGTCTTGATATAGCTGAAGATATAGTCCCAGCGACCGCAGTTGAGCGCGACGATGTGATCCTTCATCTGATAGAGCAGCTCGTCCATCTCGAACACCGCCGGCAGGGTTTCGACGAGCACGGTCGCCTTGATGGTGCCGCGGGGCAGGCCGAACCTGTCTTCGGTCCAGGCAAATACCTCGCTCCACCAGCGTCCCTCCAGGTGACTCTGCAGCTTGGGCACGTAGAAGTAGGGGCCGGAGCCCTTGGCCAGCAGCGCCTTGTGGTTGTGCAGGAAGTAGAGCGCGAAGTCGAACAGGCCGCCGGGGATGGGCTCGCCATCGAAGGTGATGTGCTTCTCCGGCAGGTGCAGGCCGCGCACCCGGCAGACGAGAACGGCCGGATCGGAACTCAGGATATAGGCCTTCCCCTCCGGACTCTGGTAGGCAATCGTGCCGTTGACGGCGTCGCGCAGGTTGATCTGACCCTCGATCACCTTGTTCCAGGCCGGCGCCAGGGAGTCTTCGAAGTCGGCCATGAACACCTTGACGTTGGCGTTGAGGGCGTTGATCACCATCTTGCGCTCGACCGGGCCGGTGATCTCCACACGCCTGTCCTGCAGGTCGGCGGGGATGCCACGAATGGTCCAGTCGCCGTCGCGGATGTGAGCGGTTTCGGGCAGGAAGTCCGGCAGCTCACCTGCGTCGATGCGGGCCTGACGGGCGACCCGTTGTTTGAGCAGTTCATTGCGCTGGGGAGCGAAGCGTTCCACCAGCTCGGATACCAGGGCCACCGCATCCGGCGTCAGGATCTGCGCGTAATCGGGAAGCATCTCGCCTTGGATGTGCAGGCGGGGGCTGCTGATGGTCTGGGCCGGTGCCGACATAGGGTTCACTCCTTTGAAAGTTACATTTTGAACTTACTAACTACGACTAACGTCTATATTCGTTTCTCTTAAACTCCCCGTAACAGCGGGGTAACACGACTCATAAGGTGCAAAAGAATGGGGGGTTCGTCAACTTGATTTTTAAAACAGGTGTTTTGGTGTGGTTGTTAAAGTGATGTTTTAAAAGGATTTACTTGATTAGCATAAAAGCTCTACACAGATAGTTATGCTCTTGGTTGCGCCGCCCCTCAGGGAGGATGAACGGGCCGGCAAGCGGGTGTCGGAAATGTAATTAATTACGTAATAAAATTACAAATGCAAAAAGAAATCCCGACCTTACTCCAGGCTTGGAAAAAACATCTGTATGAAATGCATCCTTTCAATGCAGCTTTCATCTGGCCTGCAAGGAGACTAGTTGATGAACTGTTGTTTAAAACCGAATCAGGAAAAGATGTGAAGAGGGAGGGGAAACGGGGATAGCAGGGAAATGACGCGCAATAACGTAGGTTTGTATCAGGGAACGGGAGCCCGAGGGAGGGATGTGCATCGTTATCGGCTAGTGAATAAAACCAGAATTTTATCTTTTTATGGCATTTTATCGTTATTTGTGAGGGCGGTGTCTCGTCAGGGTTAGAAGGCGGTGCCGGACAGCAAAACCGGCGTCTTGAACCGCAACATGGGGCCTGTTCGTCTCAGTAATCGTCATCCGGGGCGGCGAGATCGATCACATCGAGATGCACTGAACCGCCGAATTCGTGCTCCGCGGGATCGAGATCGGCGGGGGAGAGCAGGGGCTGAACGGGCTGAGTGTCAACTGCTTGGGTCATGGATGCTTGCCTCATTGATTGCAAGCCGGTCGGTGAGTCCATCACCCTAACGCCCACCTCCCTGTTTTCTGGCCGGCGGAAAAGTTGCGTATCCTAGCGGCACTTTGTAAAAGCTTCAAGTGGTTCTGTATAAAATCTATGCCGGCGGGGGCGGATGGAGGGGGATGACGCGGGAGACACAGGTGGAAAGCGAAGCAAAAAAATAGCCCAGTCGTTTGACTGGGCTATCTTCGGGGAATTTGGTCGGTGTGAGAGGATTCGAACCTCCGACCCTCTACACCCCATGCAGATGCGCTACCTGGCTGCGCTACACACCGACGGAGTCAGCTCGGCTGACGGGGAGGAAGTCTAATAGGATGGCCTGACGGGTGCAACTCCTTTTTTATCAGGGAGATGCCGATTGCTTCTTTATTGTTCAACCAAGATGCGGCTTGGGCCTGGGCAGCAGTTTTGGCATAATCGCCGCCCCCCGGCGGGCATCTCATGTCGGGGGATGCCGATTGTGGCGGGGCCGTCGCCCCTGTCCCCGTCGAGCATGATCTACCGTCATCAATCTGCCGCCATCAACCAACCAGAGAGGAGCAGGGCGTGAAACCATCGGAAGTCGCAGCACAGGCCAGCCAGAGCGAGCAGGACGAACGCTGGATGCGCCACGCCATGGCGCTGGCGGCCAGGGCGGAGGGGATAGGTGAGATCCCGGTCGGTGCCGTGCTGGTGCTGGGGGACGAGATTCTGGGGGAGGGTTGGAACCGCTCCATCAGCGACCACGATGCCTGTGCCCATGCGGAGATCATGGCGCTGCGCGAGGCCGGCAAGAGGCTGGAAAACTACCGGCTGATCGACACCACCCTCTATGTGACCCTGGAGCCCTGCTGCATGTGCGCCGGGGCCCTCATCCACAGCCGGGTCAAGCGGGTGGTCTACGGCGCCCGGGATCTCAAGACGGGGGCGGCAGGGTCCGTGTTCGATATCCTGCTGGACCCGCGCCACAACCACAGGGTGGCGCTGACGGGGGAGGTGCTCGCCGACGCTTGCTCGGCCCAGCTGTCGGATTTTTTCAAGCGGCGCCGCGCCGAGAAGAAGGCGGCCAGGTTGGCGCTGCAACAAACCCCGGCTGCCGACACTTGACAGGCAGGAGCGCAACCGGTGCGCTCCTGCATCTCTTTTAATACCTTTTTAAGGTTATAAAACAGTCTCTTGCCACCTTCTTCATGGCACTGTGATGCCGCTTTCTCGCCTGCAGATAAGCCCCGCCAAGATGGCCTTCATGTAACAAAACTGTCATGCAACCGCCATATAATGCCGCCAAGCCTAGCTCACATTGAGGTCTTGCATGTCATCGGAATCGTTAAATCTGGTCATGGCGGGCAGTCGAAAACGCCGGATCAAGGATAAATTGGCCAAATATGGCGTCACCACAGGGGGAGCCCTGGTGCTGGTGGCGCTGCTGCTTATCTTCTTCTATCTGCTCTACGTGGTGAAGCCCATCTTCAATGGCGCCAGCATGGAGGCGACTTCCTCCTTCGAGCTGCCGACCCAGGGCAAGACCGCCTGGCTCGGTGTCGAGGAGCAGAACGAGATAGGCTATCGCTTCAGCGATCTCGGCAAGGTCAAGTTTTTTGCCGTTCGGGCGGATGGCGACATCAAGGTGGGTCAGGTGATCGGCGATGCGCAGGTCTCCGGTGACATCACTGCGGTGGCGCCCCCTGCACCTGGGCAGAAGCTCATTGCCTATGGCTTTGCCGATGGCAAGGCCCAGGTGGTGCAGCCCTATTTCAAGGTCTCCTATCCCAACGACGTGCGCGTCATCGAACCCAGCCTGCAATATCCCTTCGGCGAAGAGCCCGTGGTGATCGATCCCCAGGGCAAGGCGCTGACCCGCATGGTCTTCGAGGCCACCAAGGACAAGATGGCCACGGCCGCCGTGACCGAAGATGGCCGCGGCGTGCTGATGGTGATGAGCGGCGAGGAGAACTTCCTCTCCGGGGAAGTGGAGTGGAGCAGCGAGAACTACGCCATTCCGTCCCTGCCGCGCCACGTGGATCAGATGCTGCTGACCCCGAACCTGCGCATCCTGTTCGTGCGCGAGGGCAACCGTCTCTCCGTCTACGACATCCACAATCTCAATGACATCTCCCTGCGCGACGTCATGGAGATCAATGCCCCCAACGCCAACGTGACCCAGGTGGCTTTGCTCTCCGGTGCCTCTTCCCTGCTGGTGGGCAACGACAACGGCGTCATCTCCCAGTGGTTCGAAGTGGCTCAGGATGGCAAGCGCCAGTTCACCCAGATCCGTGACTTCAAGGGTGACGGCCCGGTCGCGCTGCTGACCCCGGAGCACTTCCGCAAGGGCTTTATCAGCGCCAGTCAAGATGGTGCGATCAACTTCTTCCATGCCACCGGGGAGGCCAAACTGCTCGGCGAGAAGATCGAGGGGGGCAGCCTCGCGGCCGTCGCCATCTCTCCCCGCCACAACCTGTTGCTGACCCAGCAAGGGGACGACTTCAAGGTCTTTGACGTGGAGAACGATCACCCCGAGGTGACCTGGTCTGCCCTGTGGCAGCAGGTGTGGTATGAAGGCTATCCCGAGCCCCAGTACGTGTGGCAGTCCACCTCAGCGAGCAACGACTTCGAAGCCAAGCTGAGCCTGGTGCCCCTGGTATTCGGTACCCTCAAGGCCTCCTTCTACGCCATGGTGTTCGCAGTGCCCCTCGGCGTCGCCGGCGCCATCTACACCGCCTACTTCATGTCGGCAGGGCTGCGCAAATACGTCAAGCCGACGGTGGAGATCATGGCTGCGCTGCCGACCGTCATCCTCGGCTTCCTGGCGGGTCTCTGGCTCGCGCCCATCATAGAGGGGGCCCTGCCCGGGGTGATCCTGCTGCTGATCCTGCTGCCCATGGGCATGCTGCTGACGGCGCTGGTCTGGAACTATCTGCCGGAGCGTGGCCGTACCTGGCTGCCGGAAGGCTGGCACGCCATCCTGCTCATTCCGGTGCTGCTGTTCATCGGCTGGGGGGCCTTCGCCTTGAGCCCCATCATAGAGAACGCCTTCATGCACGGGGATTCCCGCATCTGGCTGACCCACGACATGGGCATCAAGTTCGACCAGCGCAACTCCCTGGTGGTCGGCATCGCCATGGGCTTTGCGGTGATCCCCACCATCTTCTCCATCGCCGAAGACGCCGTCTTCTCGGTGCCCAAGCACCTGACCCAGGGCTCCCTGGCGCTGGGCGCCACCCCGTGGCAGACCCTGAGCCGCGTCGTGATCCTGACCGCGAGCCCGGGCATCTTCTCGGCGGTGATGATGGGCCTGGGCCGCGCCGTGGGTGAGACCATGATAGTGCTGATGGCCACCGGCAACACCCCCATCATGGACTTCTCCATGTTCCAGGGGCTGCGCACCCTGGCGGCGAACATCGCGGTGGAAATGCCGGAATCGGAAGTGGGCAGCTCCCACTACCGCGTGCTCTTCCTCGCCGCCTTCGTGCTGTTTGTGTTCACCTTCATGTTCAATACCCTGGCCGAATTCGTCCGCCAGCGGTTGCGTGAAAAGTACAGCTCTCTGTAAGGACTAAGGAATCGACAATGGGTAAGTGGTTTAAATCGGGGGCCCCCTGGATCTGGATGACGGGGGGCGCCGTCAGCCTGAGTCTGGTGGCCGTACTGGGTCTGTTGTTGCTGATCGGCTGGCGTGGTCTGGTCTATTTCTGGCCGCACCCCATCTATGAGTGGCAGTTGAGCGATGCAAACGGCAACAAGAGCGTGCTGATCGGCGAGATCAACGATCGCGAGCTGGTGCCGGTGGAGCGGCTGCGGGCCTCCGGTCTTCAGCTTGCAGGGGAGGAGCGCGAGGAGCTGACCCGTTACCTGGTCAAGACCGGCAACCGGGAGTTCGTCGATCTGGACTTCCGCTGGGTACTGGAGACCGACATAGTGTCGCGCACCCAGCCGGCGGAGCTCGCCATGGTGGAGCGTGCCACCAACGGCAACTTCTACGGCTACATAGTGGGAGTGAAGGAGGATGGCCGCGAGCTGACCCAGGATCTGCATCCCGCGCTGCAACGGGTGCTGGCCCGCGCCAACGACCTCTCAAGCCAGGCCAACGAGCTGCAGAAGGGCGACATCGGCAGCATCAACTACCAGCTGGAGCGGCTGCGCCTCAAAGAGCGCAAGGCGGAGCTGGACGACAAGCTGACCGACGAGCTCAAGGCCCTGCTGGCGAGCGAGCGCCAGGCCCTGAACGATCGCTATCTGGTGCTGGAGAAGGAGCTCTTCTCCCTGCGCAGCCAGGCGGACAGAGACAGCATCACGGTCAAGGACATGCGTGGCGAGCTGGTGACCATGCCCATGTCCAGGGTGCTGGACGTGGTCTGGCCCAACGACATGAGCCTGATGGCCAAGATGGGGCACTGGTTCCACCAGATCGGTAAGTTCGTCTCCGATGAGCCCCGCGAGGCCAACACCGAAGGGGGGGTGTTCCCGGCCATCTTCGGCACCGTCTTCATGGTGATCCTGATGGCCATCATAGTGACGCCCCTCGGGGTGGTGGCGGCGGTCTACCTGCACGAGTACGCGGGCAAGAACAGCCTGACCAAGATCATCCGCATCGCGGTGATCAATCTGGCGGGCGTGCCGTCCATCGTGTACGGCGTGTTTGGCCTGGGCTTCTTCGTCTATACCCTGGGGGGATCGCTGGACCGACTCTTCTATCCGGAAGCGCTGCCGAGCCCCACCTTCGGCTCCCCCGGCGTCATCTGGTCGGCCCTGACCCTGGCCATCCTGACCCTGCCGGTGGTGATCGTCTCCACCGAAGAGGGGCTGGCCCGGATCCCGAGCACCATTCGCCAGGGCTCGCTGGCTCTGGGGGCCACCCAGGCCGAGACCCTGTGGCGCATCGTGCTGCCCATGGCGAGCCCGGCCATCATGACCGGCCTCATCCTGGCCATCGCCCGTGCGGCCGGTGAAGTGGCGCCCCTGATGCTGGTGGGGGTGGTGAAACTGGCGCCGACCCTGCCAATGGACGGCAACTTCCCGTACCTGCACGTGGAGCGCAAGTTCATGCACCTTGGCTTCCACATCTATGACGTCGGCTTCCAGAGTCCGAACGTCGAGGCGGCGCGTCCCCTGGTCTATGCCACCTCCTTCCTGCTGGTGACGGTGATCGTCGGCCTCAACCTGACGGCCATCGGCATCCGCAACCACTTGCGCGAGAAGTTCCGTTCTTTGGAGCATTGATGATGAAGCTGAAGGGCATCACGGGTATTCGCCACCTGCGTGAAACATTCCGGTCGCTGGCGCATTAATCCAGCCACCCAGACTGATGCGAGGCAAGTGATGGGCCGCAGCCCCCTTGCCAGCCAAGCATTCCGGCCGCGGACAATGAGAGTGTCCGCCGCCACCGACAGATTTGAGGTAAACAGATGATCAACGTAACACCGAGTTCGACCCAGCACACCGCGACCGACCTGCTGAACCTGACCCCGGAGCAGACCGCCCTCGAGGTCAAGGATCTCAACCTGTACTACGGCAGCAAGCAGGCGCTGTTCAACGTCAACATGAAGATCCCCAAGGGGCAGGTCACCGCCTTTATCGGCCCGTCCGGCTGCGGCAAGTCCACCCTGCTGCGCTGCATCAACCGGATGAACGATCTGGTGGAGATCTGCCGCATCGAGGGGGAGATCCAGCTGCACGGCCACAACATCTACGACAAGAGCGTGGATGTCTCCGCCCTGCGCCGCCAGGTGGGCATGGTGTTCCAGCGCCCGAATCCCTTCCCCAAGTCCATCTACGAGAACGTGGTCTATGGCCTGCGCCTGCAGGGCATCAACGACAGGCGTACCCTGGACGAGGCCGCCGAGCGCTCCCTGCGCGGCGCGGCGCTCTGGGACGAGGTGAAGGATCGCCTGCACGACAACGCCTTCGGCCTCTCCGGCGGCCAGCAGCAGCGTCTGGTGATCGCCCGTGCCATCGCCATCGAGCCGGAAGTGCTGCTGCTCGATGAACCGACCTCGGCGTTGGACCCCATCTCCACCCTCACCATCGAGGAGCTGATCAACGAGCTCAAGAGCCAGTTCACCGTGGTGATCGTGACCCACAACATGCAGCAGGCGGCGCGGGTCTCGGATCAGACCGCCTTCATGTACATGGGCGAGCTTATCGAGTACTCGAACACCAACACCATCTTCACCACCCCGGCCAAGAAGAAGACCGAAGACTACATCACCGGTCGTTACGGCTAAGGCATGTTGGTGCAACAGGGGTTATTGAGATGAACAAGATGAGCATCAACAAACAGATTGGCAGTCGGTTCCACGACTAAGGCATACTCGGAGCAACAAGGATTATTTGTATGGACAATATGAACCTCAACAAACACATCTCCGGTCAGTTCAATGCCGAGCTCGAGAGCGTGCGCAACCAGGTGCTGGTGATGGGGGGGCTGGTGGAGAAGCAGCTCACCGACGCCATCGCCGCCATTCATGGCCAGGATCTGGATGCGGCGCGCAAGATCGTCGCCAACGACCACAAGGTCAACGCCATGGAAGTGGCGATCGACGAGGAGTGCACCCGCATCATTGCCAAGCGTCAGCCCACCGCGTCCGACCTGCGGCTGGTGATGGCCATCATCAAGACCATCACGGATCTGGAGCGCATCGGCGACGTGGCGGACAAGATCGCCCGCATGCTGACCGACAACGCCAACAAGCCCCAGCCGCCGCTGGTGTCGCTGGAGAACATGGGTCGCCGCACCATCAAGATGCTGCACGACGTGCTCGACGCCTTCGCCCGCATGGATCTGGACGCGGCGCTCGCGGTCTACAAGGAAGATGACAAGGTGGACCGGGAGTACGAGTCCATCATCCGCGAGCTGATGACCTACATGATGGAAGACCCGCGCACCATCCCCCAGGTGCTCAATGTGCTGTGGGCGGCGCGGGCCATCGAGCGGGTCGGCGATCGCTGCCAGCACATCTGCGAGTACATCGTCTATTACGTCAAGGGCAAGGACGTGCGCCACACCAAGGCGGACGAATTGAACGACCTGCTGG
This sequence comes from Aeromonas sanarellii, assembly GCF_000820085.1. Lineage (GTDB taxonomy): Bacteria > Pseudomonadota > Gammaproteobacteria > Enterobacterales > Aeromonadaceae > Aeromonas > Aeromonas sanarellii. Next base: position 46,855 of record NZ_CDBN01000036.1, read on the forward strand.
GCAAACACTGATCCCGACATGAATAAAAAGGCGCGTAAAGCGCCTTTTTTTGTTGCATCCAGGGGCATCTTAAGATAACGCCCCCCAACGGGGGCTTTTCTGCTAGAATGTGGCCCCTGTGTGAGTCCCGGATGGAGTCACGGTCCGGTTTCCCGGGCCCAGTTTGCCGTCTTGTGTCAAGGCGGCTGTCGCAATAGGTCAATCATGAGTTTTGCCGATAGTTTGTTCTTTCTGATGCTGCTGGTCGCCGGCAGCGTGTTCTTCTCGCTCTCCGAGATCTCCCTCGCCGCCTCCCGCAAAATCAAGTTGCAGGTGATGGCCGACGAGGGCAACCGCCATGCCGAGAAGGTACTGGCGCTGCAGGCCCAGCCTGGCAACTTCTTCACCGTGGTGCAGATAGGCCTCAATACCGTCGCCATCCTGGGCGGCATCCTGGGCGAGTCCGCCCTGAATCCGGCCATCAAGGCGTTCATCTCCGAGTTCTATCAGGGGCCCTGGCTCGGCGAGATCAGCTCGGCGGCCTCCTTCGTGTTCGTCACCGGCATGTTCATCCTGATCGCGGATCTCATGCCCAAGCGCCTCGCCATGACCATGCCCGAGCGGATCGCCGTGGTGGTGGTGCGCCCCATGCTGCTGTGCGTCACCCTGCTGATGCCGCTGGTGTGGCTGTTCAACGGCATGGCCAACGGCCTGTTTCGCCTGCTGCGCATCTCCATGGTGCGCAACGACGAGATCACCTCGGACGACATCTATGCGGTGATGGATGCGGGGGCCGAGGCCGGCGTCATCCAGCGCGAGGAGCACCAGCTCATCGAGAACGTGTTCGAGCTGCAGTCCCTCGGCGTCACCTCCGCCATGACGGCGCGGGAGAGCCTCATCTACTTCACCCTGCAGGAGGGGGAGGAGAGCATCAAGGCGAAGATCGCCGAGCACCCCCACAACAAGTTCCTGGTGTGCGACCACAACCTCGACAGCATCAAGGGCTTCGTCGACGCCAAGGAGCTGCTGATCCGCGTCATCGGCGGCCAGAGCATCGATCTCAACAGCGGCTCCCTGGTGCAGAACGTCATCATCATCCCCGACACCCTGAACCTCTACGAGGCGATGGAGTACTTCAAGAACCATCGCGGCGACTTCGCCGTGGTGATGAACGAGTACGCCCTGGTGGTGGGCATAGTCACCATGAACGACCTGATGAGCACCGTCATGGGGGAGTGGGCCACCCACGTGGTGGAGGAGCAGATAGTGCAGCGGGACGAGAACTCCTGGCTGGTGGACGGGGTCACCCCCATCTCCGACGTGATGCGCGCCTTCGACATCGAGGAGTTCCCGGAAAACCAGAACTACGAGACCATCGCCGGCTTCATCATGTACATGCTGCGCAAGATCCCCAAGCGGACCGACTCGGTCAAATACGCCGGTTACAAGTTCGAAGTCGTCGACATCGACAGCTACAAGATTGACCAGCTGCTGGTCACCCGGGTCGAGCCCGTCCCGGCCGACAAGCCCGTTCAGGAAGCGTGATAGGAGTTAACAAGGAACCATGAAGATGTCGTCTCATTCCAGAGCGCTGGCCTGTGTGGCGCTCGCCCTCGTGCTCGGCGCCTGCAGCCAGAGCGCACCGCGCAAGCCAGTGACGCCTGCCAAACCCGTCGCTCCCCAGCCTGCCGTGGTGGTCCCGCAGCCGGATCCCGATGCGGTGGTGCAGAGCGCCGTGGCGGAGCCCAGCCCTGTGTTCGACGAGGAGTATCACGGCCCGGATCAGGGGTCGCTCGAGTCGGTGACCGCCCTGTTTGCCCGCGGCTACATCGAGTCAGCCATGCGCGAGACCATGCTGGCGGCGGTGCACAGCGACTATCCCCTGCTCGGCATGCGGGACGTGCGCCTGACCGATCCCATCTCCAAGTTCCTCACCTCGGCTCAGGCGCGCACCACGGCCCACGACTACCTCTACGCCGGGGTACAGCGTCGCCTGGGTCGTCCGCTCAGCCCCGCCCAGTGGGAGCAGATCTGGCAGGGATACCCCCAGCAGGGCCGGGTCTCCGACTGGGTCAAGCAGACCAAGCGGGTGCTGGCCGGGCGCTGAGCCGCCAGTTCATCTGTCGCCACAAGAGGCCACCTTCGGGTGGCCTCTTGCCGTTTCTCACCCTGGGGCTGAGGCCTCAGCGGTCAGGACGCCCCCTTCCTTTGCCGCTATCCCCCTGAGCTTGCCCGAATTTGTTCGTAGCGCCCGATTGCCTCTTCCTCTACTTTGGGTCATGATGCAAAAAGCATTCTGGCCGTCTAGATGTTTTGATGGCTTGATGTGATTCCACACAATAAACACCCGTCACGACGGGGACACGCAGAGAGACAGAGATGAATACAAAGGATTTGTGGGTACTGGATGGTGGCATGGGGCGCGAGCTGGCACGGCGGGGTGCGCCGTTTCGCCAGCCGGAGTGGTCGGCGCTGGCCCTGATGGAGGCACCCGAGACGGTGCGCGAGGTGCATCAGGCCTATGTGGCGAGCGGCGCCCGGGTCATCACCACCAACAGCTATGCCCTGGTGCCGTTCCATATTGGCGAGGCGCGCTTTGCCGCCCAAGGGGAGGGGCTGGCGGCCCTGGCCGGGCAACTGGCCCGAGAGGTGGCCGACGAGCAGCCGGGCTCTGTGCAGGTGGCCGGCTCCTTGCCGCCGCTGTTTGGCTCCTATCGCGCCGATCTGTATCAAGCCGAGCGGGTGAGCGAGCTGGCAGCCCCGCTGATCCGGGCGCTTTCCCCCCACGTGGATCTCTGGCTGGCGGAGACCATGAGCCTCATCGCCGAGCCGTTGGCCCTCAAGGCCCTGCTGCCCGATGATGGCAAGCCGTTCTGGGTCTCCTTCACCCTGGAGGACGAGGCGCCGGGCAGCGAACCGACCCTGCGCTCCGGCGAGCGGGTGGCCGATGCCGTGGCCGCGTTGGCGTCGGCCGGGGTGGATGCCATCCTGTTCAACTGCTGCCAGCCCGAGGTGATCGAAGGGGCGCTCAGGGTGGCCGGCGCCGCGTTGCAGGCCCTGGGTCGCACCGAAGTTCGCCTCGGTGCCTATGCCAACGCCTTCCCGCCCCAGCCCAAGGAGGCCACCGCCAACGACGGTCTGGACGAGATCCGCGGCGATCTGGGGCCGCTGGATTACCTCGGCTGGGCCGAGCGCTGGCGCGCGGCCGGGGCAAACCTCATCGGCGGCTGCTGCGGCATAGGCCCGGAACACATTGAGGCGCTGGCCAGCCGGCTGCGTTAAGGAGAACCGATGAAAGAGAGCAAGATCGGCCTCTGGTCCCTCACCGCCCTGGTGTTCAGCTCCATGGTGGGGGCCGGCATCTTCAGCCTGCCCCAGAACATGGCCGAGGTGGCGGGGGCCCGCGCCGTGCTGATCGGCTGGGCCGTCACCGGGGTCGGCATACTGGCGCTGGCCGCGAGTTTCCTCTATCTGTCGCGACTCAGACCCGAGCTCGACGGCGGCATCTACAGCTATGCCCGGGCCGGCTTCGGCGATCTGGTGGGCTTCTTCTCCGCCTGGGGCTATTGGCTCTGTGCCACCATAGGCGTGGTGGGCTATCTGGTGATCGCCTTCGCGGCGCTGGGCAGTTTCGTCGATACCCCTGATAGTGTCTGGTTCGGCGAGGGCAACACCCTGGGCGCCTTCATTGGCGAGTCCTGCATCCTCTGGGCGGTGCACCTGCTGGTGGCGCGCGGCGTGCAGCAGGCGGCCCTGTTCAATCTGGTGGCGACCCTGGCCAAGAGCCTGCCGCTGCTGCTGTTCATCCTGTTCGCCTGCTACTGGTTCGATCCGGTCACCTTTGCGGCGGATCAGCAGGGCAGCACCCTGGCGGTGCCGGTCTCCGAGCAGGTGCGCAACACCATGCTCATCACCCTCTGGGTCTTCACCGGCATCGAGGGGGCGGCGGTGCTGTCGGCCCGGGCGAGAAACAAGCGGGACGTGGGCACGGCCACCGTGCTTGGCGTGGTGCTGGCGCTGCTGCTCTATGTGCTCATATCGGTGCTGGCGCTCGGGATCCTGAGCCGCCCGGAGCTCGCGGCCCTGCCCAACCCCTCCATGGCGGGGCTGATGGCCCAGATGACCGGCTCCTGGGGCAAGCTGCTCATCAGCGCCGGCCTCATCGTATCGGTGCTCGCCTCCTACGTGAGCTGGACCCTGTTCTCGGCCGAGGTGCCGTTCAGCGCGGCGCGCCACGGGGCCTTCCCGGCCATCTTCCGGCGCCAGAACCGCAACGGCACCCCCATCGCCTCGCTCTGGCTCACCAGCCTGACGGTGCAGGGCTGTCTGCTGCTGGTGTGGCTGCTCGGCAAGGGCTACACCAACCTGTTGCTTATCTCCACCTCCATGATCCTGGTGCCCTACCTGCTGATCGGTCTGTTCCTGCTCAAGCTCTCCTTGCGTGGCGAGGGCAATGGTCTGATGCGGGCGGTGGCGCTGGTGTCGAGCGGTTACGGCCTCTGGCTGCTCTACGCCGCCGGGGTGGAGTACCTGCTGCTCTCCTTGCTGCTCTACGGGCCGGGTCTGCTGCTGTTTCTCTACAGCCGCCGCCAGCTCGGGGCCGAGCTGCGGCTCAGCGGGCGCGAGCGGCTGCTGGCCGGGGTGACGCTGCTGAGCCTCATTCCCGCCGTCTGGTCCTTTGCCCACGTCTGAGTGAGTAAGCCAATGAAGAGAGCGCCCAGAGGCGCTCTTTTTTTGTCCGCGGGTTGTCTGCCGGGCGTGCTCAGCGGCTGGCGGGACCGGCCGGCTTGCCAAACAGCACCGCGAGCTTCTGCCGCCAGGGGAGGCTGCGGGCCTCTTGCAGCATGTCGCGCCACTCGTGGAAGGTGAGGGTGAGGGGGTTGAAGCTGTGGACGGGCTTGGTGATGCCGAAGCGGCACGGCTCGGCCGGGTCTTCCTCGACGAAGGTGCCGAACAGCCTGTCCCAGATGATGAGCACCCCGGCGAAGTTGCGATCGATATATTTGGGGTTGCTGGCGTGGTGCACCCTGTGGTGGGAAGGGGTATTGAGGATCCACTCCAATTTGCCGAGCTTGCCCACCACCTGGGTATGGACGAAGAACTGGAAGCCCAAGCTCACGAGCACGGTGGCCACCACCGCCTCGGGCGGGAAGCCGATGAGGATCATGGGGATCCAGAACAGCCACATGCCGGAGACCGGATACATCAGGCTCTGACGAAAGGCAGTGGAGAGGTTGAGCCGCTCCGAGCTGTGGTGCACCACGTGGGAGGCCCAGAGCCAGCGCACGTGGTGGCTCGCGAAGTGGAACAGCCAGTAGCAGAGATCCTGCAGCAGGAACAGCAGCAAGAGGCTCCAGAGGTTGAGATCGATATCGAATAGCCGCCAGCCCCAGAGGGTGTCGTAGAGGTAGGCGATGGCGACGGCCGCCAGGGCATCGCCCCCCTGATGCATCAGCGCCAGGGTGGCGTTGGCGAAGAGATCCTTCCACTGGTAGCCGGCGGTGGGATAGGCGGCGCCGTGTCTTCGCAGGTAGAGCATCTCCCAGCCGATAAAGGCCAGAAAGAGGGGGGAGAGGTAGAGCAGGAGCAGTTGCACATCCATATGAGCCATCCGGTTGGACCAGTTGGATGTCAGCATACCGGATGGATTTAAAATTTCATTAACATCCTTGCTCCATCCGGGTGGTGAACAACCCGATGGCGAAAGACTGCGGCAAGGAGATGATCTGGGGGTGGATGAGGAAGGTCAGCATAGAAGAGGGAGCCATGGGCTCCCTCTTCGTGTTTGTGCATCGCGGGTTATAACACCTGGCTCAGGAACCGGCGCAGGCGGGGGACGCGATGGATGGTCGAAGCCACAGCGGTTGTCATAACACCCGGCTTATAGCACCTGGCTCAGGAACTGGCGCAGGCGGGGAGAGGGCGGATTGTCAAAGAAATCCGCCGGCTTCTCGTCCACCAGCAGCTCGCCGCTCTCCATGAAGAGCACCCGATCCGCCACCTCCCGGGCGAAGCCCATCTCGTGGGTCACCACCACCATGGTCATGCCTTCCCGGGCCAGCCCCTTCATGACGTCCAGCACTTCCCCCACCATCTCGGGGTCGAGGGCACTGGTGGGCTCGTCAAACAGCATAATGCGCGGCTGCATGGCGAGCGCCCGGGCGATGGCCACCCGCTGCTGCTGACCGCCGGAGAGCTGGGAGGGGTAGCTCTGCGCCTTGTTGGAGAGCCCCACCTTGAGCAGCAGCGCCTTGGCCCTGTCTTCCGCCTCCTTGCGAGATAGTCCCCGCACCTTCTGGGGCGCCAGGGTGATGTTGTCCAGTACCGTCAGGTGGGGGAAGAGGTTGAAGGACTGGAATACCATGCCCACCTCTTCCCGCAGCTTGTTGACGTCGCCGGGCTCGGTGAGGCTGATGCCGTCGACCAGGATGTGACCGTCGTTGATGGTTTCCAGCTGGTTGAGGGTGCGCAGGAAGGTGGACTTGCCCGAGCCGCTCGGCCCCACGATCACCACCACTTCCCCCTCGGCCACCTGGGTGCTGACGTTCTTGAGGGCGTGCACCTCGGTGCCGTAGAACTTCTCCACTGAGCTTGCCTTGATAATTGGATCAGTTGCTGCGCGCATATTTCACCTCCAGACGACGCACCGGGAAGGGGCAGGGGGTGCCGGTGATGGCAGAACGTCTCGACAACGGTTGGGCCTTGATAACGGGATCAGTTGCTGCGCGCATATTTCACCTCCAGACGACGCACCAGGAAGGAGAGGGTGCCGGTGAGCACCAGATAGAGCAGGGCCACGGTGAACCATACCTCGAACGGGCTGAAGGTGGAGCTCACCACCTCGCGCCCCGCCTTGGTGAGGTCCGTGATGGAGATGACCGACACCAGCGACGAATCCTTGATAAGGTTGATGAACTGGCCCGCCAGCGGCGGCAGGACGCGCTTGAACGCCTGGGGCAGGATGACGTAGCGCATGGTCTGGGCCGAGGTCATGCCAAGGCTCCTGCCCGCCTCCATCTGCCCCTTGTGGATGGAGCTGATGCCGGCGCGCACGATTTCCGCCACGTAGGCGCCGGTGAAGACCGCCAGCGCCGCCACCCCGGCGGTGAAGCGATCCAGATTGAGTACAGTGCCGATAAAGAAATAGACGATGAAGATCTGCACCAGCAACGGGGTGCCGCGGATAAGCTCCACATAGGTCACTGCCAGGTTGCGCAGGGCCGGATTGGGGGAGAGGCGGGCGAGCCCGGCCAGGGTGCCGAGCAGGATGGCGAAGACCCCGGCCACCAGGGATAGCTTGACCGTGACCCAGACGCCCCAGGCGATGGGGCCGGCGGTCCAGCTCAGTTGCACATCCAGGGTGTCGCCGAGGAAGACGGTGTCCCCTTCGGCCAGCTGGGCGCCCTGGGCGGCGATGGCCTGACGACGGCTGGGGTCGAGATCGTCCTGCAGGAAGAGCTGCCCCTTCTCCGCCACCACGGTGCCGTCAAATTCGGCGTAGTGCTTCTGCTCCGCCTGATAGGCGATGTACTGGGGAATGCGCTCCCAGCGCCAGGTGTAGTCCACCGCCTGCACGGCCTTGTAGATGCCGAAAATGGCGGCCAGCACCAGCAGCAGGAAGACCCCGTGCCAGAGCAGCTGATTGGGCTGTTTTTCCATCTGTCTTGTGATTTTGGGGTTGATCACTGTCACAACCTCTTTTGTCGTTATTGTGGGGGGTCTGCGTGAAGGGGCGGCATGCCGCCCCTTTGGGAGGTTACTTGAGCTGGTCCAGCCAGGCGGTGGACTCGAACCACTTCTTGTAGAGACGGTCGTAGCTGCCGTCGCCCTTGATCTGGCGCAGGTAGTTGTTCAGCCAGTTGAGGGTGTCCTGATCCCCCTTGCGGATGGCCCAGGCCAGCGGCTCGAAGGTGAACGGCTTGTCGAGGTGCACCACGGCGCCCTGGTTCTGGGAGGCGAAGATGGCGTTGTAGGGCAGGTCGTAGACGAAGGCGTCGACCTTGCCGTTGATCACTTCCAGCTTGGCGTCGTCCTGGGTTTCAAACTGCAGCAGGGTGGCCTTGGGGATCATGCGCTTGACCGCCTGCTCGCCCGTGGTGCCGAGCTTGACCGCGATCTTGTACTTGGGATCGTTCAGATCCTGGAAGGACTTGATCTCCCCCGCCTTGTCCTTGCGCAGGACTATGGTCTGGCCGACGACGATGTAGGGATCGGCGAAGTTCACGCGCAGGTTGCGCTGGGGGGTGACCGTCATGCCACCCATGATGACGTCGAACTTGTCGGTCAAGAGGGCCGGGATGATGCCGTCCCAGGCGGTGTTGACGAACTCCACCTTCACGCCCATCTCCTTGGCGACCATCTTGGCCAGGTCCACGTCGAAGCCGATGTACTGGCCCTGCTTGTTGGTCATCTCGAAGGGTTGGTAGCCGGCGTCGAAGCCGACCCGCAGCACACCGCGCTCCAACACGGCATCCAGGGTGGAGCTGGGGGCAGCATTGGCCAGCCCGCACAGCAGCAAGGTAGAGAGAATGAGTTTTTTGATCATAAGTGACGTCTCTGTCGAAAGTGTGTTCGGCCTTGAACCTGCTCCCGTGCGACTCCGTGGCACAAGAGACTGCTGCATCCGGCAGCAGGCAAGACAGGATTATTGTCTTGGTCGGGGCAAAAGCCCCATATGAGATTCTATGAATGGTCCGTTGAGTGAAAAATGTACCAAAATCTGATTGTGCCAGAAGACTCAATAAGTTATGGGCACTTTTCCCGCTCGTGGCGACTCATAAAACCACACGAAAACAACATATCTATCTAATGGCGCGGGTTCAAGTGCAAAAATCTCCGGCGTTCATGTCGCAGGAGGGTTTGGGGTCGAACGACGCTCAACTCTGGCCTTAAGCGCGGGGACGGGGCAGGCCGGAGAATTATTTTTGCCATGCCAGAAGGCTCCCTCTGTGTCTTGTCATGGGCTTCCCATATACTCAGCCATCCCCATTGGAAGGTTCGGCAATGGACGCCTCAATTCTGCTCAATCTGGATGTCTTCACGCTGATGCTCATGGCCCTCGGGGGCTACAGCCTGGGATTCATCACCCTCTCCATCATCTGGTCCACCCACAGGGAGATCCCGGGCCTCGGGCTCTGGTGGTGGTCCAGCCTCTGCGCCCTGGCGGCCCAGTCGCTGTTCTTCCTGCAGGCGTTCGCACCCCACATGGCGGGGATCTGGCTCGCCAACCTGCTCATCACCCTCTGCATCGCCCTGATGCCACTCGCTATCCAGCGCTTCTTCGGCGAGCCGCCAAACTGGCGTGCCTTCGCGCTCTTCATGGTCATCTATGTGCCGATCCTCTGCTGGAGCGTACTGTTCAACGATCACATGGCCCCCAAGGTGCTGCTGGCCTGCCTGAGCTACATGGTGCTGGGGGCGGTGATCGTCTTTCTCATCTGGCGGCACGGCTATCCCGCCTACCTGCCGGCCGTGCTGGTGTTCACCGTGGTCAACATCCTGCTCTACGGCTTCAACCTGGTGCGCATGGGCTCCCTGCTCAGCGGCGAGGCGCGGGTGCTGATGGATCAGCACGTGGTCAACGTGCTGCCCTTCCTCTCCATGCTGATGGGCAACTATCTCTCCACCTTCGGGGTGTTGCTGCTCTGCACCCAGTACCGGGCGCTGGCCCTGCGCCGGCAGGCGAGCCAGGATCCCCTGACCGGCCTCCTGAACCGGCGCGGCTTTATGGAGCACTGCGCCAGGGCGCCGAAGCAGGGGGCCCTGGTGGTGCTGGATCTGGACGACTTCAAGCAGATCAACGATCGCCACGGTCACGAGGCGGGGGACAGGGTGCTGGCGGCGGTGGGACGCTATCTGGCGGCGCAGGGGGATCTGGTGGCCAGTCGCTTCGGCGGCGAGGAGTTCGTGCTGCTGCTGCCAGAGGGGGATGCCTTGGCTCAGCAGGCCCGTTGCGAGCAGATCCGCCAGGCCATTGCCACACTGCCCCTGGCGGGGATCCAGGTCACCGCCAGCCTGGGGCTGGTACCCGGCGCCCGCGAATGGCACTTCGACACCCTGTTCAGCCAGGCCGATCGCGCCCTCTACCGGGCCAAGCGCAGCGGCAAGAACCGGGTCTGTCTGCCGGCCTGAGCCGACGGGGTTCAGCCCGGCTCGGTGGCCCGCGGCTCCGACCGGGCAAAGGAGTGCCGGATCAGCCACCTGGTAGCATCAGACCTGGATGGCCGTCTGGCAGCCCGTCAGCGGTGCAGCTCGCCCGCGCGCTCCGGCTGATAGACCACCTCCAGGATCTCCACCTGGATGGTGCGACCGGCCGGGCCGGGCCAGGCGATGCTGTCACCCACCTTGAGCCCCAGCAGGGCACTGCCGACGGGCGCCAGCACGGAGATCTTCGATTCGTCCCCCTGCACGTCCTTCGGGTAGACCAGGGTCAGGCAGAAGTCGTTGCCACTGCTTTGCATCTTGAAGCGCACCGTGCTGTTCATGGTCACCACGTCCGGCGGCATGTCGGCGGGTTCGCGGATCTCGGCGCGATCCAGCTCCTCCTGCAGGGCCAGGTGCTGCGGGTGGCTGCCGAGCAGCTGTTCGATACGATCCAGATCCAGGCTGGAGATGACGAGATGAGGCTGTTGCATGGGGTATTCCTTATCAATGGCTGACGAGACCAGGATGACGGGCAGGCTGGTCGACAATGGGTTCGAAGGGTGAGAATAGATCGCAAGCGCGATGCCCCCGAGCGACTCGCGCAGCGGGGCGAGGGCGGGGGCTCAGCGGGGTGTGAGCGTACTTGAAGAAATCATGATTGCTTTCATGGGGATACCATAACCATTCTGAATGGCTTTGGCAATTCAGGGCGCCTGATAATCATACTGGTGCAGGATGCGGGCGAGGCTGCCATCCTCCCGCATCCCCTGGATGGCCTGGCGCCAGCGCAGCGCCTCGCTGCGGGAGAAGCGGTGGCTGGCAGCCAGGTAGAGGGTACTCTGTTGCAGGGTCTGGCCCCGCACCAGATCCGGGAGCGGCAGGCCGGCCCGCTGCTGGTTGTAGCGGGCGGTGTTCCAGGCCACGGCCCAGGCCTGGATGCGGCCGCGCGCCAGCTTGCTGGCGTTGCCCACCTCCTCGCCGACCTGCTCCTGTGCCACGCCCGCCAGCGGCAGGAGCAGGCTCTGGCCATGGGAGCCCCGCAATACGCCTACGGTGAGGCCGGGCAGATCCGCCACGGTGAGGGGGGTCGGGTGATGGTTGCGGTGGCTGACCAGCACGAATGCCTCCTCCAGGAGGGGGGCAATCCAGAGAAACTGGGATTCGCGCTGGGGATTTCTGGCCGGCGGCAGCAGCAGGACGTCTGGCCGGTGGCGGGTCTGGCTGAGGGCGCGGGCCAGCGGCATCAGCTCGATCTCCAGCGTCTCCCCGAGGCGGCGAGCCGCCTCCTCCAGCACCTCGATGGCCATGCCGCTCGGTGCCCCCTGATGGGAGCGAATGACATAGGGGGGAATGTCAGCGGCCACGACGACCACGGCGTGGGCCCGGGGGACCCACAGGAACGGGGAGCAGAGCAACAGGAGCAGGATGACGAGGCGCATGGAAAGTCAGGTCCGGGATGAATGCACAGAGTGTAACATCCCGTTACCCGATGTCAGCCTGCCCATGGTGACCGGGGCGGGTTCAGTCGAAGAAATCCCGCAGATCCAGGGTCTGGTACCCTTCCAGCCGTTGCCAGGGTAGGGCTTTGGGCAGGGGCTTCAGGGTGACCTCCATGCGGTAGCTGCGATAGCCGTCGAGGCTCGCCGATTCCACCACCAGAGGGATCTGCCAGCGGCCGGACCAGAGGATGCGGGTGCGCTGCCTGCCCTCGCGTTTCTCGTACCAGCGGGCCTGTTCGGGGGCCGCCTCGTCGAGGGGGGTCATGCCTTGCAGCAGGGCGGGGTCCACCAGGTGGCGAAGTTTGTCCCAGTGGGGGGTGAAGGCCACCTGGCCATACTCCTCGGGCGGTACCTCCACCAGCTGGTTGTGCCAGGCATCGGCGTAGCGCAGTTGCAGGTCTCCCCCGTCATCCAGGGTGACCCAGCGCGCCGCCATCTGGTGGGTGAAGTGCTTGTGACCGGGGTTGGCGTCGTGGGTGGCGTGATAGGCTCGCGCCAGGGGGAGGGGAATGAGCCGCTGGCTCCACACCTGGTTGCCGACCCGCAGCCACTTCTCCTGCCACTGGCTCTCCCGAGTGATGCCATCGCTGCCGGTGACCCTGTCCTGATAGCGGATGCGGGCGGCCAGATCGGGTACCTCGTCGGCCAGGAGGGGGAAGGAGAGGGCGCTGCCCAGCAGCCATAAAGAAAACAGCGTTTTCATCATCGTCTGTCGCTCGAACGGGCAGGGCCCGGCGCGGTGCCGGGCCCCGTCGGTCACAGGCCGAGCGCCTCCCTGAGCTTGCCGAACACACGGGTGTTGTCCAGCGTTCCCTTGAAGCGGTCGCTGCCGGCGCCGTCCGCAAACAGCATCACATCGCCGCCGCCGTGGGTCTCGGAGCCGAGCTTGACACCGGTCTCCTGCAGGTAGTCGTCCGCCATCACCTGATCGCTGGTGAGGCTGGGGCGCAGGTCCTGACGGTTTGGGCCGTTGCCGAACACCAGGGTAGTGAACGGCTTGCCGTCGACGTCGTTCTGGGTGGAGCCATCGGCGTTCTTGACCAGGTCCAGCACAGGGTTGCCCTTGGCGGAATAGCCGTTGATGGTCATGGTGTGGTCGTGGTCGGCGGTGACCACGATCAGGGTATCGCTCAGGTCCACCTTGCCGAGGGCCGTCTTGACCGCCTCGTCCAGCGCCACCGCATCGGTCAGCGATCGCTTGGCGTTGGTGGCGTGCAGGGCGTGGTCGATACGGCCCCCCTCCACCATCAGGAAGTAGCCCTGGTCGTTCTGGCTGAGCAGATCGATCGCCTTGGCGGTCATCTCGGAGAGGGATGGCTGGGTGCTGGCCGCCCCCTTGGCGACGCGGTCCAGCTCGTAGTCGAGGTGGGACTTGGCACTGAACAGGCCCAGCACCTTGCCGCTCTCGACCTTGGCCAGATCACTTTTGGTGGTGACGTACTGATAGCCCTGGGCCGTCAGCTCGGCGGTGAGATCCCGGCCGTCGGCTCGGCCGCCCTTGTTGCTGGCGCTGTTGTACGGTGTCCAGTGGTTGGCGCCGCCCCCCATCAGCACGTCGACCCCGTCCCCCAGCGCCGGGTTGAAACCGGCGCCGCCCGGCACCGCCTGCTCGGCGATGGCGTAGGCGGCGTCCCGGTGACAGATGTGGGCGTAGGTGGCCGCCGGGGTGGCATGGGTCAGCTCCGTGGTGGTGACGGCTCCCACCGACTTGCCCGCCGCCTTGGCCAGTTCGAGTATGGTGGGCACCGGGGTGCCGTTGTCGCTGGTGCAGTGGTTGACGCCCTTGTTGCCGTTGGCATCCTTGCCGGGGGCGACGGCCTGGGTGTCGCTGCTCATGGCGATCACCTCGTTGTTCATCTTGACCCCCGTGGTGTAGGCCGCCATGGAGGGGGCCGAGTCGGTGGTCTGGGCATCGTGGGAGAAGGTCTTGATGCGCGCGCTTCGGGGCAGCTTCATCATCTCCAGATCCCCCGCTTCCCCCACCTTGTAGAGGCGGGTGGCGGTGAGTACCGTGGGGCCCATGCCGTCACCGATAAAGAGGATGACGTTCTTGGCGTCGGCGGCCTGTGCCTGGGAGAGGCCGCCCTGAGTGCCGCAAAGGGCGCCGAGCAGGGCGGTGCAGACCAGCGTCTTTTTCATGGTGTTATTCATCCTGATAGTCCCTTACAGCTTGGCCGCAGCCTTGATCTTGCCGAACACGGCGGTGTTGTCGAGGGAGCCGTGGAAGCTCTCCGCCCCCTGGCCGATGGCGCCGAGGAAGACGTCCGTGCCGCCGTGGGTCTCGTTGCCGAGCTCGCCCACCTTGACCACCACCTCCTGGTGATAGTCGTCGGCGGAGACGGTGGCGTCGTCGAGGGCCGCCACGCTGCTGCGCGGACCGTCCACCCGGTTGTAGCCGTTGCCAAAGCCGATGATGGTGTAGGGCATGCCATCGCTGTCCTTGCTCGGCTCGCCGGTCTCGTAGTTCTTCACCAGCCCGAGCACGCCCGGATTGCCTGACGTGGTCTTGCCGGTGCGCTTGGCATAACCATTCAGGACGAGCGTGTGGTCATGGTCGGCGGTGACCACGATCAGGGTGTTCTTGAGCTCGGGGTCTGTCTTCTTCACCTCAAGGATGGCGGCCTGGATGGCGCCGTCGAAGGCCAGGGTGTCCTGCAGGGCGCGCTTGGCGTTAGTGTCGTGCAGGGCGTGATCGATGCGCCCCCCCTCCACCATCAGGAAATAGCCCTTCTCTTTATCCTTGAGCTGCTTGATGGCGGCCAGGGTCATCTGGGCCAGAGACGGCTCGCTGGCCGGCCTGTCCAGGTCGTACTTCATGTGGCTGGCGCCGAACAGCCCCAGCAGCGGCTTGCCCGCCTCGGCCCGGTTCAGCTCGTCCAGATTGCTGGCGAACTGGTAGCCCTTGGCCTGCATCTCGGCGATGAGGTTGCGGCCATCGGTACGCTTGCCCTTGTCGGCGGTGGGCAGGAAGAAGCCGCTGCCGCCCCCCAGCACCACGTCCAGCCCCTCTTTCAGGGCCGAGTTGTAGCCAGAACCGCCCGGTACCAGCTGGACGGCGATGTCCGCCTCCAGATCCCGGTTGCAGATATGGGCATAGGTGGCGGCCGGGGTGGCGTGGGTCACCCGGGTACTGGTGACCACGCCGGTACCGCGGCCGTCGGCCTTGGCCAGCTCCAGCAAGGTGGTGACCGGCTTGCCGCCACTCTGGCTGCAGTCGCTCTCCTGGGTGGCGTCGCCGTCCATGCTGATGACGCCGTTGTTGCTCTTGACCCCGGTCATGTAGGCCGCCATGGAGGGGGCCGAGTCGGTCACCTGGGCATCGTGGGAGAAGGTCTTGATGAAGGCCGTTTCCGGCAGGGTGTCGATGGTGAGGCTGCCCTCTTCCCCGACGCCGTAGATCCGGGCGGCGGTCAGGGTGTTGAGGCCCATGCCGTCCCCGAGGAAGAAGATCACGTTCTTGGCGCTGGGCTCGGGGGTGGTGCTGTCGTTGTTGGAGTTGCAGCCGGCGGCCAGGGCGGCGCCTATCATCACTGCAAGTCCTGCCATCTTTCTCATTGGGGTTCGCTCCTTGTGAAACCTGAGCGCAGCCTAGAGGTCACAGATGACACTTTTAGTGAAGCGGGATGACAATACGATGAAGCTATCATCCAAATGTTATGTTGTATCAATCACTTATTGATGAGGCGTCACCCGGTGGCGGACGAGCCCCGGGGACGGACCCGCTTGCCCATTCCCTCGGGGGAGTGCGTCCAACCGGCCAGAATGGCCTGTCAAATCGGGGCCGCAGCAGGTAAAATGCGCCCCCTTGCGATGAGTGCCCGCGGTCTGGCGCCTCACCACGCGCCTGCAGCCCGAGAGGGGACCGCCCCCTATGAGAGAGTAACGGATATGTCCATCAACTGGTTCCCCGGCCACATGCACAAGGCCCGCAAAGAGATTGCCGAGGTCATGCCCCAGGTCGATGTCATCATCGAGATGCTCGACGCCCGCATCCCCTTCTCCAGCGAGAACCCCCTGGTGCCGGAGCTGCGCGGGGATACCCCTGTGATCAAGGTGTTGAACAAGGCCGATCTCGCCGACCCCGAGATCACCGCACTCTGGGTGGCGCACATGGAGCAGGAGAAGGGGATCAAGGCATTGCCCCTGACCCAGCAGGAGCCGGAGAAGATCAAGCAACTGCTGACCCTGTGCCACGAGATGCTCCCTGAGCGCAACTTCGAGCTGCGCGGGGTGCGCGCCATGATCATGGGCATTCCCAACGTGGGCAAGTCCACCCTGATCAACACCCTGGCCGGGCGCATCATCGCCAAGACCGGCAACGAGGCGGGGGTGACCAAGTCCCAGCAGCGGATCAAGCTGGACAACCACGTCATCCTGACCGATACCCCGGGGTTCCTCTGGCCCAAGCTCAACCCGCCCTCCTGCGGCTACCGGCTGGCGATCACCGCCGCCATCAAGGACACCGTCTTCGACTATGCCGACATCGCCATGTTCGCCGCCGATTACTTCATCAAGGCGTACCCCGAGCGGATCAAGGCGCGCTACCAGCTGAGCGAGCTGCCGGAAACCGAGATAGAGCTGCTCGAGCTCATCGCCCGCCAGCGCGGCTTCATGCGCAAGGGGGGGCTGGCGGATCTGCACAAGGCCTCGGAAATCCTGGTCAATGAATTCCGGTCCGGCATGTTGGGGCGGATCTCCCTGGAGACCCCGGAGATGGTGAGGGTCGAAATTCAGGAGGCCGAGGCCGAGGCCGAACAGAAGGCGAAGGAGAAGGCGGAGCGGGAAGAGGAGCGCCAGGCGCGCGCCCGCCGCAAGTACGCCAAGAAGCGTCAGAGATAACCCCCTGCTGTCAGCGTACAGATGTGCAGAAGCGGCGACCCCGGGGTCGCCGCTTCTCTTATGGGTGCGGGAGCACCCTCACGGTCAGGGGGGGCGGACAGCGGAGTGAGGCAGCTCAATCGCCTCCCTGCCCTGAACCAGCCCTCCGGTGGATGAACGGGACAAGCCTGATGCCGGGCGGTGTTTCAGGGGAGCTGTCAGTGCAGCCCCCCTACGCCCAGCAACCCCCTGAGCGCGCCGTTTCAGACGGATTGACAACCTGGCGGGCGGTGGCATGATGCGCTCGCCTCTTGCCTCTCCTCAGGGTTTTATCCATGACCACTTACTCCCGGCCAGTGCTGCTCCTGCTCTGCGGCCTGCTGTTGTTGACCCTGGCCATCGCGGTGTTGAATACCCTGGTGCCGCTCTGGCTCGCCCATGCCCATCTGCCGACCTGGCAGGTGGGCATGGTCGGCTCCGCCTATTTCACCGGCAACCTGCTGGGGACCCTGCTGGCGGGGACGCTGATCGCCCATTGCGGGTTCAACCGCAGCTACTATCTGGCGTCCGCGATCTTCGCCGCTGGCTGCGTCGGCTTGGGGCTCACCCTGGGATTCTGGAGCTGGCTGGCATGGCGATTCATCGCAGGGATCGGCTGCGCCATGATCTGGGTGGTGGTGGAGAGTGCGCTCATGTGCAGCGGCAACGCGCGCAACCGGGGGCGCCTGCTGGCCGCTTATATGATGGTCTATTACGTGGGCACAGTGCTCGGGCAACTGCTGGTCAGCAAGGTGCCGACGGTGCTGATGGCGGTGCTGCCCTGGGTGACCGCTCTGGTGCTGGCGGCCATCTTGCCCCTGCTGTTCACCCGCATCGTCAACGCCCCCGGCGGGCATCAGGCAACGACCCAGGTCTGGCCCATGCTGCGCCTGCGTCAGGCGCGTCTGGGGGTGAGCGGCTGCATCATCTCCGGCATCGTATTGGGATCGCTCTATGGCTTGATGCCGCTCTACCTGAACCACCAGGGGGTGAGCGATGCCGGCATCGGCTTCTGGATGGCGGTGCTGGTGAGTGCCGGCATCCTGGGGCAGTGGCCTGCCGGTCGCCTGGCGGATCGCTTCGGGCGCATGCAGGTGCTGCGGGTACAGGTGCTGGTGGTCATCCTGGGCTCAGTGGCAATGCTCGGCAGTGCGGCCATGGGGCCGACGCTGTTCATCCTGGGGGCTGCGGGTTTTACCCTCTATCCGGTGGCCATGGCCTGGGCCTGCGAGCAGGTCGAGCAGCATCAGCTGGTGGCCATGAACCAGGCGCTGCTGCTGAGCTACACCATCGGCAGCCTGCTCGGCCCGACCCTGACCGCGCTCCTGATGCAGCACTGTTCGGATCAGCTGCTGTTCATGGTGATCGCCGGGGTCTCCCTCGTCTATCTGCTGATGCTGCTGCTGCTGCGCAAGATGGGCGAACATCCGACGCCGATGGCCCATGCCTGAGACGGGCCTGTCCCGTGACGAAAGAGCGGTGCCATCTGTTGGCCGCTCTTGTCCACGAAGCGCGTGCCGGCCATCACTGTTGTGCCTTATATAAGGAAGAGGCGACCCCGGGGTCGCCTCTTGCATGTCCTGGGTCGGGGGCGCCGCTCAACCGAAGCGGCGCCGCGCCTCCTCGAACAGGCAGAGGTGCAGCGGGATCAGCTGTTGCCAGTCTCGCCGGTAACCGCCGCCCGGGACGGCGGCGATGGGCAGCCCGTGGCGAACGGCATAGTCAAAGACCATGGCATCGCGCTGGCGTACGCCGGCGTCGGTCAGGGAGAGGTAGCCGAGCTCGTCGTCCCGGTGCACATCCACCCCGGCCTGATAGAGGATGAGGTCGGGGGCGTGGAGCCTCAGCGCCAGGCTCAGCGCCTGGGCCAGGGTTTCGAGGTAGGCGTCGTCCCCCATGCCGCTTGGCAGGGCGAAATCCAGGTGGGAGGCTGGCTTGTGGCGTGGGAAGTTGTGCTCCCCGTGCAATGAGAGGGTGATGATATCGCGGCTGCCTGCGCACAGCGCCGCACTGCCATCCCCCTGATGGACGTCGAGATCGACGATCAGCACCCGCTCGCAGCGTCCCTCGTCCAGGCAGGTCCGGGCCGCGATCACCAGATCGTTGAACAGGCAGAAACCGCTGCCAAAGTCCCGATGGGCGTGGTGGTAGCCGCCGGAGATCTGCAAGCCGCAACCCTGTTCGAGGGCGTGGCGGCTGGCGGCCAGGGTGGCGCCCACCGAACGCAGGGTGCGCTCGATCAGCAGGGGTGACCAGGGAAAGCAGAGCCGACGGATGGCGGCTTGGTCGAGGCGCCCCTGGAGGGCGGCATCCACGTAGTCGGCATCATGAACCCGCATTATCTGATCGCGGCTCGCGGGCGGGGCCTCTGTCAGCGGATAGCCGAGGTCGCCGAGTCGTTCAAACAGCGCCTGGTATTTGGCCAGGGGAAAACGGTGGCGCTCGGGCAGCACCAGGGCGGAGTAGTGGGGGTGATAGAAGATGCGCAGTGACATGCAGCGTCGGCTGGAACGGATATGAAAAAGGGGAGACAGGCTCCCCTTCATGCAGGCGTGCGAGGCGCCATTACTGCTGCTGGATCACCCAGATCTGGAAGGCCTTGCGGGTCTCCGCATCGGCCTTGTTGTACCAGCTCTGCAGCTGGGTCAGGGCTTCCGGATTGCTCTGGGCCTTGCTCGGGGCCACTTCGACCGGTGCGCTGGCGGCAGCCATGACGGCGGCACTGGAGACGGCGACCGTCTTGGGCTGGTTGAAGGCCTTGCCCATCTTGATCAGCTCCTGCTGATAGTCGCGGGTCAGCTGGAAGCCGCCCACTTTCGGCATGACGAATTGCTCGGTCTCGACGGCCTGGCCGCTGACCTTGTCCTTGAGGACGACTTTTTGCTCCTTGATAAAGGCCTTGGCTTCGTCTTCGTTGCGGGGCTTCTTGTAGTCCAGCACCAGGGTCTGGTTGTCACCGGCGGTGAAGTTGATCACCAGGGGCTCGGCGGTCACCAGCTTGATCTCGCTGCGATTGGAGTAGTTGCCCTCGAAGGCCACCACCACCTGGTGCTTGCCGGCGCTGATGGGGAAGCTGCTGGTCTTGTCGAGCAGCTTGGGGTTGATGGACTCGCCATCGATGAGCTGCACCACATAGGGATTGGTTATTTCCAGTTGGCTATCAGCCAGGGCGCTACCTGCCCACAACAGACCAGCCAGGGCCGGCACCAGAACAGTCAGTTTCATTTCATCTCCTTGAACAGTCAGGCGATTGCCCACTGAAAAATAGGGGCTCATTTTTACAGGTTTGCCCTGGAGCGGCAATAGCCGTTTATGACACCGTCCGCCGTGAGGGGGAGGGAATCCGCCGCCAGCGAGTGGGTGGGCAGCCGCTTGCTCTCTCTTGCTCTTGCTTCCCGGGATCCCCGCTCGGTTCGTCAACCAGCGAGCCCCGAACCTTACTCGATGCGCCGGGTGAAGGGGGGCAGGGCGTCCAGCAGTCCCTTGCCGTAGCGTTTGGTCAACAGGCGGCGGTCGAGTATGGTCACCCGGCCCCGGTCCGCCTCTTTGCGGATGAGGCGGCCACAGGCCTGGATCAGCTTGCGGGAGGCTTCAGGCACCGTCAGTTGCAGGAAGGGATTGCCGCCGCGCTGCTCTATCCACTCGGCGGTCGCCTCCTCCACGGGGGAATTCGGCACCGCGAAAGGCAGCTTGGTGATCACCAGGTTGGTGAGGTAGTGGCCGGGCAGATCCAGCCCCTCGGAGAAGCTGCCAGTGCCGAACAGGATGCTGGCCTGGCCGCCGTCACACTTCTGCTTGTGCAGGGTGAGCAGGGCGCTGCGGGACGCCTCCCCCTGCACCAGCAGCGACATGCCCTTGGCCCGCAGTCCCTGCGCTACCTCGTTCATCTGCCGGTAGGAGGAGAAGAGCACCAGGCTCGCCTCCTTGCCGGCCAGCAGGCGGGGCAGGGTATCGATCAGCTCCTGGGTGAAGGCGGGGGCGCTGGGCTCATGGACCATGCTGGGCAGGTAGAGTTCGGCCTTGTGATAGTCGAAGGGGGAGCGAAGGCGCAGATAGCGGGTGCCGTCGTGTTCTTTCAGCCCTACCTGATGGCGGAAATAATTGAAGGAGGAGAGGGCGGTGAGGGTGGCCGAGACCAGCACGGCGCCAAGGCACCTGGACCAGAGCCACTCCTCCAGCAGATAACCCACCTCGATGGGGGAGGCGTGCAGCCAGATGTCCCCATCCTCGCTCCTGGCCATCCAGCGGGCGAGGGGCGTCTTGCCGGTGGGCACATGGCGGCTCAGCATCTCCCACAGCGCGCAGAAGCTCTCCAGCCGTTGCAGATGAAAACCGCTCTCCGCCAGCAGGGGCTCGGCTTCCTTGCGACGGATTTCGCCGTCTTTCAGGGCCTCACCGATGGCGCCCTGCATCCTGTCCAGCGCCCGCAGCGCCTTCTTGCTCGCCTCTTTCAGGTTCTCCGCCAGCATGGGCAGGGGGTCGGGCAGGACGCCGTCGGCAAACCTGTGGTGTTGCTCGCTACCAAACAGGTGCTCGTGGCTGGCGAGCCACTGCTCCAGCGCCCTGAGATCCGGCTGCAGGGAGGCGAGGGCATCCTGCAGTTTCAGCTGGGGGTCGAGCAGGCTCTCCTTGTTCAGCGTCCTGGCCAGCTTGCCCGCACTCTGCGCCAGTTTCTCCAGCCAGCGGCGGGATCCCTTGATGCTGGCGCTGGCGGCGCCGTGGTCGCGGGCTATGGTGGGCAGGTGGTGGGCTTCGTCCAGCACATAGATGCACTCGTCCGGCGGCGGCAGAATGATGCCGCCCCCCATGGTGAGGTCGGAGAGCAGCAGGGCATGGTTGACCACCAGCACGTCGGCGGCATCCATGTCGTTTCTTGCCCGGTGGAAGGGGCAGTGCTGGTGGTGGCTGAGCGCCTTGTTGCAGGTGTGGCGATCGGCGGCGATGGGATCCCAGCAGGTGTCCGGGATGGGTTTGGGCCAGTTGTCCCGATCGCCGTCCCACTTGCCCTCGGTATAGGCCTGCCACAGAGCCTGGTAGCACGCCTTGTCGGCATCCGACGGCTTGTGTTTGCTCAGGGCGCCAAAGTCGAGCTCGAAGTTGGCCATGTCGCTGCCCTGGGCGGCCTGTTCCAGCAGATGCTCACAGCAGTAGCGCTGGCGCCCCTTGACCAGCATGAAGCGAAACGGCAGCTCGCTGTGGCGATGGTAGAACGGCAGGTCCTTGTGGATCAGCTGCTCCTGCAGGGCGACGGTGGCGGTGGAGATCACCAGCTTCTTCTGGGTGAGCCGTGCCACCGGGATGGCGCCCTGGGCATAGGAGAGGGATTTGCCGATGCCGGTGCCCGCCTCGGCCACCAGGATGCGGCGGCTTTTGTCATATTCACCGGTGAGCGTCTTGGCGATCTCGGCCACCAGAAAATTCTGCTCCTTGCGCGGCACAAAACCGGGTAAACCATCGGCAATCTGGCGATAGGTATTGCGGATGGTGGCTTTGAGACGAGTCGATAGCATAAAGGCGGTGTAACCCTGTGTAAGGTGAATCAGCACAGGATACCCGCAAGAGGTGACTCGGGTCGAGGCAAGGGGGAAGCAGCCGTCATGGAAGGGGGGCCGCACTTATGTCATGGGGTGGATGGCACGTGCAATAAATCACCAAAAAAGCGTGATTCAGGCAGAGAGTATCGCTGTAAACGTTTTCCCTGATGGCGCAAACATTGTGAGATTCAGCTCACAATTTTTTCCCTATGACTATGGTTTTCATAAAAAGTTCCAAGTTTTTTCATTGCGGATCGGAAAACCCGGTGATAGTCTCGGCGGCATAGTGATGCAAAGAACATCGCTAACACAGGGAATAACAAGGACTTAGTGTTTAATTACAGTAGGCATTGGAAACAACTATGAAAAAGACAATTCTGGCTATTGCTATCCCGGCTCTGTTCGCATCCGCAGCCAACGCTGCTGTCGTTTACGACAAAGACGGCACCTCCTTTGATATCTATGGCCGTGTTCAGGCTAACTACTACGTAGAGCACGACGACACCGACGCTGAACTGGTTGGTTCCTCCCGTCTGGGCTGGTCCGGCAAAGTTGCTCTGAACAACACCTGGTCCGGTATTGCCAAGACCGAGTGGCAAGTTTCTGCCGAAAACTCCGCCAACAAGTTCGACTCCCGTCACATCTGGGTTGGCTTCGACGGTACCCAGTACGGCAAGATCATCTTCGGCCAGACCGACACCGCGTTCTACGACGTGCTGGAGCCGACCGATATCTTCAACGAATGGGGTGACGTAGGTAACTTCTACGACGGTCGTCAAGAAGGCCAGATCATCTACTCCAACACCTTCGGTGGCTTCAAGGGCAAGCTGTCCTACCAGACCAACGATGACAAGGCCGTCAAGGTTACTGACATCGGTCAAGGTATCAAAGAAGACGCCATCTATGGTCCGAACGCCAAGCGCAACTACGGCTACGCCGCTGCTGCCGGTTACGACTTCGACTTCGGTCTGGGCCTGAACGCCGGTTACGCTTACTCCGACCTGGAAAGCACCGCTTCCAGCGCTTCCGGCGACAAGAAAGAGTGGGCCCTGGGCGCACACTACGCCATCAACGGCTTCTACTTCGCTGGTATGTACACTCAGGGTGACCTGAGCTATGACAACACCACTCAAGGCAGCAACAAGGATAAGGGCCGTGGCTACGAGCTGGCTGCTTCCTACAACGTAGACGCCTGGACCTTCCTGGCTGGCTACAACTTCGCCGAAGGCAAGGTACTGTCCAACTCTGCCGGTTCTTCCTACGAAGACATCGTTGACGAAACCCTGCTGGGTGTTCAGTACAACTTCACTTCCAAGTTCAAGGCATACACTGAGTACAAGATTCAGGGTATCAACGACAAGGACGACGAGTTCACTGTTGCCCTGCAATACAACTTCTAATCCAGTCTTAATCCGGATTTAGTTGATAAACGGCCAAGCTTGCTTGGCCGTTTTGTTTTATTCGCCTTTCACCTCCTTCGCTTCCTCTTGACGTCTGGTGCTGCGCCAGGTCACGTTGTCTTCCTTGCCCCCTTGGCTCTCTTCTCGTAAATCGCTAGATTATTCAGTTTGTTGAAACAGGGCTGGCCGACAGGGAAGGATACCTTTTGATCGATTTCACCCACCCCGAGTGGCGCGCGCTGGCGCAGCAGTTGTTGAGCGGGGCCCCCCAGGTTATCCGCGGTCGCCAGTGGCAGCCCCTTGTCGGCATGCTGAGGGACAATCAGCTGCTACTCACCCTCGGCAACCATCGCTATGAGCTGACCCCGGCCGGACGGCGCTATCTGACCCGCGAGCTGATGCTGGCGGAGATAGCGTGCGCCCCCCCGGAGCCGGAGGAGTGGCTGCAGTCCCACGGCTGGCAGTTGGGGGAGAAGGTCAACGATCGGGTGCTGGCGGCTCTCTATCGCAAGGGGGAGGCGAGTTTCAGCCCCATCGAACAGATCGACTTCGAAGACAAGGGGATCCGGTTGTGCCGCGATCTGCCGCTTCGCCTGCGCTCTGCACGCCCGTTCAGTCTCTTCTTCAGCGGCGGCACCCTGCTCGATGCCACCCCCTGGCTCCAGACCCTGGGGGAGGTGGCGCTGCCGGCCCGCACCCTGACGGGGCTTGGCAAGATCCTCTGGGGGGAGGGGGAGATCCAGCGGGTGATCAGCACGGATTGCGTCGGTGCCTTTGCCGAGCTGCGCCTGCCCGCCGACGCCCTGCTGGTCTGGCATCCCGCCGAGGATCCCGGCGCCCTGCAACCCCTGATTGCCGCCTTGCCTCCCCATACGCTCTGGAGTCACCTCACCACCCTGGATCCGGCCGGCGTCGACAGGGTGCTGATGCTGGCCCAGCGGCTGGGGCGCCCGGCGAGCTGGTGGCTGCCGCAAGATCTCGTGCCCATCAAGGCGGCCTACGGTGCGCCCCTGCAGGACAGCCGCCCCTGGGAGCCGAGCCGTATCCCTCGTCCGCTGCTGGCGCTGTACGCCGATCTGGTGGAGTCCAACCAGGGGCTCTCGGCCGAGGTGTGCGCCCTGGCGCCAGACTGGCACGCCGTTGGCTGACGGGCTGCCAGCGACATCGAGAAAGCGGTTTTCCCCTATGGAAGGCGGTGGTATAAAGAGTTGACGGAGCGCTCGCCAGACGGGCGCTTTTGTTTGCCAACCTACTTTGCCAGCCAACGAACTCAACGGAATACAGGGAATACCATGTTTGAAAAGGTTGTTGCCGCCCCAGCGGATCCGATCCTGGGCCTGACCGAGGCCTTCCGTGCCGACTCTCGCAGCCACAAGATCAACCTGGGGGTCGGGATCTACAAGGATGAGACCGGTGCTACTCCTATCCTTCATTGCGTCAAGAAAGCTGAACAGAAGCTCTTGACCGACGAGAAGACCAAAAACTATCTCGGTATCGAAGGCAATATCGAATACGGCCGCATCGTGCAGCAACTGCTGTTCGGCCGTGACTCGGCGCTGGTGACCAGCGGTCGCGCCAAGACGGCGCAGGCGCCGGGTGGTACCGGTGCCCTGCGCATCGCCGCCGAGTTCGTGGTGCGCAACGGCCTGGCCAAGACCGTCTGGATCTCCGATCCCACCTGGGCCAACCACGTCAGCGTGTTCCAGGCGGCCGGTCTGACCGTCAAGTGGTACAAGTACTACGATGCCGCGACCAAGAAGCTCGACTTTGCGGCCATGCAGGCGTCACTCTCCGAGGCCCAGGCCGGCGATCTCGTGCTGCTGCACGGCTGCTGCCACAATCCGACCGGCATAGACCCCACCAGCGATCAGTGGCGCGCCCTGGCCGAGCAGAGCGCCGCCGCCGGCTGGCTGCCGCTGTTTGACTTCGCCTATCAGGGCTTTGCCCGCGGTATCGAGGAAGATGCCGAAGGCCTGCGCATCTTCGCCGAGTGCCACGACGAGCTGCTGGTGGCGAGCTCCTTCTCCAAGAACTTCGGCCTCTACAACGAGCGGGTCGGTGCCTTTACCCTGGTCAGCGCGACCCAGGCGATCGCCGATGTGGCCTTCACCCAGGTCAAGACCGTCATCCGTGCCAACTACTCCAACCCGCCGTCCCACGGCGCCGCCGTCGTCACCGCCGTGGTGAGCGATCCGGCCCTCTATGCCGAGTGGGTGGAAGAAGTGGCCGCTATGCGGGTGCGCATTCGCGAGATGCGCGAGCTGCTGGTGGCGAAGCTGGCGGAACGCGGCGTGAGCCAGGACTTCGGTTTCATCCGCGAGCAGAACGGCATGTTCTCCTTCTCCGGCCTCTCCAAGGATCAGGTGGAGCGCCTCAAGAGCGAGTTCGCCATCTACATCGTCGGCTCCGGTCGGATCAGCGTGGCCGGGATCACCCGAGCCAACATAGATCCGCTCTGCGACGCCATCGCCAAGGTGTTGTAAAGGAGGCGAAAAGGCTGCGGATTGCATCACCCGCGTCAATATATAGCTCCGCTCTGCGACGCCATCGCCAGGGTGCGGTAAGCGAGCCATGGGTATCCGTTCAATAAAAAGCCCGCCGGGGAGACTCGGCGGGCTTTTTCGTTCCTGCGGTTTTTACCTCAGCGGCGACGCTTGCCGCCCCCCAGCAGGGAGCCGAGCACCCCCCGTACCAACTGCCGCCCCACCTCGTTGCCCAGGGTGCGGGCCACGCTCTTGGCGGCGGTCTGCACCACGCCGTCGTGCAGGCCACCGCGCGGGCCGGTGCGACCGAACAGGATGCCGTTGAGGGCATCGAGCAGACCGCCTTCCCCGTTGGATGGCTGCTCGCTGCCTTGCTCGCTTGTGGGGGTCACCTTGCCCCCATTGAGCCGCTCGAAGGCGGACTCCCTATCTTCCGGCGTCTCGTAGCGGCCGTAGAGCAATGAGCCCTGGATCAGGGCTTGCCGTTCGGGGTCGCTCAGGGGACCGATGCGGCTGGCCGGGGGGGCGATGAAGGCGCGCTCCACCACGCCGGGGCGCCCCTTCTCGTCGAGCAGGGAGACCAGGGCTTCCCCGACCCCCAGCTCGGTGATGACGCCGGCGGCATCGAAGGCCGGGTTGGTGCGCAGGGTGTTGGCGGCGATGCGCACCGCCTTCTGATCGCTCGGGGTAAAGGCGCGCAGGGCGTGCTGGATCCGGTTGCCGAGCTGCCCCAGCACGCTGTCGGGGATGTCGGCCGGGCTCTGGGTCACGAAGTAGACACCCACCCCTTTCGAGCGGATGAGCCGCACCACCAGCTCTATCTTCTCCAGCAGCGCCTTGGGCGCGTCGTTGAACAGGAGGTGCGCCTCGTCGAAGAAGAAGACCAGCACGGGTTTCTCCGGATCCCCCACCTCGGGCAACTGTTCGAACAGCTCGGAGAGCAGCCAGAGCAGGAAGCAGGCATAGAGCCGGCTGGACTGGGTCAGCTTGCTCGCGGCCAGCACGTTGATATGGCCGTGACCGGCCTCGTCGGTCTGCAGCAGGTCCTGAATGTCCAGCATGGGCTCGCCGAAGAAGTGATCGCCCCCCGCGCTCTCCAGGGTGAGCAGGTTGCGCAGGATGGTGCCGATGGAGGCGGTGGACACGTTGCCGTAGCGGGTGGTGAGGGTCTTGGCGTTGTCCCCCGCGAACTGCACCATGGCGCGCAGGTCTTTCAGATCGAGCAGCAGCAGCCCCTCGTCGTCCGCCACCTTGAACACCAGCTCCAACACGCCGCTCTGGGTGTCGTTGAGGCCGAGCAGGCGGGCGAGCAGCAGGGGCCCCATGTCGGAGACGGTGGCCCGCACCGGATGGCCTTGCAGGGCAAAGAGATCCCAGAACAGGGTGGGGC
>NZ_CDBN01000037.1 GCF_000820085.1 Aeromonas sanarellii
ACCATCGGCCACGTTGACCACGGTAAAACCACCCTGACCGCTGCCATCACCAACGTGCTGGCCAAGCACTTCGGTGGTAAAGCTTTTGCCTTCGACCAGATCGACAAGGCACCGGAAGAGCGTGAGCGTGGTATCACCATCAACACCTCCCACGTAGAATACGACACCGCTACCCGTCACTACGCCCACGTAGATTGCCCGGGTCACGCCGACTACGTTAAAAACATGATCACCGGTGCTGCCCAGATGGACGGCGCGATCCTGGTAGTAGCAGCGACTGACGGCCCGATGCCGCAGACTCGTGAGCACATCCTGCTGGGTCGTCAGGTAGGCGTTCCGTACATCATCGTGTTCATGAACAAGTGCGACATGGTCGATGACGAAGAGCTGCTGGAACTGGTCGAGATGGAAGTTCGCGAACTGCTGTCCGAGTACGACTTCCCGGGTGATGACCTGCCGGTCGTACGTGGTTCCGCACTGAAAGCGCTGGAAGGCGACGCTCAGTGGGAAGAGAAGATCCTGGAACTGGCAAACCACCTGGATACCTACATCCCGGAGCCGGAGCGTGCGATTGACCAGCCGTTCCTGATGCCGATCGAAGACGTCTTCTCCATCGCAGGCCGTGGTACCGTAGTAACCGGTCGTGTAGAGCGCGGTATCGTCAAGGTTGGCGAAGAAGTGGAAATCGTGGGTATCAAAGATACCACCAAGACCACCTGTACCGGTGTTGAAATGTTCCGCAAGCTGCTGGACGAAGGCCGTGCTGGTGAGAACGTTGGCGCGCTGCTGCGTGGCGTGAAGCGTGAAGACGTGGAGCGTGGTCAGGTACTGGCCAAGCCGGGCACCATCAAGCCGCACACCAAGTTCGAATCCGAAGT
>NZ_CDBN01000038.1 GCF_000820085.1 Aeromonas sanarellii
AGGCCCCGGCCCCCGGGGCCCTGCTGCTGGCCACTCTGGCCGGTTTTCGCGACTTTCACCCGGCGCTCGCGGCGGCCAATCTCGCGACCCATTCACGCTTCGCCCACAGCCGGATCCTGACCGGGGAGATCCGCCTGCCCCAGCTGGCCGAGTTCAGCCGCAATCCCCACGAGTTTCGCTCCGCCGATATCGCCCGCCTGCTCGACCGCCAACCGGAACTGCTGGCGGATCTGGCCCGCGAGATCAGCCGCATGGTGATCGAGTGCAGCGAGCCGGGCTGCCGCCATATCGTGCTGCCCGCCTGCCTGTCGCTGGGGTTGGTGGGGCCCCGCCTGGCGGAGCTGGAGAAGCGCACCGGCTGCACCATACAGGAGGTGGCCACCATGCCGCCGTCCCTCATCGGGATGCGGATGCAGGAGGCCCTCAAGCGGCGCTTCATGGCCCTCGGCGGCACCTTCCTCACCAGCGAGCGGGTGCTGGGTGCCCGCTACCAGGGGGACAGGGTGCTCGGGGTTCACAGCCAGAACGGCGACGACCAGCTGTTCGAGGCCGACCACTTCGTGCTCGCCTCCGGCAGCTTCTTCAGCCGCGGCCTGGAGTCGCGCCTTGGCGGCATCCGCGAGCCCATCTTCGACGCCGATGTGCTGAGCCTGTCCGAGCGCGACGCCTGGGCCGGTCGCCGCCTGTTCGATCACCACCCCTTCATGGGCTTCGGGGTCAAGACGGACGACCAGCTGCGGGTGCTGCGGGGCGGCAAGCCCCTCGCCAACCTCTTTGGCGCCGGCAGCGTGCTGGCCCACTATGACCCCATCAAGGAAGGGTCAGGTTCAGGCGTGGCGGTCGCCACCGGCTGGCAGGCCGCCGGCCATATTCTGGCGGAGGGCTGAGATGAATCACACATTCCCACTCACACGACACGGCGTGCTGGCCCACTACGATGCCCAATCCAAGGAGGGCTCTGGCTCAGGCGTGGCGGTTGCCACCGGCTGGCAGGCTGCCGGTCACATCTTGAGTTCAGCCCAATGATGATTTTGTCCCATATCCCGTGCCTTCAACACCGACGGGAGGAGAACTGACATGCTACTGGATCATGCCAACCAAACTTTCGATCAGTGCATCAAATGCACCGTCTGTACCGCCTACTGCCCGGTGGCCAAGGCCAACCCGGCCTACCCCGGCCCCAAGCAGGCGGGCCCGGATGGAGAGCGCCTGCGCATCAAGAGCCCCGAGCTCTTCGACAGCGCCCTCAAGTACTGCACCAACTGCAAGCGCTGCGAAGTGGCCTGCCCGAGCGGGGTGCGCATCGGCGACATCATAGCCCGGGCCAAGCACCAGTACGGCGGCTTCAAGCCGGGGATCCGCGAGTTCGTGCTCTCCCACACCGATCTGATGGGCGGCATGTCCACCCTGATGGCCCCGGTGGTCAACTTCACCACCGGCCTCAAGCCGATGAAGCTGGTGCTGGACAAGGCGCTGGGGGTCTCTTCCCACCGTTCCTTGCCCAAATACTCCCAGGGCACCTTCCGCGGCTGGTACAAGAAGCAGAAAGCGAGTCAGGCCCGATATGAGCGCCAAGTTGCCTACTTCCACGGCTGCTACGTGAACTACAACCACCCGCAGCTCGGCAAGGAGCTGGTGCAGGTGCTCAACGCCATGAACATCGGCGTCCAGCTGCTGGCGCGGGAGAAGTGCTGCGGCGTGCCGCTGATTGCCAACGGCTTCATGGACAAGGCCAAGCAGCAGGCGGCCTTCAACATCCAGCAGCTGGAGAACACCCTGCTCGGCAACGAGATGCCGCTGCTGGCCACCTCCTCCACCTGCGGCTTCACCCTGCGGGACGAATATCCCCACCTGCTGGAGCAGGACAACCACAAGGTGCGGGATCGCATCTCGCTGGTAACCCGTTTTATCTGGAACGAGTTCTATCAGGGCAACAAGCCGGCGATGAAGCCGCTCAATCTGCACATCGCCTACCACACCCCCTGCCACATGGAGAAGATGGGGGGCGTCATCTATACCCTGGAACTGCTGCGGGCCATTCCCGGGGTCAAGGTGACGGTGCTCGACTCCCAGTGCTGCGGCATCGCCGGCACCTACGGCTTCAAGTCGGAAAACTACGACACCAGCCAGGCCATAGGCCAGGGGCTGTTTGATCAGATAAACCGGCTCAAGCCCGATCTGGTCATCACCGACTGCGAGACCTGCAAGTGGCAGATCGAGATGAGCACGGCCTTCCCCTGTGAACATCCGATCCACCTCTTGGCAAGAGCCCTGGCTTGAGATGAGCACAGCCATGCTCCCCTGTGAACACCCCAGCCACCTGCTGGCCCGGGCGCAGGCATGAGCTAGCCATAGTCCTCCACCCAGATAAACAAAGAGCCGGCAATTGCCGGCTCTTTTTATTCAGCGCGTTCCCATCAGGGATGCTGGATGATCAGGCTGTGCTGATCCAGCAGGGACTGCAGGATCTCGTGGGAGGAGGAGCCGCCGCTCAGGTTCCAGCCGCTGAGATCCACGTCCTTCAGGGTGATCTGCTGGGTGACGTGGCCATCCCCTGCCGGCGACACCGAGAGATTGACGTCTCCCAGGCCACCGCTGCCGGTGGTGACGGAGGCCGACAGGTGATTGAGCAAGCCATCCAGGCTGTTGCCGGTCACCCCCTTGAGCAGGTCCGCCAGATCGATCCTGTCCCCCTCTTCGGGGCGGAAGTCGGTGATGGTGTCGATGGCAGGCTGCGCCGCCGTGCCCTCGTCCCCCTGACCCCACACGAAGAGATCGCTGCCCGCACCGCCGCTCAGGATGTCGTTGCCCTGCCCCCCCCGGATCAGGTCGTCTCCCAGACCGCCCAGGAGGCGATCACTGCCGGTGGAGCCGAACAGCCAGTCCCCCTGATCCGAGCCAACCAGGTCGTGGCCGCTCTGGCTGTGGATGTTGAGGGTCTCCTGGGCCGAACTCAGGGTGCGCCCCCCCGCACTCGACTCGGCGGTCAGGATCAGGCTGTGCTCCCCGGCCGCCAGGTCTTTCACATAGAGCGGCACCGAGTGATCCATGGGTAGCAACCAGTCGCCGTTGTTGTCGGCATGGCCCATGCTCTGGCCGTGCTCGTCCACCACTTGGGCACCGCCCAGGTTCTGGATCCGAACCGACAGCTCACCGGTTGCCGGGTTGACCACGCTGGCGCTCAGGTTGAGCGGCACCCAGGCCCCTTGCAGGGCGTGGATGTCGTGGGTCCCGAGGCCGAGCCGCGGCTCATCGGCCTCGGCGGTCACCGTGATGCCCACGGTGGCGGTATCGGTCAGCGCACCGCCCGCCCCCGTGTTGCCCTGATCCGAGGTGGTGATGGTGAGGTTGTCCTCGCCCCAGAAATCCCTGCCCGGCTCGTAGTGCAGATTGCCGTTGAGCAGGCTGTTGAGATCATCGAGCGACCCCACCAGGGTCACCACGTTGGTACCCGCCCCCTGCACCGAGACGGCGCCGGCCGTCCCCAGCAGGGTCAGCACCCCGTGCTCCACCCGCAGCACCATGGACATGGGGGCACTGCCCGCATCCACATCCTTGACGCTGATGCCGGAAAGCGACAGCGAACCGTCCTCCTTCACCGCCATGGCGTCCGGCACCTGGTTGACCGGGGCATCGTTGACCGGTTGCACCTCGATGGGCAGCACGTCGGTGTCGCTCAGGGCGCCACCACTGCCGGTGTTGCCCCTGTCGTTGGTCACCATGGTCAGGGCATCCTGACCGTTGAAGTCCCGCTCGCCCTGATAGGTCACCCCGCCCGCGAGCAGGGCATTGAGATCCGCCAGGGTGCCGGTCAGCACCACATCGCCGGTGCCGTTGCCGGTCAGGGTCACGCCGCTGCCGGCCGGCAGGGTCAGGGTGCCGTGCTCCACCGAGAGACGCACCTCCATGATGCCGTTGCCCGCATCCACGTCCTTGACCTGCAGACCCTGGATGACGAAGGGCTCGTCCTCCTGAGCCACCTGGGGCTCCCCGGGCAGCACGTTGACGGGGGCATCGTTCACCGGGCTCACGTCCACCTGGATGCTGCCGTTCACCTCGGGGCCGAGGGCGCCGTTGTCCAGGCTCTGGGCCGTCACCTTGATCGCCATGGCGCCGTTGGCGTCATGGGTCACCAGCTCCACCGCGTCGAGCTTGCCCCCATCCGTGGTGACCTGCCAGCGGCCGCCACCGAGATCCACCACGGTGCCGCTCACCCCGCTCGGCAGGCGGATTTCTGCCCCGTCCGGCACCCCTTCCAGGGTGACGCGCACCTGTTCGGGCCCGTTCTCGTGCACATTGCCGGCGCTGCCGCCGGTGGCATGGGTATCCCGGGTCTCCACCCCCAGGTTCAAGGTGATCACATCGCCTTCGGCGCCGCTCGCCTGCTCCTGCATGTCGGTGATGACCGCATCCCCCACCGGATTGACGGTGACGGTGAAGCCCGCACTGGTTTCAAGGGGCAGGGTCAGCCCCTTGTCCAGGGTGAAGGCGCTCAGAGTCAGATCCAGGGTGCCGCTGAAGTCCGCAGGCGGGATCAGGGTCAGGGTGGAGAAGTCGGTGCCCACAGGCACCTGCCACACCCCGCCGCCATTGTTCACCGCCGGGGCGGACAGGGTGAAGCCATCCGGCACCCCCTTGATCTGCAGCCCGACGATCTGCTCGGAGCCATCGTTGTCGATGAGGCTGGCCCCCAGCCCCCCCAGGCTCACGCTGCCATCTTCCTGGCCCGTGACGTTCTGGACCGTGAGGTTGGCCGGATCGTTGACCGGCAGCACCTCGAAGCCCACCTGACCGCTCCAGCTCCCCCGATCCGTGCCCGTGGTGGCGGTATCGAGAATATCCACCGTCACCGCCAGCGGCACCTTGCCGCTGAAGTGTTCTTTGGGCACGAACACCAGATCCTTGAGATCCGCCGGGTCGTTCACCCTGAGGGTGGAGACCGGCTGGCCGTTCTTGTCGAGGAAGTGACCATATTGGGGGTCCACGGTCACGACCACCCGCTCCACGGTCTCGAGACCGCCATCGGCCACCGAGGGGCTGATGTCCGCGAGCTTGACCGAGAGATCGAGGTGGATCTCGGTGTCTTCCAGGTTGTCAGGCTGGCCGTCGCCGTTTACGTCCTTCACGTTCAATTGCAGCTCGGGCAGGCCGTCCGCCCCGCCGTTGATGTCTACCTCCGGGGTGATGGAGAGGGTGACGTCCTTCTCCACCATCTTGGTGTCACCGCTCACGGTGTCGGTGTTGACCAGGCGCACGTTGAAGTGCAGGCCGTCACCGGCATAGTCTTGCGGCAGGGTCAGGGTCAGCTTGTCGAGATCATCGAGGCCGCCCGGCAGCTTGATGAGGTACTCGCCGTTGACGAAGTCGAAGGTGAGCCCCTGCACGTTGACGCCCGGGGGCAGACCTGTGATGACGATGCTGAGCTCGTCGTCGCCGATGTCCGCCGTGTCCAGGCTCACCATGTCCTTGAACTGGCTGCCGAAGTTGACTCCCTGATCCTCCACCCCGGTGATGGGGGCGCTGTTGTCAAAATCGACATCGGCGGCCACCTGGCCCGAGTGGGTCGCAGCATGGAAGTCGGCGCTGGCGGTGATCTCCCGATAGGCCGGGGCGCTCACATCCCCCTCGTTGTTGTCGCCAAGGTCGATCACCCTGGCACTGACCTTGAAGGTGACGGTGCCGGTGAAGCCGTCCGGCGAGCGCAGGGCATAGTTGCCGAGGGCGTCGTGGGGCACGGTCCAGTTGCCCTGGCCGTCGTTGATCCCGCCCACCACCACGAAGCCGGGAGGCAGATCGCTGATGACCAGGTAGTCGATGACCTCATCGCTGCTGGGATCCAGATCCTGGAACACGAAGACGCCGTCCAGCGGGATGGCGTGCCCGTCCGGGCTCTCCAGCTGGCCGGTCTGCACCAGGTTGCCATCGGGCTCCACCACCGCCTGGATATCCAGGTGCAGGGTGCCGTCGATCACCTTCTGGGCGGTGGCGCTGGAGTCCACATCCACCTGCGTCACCGTGACATGGCTCTGGAGGGTGGTGTCCCTGTCGCTGTCTTCGGGCCCTTTCACCAGCAGCTGGCCGCCGTTTAACAGGCTGTCGAGCTGGCTCGGGGTTAGATCCACGGCGCCGCTGGTGACCGTCAGCTGGGTATCCACGCCCCCGACCCGGATCCAGACTTCATAACCGGGTTCGATATCGGAGAGGCCGAGGTGCGTCACCTGCTCGGCGCCGTCGGTCAGGTCCGGCTGCCAGTCCAGCACGGTGAACTGATCCTCCAGGCCATGGCTGGTCCTGGCATAGTCGGTGGCGTCGATCGCGGGCTCCACCTTGATGGTGAGGGGCACGTCGAAGCTCTTGTGGTCGCCGTCGTTCTCGGTCACCACCACGTGGCCGACCAGGTGCAGATCGGCGGTGCTGTTGGGGGGCGGCTGGATCTGCAGGTTGCCAAGGCTGGAGACATCCACCTGATAGAGGGGATTGCCCTTGCCATCGAGTCCGGCGAAGGTCAGGGTCAACTCCTTGCCACTGCCGTCGAACACCCTGGCCCCTTCCGGCAGCCCTTCCAGCACCAGGTTGAGGGTTTCCGAGTGATCGAGCGGAGTATCCGTCCACTCCCCCGAGGTGAGCTTGAAGTCCAGCGGTGCCCGGCCATCCTCCTGGATGGTGATGCTGTAGCCGTTGCCATCCTGGGTCCAGTCGCTGGTATTGAGATCGAAATGGGGTTCGTCCACCACCCCCACCAGATCCACGTGCAGGCTCTGGCTGCCGGTCTCCTTCTCGTTCACCACTGTGTGGGTCTGGCCGTTGGCATCGGTCAGGATGGCGGTGTCCTTCACCACCCCCTTGATGGTGAGATCGAAGTCGACGTTGCTGTTTTTGGGCGGCTGCAGCTTGAGGTCATTGATGCGGTCATAGGGCACCTCGTAGTAGCCGTTGGCATCCAGGGTGACCGCCACCCCGCCCAGCAACAGGTTGGCACCGGCGGGCAGGCCGCTGATGCGCACGAACAGACTCTCGGAGCCATCCGCCGTGTCTCCCAGATGGGCGATCCCTATCTTGCTGCCCAGATCGATCAGGGTGTCTTCCTTGCCCTGGATCTCGCGCACGGTGAGCTTGGCGTCATCCGCCTGCGGGTTGACGTTGATCACCAGATCCAGGTGATCCCCGAGCGCCTTGTTCTGGCCGCTGACCACAGGGCTCTTCTCCGTGCTCACCGGCGTCACAATGAGCCTGATGTCACCGCCGTAGTCCTTGCCGGGCACCACGGTCACCTTGTTGATGTCGCCACCGGCCACCGTATAGAGGCCGTTGCTACCCGGTTGGAGCACCTTGCCGTTCAGGGTCAGAGAGCCCTCACCGGACGCCCACTCGATCTGGTAGCTCAGGGTCTCGGAGCCGTCCGTGTCGGTGAGACCCGCCTTGACGTTGAGGACGATGCCGCTGCTGTCCTCGTCCGTGGTGTAGTGCTGGTGCGTGCTGCCCGCATCCCACAGCGGCTTGTCGGCAATGCCCTGTACCGTGATGGCGAGATCGCCGGTCACGGCGGGCGGTGGCGTTCCCTCGCTTACCCCGACCTGCAGCTGCACCTGGAAGTGCAGCGGCTGCTTGTTGTTGCTCCAGCTGGACCAGTCATCAGCCGGCACGAAGGTGAGACCCTGGGTCCGGTAGTTGACGTTGTCTGCGGTCACCATGACCGCCGGCGGCACGATGAACCACTTGCCATCGGCCGTGGTGGTGAGGGCCACCCCGTGGTAGTAGAAGGTACCGTGGGCGTTGGCCGGCGCCTGGATCAGCAGTTGATCCACGTGTTCGCCACGGTCGAAATCGCCGATATCGAGGCGCATGTCGATGGCAATGCCCTGGCTCGGATCCTGGGCTCCCTGATCCTCCTGCCCGGTGACCGCCTTCACAGTGAAACTCACCGCCTCATCCTGCAGGTGGAGGGTCAGGGTGCTCTCGGCGGTATCGCCGTCGCCGTCCACCAACTGAGCCTTGATGATCTGGTTGAGGCTGGCGGCATCGTGATCGAAGCCTGGCCTCGGCGTGAAGCTGTAGTTGCCGTCCTGCCCTATGGTCAGGGATCCCATCACCTGCTTGCCGTCCGGGCTCATCACATCCAGGGTCAGGCTGCCGTTGATGGCATGCTGCTGGCCGTTCACGGTGACCGAGGCCACTCTGGCGCCGTCGGCCCCCTCGTTGGCGGGGGGCAGCAGATCGCCGCTCACGGCGCTGCCGGTCTCGCTCAGGTGATGGGTCAGATGCGTGCCGATGGGCATGTCATCCTGCACCTTCACCTCCACCGTCACATTGGGGCTGCGATCCCCATCAAAGTCGGTCACGAACAGCGGTATTTCGATACCCAGTTCATCCTTGCCCTGGGCGCCGTGATCGAGCTGGCCCACCAGATGCACGCTGTAGCTGCCATTGACGTCGAGATGGATCCAGAACACCGGCTTGCCGCCCTCCGCACTCGCCAGATACCAGCCGGGGCTATGGGCCGCCAGGGTCACTGCCTTGCCACCCGAGCTGAGATGGTTCGCCTGATTGAAGGCCGCCACATCGAGTTCAAGAGAGGCAACACGGTCCGAGCCGGCGCTGATGGTCACCTTGCCACCGGCCGTCTCCCCACTTTCGGTCGGAGTGGTGCCAGGATGCTGGATACTGCTCCCATCCAGATCCGCCTCCTCGACCCGCACGGACTCTATGGCCGAGATCACGGGGTCGGCGGCATCGGTGATCACCGCCGTGGTGCTGCCGGTGATCACCGAGCCATCGCTGTCGGTCACCTTGACCGGCAGGCTCAGGTCGAGCCTGTCGTCGGCCCCGTGATCCAGGTTGGTGTGTACCGTCACCTGATAGTCCAGGGTTGCCTGGGTGTGAGCTTCGATGCGCCCCGGCACGCTCGGCAGGGTCACCGTCAGCACCAGGGTGCCGCTGGCGGTCACTGCCTGGAAGCCGTGACCGTTGCTGCCCGGCACCTCCTGCCAGGTCAGGGTCTCACCGTTGTGGGTGATGGCCTTGCCGCTCCCATCCACCACCTGGCCGGAGAGGGTCAGCCGCACGTCCACCACGGGATCGGAGTCCGCCGTGATGGTCAGGGTGCCGGTGGCCTGCTGATCGTCCGCCGTCTGGTTGTTGGCGGCGCCGTCGAAGCGGCCTTCACTGAGCGTCACCCCGGTCAGGGTGAGGGTCGGGGTATCGCCCTCGACGATGCTGACGTTGAGGGTGCCCGTGGTGCTGTCGTTGTTGCCGCTGCCCTTGTCGCTGTCGACGACATTGATCTTGAACGGCAAGTCGGTGGCGTTGCCGCCGCTCTGGTGTACCCCCTGATAGAGGGTCACCTTGTAGTCGAAGCCGTTGCTGGCGGCGTTGTCCAGCTTGCCGCCGAGCTCGACCTCGAGCACCTCGACGCGCACGCCGTTCACTTCCACGTAGCCCTTCAGGATCTGGTTGCCCGGGATGGCGGGATCCCCGTCCACCAGCTCGTATTTCACGCTCTGGCCCAGGGCGGTCAGGGCAGGTTGCTCGTTCACGTCCGCAAAGGAGACCTCACTCACCCGATCCGAGCCGGCGTTGACCTGGAAGTGGCCGGTGCCAACCAGGGGGCCATGCCCGTTGAGATCGCCCTCATCCAGGCTCACCCCGCTGCCCGCCACGAAGTTAGGCGCGCTGCCGTCCTTGATGACCAGCGGCAACTGGGTGGAGACGCTGTCCCCGTCCTTGTCGGTCAGGGTCACGGCAAGGGGCAAATTGAGGGACTCGCTGCCCTGGTGATCCAGCTCACCGCTTAAGACAACTTTGGCAGTGACGCTCCAGTTGCCGTTGCTCTCCACCAGGCTCAGCTCGGCCCGCAGCACCTCGCGGCCATCCGCGCTGGTGCCCACCAGATCCCCGTTGGCATCCAGGGTGAAGGTGACCTTGCTGCCGTGGCTGCTGAACTTGCCATCCAGGCTGCCTTGTATGGCCGCGATATCGAACTTGAGGCTATCGGGCGCCAAGGCATCAGCACCGTGGTTGACGGTGAAGCTCATGGTGCTCACCACGGCGCCGTCCCCCTGGTTCGCCTCCGTCATCTCGGTGCCGGTCACGGCGCTGATCACCGGGTTGGCCCCATCGCCGATGGCCACGGTCAGGGTCGAGGAGACGGTGTCGCCGTCGCTGTCCGTGAGGGTGAAGCCCGCCAAAAGCCGACTGTCAGTGCTGCCCTGATCCAGCGGCTGGTTCAGGGTAAAGACGTAGTGGCCGTTCTGATCCAGCGTCAAGGTGAAGACGTTCTGGCCGTTGACCGTGCCGCTGATGCTGTTGCCGCTGACGCTGATGACCACAGGCGCGCCGCCGCTGGTGAGGCCCTGCAGGCCGGGCTGGCTGGCATCGAAGCCGATATGGACCAGGGGGTCAGCGCCTGCGGTGATATTGAGATCGCCGCTGAGGGTCTGGGCCGCGCTCCAGTCGCTGTCCTCCACCAGGGTGAGGGAGACGGGGTCGACCTGGGGCAGCACGCCGTCGGTGATATGAATATTGAGGGTGCCGAGGTTGCTCTTGTCCCCGTCAAAGTCGGTGCCCTGTACTTGCAGCCCCAGGTTGACGCTGTTGGTGCTGACAGGTTGATCCAGTACGCCATCGAGCGCCACCTGGTATTTGCCATCCAGCCCCAGGGTCACGGTCAGGATGGGCTTGTTGCCCGCATCCAACAGGGTGATGACATTGCCGTTGACCTGATAGTGGGTCGGCTGGCCGCCGCTGGTGAGGCCATTCAGGCCGGGCTGATTGGCCTCGAAGTTCAGCGACACCAGGCGATCGCTGCCCACATTGACCGGCAGCTGGCCGTCCAGGATCTGGCTGGCACCGCCCTCTTGCAGGCTGCCGCCGGCGTCGAGGCCGAGGCCGGGATCGGAGCCGTCGTCGATGGCGATCTGAAGGTTGGCGTGGGTCTCGTCCCCGTCGATCTCCCTGGCGGAGACGGTGAGCCCCAGAGAAAGCCGGTCGCTGCCCTGATGATCCAGGGGCCCGCTGAGGGAAACGGTGACCTTGCCCTGGATGTCGCTGCCGGATTGGCTGGCGCCGAGCTCTGCCTTGATCACCTCGATCCGATTGCCTTGATCATCGAGGTAATACCCGGTGAGCAGGCGATCACTGCCGAACTCGAAGCTCAGCACATGGCCGTCGCTGGCAAGACCGCTGCCGTTGAGACGAGCAAGGGTCGCGGCCTGATCGGCGAAGGCGACCGAGTCCGCCAGCAGGGGATCGGACTGGTGCCCGATCAGGAACAGGCTCTGCCCCACCACGGCATCTGTGTTGTCAAAGCCATCCTCAATGAGGGTGACGGGGGCTATGGTGAAGTCCGGCGGCGTGCTGTCCACCTGGTTGACGTTGAGGTTGGCGTGCACCAGATCCCCGTCGCTGTCGCGGTACTCCAAGGCAAAGGGCAGGCTCAGGCTATCCTGACCGTGATCCAGGCTCTGGTGCCAGACGATGCGATAGCTGCCGTCATTGGCCAGGGTCAGGGTGAAGACGGTCACCCCCCCTGCACTGGCAGTCAGGGTCTGACCGCTTGTCTGGTAGGCGAGCGCCGTACCGTGGCTGGTCAAGCCGAGCTGCTCGAGGGCGCTCTGATCGGCGCCGAAGCTCACCTGCAGGTTGCCATCTAGCCCGGCCCCGGTATGCAGGGAGCCGGTGGCGCTCACCGGCCCCTCGGCCAGGTCCGCCTCAGAGAGGGTCAGGGTATCGCTCTGGCCGATGAGGGGCGCCCCGTCGATCACCCGGTTGCCCGCGAGATCGGTCACCTCGGCGCGCACCTCGTAAGGGCCCTGGATCGTCGACAGATCGAGGTTGCCCAGGTGCCAGCGGCCGTCGCTGCCCACCAGGGCGCTGCCGCTGAAGAGGGTCTGACCATTCTGGCCAACCAGGGTGATGGTGACGCTCTGACCCGCCTCCACCTCGCTGGTGCTGCCGCTCAGGGTGACCTTGTCATGGCCCAGGATGCTGCCGGTGTCGAGATCATCGATGTCGATGGCGGCCCGGGTGTCGACCGTGACGGTCAGGGTGTCGCTGGCCCGGTTGCCGGCGATGTCCACCGAATCGACCCGAAAATCATAGGCGCCATCCGCCATGTCGCTCGGGATCTGGTATTGCCAGTTGCCGTTGCCATCGACGACGAGCACCGCCAGCACGCTGCCGCCGAGACTCAGGGTGACGGTGGCACCCGGTTCCCCCTTGCCCTGCAGCAACGGAGTGGTGTCTTTAGTCAGGTCGTCCACCTGGCTGGCGCCGGTGTCGCTCTCATCCGCCAGATCCAGCGTGATGGTGGTGATAGTATCGAGCAGGGTCTGGCCGGTGTCGCTGGCCTTGTTGCCGGCCGCGTCCTGGGTATCGGCCTGGATCGTCAGCGGACCATCCACCAGCTTGCCGGTGACGTCGCCGAAGTTTGCCTCCCAGACAAAGCCGGGCAGCACCACTGTGGTGGTGGTCAGGCGATTGCCCTCCTGATCGATCAGGGTGACGGTCACCGTCTGGCCGACTTCCACATCCTCGACGAAGCCGCGAATGATGACGCCGGTCGCCTCGTCGGCGTTGATGATGTTGTCGGCGGTCTGGGGCTCCGTGATGGTGATGGCCGCCAGCAGATCCTGATCTTCCGAATAGCGCAGTTCGTCGCCTGGCAGTGCCCCCTGATGGTCGGTGTCAAAGCCCGCCTCGGCCAGGGTCGCATCATTGATGCGATCCACCACCACGAAGCCACCGGCACTGGAGCCGGCCACACCGTCAACCGTGCCGGCCGCCGCGTTACCGGCCGCGGTCTCCTCAAACAGCGCGGTCGGGTCGGCCCCCTGACGGATGGCCTCCTGGAGGCTCGCCAGCTCGGCAGGCAGTGCCGCCTCAGGCTGGGCGGGCTCGGGGCGCTGGTCAACCGCGTCCGCCAACTCCACCTGCCCGTCGGATCCGGTCAGCAGCCGCATGCCCGGCTCCAGTTGCATGCCAGGGGTGGCAGGGCGCTGGGCGCCATCGGCATCCATCACAAACACGGCGCCCTCCACCTTGGCAATAAGAGTCGGTTTCTCGATTCGCAGCTCGGCCATATATCCTCCAACGGGTAAACACAGGCTTCCCAGGACATGAAGCCTAAGGGAAGCCACCGTGACAGGCGGACATTTTACCGCCAAACACCCCATACAACCCTTCAGCATTTTCGAAAATATCGAAAGTAAATGCCGCAAACCTTCCTATTTAATTAAATTAAACGCTGCAAACCACGATATTCACCAAAATAAAGACCTGATTTCTCCTGCGAAGGGAAAGGATGGCCCTTCTGGCTCCCTCTGGCGCGACAGCTTCTGACACGCGCCGCCCTCGCCTCCAGGGCGCGCTATTTCAGCAGGCTGAGCATCTCGTCCTCTCCCCTGTCGACATGAAATGAATATTTACTCAATTCAGACCTGTGTC
The DNA here is from genome assembly GCF_000820085.1 of Aeromonas sanarellii. Taxonomy (GTDB): domain Bacteria; phylum Pseudomonadota; class Gammaproteobacteria; order Enterobacterales; family Aeromonadaceae; genus Aeromonas; species Aeromonas sanarellii. The sequence continues at coordinate 13,441 of NZ_CDBN01000038.1, forward strand.
GACCAGGGGGGCCGCCCATCTCCCGCCTCCCCCCGGCACCTTCTCTTACCTGGCGCCACTCCCTTGCCATCCTCCCTGACGAAGGAAAAAGGTGGGACTAACCATCGGATGGATTTCAATAATTCAACCTGGATCCCACTTTTGGGATCCTCCCCCCCTGCCAATTGATCTAGCGCAACTCCCAGGGGGATAAATGATTATCCATTTTACCCATTTGGTATTATCTCCGGGAGCAATTGCATAAACAGCACTTTCTATGCAGCCATAACAATTAATCGGCCTGCCATGCCCGTCGATGATGAGCACAGATGTCCACAGCTAGATGGAACGGTCAGGCCCGACATGGACTTTTTTATCTGGGAGTGATGACCGTGGGTTCATATGACAAAGCTTGCAGACAGGGCCTCGCCGCTCTGCTGCTGACCGCCCTGCTCGGTGCCGGCACTCTGGCGCAGGCAGAGGAGGCCACCCCCGAGGGCAAGGTAGAGGCGCGCAGCGAGCTGTTCGCCAAGGATCACGCCGATCAGTTCACCAGCTGGAAAGGCACCAGCGAGAGCAAGGAACGCACCGACGCCCTGGCGGAAGATCCGCAGATGGTGGTGCTCTGGGCCGGCTACCCCTTCTCCAAGGATTACAACAAGCCGCGCGGCCACTTCTATGCGCTGACCGACGTGCGGGAAACCCTGCGTACCGGCGCCCCCAAGACCGCCGAAGACGGTCCGCTGCCCATGGCCTGCTGGAGCTGCAAAGGCCCGGACGTGGCCCGCGTCATCGACGAGAAGGGTGAGGATGGCTACTTCAAGGGGATGTGGGCAAAAGGCGGCCCCGAGATCGTCAACACCATCGGCTGCGCCGACTGCCACGACACCGCCTCGAAAGAGTTCAAGGAAGGCAAACCTGCCCTGCACCTCTCCCGTCCCTATGCCGACCGCGCCATGACCGCCATCCACAAGCCGTTCAAGGAGCAGGGGCGCTTCGATCAGCAGTCCCAGGTGTGCGGCCAGTGCCACGTGGAGTACTACTTCAGCGGCCCCACCAAGGCGGTGAAATTCCCCTGGGACAAGGGCACCACAGTGGAGCTGATGGAGCAGTATTACGATGAAATAGGCTTTGCCGACTGGACCCATGCCCTCTCCAGGACCCCCATGCTCAAAGCCCAGCACCCCGAGTACGAGACCTGGCGCGCCGGCATTCACGGCCAGAACAACGTCGCCTGCGTCGACTGCCACATGCCCAAGGTGCAGAACGAGCAGGGCAAGGTCTACACGGATCACAAGGTGGGCAATCCCTTCGATCGCTTCGAGCAGACCTGCCGCAACTGCCACACCCAGAGCAAGGAGATGCTGCAAGGGGTGGTCAAGCAGCGCAAGGATGCCGTCACCGAGATCAAATTGAAGGTCGAGAAGCAGCTGGTGCACGCCCACTTCGAGGCCAAGGCCGCCTGGGATGCCGGCGCCACCGAGGCCGAGATGAAGGACATTCTGCAGGACATCCGTCACGCCCAATGGCGCTGGGACTTCTCCATCGCCTCCCACGGGGTGCAGGCGCACGCACCGGAAGTGGCGCTGCGCATGCTGGGCACCGCCCTGGACAAGGCCGCCGATGCGCGCACCAAGCTGGCACGCCTCTTGGCCGCCAAGGGGATCAGCCACGAGATCGCCATTCCCGACATCTCCAGCAAGGAGAAGGCCCAGGCCGCCCTTGGCATGGACATGAGGCAGATGAACGCGGACAAGGCCCAGTTCCTCAAGACCACAGTGCCCGCCTGGGAAGCCGAGGCCAAAGCGGCCGGACGGCTCGCACAATGACGAGGCATGCGGGCCCGCAGTGTCGGGCCTGCAGCCGGATGGAGGCTTCCTATGGGTGATTTAACGATGGATTTCTTACGACTGATGCTGATGGCAGCCATGCTGCTGACCAGCCTGCAGGGCCAGGCCGCCGATGCGGCAACCGCCCCGGCACCGACTACACATGAAGTGGAATTTCTGCGCAGTGCCGACAAGGCCTGCACCGACTGCCACAAGGAGCAGGTCGAAGGGATGCACGGCAAGCACGGCCAGGCGACCAACCCCAACAACCTGGCGCCGGTCACCTGCACCAACTGCCACGGTCAGCCCTCCCCCCAACACAGGGAAGGGGTCAAGGATGTGATGCGCTTTAGCGACAGCTTCAATGACAAGCAAAGCGTCCTGGCAGACAAGCAAAGCGCCTTGGCAGAAAAGCAGAGCACCGAGAGCTATCCCATCGCCGAGCAGAACGGGGTCTGCATGAGCTGTCACGAGCCCAAACCCCTGCGCGAGGCGCTCTGGGCCCACGACGTACACGCCACCAGGCTCACCTGCACCAGCTGCCACCAGCTGCACCCGGCCAAGGAGCCCATGGTGGCAATTCCGGAGAAGTCCCGCATCAAGCTCTGCGTCGACTGCCACAGCAAGCAGCATCAGGCCAAGGCAGCCAACCAGACTGCCAGCCTGGGCAAGGAGGCGCCATGAGCTGCTCTCGCCGTGACTTTATGGCGGGCATGGGCGCGGGGGCCCTTATCATGATGACGGGGCCGACTCGCGCCCTTGCCACCCCCCTCGCCCACAGCCAGACCATCGACGGGGTCCGCTATGGCATGATCCACGACGAGACGGCCTGCATCGGCTGTACCGCCTGCATGGATGCCTGCCGGGAGGTGAATCAGGTGCCGGAGGGGGTCTCGCGCCTCGAGATCCTCCGCTCCGGCCCCATCGGCACCTTCCCCGATGCCGAGTACCACTTCTTTCGCAAGTCCTGCCAGCACTGCGACAACGCCCCCTGCGTGCACGTCTGCCCCACCGGTGCCTCCCATATCCGCAAGGAGGATGGCATCGTCGACGTCAACCCGGATCTCTGCGTCGGCTGCATGTACTGTCTGGCTGCCTGCCCCTATCAGGTGCGCTTTATCAACCCTGTGACCAAGGTGGCCGACAAGTGCGACTTTTGCCGCAAGACTAACCTGGCGGCGGGCAAGGAGCCGGCGTGCGTGGAATCCTGCCCCACCAAGGCGCTGGTGTTCGGCAATCTGGATGACCCGGACAGCCCCATCGCCAAACGGCTGGTGAAGGAGACCACCTATCGCTACAAGCAGGCACTCGGCACCTCGCCCAAGATGTACCGCGTGCCCAAAGGGGAGATAACGTCATGACCATGCAAGAGGCATTTCACTTCCCCTCCCTTGTCTGGGGATTTGTCCGATCGCCATCTACCGCAGTAACAGAAGGAGGAATGGATCATGTTGCATGACGCATTTCACTTCTCCTCGCTGGTGTGGGACTGGCCCATCGCCATCTATCTCTTTCTGCTCGGCATCTCCGCTGGGGCCACCACCCTCTCGGTGCTGCTGCGCCGCAAGGGGGCCGGCAGCGAGAGCGGCATCATCAAGGCGACCGCCATTCTGGCGCCGGTGAGCGTGGTGCTGGGGTTACTGATCCTTATCTTCCATCTAGCCCGCCCCTGGACCTTCTGGAAACTGATGTTCCACTACCAGTTCGACTCCGTGATGTCGATGGGGGTCATGCTGTTTCAGGTCTACATGGCGGTGCTGTTCGCCTGGCTGGCGGTGGTGTTTCGGACCGAGATCGAGACCTTGCGCCGTCACCTGCTGCAAGAGAAGTTCGCCTTTGTGGATGATCTCATCGCTTGGCTTGCCCGCATCGAGCGGCTGCTGGCGCCGCTGTTGCTGCTGCTCGCCGTGCTGTTGGGGGCCTACACCGGCTTTCTGCTGTCGGCGCTCAAGACCTATCCGCTCTTGAACAACCCGGTGTTGCCAGTGCTGTTCCTCATCTCTGGCGTCAGCTCCGGCATCGCCTCCACCATCTTGCTGGCGGTCACCCTGTTCAAGGAGAACCATCACAGCCAGGGGGTGAGCTTCGTCCACCGCTTCGAGCGGCCGGTGCTGGCGGTGGAGGTGTTGCTGCTGGTTTGCTTCTTTACCGGCCTCTACTTCGGTGGCGACCAGAAGGAGGCAGCCATGTGGGCCGCCATCGGCAGCGGCTTCTGGGCTCAGGTGTTCTGGCTCGGGGTGGTGGGCATCGGCATGCTGCTGCCCCAGTTGCTGGCCCTGCTGGCCCCCGCACCGCTGCGGGCCAAAAACGGCTATCTGGTGCTGGTCTGCAGCCTGACCCTGGTGGGGATCCTGCTGCTGCGCTACTTCGTGCTTTATGCCGGTCAAATGACAGTCGTATAACGGTATGATCACCAGCGCCAGCCACCCTCGGGTGACTGGCGCTGGTTTGTTGCTGGCCCAATGAATTTCTGGTGATGCCACACCCGTTGCTTGGCAATGTTCCCCGCCAAAGGGAGACGACGCGGCGTGTGTGGCATGACATGAATGACATCAAAGATTGAAACGGAGGTTATGTGCTGGCGGAGCTCGGCTATCTCTCACTGTTGCTGGCGACCGGGCTCGCCCTGCTGCAAGGCACCCTGCCCTGGCTGGGGCTGCGGCTCGCCTCACGCCCGCTGCTGGGCTGCGCAACACCACTGGCCCTCCTGGTCGCGCTCCTGCTCGGGGCCGCCCTGCTGCTGCTCGCCAGCTGTTTTGGCCAGGATGACTTTACCCTGGTCTATGTGGCCCAGCACGCCAACAGCGCCCTGCCCCTTGGCTTCAAGCTGGCGGCGGTGTGGGGCGGCCACGAGGGTTCCATGCTGTTCTTCGTCTTTGCGCTGGGGCTGTGGGGCGCGCTGGTCGCCCTTTGCTCCAAGCGGATCGATCCGCTGATTAAAACCCGGGTATTGGCCATCATGGGGCTGATCGTCGGGCTGTTCGGCCTCTATACCCTGATCTTCTCCAGCCCGTTTGACCGCCAGTTCCCGGGGCCGCTGGAGGGGCGCGATCTCAACCCCATGCTGCAGGACATCGGCCTCATCATCCACCCGCCCCTGCTCTATCTCGGTTACGTCGGCTTTGCGGTCAACTTCGCCTTCGCCATGGCGGCGCTGCACTCGGGTCGGCTCGATGGCGCCGTGGCCCACTGGAGCCGACCCTGGGCGCTCGGCTCCTGGGTGTTTCTCACCGCCGGCATAGTGCTGGGTTCCTGGTGGGCCTATTACGAGCTCGGCTGGGGCGGCTGGTGGTTCTGGGATCCGGTGGAAAATGCCTCCCTCTTGCCCTGGCTGCTCGGTACCGCCCTGCTGCACGCCCTGGTGGTGTGCGAGAAGCGCGGCGCTTACGGCCATGCCGTGCTGCTGCTCTCCATCTTTACCTTTTCGCTGAGCCTGCTCGGCACCTTCGTGGTGCGCTCCGGGGTGCTCACCTCGGTACACGCCTTTGCGGTCGACCCCAGCCGCGGCCTCACCCTGCTGTTGCTGCTCGGCTTGCTATTGACCTGCGCCCTCACCCTGTTTGCCCTGCGGGCGGATATTCGCGCCCCCTATGCCCGCTTTGGCTTGCTGTCAAAAGAGGGGCTGCTCGGTGCCACCATCCTGCTGCTCAGCGTGGCCTGCGCCAGCGTGCTGCTCGGCACCTTCTACCCCATGGTGTTCCAGTCGCTCCATCTGGGCTCACTCTCGGTGGGCGCCCCCTATTTCAATACCATCTTCGTGCCGCTGGCCCTCTGCCTGATGGCGCTGATGACCCAGCTGCCGCGCCTGCGCTGGCAGCATCTGGCAGCCCAGCGCCGCATCAAGGTGCTGCTCCCATGCCTGTTCGGTCTGCTGGGGGGCGCCTTGCTGAGTCTCGCCTATCCCGAGCCGCTGCGGGCAAGCTGGCTGGGGCTTGCGGCCAACGTGCTGAGCCTCTGGCTGATGGCCAGCCTGCTGCTCCCGCTCTTGCAACCGACGTCGCTGCGCGAGCTCACCCTCAATCGGTTCGGCAGCCTGCTGGCCCACCTCGGGGTGGCGGTGTGCGCCCTCGGCATCGCACAGGTGAGTCACCACAGTCAGGAGGGGGGCGCGGTACTCGCCGCAGGCAAGCCCTATCGGCTCGGCGCCTTCGAGTTTCGCTATGAGGGGAGCGAGCCGATCATCGGCCCCAACTACACCGCCGAGCGCATCACTCTCAGCGTGCATAAGGACGATAAAGAGGTGGCGCTGCTGATGCCGGAGCGGCGCCACTACAGCGTGCGCACCATGAACATGAACGAGCCCGGCATCGCGTGGGGTCTGTTTGGCGATCTCTACGTGGTGCTTGGCGATAAGATGGGACCCGGCGCCTATGCCATGCGGCTGCACTACAAGCCGCTGGTGCGCTGGATCTGGCTCGGTGGCCTGTTGATGATGGCGGGCGGCGCCCTGCGCCTGCTCGCTCGCCGGCCGCTGCTGGCTAGCCATCCTGCGCCAGCTACCGCCCCCAACCCTCGGCTTGAACAGGAGTCCTTATGAACGCCCGTCTGCGCCTGTTCGTGCCGCTCGTGCTCACCCTGGGGCTCGGTGCCCTGCTCTGGCTCGGCCTTGGCAACAACCCCTACAGCCAGGATGAGGCCGTCGCAGGGCGCACTCTGCCTGCCTGGCAGAGTGACAATCTGCTTGGCGGCGCCCCCATCCACACCGCGGCGCTCAAGGGGGAGCCCTTCGTGCTCAACGTCTGGGCCAGCTGGTGCCCCAACTGCCGCGCCGAGCATCCGCTGCTGGGTGAGCTGGCCAGCGCCGTGCCCCTTTATGGCCTCAACTACCGGGACAAGGGGGACGCCGCCCGCGCCTGGCTCACCGAGGCGGGCAACCCCTATCGCGCCGTGCTGGCCGACCCCGACGGCCGACTCGCACTGGAGCTCGGTGTCTACGGCACGCCGGAGACCTATCTCTTCGCCGGCGACGGTACCCTGCTGACCCGCCATACCGGCCTGCTCACCCGGGAGATCTGGCAACGCCAGTTTGCCCCCCTGCTTGCAAAGGCCCGCAGCAACACCGCCAGTCAGCCCGACGTGGAGAGAGAAGTGGAGAGACAAGTGCAGGAGAGCAAGCCATGAGCCGCCTCGGCCACGCCCTGATCGCGCCGCTCTTGCTGGCATTAAGCCTCGGAGCCCTTGCCAGCGGGGTCGATACCTATGAGTTTCGCCACCCCGAGCGGCAGACCCGCGCTCAGGATCTGGCCCGCGCCCTGCGCTGCCCCCAGTGCCAGAACCAGAACCTGGTGGAGTCCAACTCCCCCATCGCCCGGGATCTGCGGCTCGAGGTCTATCGCTGGGTGGACGAGGGACAGAGCGATGAGCAGGTGATCGCCCGCATGACGGAGCGCTTCGGCGATTTCGTGCGCTACGATCCCCCCTTCAAGCGCAGCACGGCGCTGCTGTGGGGCGGCCCCGCCCTCTTGCTGTTGCTGGCCCTCAATCGCCTGCGCAGGAGCCTGCATCGCCGGCAACCGGCGCGAGTGCCGCTTATCGGCGACAGAGCCGAGGGGATGCTCGCCCACGACCCCAGGGCCGAGCTGAACCGGCTGATCATGGCCGAGCAGCAGGCGGGGCTTGCTCCCCACAGCCGCCTCTACCGGGAGCTGGAGCTGGCCCGCCTCGCCAACGCCACCCCACCTGCCGAGCAGGCCCTGCGCGATCGGCTGGCAAGGGAGCCCTCTGCCAGCGCGCTGCCCTGGCTGCAGTCATGGATACTCATTGGGACCCTGCTGCTGGCGCTGGTGACCGGTATTTATGCCGGCACCGGCCGCTATCAGGCGTGGCAGGCTTATCAGTCGCGCCCCGATCCGCTGGCAGGATTGAGCCCGCGGGATCTGCAGGACAAGGCGCTGGGCGCCCTGCACCAGCGCCTGCAAGCCAACCCCGCCGATCTCGAGGCCTGGGCGGCGCTCGGGCAGTTGTATCTGTATCGGGACGAGTACGCCAACGCCCTGCTCGCCTACCAGCGCCTCGCTCTGCAAGAGGGGGGGGCCAGCGCGGCGACCCAGGCCGCCCAGGCCACCGTGCTCTACTACCAGGCGGGTCAGCAGCTGACCCCTGAGGCGCTGCGCCTGCTCGATAGTGCGCTCAAGCAGGACAAGGGGGAAGTGAGCGCCCTGATGTTGTTCGCCTCCGATCACTTCCTGCACGGCCGCTATTCCCAGGCCATCGCCCTCTGGCAGCAGTTGCTGGACGAGGAGCGCCCCCGCATCAACCGTGCCGCGCTGATCGAGGCCATTCAGACCGCGCGGATGATGGGGGGCTGAGTCGGCCCCGACGGCTGCAAAAACGGCGCCCCCTTTTCCCTGCGCTGACGCCGTTTCCCCCGTCATCAGGGTCATTAATGGCGTTTTCGACGGGGCAATGCTTCCTGAGGTGCGAAAAGAGTCGTCAGCACGGCCATCACCGGCTTATAGTGCGCACCGTGTCGGGAGCACAACGGACCTAGGCCGGTCCGTCATGACTCCCCTGGGTGCGCCCATAGCCCCGAAGAAGGTTATTTCAAGGTGCGCCAACCCATAAAATTGAAATATCGGGCCGCCAGACGTTGTGAAGCGTCAATTACCGTCATATAACTTAGCCAAATGTCCCTGTGAGTCGTAGTAGAGTCCAATCATGAACCTTCGCCCTTTTCTTCCCCTGCTGCTCGGCGCCTTCCTCCTTCCCGCCAGCATGGAAAGCGCCCATGCCAACCCGTTTTCTGCGACCTCTTCCTCCACCAACAGCCTGCTCGAGCCCCGTACCAATCTCGCCCTGAGATCCGATGCCTACGTGGTCGCCAACCCGAAAACCGGCGAGATCCTGGCCGAACGCAACGCCAACCGGGTGATGTCCATCGCCTCCATCACCAAGCTGATGACGGCGCTGGTGGTGCTGGACGGCAACCAGCGCCTCAACGAGACCCTCACCGTCACCATGGACGACGTGGACAGACTCAAGGGCACGGGCTCGCGCCTCGCGGTGGGCTCGCGCCTGAGCCGCGCCGACATGCTGCACATTGCCCTGATGTCGTCGGAGAACCGTGCCGCCTCGGCATTGGGACGGCACTACCCGGGTGGCCGCAAGGCCTTTATCGAGGCGATGAATGCCAAGGCCCGCATGCTCGGCATGTGGAGCACCCATTTCGCCGACAGTACAGGTCTCAACCCGCGCAACGTCTCCACCGCCCACGATCTCGCCAAGCTGGCCGCCGCTGCGTCCACCTACCCGCTGATCCGCCAGTACACCGCCTCAGAGCAGCGCCTGGTGCGCAACGGCAAGCGCCAGCTGCACTATCTCAACTCCAACCGCCTGGTCCGGGAAGGCGAATGGCCCATCCTGGTCTCCAAGACCGGCTATATCCGCGAGGCGGGTCGCTGCCTGGTCATGGGCACCCGGGTCAACAACGAGCCCGTGGTCATGGTGCTGCTCCACGCCAACACCACCAATGAGCGGGTGGCCGATGCCAGAAAGATCAAGAGCTGGCTGGAAACCTCGGGCCGCATGACCCTGACCGCCCAGTCCACGCCTCCCGCCAAGCTGTTCAGCAACCAGTAACGGCCACAGAAGGCCCCCGCACCGGCAGGTGCGGGGGCCTTCTCATTGCGCCTCTCCCCTCACGAGCCGCAGCGCCGCCTTTCCCGTCCCGCGGTGATCCCATTCTGGCTGCGCTTCGTTATGCAGGCAGAGATAGGTCAACCCAGTGAACGAGGCGGAGCATGCACCTCAAACCCCATCTACCCCAGAAGATCTGTCCCGTCTGCCAGCGTCCTTTCGCCTGGCGGCGCAAGTGGGCGCGCTGCTGGCAGGAGGTGCGCTACTGCAGCGAACGCTGCCGCCGTCAGAAGGAGCACGCCTGATGGAGCTGCGCCTCATCCTCGGCGATCAGCTGAATGCCGGTCACAGCTGGTTTCGTACGCCGGATCCCAGGGTTTGCTACCTGATGGCGGAGCTGCGCCAGGAGACGGACTACTGCCGCCACCATCGCCAGAAGGTGCTCGCCTTCTTTGCCGCCATGCGCGCCTTCGCCGCCGCCCTCACCCAGGCTGGACACCGGGTCTGCTACCTGACCCTGGACGAGAGCGCCCCCTGGCCCGACTTGCCCAGCTTGCTGACGGCCCAGCTCGAAGCGCATCAGGCCGAGCGCTTTGCCTGGCAGAGCCCGGACGAGTGGCGCCTTGCGAGCCAGCTTACCCAGTGGGCTGCGGGCCTCGCCATCCCGGCCCGCGAGGTGGACAGCGAACATTTTCTCACCCCCCGTGATGGCTGGCAGCGCTACCCCCACGGCCGGATGGAGTTCTTCTACCGCGCCCTGCGAAAGCAGTACCAGGTGCTGCTCGATGAAGGCGGCCAACCCCTTGGCGGGCGCTGGAACTTCGATGACGAGAACCGCGCCAAATTACCGGCGAGCCAGCCCATCCCGACGCCCCTCACCTTTGCCAACGAGGTGAGGGAGATAGACGCCATGCTGACCCGCCACGGCGTCAGCACCATTGGCACAGCCGATGCCGACGCCCTGCCCTGGCCCGTCACCCGGCGCCAGAGCCGCGCACTGCTCGAACACTTTCTGGTGCACTGCCTGCCCCACTTCGGCCGCTATCAGGACGCCCTGAGCGAGCGGGGCTGGAGCCTGTTTCACAGCCGCTTGTCATTTTCGCTCAACAGCAAGATGCTCCATCCCCTCGAGGTGATCCGCGCAGCCGAAGCCCATTGGCGGGGCAACCAGGCCACCATTTCGCTCTCCCAGGCGGAGGGCTTCATTCGCCAGATCCTCGGCTGGCGCGAGTTCGTCCGCGCCCTCTACTGGGAGCAGATGCCGGACTATGGGCGCGTCAATTTTCTGGAGGCCGATCGCCCCCTGCCCGGCTTTTTCTGGAGCACAGAAACTAAAATGGCCTGCGTGCGCCACGCCATCCGCCAGTCTCTGGATCACGCCTATGCCCACCACATCCAGCGGCTCATGGTGACCGGCAACTTCGCCCTGCTGGCGGGTATCCACCCGGATGAGGTGGACGCCTGGTATCTGGGCATCTACGTGGACGCCATCGAGTGGGTGGAACTGCCCAACACCCGCGGCATGAGCCAGTTTGCCGATGGCGGCCTGATGGGCAGCAAGCCCTACGCCAGCAGCGGCACCTATCTGGCGCGCATGGGCCACTACTGCAAGGGGTGCCGCTATGAGGTGAAGGCCCGCAGCGGGCCGGACAGCTGCCCGTTCAACAGCCTCTACTGGCACTTTCTTTGGCGCCATCGGGACAAGCTGGGAGCCAATCCCCGCCTCACCCTCCCCTATGCCAACTGGGACGGCCAACCCGAGGCGCAGCGGCAGGCCATACTGGCGACGGCGGAGCACCATCTGCTCCACCTGGAGCGGCTCTGAATCGACCGGATTTCATGCCAGAAGGTGAGTGAATGACAACATTGAGAGCCAGTTAACAAAATGTGAATAGCAATAACCACCAATGACATCGACACCAGTTGAATATCCTGTGGCGGCTGATTAAGGTGGAGGCCCCAGTCAAGGAGAGACAAGATGGACATAGTGGTACTCGGTGGTGGCGTGGTCGGCGTGACCAGCGCCTGGTATCTGGCCAAGGCCGGTCACAAGGTGACCCTGCTGGAGCGACGTGACGGGGTGGCCCTTGAAACCAGCCATGCCAATGCGGGTCAGATCTCCCCGGGTTATGCCTCTCCCTGGGCGGCTCCCGGGATCCCCCTCAAGGCGGCCAAGTGGTTGCTGCAAAAACACGCCCCCTTCACGGTGCGCCCCACTTCGGATCCCTTCCAGCTGAGCTGGATGCTGAAGATGTTCGCCAACTGCACTCCGGCCGCCTATGCGGTCAACAAGGGGCGCATGGTGCGGCTGGCCGAATACAGCCGCGACTGCATGAAGGCCCTGAGGGAGGAGCTGGCCCTCGAGTACGAGGGACGCCAGCTCGGTACCCTGCAACTGTTCCGCAGCCAGGCCCAGCGCGATGCCAGCCAGCGCGACATCGCCGTGCTGGAAGAGTACGGCGTCCCCTACCAGTCCCTGGATGCCAGCGGCTGCGAGGAGGTGGAGCCCGCCCTGGCGCGGGTACGCGGCAAGGTGGTGGGGGGCCTGCGCCTGCCGGGAGACGAGACAGGGGACTGCTTCCGCTTCACCCGGGCCCTGGCTGACGAGGCTCGTCGGCTCGGGGTGACTTTCGTCTTCAACTGCCCCATCGACGAGGTCGAACTCGCCAAGGGGCGCGCCGTGGCGGTCCGGGCCGGCGAGCGGCGCTTCCAGGCCGACGCCATCGTCTGTGCCCTCGGCAGCTATGGCACCGGCTTCCTGCGCCCCCTCGGGATAGCGCTCCCCGTCTACCCGGTCAAGGGCTACTCCCTCACCCTGCCGATGACGGATGCCAATGGTGCCCCCCGCAGCACTGTGCTGGACGAAACCTACAAGGTGGCCATCACCCGCTTCGACGAGCGGATCCGGGTCGGCGGCATGGCCGAACTCTCGGGCTTCAACCTGGCGCTCAACCCCAAGCGCCACGACACCCTGGCCATGGTGGTAAGAGACCTCTTCCCCGAAGGGGGCGATCTCGCGCAGGCCAGCTTCTGGACCGGGCTGCGCCCCATGACCCCGGACGGCACGCCCCTGGTGGGCCCGAGCCCCATCCCCGGGCTCTGGCTCAACACCGGCCACGGCACCCTGGGCTGGACCATGGCGGCGGGATCGGGCCAGTTGCTCAGCGATCTCATCTCGGGCAGCGCCCCCGCCATCAGCGACGAGGGGCTGACCCTGGCCCGCTACGGCTAGCTCTGCCACCGGGTTCAGACGAGAGAGGGAGTGCCAGGCACTCCCTCTCTCGTATTTTCACGCCTCGTCAGGGCACGGGTACCAGCCCGGGCAGGGAGTGCCAGACCCGCGCCGGATCCGGCTCGGCGATGGCCGTCGCCACCAGTTGCTCGCTCCAGCGCCGATGGAGTTGCCACAGTGCGCTGCCCGCCTCCCCCTGCCCCTTGGTACACTGCCTGGCCACGTCTGCGGTGCGGTAGAAATAGCGCACCAGGGTGGTGAGCTCGGGCTCTGGCCAGCGGCAGCCGAAATGGCGCAGCCGCTCGGACCAGAACGCAATCTGGCGCCCCTCGTGCTCCTGCTCCACCTGGTGCAGGGCGGGGATGAGATCCATCGCCTGCCACAGCGCCCCGTAGCCAACGAAGCGCGCGTCCAGCGCCTCCAGCGCCTCATCCAGCAGCAGGAGTGTCTGCGGCCAGCTGTCGGCCTGCGTGCGGATGGCCTCCTGGGCCTCGCACACCGCCGAAAGCCAGGCCATGGCCAGCTGGCAGATGATCGCCTCCTTGTTGGGGTAGAGATGGTAGAGGGACTTGATCCCCACCCCGGCCCGGGCGGCGATGGCATTGGTGTTGAGGGCCGCGAACCCCTGCTCCTGCAGCAGATCCAGGGTGGCCTGCTCGATACGCGACGCCACCTCCTGACTGCGCTGCTGCCTGGGCTGGCGCCGCATGCAGAGGCCGTCAGGCAGCGAATGTTCCCCCATCCCGTTTCTCCCACCATGGTGACTGTCTTTCATAACTACATGATGAGACAAGATAAACACAAGTCAAAAAAAGTGCAGCAATCACTGGCATTTTTGCCAAAGGCTGCAATAACCATAGGTGCCCATATTTGCAGTAATCACTGCAATCAACCCAGGAGAGCACGCTATGGATAGCCCATTCCCCCCCTTCAGGCCGGGTCTCATCGCCCTGCTGGCCGGCACCCTGCTGATCGGCTGCCAGCAGGACAGCAGTGAACCGCCGCCGGCCAACACCCTCTACCTCAACGCCAGGATCCACACCCAGGATGACGCCCGCAGCCAGGCCGAGGCCATGGTGGTGCAGGGCGGCAAGTTCACCTATGTGGGCTCCCGCGAAGGGGCCGAGGCCCTCAGGAACCAGGCCACCCGGGTGGTGGATCTGCAGGGCAGGATGGTACTGCCCGGCCTGCACGACAACCACATCCACCTGCTCGGCACTGTGGCGCTCGACATGTGCGATCTGGACGGCGAGGCCGTCAATCTGGATCAGCTCGCGGCCAAGGTCAGGGAGTGCCTGCCCCGCTACGCCCCCGAGAAGGGGGACTGGCTGGTGGTCAACCAGTGGTCCCCCTATGACGGCAACGCCCCCACCGCCGCCCATGCCACCCTGCTCGCGGCCCTGGACGCGGCGGCGCCGGACAATCCCGTGATGCTGGCCGGGGTCGACGGCCACGCCGGCGGTTACAACAGCCTGGCGCTGGCCCAGGCGGCGGACAAGGATGGCAATGTGGTCGGCTTCAACCCTGCCACCCTGGCGCCCGGCGGCGTGTTCGAGGCCTTCATCCCCTATGTGGATCTGGCCAGCGGCGTCGTGCGGGACGCCGCCCGCAGCGCCATCGCCGTGCCCGACACCGGGGTGCTGAGCGCAAGCGGCGAGCAGGCCGCGGCCCAGTACGACCAGATCCTCCCCGCCATCGCCGAGCTGATGGCGTCCCGCGGCATCACAGGGGTGCAGGACGCCTGCGCCAACGACTTCATCCGCGATCGGCTGCGCACCATGCAGGAGCAGGGGCTGCTGCACATGAGGATCAACGCCGCCACCTGCTTCCACCAGGATGACTACGCCGGCAGGCTGGACATCGAGGGGCACCTGGCCAAGGCGAACCAGGTGCGCGATGCCTTCGCAGGCAACCCCCTGATAAAGGCCGACACGGTGAAGATCTTCCTCGACGGGGTGCTGGAAGGGGATCCCTTCACCACGCCCCCCTTCCTGCCCAACGCCGGCATGCTGGAGAACTACCTGCACCCACACCTCGCCATGGACCCCGCCAGCGGCGAGGTGAGCATCACCGCGGACAGCGAGGACGCAGGCAGCAACGGCATCGTCAACTACCGGGAGGCGGATCTGGCGCGCTACGTCACGGCGCTGGATGAAGCCGGTTTTGGCATCCACATGCACAGCATCGGCGATCGCAGCACCCGCGTGGCCCTCGATGCCCTGGAGGCGGCCCGCGCCCACCACGGCGACAGCGGCATTCCCCACACCCTGGCCCATCTGCAGGTGGTGCATCCGGACGATCAGCGCCGCCTCGGCGCGCTCGGCCTCTACCTCACCTTCACCTACGCCTGGACCACACCCCAGCTCGCCTACGACATGCTGGTCACCCCCTTCATCCAGCCAGGCAAGGCGGGGCAGCCCCTCACCGAGGCGCTCTACGATCCTCAGGGCTACCTGCACGGCGCCCTCTACCCGGTCGAGAGCAGCCGCAAGGCGGGAGCCGTGCTGGTGGCCGGCAGCGACGCCCCGGTGGACAGCCGGGATCCGCGCCCGTTCGAGAACATGGCGGCCGGCATAGTGCAGGCAGCCAGCAGCGGCGATGAGTATCGCGCCAGCCAGCGCACCTCGCTGACCGAGATGCTGGCCGCCTACACCATCAACGGGGCCAGGGCGGTACGACAGGGGGACATCACCGGCTCCATCGAGGCGGGCAAGTCGGCGGACTTCATCGTGCTGGACCGGGATCTGTACGCCCTGGTCCAGGCCGGCACCCCGGAGCGGATCGCGGACACCCGGATCGAGCAGACGGTCTTCATGGGGGAGACCGTCTACCGCAAACCCTGAACGACACGGGCCCCTCGCGGGGCCCGTTTCTTATGGTTCGCTGGCGGGAGCCCCCTCTTTCGCCATTCCGGGTTTCAGGGCCAGGGTGAAGAGGGCCGCCACCATGTCGGACTGAGTGATGATCCCCACCAGTTTGTCCCCCTCCACCACCGGTATGTGGTGCAGGCCGCCGTCGGAGAAGGCCTCCACCAGATCGTAGAGCGGCTGGTAGCGCCGCGCCGTGCGCACCTCCCGGGTCATCAGATCCGCCACCCTCAGCCGCTCGAGCTCGGCGCGTACCCTGGGCTGGCGGCCTGCCCGGTCGATCATCAGATCGTGCAGGGTGATGATGCCGACCAGCCTGCCCTCCTCGTCCGCCACCGGCAGCGCCTTGATCTGGTGGTGGGAGAGCAGGTGCCAGGCGGTCATGGCAAACGCTGTCGGCGCCGTGACGACGAGATCCCGCGACATCACATCCTGGCAGCGCACCGTGCCCACCCGCCCCCGCAGGGCGTGCAACTGGGCCTCCTGCAGCAGCTCCTGCAGATCCTGGCGGCTGATGTCCAGCAACTCCCCGTGCTTCTCCAGGGCGAAGTCGATGTCCCCGGTGGCGAGCCGGGCGCTCGGCTGGGGATCCGCGGTCTGGTGGCGATTGGGGGCCACCTTGCCGCCATGGGGATAACGGCGTCCCAGCAGCCGGTTGTAGAGCAGCCCCAGACTCAGCAGCAACAGGGAGTTGAGCAGCACCGGCAGCAAGACGTAACTCACCCCCAGCGCCCGGATCCCCTCACCGCCGATCACGGCGGTCAGGGCCACGGCGCCGCCGGGCGGGTGCAGACTGCGGGTGAGGAACATGGCGGCGATGGCCAGCATCACCGCCAGGGCCGAGGCGAGGGCCATGTCCGGCACTAGGCTGGCACTCAATACCCCCATCAGCGCCGACACCCCGTTGCCCACCAGGATGGACCAGGGCTGGGCCAGGGGGCTCGCCGGGGCGGCAAACAGCAGCACGGCGGAGGCCCCCATGGGGGCGATGAGCCAGTGCACCTCGAGCCCCAGCCCCCACCGGCACAGCCAGGCGGTGCCCAGCAACCCGACGAGGGCGCCGAGGGCGCCGTAACAACTCTCTTTGAGGCTGGTATTGGTCGATACCGGCAAGAAATCCCTGAACTGCATCCTGCTCCCGCTGACGATAAGATTTATTTGAAATGCGCAATTCTAGCCATTTCTCCCCGCCCAGCACCAGCGTGGGCGTCATCGCGGCCTCAGGATCCCGGCGCCCCGGGCCCGGCACGCCTCAATCCGGTGATCGGGGGTCGCAATGCCCCTCGACATCCGCTGGCTGCCTGGGCGCGTGGACGGCCCCTGAGGCTCGGGTGCCGCGCCGCTCACCAGGCCGCCTCCCGAGAAGGACGCCACCACGCAAAAAAGAGGGAAGGCCTCGGCCTCCCCTCCCTCATTGCGCGGGTTTTACTCGTTATCGGTGCTTGGACCCACTGGATGCCTGTGTCGCCTGGCCGGTCAGATTCCCGCGGCTCAGGCCAGCTCGGCGCGCAGCGCCTTGGTGGCATCGACCATCACCTTCAGAGCTGCGGTGGTCTCTTCCCAGCCGCGGGTCTTGAGGCCGCAGTCCGGGTTGACCCAGAGCCGGTCTGCCGGGATTTGTTGCGCAGCCTTGCGGATGAGGTCTTCAATCCAGCCCTGGCTCGGTACGTTCGGCGAGTGGATGTCGTAGACGCCCGGACCGATCTCGTTGGGGTAGTTGAAGCGCTCGAACGCTTCGAGCAGCTGCATCTGGCTGCGGCTGGTCTCTATGGTGATCACATCCGCGTCCAGCGCCGCCACAGCCTCTATGATGAGGTTGAAGTCGCTGTAACACATGTGGGTGTGGATCTGGGTGCTGTCCGCCACAGGGCTTGCACTCAGGCGGAAGGCGCGCACCGCCCAGTCGAGATAGGCCTGGTGATCCTGCTTGCGCAGGGGCAGCCCTTCGCGGATCGCCGGTTCGTCGATCTGGATGATCTTGATGCCGGCGGCTTCCAAGTCAGCCACCTCGTCGCGAATGGCGAGGCCAATCTGCAGGGCGGACTGCTCGCGGCTCACGTCTTCGCGCGGGAAGGACCAGCAGAGAATGGTCACGGGCCCGGTCAGCATCCCCTTCACCGGCTTGTCGGTCAGGCTCTGGGCAAACTTCGTCCACTCAAGGGTCATGGGGGTCGGACGGTCGATGTCCCGGGTGATCACCGGCGGCTTGACGCAGCGGGAGCCATAGCTCTGTACCCAGCCAAAGCGGGTGATGGCAAAGCCGTCCAGCAGCTCCCCGAAATACTCCACCATGTCGTTGCGCTCCGCTTCACCGTGCACCAGCACGTCCAGCCCGATGGCCTCCTGGCGCTCGATGGCGTCCTTGATCTGGGCCTGGATGCCCGCCTCGTAGGCCTGGTCATCGATGCGCCCGGCACGCCAATCCTGACGCAGCACCCGGATTTCAGAGGTCTGCGGGAAGGAGCCGATGGTGGTGGTGGGCAGGAGCGGCAGCTTCAGATCCGAGCGCTGCGCGTCGGCACGCACCGGGTAGGCGCTCTGGCGATCGAAGTCACTGTTGGTCAGGCTGGCGAGCCGTGACTGCACCGCACGCTTGTGAACCCGGCTGTCAGACTCCCGATCCACGATGGGCTGGCTGTAGGCCGCAATCTTGTCCAGATCCCCGCCATCCAGGTAGTCCGCCAGCAGTCCCAGCTCATAGCACTTTTGCAGGGCGAAGGCGAACCAGCTGCGGGTCTGGGGATCCAGCTCGTGCTCCAGGGTCAAATCCACCGGGCTGTGCAACAGGGAGCAGGAGGAGGCCACCCAGAGGCGCTCGCCGAGCCTCTCTTTCAATGCCTTGAGGGTCGGCGCCAGCCTGGCCAGGTTGGCGCGCCAGACGTTGCGGCCGTTGATGACGCCAGCGGAGAGCACCCACTGGGCCGGTAAATGCGGAACGAGCGTCTCTAGCTGCTCGGGGGCTGCCACCAGATCCAGGTGCAGGCCGTCCACCTTCAGGCTGGTGATGATGTCGCGCTGATGAGCCACCGAACCGAAATAGGTGGTGAGCAGCAGCTTGCAGGGGCCGCTCAGGCGCTCATACGCCTTGAGGTAGGCGAGGCGCCACTCATCCGGCAGGTCCAGCGCCAGGGCCGGCTCGTCGATCTGTACCCACTCCACCCCCTGGGACGCCAGTTTGGCCAGGATCTCCTGGTAGACGATCAGCAGGCGATCCAGCAGTTCGAGACGGGAGAAGCCGCTCTCTTTCTCCTTGCCGAGCCACAGGTAGGAGACGGGGCCCAGCAACACCGCCTTGACCGGCAGCCCCAGGGCCTTGGCCTCTTCCACCTCGTCAAAGAGCTGGCTCCAGCCCAGCTTGAAGCGCTGGTCACGGTAAAATTCCGGCACCAGGTAGTGGTAGTTGGTGTTGAACCACTTGGTCATCTCGGCAGCCGCCGCCGCCGGGCCGGTCGGCGCACGGCCACGGGCCACCCGGAACAGGGTGTCGAGGTCGGTGTCGCCGTGGCGGTGACGGGCAGGCACGGCGTCCACCAGCAGGCTGGTACCCAGCACCTGATCGTACCAGGCAAAATCCCCCACCGGCAGCAGGTTGACCCCGGCGGTACGCTGGGCATGCCAGTGGCGCTCACGCAGACTCTTGCCCACGGCGAGGAGTTCGCTCTGGGTGGTCTCGCCACGCCAGTAGGATTCGAGGGCAAATTTCAGTTCGCGCTTGGCGCCGATACGGGGAAAGCCCAGGGTGTGTGCGCAGGTCATAGGTCCAATTCCTTATGCTCGTTTATCTGATGAGGATCTGGATTGTTTGGCCATCCAGATGTTTACACATCCAAAATGACAAGATAAGGTGGCCCTGGCTATTGAATCCTCTTCAACTGGCTCTCAAGAATTTCTCAACTGACGCACAAAGGAGCAGTGCCATGGTCGCGCCCACCCCATCCAGCCCCCCTCAGAGCAGCAATCCGGGCATCGATCTCAAACACCTGAAGACCATCAGCGCCCTGGCGGAGCAAGGGTCCCTGGCCGGGGCCGCGCTCACCCTCAACCTCACCCAGTCCGCCCTCTCCCACCAGCTCAAGGAGCTGGAGACCCGCCTCAATCTGGAGCTGTTTCTTCGAAAGAGTCGCCCCCTGGTGCTGACGGCGGCAGGCCAGCATCTGCTGGCCCTGGCCCGTCAGGTGCTACCCGCCCTGGCCCAGACCGAGCGCCAGTTGCTGGCCCTGCATAGCGGAGAGGCGGGCAGGCTGCACCTGGCGCTGGATTGCCACAGCTGCATCCAGTGGCTGCTGCCGCTGTTGCCGGACTTTCGTCGCCAGTGGCCCGGGGTGGATCTGGAGGTCGAATCGGTCCCCGGCTTCGATGCCATCAGCGCCCTGCTCGGCGGCCAGCTCGACCTGCTGCTCACCTCGGATGTGCAGGCCCGCGGGGATCTCCACTTCGACCCCCTGTTCGCCTTCGATCTCGAACTGGTGATGGCGCCGGATCACCCCCTCTGCCAGCAGAGTGGCATCGCGCCGGACGACTTGCGCGCCGAGGTGCTGCTGGTCTACCCGGTGGAGCGGGCCCGCATGGACGTGTTCAGCCGCTTCCTGCAACCCGCCGGGGTGGAGCCCGCCCGCTGCAAGCCGGTGGACAACACCTCCGTCATGCTGCAGATGGCTGCCGCTAGCCTCGGGGTCGCCGCCCTGCCCCGCTGGGCCAGCGAGGAGTTTGTCCACCAGGGGTTGCTCCAGGCCAGGCCCCTGGGCGGCGGGATCCGCCGCCATATGTATGGCGCCGTGCGCGCCGCCGACCGGGATCAGCCCTGCCTACAGAGCCTGTTCGAACGCATTCGCACCCGGATGGCCGCGCAGTAACAGGGCATGAAAAAGCCGCCCCTCGGGGCGGCCAGATGCCACAGGCGCAGGGCCGTGGCGTCACGACCCCTTGCTGCCCACTCTTCCTGCTTAAGTCTCCACCCCATCGCAACTGCCCTGGCCGTGTCGCCGTGGACAGTTGTCGCACAGCTCCCCGTCCCGGCGCTTGTAGTGCAGACAGCAGCGCTGGCGCACATAGCCGGGGAAGACCGCCTCCAAAGGCCGCGCTGCCTCGCGCCAACCCGCCAGATGCGAGGCCGGCAGGCCGCAGGCGGCAAGCCAGCGCGGTGCATGAGCTGACACCTCGTCCCGGCTCACCTCTCCAAAGAAATCGGGCACCCTGACCAGGGCCGCCAGCAGATCGTCCGCCAGGAGCGGATGCACGAAGCCGGGCCGCAGTCGCTGCACCCCGGCAAACAGCTCGAACAGCTGCTGCCAGTGGCTGCGCAGCCGAGAGCCCGCCGCCTTGATCAACACATCGACCTCCCCCTTGATCATGGGCTCCCGGGGCAGGCAGAAGCCGGACACCAGCCCGGCCTCATACCCCTGCCCCAGTCTGTCCAGCGCGGGCACGGCGCCGACCCGATAGACGGCCACCATGGCCAGATAGATGGACTGCCAGCAGAGCATGCCCCAGCTGCGGGTCAGCCAGTAGGCGGGGCCCGCCTCCGGGTGTGCCTGCCGCCAGTGGGCATGGAGGGCGGCCGCCACCTCGGTCGGGGTCGCCTCGGTGTGAGTGGCCAGCAACGGAGGCCGACTCCCCGCCGCCAGTCCCTGCCCCCTGAGGGAGGGGATCAGGCTGGCCGCCGCCGCAAACAGGGTGTCGTGATCCGCCACCAGGGTGCGCTCGGCATGCAGTGCCAGCGCCCCCAGGCCCCGTGGCAGGACGTGCTTGCGGTCATCGCCGCCCGCAGAGGGTGAATGCCCCGGACGCAGCCCGGGGCGCAGGGTCAGAATGCGTATTTGAGTCGAGCCTCCAGGTTGCGCTGTGCCCCGAACCAGCAGTTGTTCTGGTCGTAGCAGGAGTAGTAGGTCTTGTTGAGCAGGTTGCTGGCGCTGAGCGACACCCCCACCCCCTTCAGGCTCGCGCTGAGGGCGGCGAGATCGTAGGAGGCGGACATGTCCATCAGCAGGTAGTCCGGCACCTTGTCGGTGTTGGCGGCATCCATCTCGGCCTCCCCCACGTAGCGCAGGCCGGCGCCCACCCGCATCCCCTCCAGGCTGCCGCCCAGCAGGTAGTTGCTCCAGAGCGACGCCATCTGCTCGGGCACCCAGACCGGGGTCTTGCCCTGCAGGCTGGTGGTGTCACGGGTGATCTCCATGTCGATGAGGGTGTAGCTGAAAGCCAGGTCCAGCCGGCTGGTGAGATCGGCACGCCCCTCCAGCTCGACCCCCTTGGAGACGGTCTCGCCGGTCTGCAGCTTGGGCCCGTAGACGTTGTCCGGATCCGTGACCAGGGCGTTCTCCTTGGTGATATGGAAAGCAGCGACAGTAAAGGTCTTGCTCATGTCCTCGGAGAGGAACTTGAGCCCCCCCTCCCACTGGTGGCCGGTGGCCGGCTTGAACGCCTTGCCGTCCTTGTCTGCCCCCGGCACCGGCTCGAAGCTCTCGGCGTAACTCACATAGGGCGAGAGACCGTTATCCAGCTCATAGAGGGCCCCCAGGCGGAAGGAGAGGTTGTCCTGATCGATCTGGGCCAGGGACTGGCTGGCCGCCCCCAGGTAGAGGGTATGGCTGTCGGTGTCCATCCGGTAGCGGTCGTAACGGGCGCCACCGATGGCCACCAGGCGGTCGAGGCGCACCTGATCCTGCAGATAGACACCGGTCTGGGACTGGCGGATCACCTTCTGATCCTGGTAGTTGAAGGTGAGTGCTCCCGGCACTATCTGGCTGTGGTCCGGATTGAAGATGTCGATACTGGGGGACGAGTAGTCGAGGGTGTCCCGGTAGAGGATGTGGGCATCCAGGTACTGGTAGTCGACCCCGAGCAGCAGGTTGTGCTGGGCCGCGCCGGTCTGCACCTTGCCCGCCAGCTGGTTGTCGATGACAAAGCCGCGGGAGTCTTCGTCCGTCAGGTAGGCGTTGCGCGCCAGGGTGCGGTTGTCCGCCGCCAGGGCCGCATTGTAGGTGTTGCGCTGGTAGGCGGAGGCATCCATGTAGCGGGCATTTTGCAGCAGCTGCCAGTCGGGGTTGAGCTCGTGGCTCAGCTTGTAGCCGAGCAGGGTCACGTCCCTGTTGTATTCGTTCCAGTTCTCGTCGCCGAGGAAGGTGTCGCTACCGAGCTGCCCCAGGGGATTGCTCTTGACCGAGCCGCTGGCGGGCACTGTGGTGTAGATGCCGGCGGCGGGATCCTTCTGGTAGTAGAGGTTGAGGTTCAGCAGGGTGCGCTCGCCGAGCTGCCAGTCCAGGGAGGGGGCGAACACGTAGCGCTCCTCTTCGGAGGTCACCGCCTGGCCCTCCTTCTGGCGGGCCAGTCCCACCACCCGGTAGGCGAACCTGTCGTCGATGGTCCCGGTGCTGTCCAGGGTCATCTCCTTGAGTGCGCCGGTGCCGGTCGCCAGGCTCACGTTGTGGCTGGCCTCCCGCTGGGGGCGCTTGGCGATGAGGTTGACCATGCCACCGGGGGGCATGCTGCCATAGAGCACCGAGGTCGGCCCCTTGAACACCTCCAGCTGCTCCATGGCCACCGGATCTATCTGGGGTTGCAGGTTCCACTCGTTGTATTGCAACAAGAGACCGTCATAGAAGTTCTGGTAGTTGTCAAAGCCGCGGATGTTGAACAGATCCAGCCGGTTGACCGCCCCGCCCCGCAGCTCGGTATTGACGCCGGGCACGTAGCGCAGCGCCTCGCTCACCGAGCTCACCCCCCGCTGCTCCAGCGTCTCGCCGTCCACCACGGAGATCGCCTGGGGCGTTTCGATGGGGTCGAGCCGGGTCTTGGTCGCCGTGTTGCGATAGGTCTGACCCAGCACGGTCAAGGTCTCGTCGGCGCGCGCCGCTTCGGTGCTCGCGGGAGCGGCGGCCAGCGCCGGGCCGGCCAACAAGGTGGAGATGGTCGCGGCGACCACGGTCAATGGGGGGTGAACAAGTTGCATCTGATCCTCGACTGCCTACTGCACGTGAATAGTAACAAATATCATTTGCATTTTATTGTTCTATTTCTCCCCGAAATTAACAATTTGGGGCATCTTGGCGGGAAAAGCGGAGAAATCAGGAGGAAGTCAGCCTCAACCGACAACATCCATCGGCAACGGGCGGCACGGGTGGGTTCAAATGGTCATCTGTCTCGGGCTCGATACGCCTTGGGTCCGGGGGCGCAGACTGATGACACCCGGCATCAGGGCGGCAGGAGCAGGCGATCAAGGCTCTTCGCAAGGGGCGATGGGCAACCAGTACTCCATGCGGGCGTCCGGCTGCCTGGCGTCGAAACCGGGGGGATAGCGCTCCAGCTCGAAGCCATCCAGCCCCCGGTAGGAGGAGCCCGGCAGCCAGTGTTGGATGAACCAATTGAGACTCTGCCCCAGTTGCTCGATGGGGCCCAGGTGAGTGAGCACCGCATACTCCTGGGCCGGCACCTCGAGGCGCGACAGACCTGGCGGCGGTGTCCCCTCCCCGGCCGCCATCCCGGCCCAGTAGGGCAACCTCGGCCCCGCCCCCGAGACGTCCACCACACCCAGCCATTCCCTCGACGGGCACAGACCGCCGGCCTCCCGCAGGGCATGCCAGATGGCGGGCACCGTCTGCTGGAAGTCGGGCTCCTTCGCAAAGAGGCCCAGGATCTCCCCCCTGACGCCGTGCAGGGTGAAGCCGGGCTGGCTCTCGATCCGCACCTGCACCAGCCTGGGCGGGGTGGGCAGCGCCGCCGCCCGCACCAGCGGGGTGCGCAACCCCAGCCGCAGGCCGCGCTTGCGATAGGCCAGGGGCGAGCAGCCAAACTGCTGCTTGAAGGCGCGGCTGAAGCTCACCTCTGAACCAAAGCCATGGCTGAGCGCCAGATCCAGCACCCGCTGCCGGGTCGAGAGCAGCGCCTCCGCCGCCTGGCTCAGCTTGAGTTCGCGCACATAGTGGGCCACCGTCTGGCCGGTCTCGTGCAGGAACACCCGCTGCAGCTGCCAGCGGGACCAGCAGCTCTGCTCGGCCAGCAGCTCCAGGGAGAGCACCTGATCCAGGTTGGCGTGAATATAGTCCAGCACCCGCTCGATGCGAGTGAGGTGGGCATGTGCCTCGGGCGCCTGGCCTGGGGATGGAAGTGGGGATGTCGGTATCATGATGCGCTCGAGACCACTGCCGGCAGGGGGCGCGCTCGCCCGGGAGGCCACATTAAACATGGCCGCCTTGCCGGCGGCAAGCCTTCTCCGGCGACGGCGGGACGAGGCGCCGCTCTCCTCGTCCGCCAACCGCCCTCCTGGTCTGTCACAAAAGTGACGCCTTCTCCTGCCACAGTGGATGCCGACAACATTGTCAATTGCCCGGGCAGTGCAGGGCACTCTTCCCGTCGTGACATGCCAAGGAGAGCAGCATGAAGAAAATCGCCTTGATCACCGGAGCCCGTGGCGGCATCGGCACCGCCATCACCGCCGCCCTGTTGGAGCAGGGCTATCGCATCATCGCCACCCACTCCAGCACCAGCGCGGCGGCGGCGAGGGAGTGGTTCGACACCCAGGGGCACCAGCCGGATCGGGTGCGCCTGCTGGCGCTGGACGTGGCCGACACCGCCATGTGCCGCGAGACCCTGGGCCACCTGCTGCAGGAGGAGGGACGGGTCGACGTGCTGGTCAACAACGCCGGCATCACCCGGGACGGCGCCTTCAAGCGGATGACGCCGGATCAGTGGTTCGAGGTGATCCACACCAACCTGTGCAGCCTCTACAACGTGACCCAGCCACTGTTCGACGCCATGTGCGAGCAGCGCGACGCCCGCATCATCAACATCTCCTCGGTCAACGGCCAGAAGGGGCAATTCGGCCAGGTCAACTACTCGGCCGCCAAGGCGGGCATGCTGGGCTTCACCAAGGCGCTGGCGGCGGAGGGGGCCCGCTTCGGAGTCACGGTCAACGCCATCGCCCCCGGCTATACCGCCACCCCCATGGTGGCGGCGATCCGCACCGATGTGCTCGACAGCATCAAGGCCGACATTCCCATGCGCCGCCTCGCCAAGCCCGAGGAGATCGCCGCCGCCGTGGCCTTCCTCGCGAGCGAAGCGGGGGCCTATATCACGGGGGAGACCCTGGCCATCAACGGCGGGCTCTACATGAAATGAGCGCGGGCAAGGGACGGGGGCGCGCGGGCGATCCCGATCGCCCTTGCTCGCTCCCGCGGCCACTCACTGGGCGCGGCTCTGACCGTGCTCGGCGAAGTGGCTGCGCAGGGCGCTGATCACCCGCCGCACCTTCTCCGGGATCTCCCGCTGGGGCGTGATGGCGTGGATCTCCATGGCGGGCGCCCGAAAGCCGGGCAGCAGTGCCAGCAGGCGGCCCGAGGCGAGATCCTCGGCGATCTCTCCCTCGGGTTGCAACGAGATCCCCTGTCCCGCCAGGGTGAACTGGCGCAGGGGCAGCACGTTGTTGCACAGCACCCTGGGCCTGGGCTTCACCTTGTGGGCCTGCCCTTTCTCATCCAGCAACAGCAACCCTCCCCCCAGCATCTCCGAGGCCAGCCAGTCGTGGGTCAGCAGATCCGCCGGGCTGCGCGGCGTCCCCTTGCGCGCCAGGTAGGCGGGGGCGGCGCACAGCAGCATCCGGGTCTGTCCCAGCCTGCGAGCCACCAGGGTGGAATCTTCGAGCGTGCCGACCCGCAGCGCCACGTCGATGCGATCCTTGATGAGATCCCGCTTCTCGTCGTCGGCGATGATCTGGATGCACAGGCCCGGATGCGCCTGCAGCAGCGGCGAGAGCGCCCGTGCCAGAGGTTGACCCGCCATCCCCACCGGGGCGGTGATCCGCACCTCCCCAAGCAGGCTGTCGCGTACCTCCGAGAGGCGCAGCTCGGTCTGGCTCAGGGTTTGCTGCAGGGACTGGCACCCCTGCCATACCACCTCCCCCGCCTCGGTCAGGCTGAGGCGGCGGGTGGAGCGGTGCAACAGGGGCAGGCCGAGCATCCCCTCGAGCTGGCCGATATGCTGGCTGACGGCGGACGGGGTCATGCCGAGGGCCTTGGCGGCGCCGGTCATACTGCCCGCCTCCACCACGGCGGCGAAGATGGCGTAGCGTCTGAGCTGATCCATTATGAAGCCTTGCTTACAAGTGAATGCAATTTTCAGTGGATTATTAAATCACATCCGGGAGCGTAGGATAGCCCCATTCCCACAGCGAAGGAGAGTTTCCCATGAAGATTGCCCTCATCGGTGCCAGCGGCTTTGTCGGTTCCGCCATCCTCCAGGAAGCCGTCAGCCGCGGCCATCAGGTCACCGCCATAGTGCGCGACATCAGCAAGGTCGCAGCCCATCCCCAGGTCCGCGCCGTGGCGGTGGATGCCCAGGACAACCAGGCCCTGGCCCCAGTGCTCGAGGGGCACGATCGGGTGATCAGTGCCTACAACCCCGGCTGGACAGTGCCGGACATCTACGACCAGTACCTCAAGGGTGCCAGCGCCATCGTGGCGGCGGCCAAGGCGACCAGCAGCTGGTTGCTGGTGGTCGGCGGCGCCGGCAGCCTTGAGATAGCGCCGGGCGTGCAACTGGTAGATACCCCGGAATTTCCGGCCGAGTGGAAGCAAGGGGCGCTCGCGGCCCGCGACGGCCTCAGGGCACTGCGCCGGGAAACCGTCCTCGACTGGCGCTTCGTCTCCCCGCCCGTGTTCCTCGAGCCCGGCGAGAAGCGCGGCGGCTATCGCCTCGGTGCCGATCGGGTGCTGTTTGACGGTGACAAACCCGCCGGGATCACGGTCGGCGATCTGGCGGACGGCGTACTGAACGAGGCGGAGCAGCCGGCCCACCTGCGCCAGCGCTTCACCCTGGGCTACTGAGCCCAGGCTGTCGCGCGTCGCCAGTCAGCAGGCTCAGCTGTTGATCCATGACGGCGGGGTTCATACCTGACCGTCCACCGCGGGGAGGCATCAGCCTCCCCGCAGCTTTCCCCTGTCCCTCTCCCTGTCGCCGTCCCGGGTGGATGGCAGCCGTGCTCGCCCCCGGCAGGGTTGCACAGTCGGCAGAGGGCCACTTTTCCCGTTTCATCCTCCAGCACCCCCGCGAGGGTCGAATTCTATTTCGAATTTTGTATATAACTAAGAATAATTCGTTGCTTTGCCGTTATAACTCCGAACCGTAGTATCACCTCAGTTCAATTGGCGCCCCCACCCAGGATCCACTTCGGATGGCGCGCCGCCGTGTTAACCGGTCAGGGATCAAGGTTCCCGGCCCGATAGCTGAGGAGATGCAGATGGAACATTCATCACTGCCGATCATCGATCTCGCCGCGCTCCAGGGCGCCCCCGAGGTACGTCGCCAGATGCTGGCCAAGCTGGGCCGGGCGGCCCGCGAGGTCGGCTTCTTCTATCTGGTGGGTCACGATCTTCGCGAGGAAGAGCAGCGGGAGACCCTGGCACTCGCCGCCCGCTTCTTCGCCCTGCCTACGCAGGAGAAGCTGGCGGTGCAGATGGTGCACTCCCCCCATTTTCGCGGCTACAACCAGGTGGGGGCCGAGCTGACCCGGGCGCGGCCGGATCAGCGGGAACAGTTCGATATCATGAACGAGGAGGCCGCGCTCGATACCGCCCAACTGACTCATCCCTGGCAGCGGCTGATCGGCCCCAACCAGTGGCCTGCCGCCCTGCCCGGGATGAAGGCGCAGCTACTGGCCTGGCAGGATCGGCTGAGCGCCATCACCCTCACCCTGCTCGATGCCTTCGCCGAAGTGCTGGAGCAGCCGGCCGGGGTGTTTGACGAGAGCATTCGCGGTGCCCCCTACCAGCACATGAAGCTCATCCACTACCCGGGACAGGAGGCGGGGGGCAGCGGCCAGGGGGTGGGCGCCCACAAGGATCCCGGCTACCTGACCCTGGTGATGCAGGACGATCACTCCGGCCTCGAGGTGGAGACGGCCCAGGGCTGGATCCCGGCGCCCCCCCTGCCGGGGGCCCTGGTGGTCAACATCGGCGAGTTGCTGGAGCTCGCCTCCGACGGCTACCTCAAGGCCACCCTGCACCGGGTGCAGAGCCCGCCGCCCGGGGTGTCACGCCTCTCCTGCGCCTTCTTCATGGCGGCCAGGCTGGACGCGACGGTGCCGCTGCTGTCACTCTCCCCCGAGTTGGCGGCGCTGGCAGAGGGGCCCCAGAGCGATCCCGCCAACCCGCTCTTCTACCAGGTGGGGGAGAACGTGCTCAAGGGACGGCTGCGCTCCCACCCGGATGTGGCGGCCCGCCACTATGGCGTCGCCCCGGCGTCCGCCAATCCGCAGACAACCAGCGGGCAGACGACAAAGAGCGAGCGGCGCGAGCCACAGCTCGCCTGACGCAGCCATGCAGCATTAAAACGGGGGCGCCGCGGCGCCCCGGATAACACAAGCAGTTGGGCCACAGCCTGGCAATGACGGAGTAAAAAATGAAATTCAAGACCATGAGCGTGCACAGCGGCCAGCGGATCGACCCCCAGACCGGCGCCCTCACCACCCCGCTCTACCAGAGCAGCACCTTCAGCTACTTCAACGCCCAGGCGGGCAAGGAACGCTTCGCCGGTCAGGCCCCCGGCTTCATCTATAGCCGCTTCGGCAACCCCACCACCGCCGAGCTGGAGCAGAAGCTGGCGGCCCTGGAGGGCGCCGACGAGGCCCTGGTGGTGGCGAGCGGCATGGCGGCGGTGAGCGCCATCATGTATGCCCTGGCGGACAGCGGCGATGAAGTGGCCTATATAGGCCCGCTCTACGGCGGCACCGATGCGTTTCTCAAGCAGACCTTCAGCCGCGCCGGCATCAAGGTCACCGCCTACGAGAGCGATCAGGATCTGCTGGCCAACATCCGCCCCGCCACCAAGGTGGTACTGTTCGAAACCCTGACCAACCCCACCCTCAAGGTGGTGGATCCTCGGGTGGTGGTGGAGGCGGCCCGCAAGGTGGGCGCCATCACGGTGTGTGACAACACCTTCCTCACCCCCTACCTGCTGCGCCCGCTGGAGCTCGGCGTCGATCTGGTGATGCACAGCGGCACCAAGTACCTGGGTGGTCACGGCGACATCATCGCCGGGGTGGTGGCGGGCTCCCACGCCCTGATGAAGTCGGTGCGCACCGTGGCCCTCAAGCATATCGGTTCCCCCATAGGCCCCCAGGAGGCCTACCTGCTGCAGCGCGGGGTCAAGACCCTGCCCCTGCGCATGGATGCCCACCTGCACAATGCCCAGAAGGTGGCCGACTTCCTCGCCGCCCACCCGGCGGTGAAGAAGGTGATCTACCCGGGGCTGGCCAGCCATCCGGGCCACGATGCCCTCGGCGCCTTCGCCAGCGGCTTTGGCGGCATGGTAAGCATCGAGCTGGAAGGCGGATTTGAGCGCTGCGCCACCCTGCTCGACAACCTGCAGCTGTTCGTGCAGGCGGTGAGCCTCGGTGATCTCGAGAGCCTGGCCTGCCACCCGGCCAGCACCACCCACGCCGCCATGGACGAGGCGAGTCGCCTCGCCGCCGGGGTGAATGACGATCTCATCCGCTTCAGCATCGGGGTGGAAGACGCCGACGATCTCATCGCCGATCTGGCGGCGGCGCTGGCGCTGATCTGACCTTCGGGGAACAGAGACCGCGCAATGAAAAAGGGAAGGCCAGGCCTTCCCTTTTTTGCTGTTTGCGCCAGAGGGCGCTGACTCAGGCGTCGTGATAGTCCTGGCAGGCGCTCAGGGTATTCTCCATCAGGCTGGCCACCGTCATGGGGCCCACGCCACCCGGCACAGGGGTGATGAAGGCGGCGTGATTGCGCGCAGTTTCAAACTCCACGTCCCCCACCAGGGAGCCGTCGGCCAGACGGTTGATGCCCACGTCGATCACCAGGGCGCCGGGCTTGACCCACTCCCCCGGGATGAAGTTCGGCTTGCCCACCGCCACCACCAGCAGATCGGCGCGGCGTACCTGGGCCTCCAGATCCTGGGTGAAGCGGTGGCAGGTGGTGGTGGTGCAGCCCGCCAGCAGCAGCTCCAGGGTCATGGGCCGGCCGACGATGTTGGAGGCCCCGACCACCACGGCGTGCAGACCGTGGGTCTTGACGCCGGTCGCCTCGATCAGGGTCATGATCCCCTTGGGGGTGCAGGGGCGCAGCGCCGGAATGCGCTGGGCCAGACGGCCCACGTTGTAGGGGTGGAAGCCATCCACGTCCTTGTCGGGGCGAATACGCTCCAGCACCTGGGTGGTGTCGCAATGGGCCGGCAGGGGCAATTGCACCAGGATGCCGTCCACGGCCGGATCCTCATTGAGTTTGTCGATCAACGCCAGCAGCTCGTCCTGCGTGGCCGTGGCGCTGAGATCGTAGGAGCGGGAGACGAAACCCACCTCTTCACAGGCACGACGCTTGCTGCCCACATAGACCTGGGAGGCCGGATCCAGCCCCACCAGGATCACCGCCAGACCCGGTGCCCGCTTCCCCTGTGCCAACCGCTGTTGGACTTGCGCGGCGACCTGGT
This sequence comes from Aeromonas sanarellii, assembly GCF_000820085.1. Lineage (GTDB taxonomy): Bacteria > Pseudomonadota > Gammaproteobacteria > Enterobacterales > Aeromonadaceae > Aeromonas > Aeromonas sanarellii. The sequence goes on from NZ_CDBN01000038.1 coordinate 44,367, forward strand.
TGCGAATCGTTTGCGCAACCTGTTTTCCATCAATGATTTTGGCAGACATCGTTCTTCACTCATCCTGTGTTCAACTGCGGCGCATTGTCGCATTTTTTTGGCGCGGGTGTTAGCGGCTCTCGCCTGACGGGCAATAAGTAGGCACTTGAATTTACTGGCGGAAAAAGTCGTTGACGCTGACTTTGGCGCTTGGGTATGATGCCCGCCCGTTGCCCAGTGGTGCCGCCGAAGGTATGCTGGAGCACGAATTTTCGGTGATTAGCGCAGCCCGGTAGCGCATCTGGTTTGGGACCAGAGGGTCAAAGGTTCGAATCCTTTATCACCGACCAGGTTCATCGGGAAGTCCTCCGGATTTCTTGATACAACGCGCCCTTAGCTCAGTCGGATAGAGCAACGGCCTTCTAAGCCGTGGGTCGCAGGTTCGAATCCTGCAGGGCGCGCCATTGATGCGACTCCTTGAGAGCGGCATCGAAGGCAGATTTCAGTGGTGGCTGTAGCTCAGTTGGTAGAGTCCCGGATTGTGATTCCGGTTGTCGTGGGTTCGAGCCCCATCAGCCACCCCATCATTCCCCTTTCAGGTTGTCTGCAACCTGATGCCGCAGCACTCGATGCTGCCCTTTCAGACCGGCCAAGTGCCGGTCTTTTTGTTTTCCGCCCCTGACCCCCCCCTTCTCCTGACATGCTCATCGCCTGGCGGCCCGCCAAGAGGAAGTGCCCCCTGCCCTGCCTGTCCCATAGCCGTTATTCCCCTGTGTCTTCACTGCCTGCCCAGCACGGCGCACCACCACACGCCGGCCACGTCGCCAGGCTCTCGAGGGCCTGCGTCACAAAAATACGCGAGTACCCCGCCCCAAGGCCGGGAACCCGGCTCGCCATGATGCAGCGCAAACTTGGACCCGGATGGCCGTGATATGGGTAAAAAGATGAACAACCGCCGGACGCACCACCCGCACGGGGCACCGGCAGATCGCCAAACTCGATGGCCGTGATTCATCTTTTCGTAATCCGCCCCATAAAAATTAACCAATCCATTGAAAAATAAGGAGTAATTGACACCACACCGTCGTGCCATGAGGCATTCCCTGCCATGGCGTCACACCGCACGGTGGAAATGTTTCCATACTAAGTTGTCAGCAATGTAGATGCCCTCCAAGGAGAGACCGAGATGAGTGACGAAAGCAAATGCCCCTTCAACCACACCGCCGGCGTCGGCAGAACCAATCGTGATTGGTGGCCGAACCAGTTGCGGCTGGATCTGCTGCACCAGCATTCCCCCAGCTCCGATCCCATGGGCAAGGACTTCGACTACGCCAAGGCCTTCGCGAGCCTCGACTATCAGGCGCTCAAGAAGGACCTGGTCAAACTGATGACAGATTCCCAGGAGTGGTGGCCGGCGGACTTCGGTCACTACGGTCCCCAGTTCATCCGCATGACCTGGCACGCCGCGGGCACCTATCGCACCACGGATGGTCGCGGTGGCGGCGGCCGGGGCCAGCAGCGTTTCGCCCCCCTCAACAGCTGGCCCGACAACGTCAACATCGACAAGTCGCGCCGCCTGCTCTGGCCCATCAAGCAGAAATACGGCGACAAGATCTCCTGGGCCGATCTGCTGATCCTCGCCGGCAACGTCGCCCTGGAATCCATGGGGTTCCGCACCTTCGGCTTCGGCGGTGGCAGGCCGGACGTGTGGGAGCCGGATCAGGACGTCAACTGGGGGGATGAGATTGCCTGGCTCGGGGTCGACCCAGATCGGGTCAAGGGCGACCGCGAGCTCAGCCCCCCCTTCGGCGCCACCCACATGGGCCTGATTTACGTCAACCCGGAAGGACCGAACGCCAGCGGCGACTATATGGAGGCGGCCAAAGACATCCGCTCCACCTTCGGCCGCATGGCGATGAATGATGAAGAGACGGTGGCCCTCATCGCAGGCGGTCACACCTTCGGCAAGGCCCATGGCGCCGCGCCCGAATCCCACAAGGGGCCAGAGCCCGAAGGTGCCCCTCTGGAGGCACAGGGCCTCGGCTGGATGAGCGACTACGGCAGCGGGCACGGCAAGGACACCGTCTCCAGCGGGCTCGAAGTGACCTGGACCAAGACCCCGGCGCTGTGGAGCAACAACTTCTTCGAGAACCTGTTCAAGTACGAATGGGAGCTGACCAAGTCGCCGGCCGGTGCCAAGCAGTGGGTCGCAAAAGATGCCCCGGAGATCATTCCCGATGCCCACATCCCGGGCAAGTTCCACAAGCCGACCATGCTGACCACCGACCTGACCCTGCGCTTTGACCCCGAATTCGGCAAGATCTCCCGCCACTTCCACGAAGACCCGCAAGCCTTCGCCGATGCCTTTGCCCGCGCCTGGTTCAAACTGACCCACCGCGACATGGGCCCCATCACGCGCTACCTGGGGCCGGAAGTTCCCAAGGAGGAGCTGATCTGGCAGGACCCCATTCCCGCCGTCAACCACCCCCTGGTCGATGACAAGGACGTGACAACGCTCAAGGAGAAGATCCTGGCAGCCCCCCTCTCCGTGGCCGAGCTGGTCTCCACCGCCTGGGCCTCCGCGTCCACCTTCCGCGGCTCCGACAAGCGTGGCGGCGCCAACGGTGCCCGCATCCGCCTCGCCCCGCAGAAGGATTGGGCGGTCAACCAGCCGGCGCAGCTGGCGAAGGTGCTTCAGGCCCTCGAAGGGATCCAGCAGGCCTTCAACGCCTCGGCCACCGGTGGCAAGAAGGTATCCCTGGCCGATCTCATCGTGCTGGCGGGTGGTGTCGGCGTCGAGCAGGCGGCGAAGAAGGCCGGTGTCTCCGTGACCGTGCCCTTCACCCCGGGTCGCATGGATGCCTCCCAGGCCCAGACGGATGTCGACTCCTTTGCCGTGCTCGAGCCCCTCGCCGACGGGTTCCGCAACTACGGGGGCGAGTGCGCCGCCTTCGCGGAGACCATGCTGATCGACAAGGCACAGTTGCTCACCCTGAGTGCCCCCGAGATGACGGTGCTGGTCGGCGGCATGCGGGTGCTCGGCACCAATGTCGGCAACTGCCACGGGGTATTCACCGCGACCCCGGGCACCCTGTCCAACGACTTCTTCGTCAATCTGCTCGACATGGGCACCGAGTGGAAGCCGGCAGCAGACAAGGGCGTCTACGAGGGCACGGATCGCAAGAGCGGCAAGGCCAGGTGGACGGGCAGCCGGGTCGATCTGGTGTTCGGCTCGAACTCCCAGTTGCGGGCCCTGGCGGAGGTCTATGCCAGCTCGGGCGCCAAGGAGAAGTTCGTGAAGGACTTCGTGGCGGCCTGGACCAAGGTCATGAACCTGGATCGCTTCGATCTCGCCTGATCCCGGGCGCCGTTCCCAGGCCCGCCAGGAATCGGCGGGCCTGTTTCCCGGGAATGGCGCGAGAAATAACCGGATGACGCAACGCAGACAACAACCCGACCGTCAGGTCGGGTTTTTATCGGGTGGGGTATCGTGATGGGCTTGCTCCGGGTATGACGGTCACCTGGGGCCGAGCAAGTGGCTCTTGGGGAGCTGACTTCGGGAGGCGAGCCTTGCCAGAAGCCTTCAGTACGTGTCCTGACTCATATTGAGGTCACTCTTACTCATTCTGATTGCTCTTGCCGTAATTGAGGCTGACACACCACCATCAGACAATATATGCACGGAATATTCAGGAATAATGCCACTCGACGCCCCTTCCATCGCAGCGGTGCCAACGGAAGCCTCACCACCGATGTCGAATGCCCAATGGTCATGTTTTACTTTGTCAATGACATCTTGCGAATACAGCAAGACTAAGACCTTGTAAGAACGAGCCCCCCAACCGGCACCCAGATCCCATCGCTGAACACGATAAAAAACAGGTTCTTTTTCTGCCTTTACAAACAGCACGCCCTCGCCACCCCCCACGCCAATGGCAGGTATCTTAGTCACCTTCATATTGACGACAAGATAGGCCAACGACTCCTCGAATAATTTATTGAGTTTTTCATCCTGTGCCATCAACTGATGAAGGGTACTGTCCGCCATTTCATTTATACCCTGTCGTTTTATACCCCGTTGTTCATCATCAAAATGACTGCAACCCATGATTAAAAGGGCCATCGCCATCAACAAACACTGCTTTATTTTCATCCGTCATTCCGCCCCTGATTTTGACATATTAAAATGGTGACATAAGCAGATGAACTGAAGTGATACCTGTTCTCACCAACAAGTCCACGGGGTGACACACGATGGCTCAACACCCCACTCCATAATTATCTAAGGTAAAGCAATACATTCTAATTTTCTGACTTTGTTCTCCGCCCCAGAAGGAAGTTTCTAAAAAGCGACCATCCTCCTGACATATGTAAGACTTCACCAAGGGAGCATTTAAAAACAACCATATGAACTAACTTGTTATTTCTCCCCACAAGTCGAGTTATCATTAATCGTGGAATATCGACCTTGTTATAAATTAGACAATCACGTCGAAAAACATATTCCATCACAGAACAAAGCAGCATTATGAATAGCTTGATGCTGTACCAGAACTTCTGATAAAAATGCGACATGGGCGAGCACGGCAAACAGGACGAGTGGACACCTCTCCATTGAGATGCAAGACATATCAAGGGATTCCTACCGCCATGCCTCCGCCTACCACCGATAGTCCAGCATCATGACCATGCTGGTTCGCTCAGGGCCGACATTGAACTCTGCCACCACACCATAGTTTCTGGCCAGGTTCCAGTTCAGCCCAACCACCCCAGCCCATTCATTTTCGTTTTCGGAAGATATGCTGTAAGCAATGTTATAGCCAAAAGGTTCAGACTGCTGAGTAAATCCTTCCACTTTCATATAAGAGAAGCCCACAAAAGGGCTCACTAAACCCAAATTATCGAGGTGGAATGAGCGGCCAACTCGTGGGCTCACCAGCAGTGCCTTACTCTCGGTGCGCTTATCATCGGTTTCCGATCGGGTATAGCTGACCGGCAGAACCGCAAAATACTGGCCGAAGCCGGCGGTAAAATTCGTATTCACCCCATAATTCCAGCCTGAAAAATCAGGTGAAAAATGAATCGTCTCAAGACCTGGCTTGATATGCTTAAACACCGAATCAGGAATGGTGACTTCCAGATCAGAGTCGCCATCAAAACGTCCGGCGTGCATTCCAACCTGCATGAATGGCAAGATCCACGAGCTGAGTTTCAGTTGCCATGTCCGGGTATGGCCTTCTGGATGACCAAAGTCGATCTCATCCAGATTTAGACGGCCAAAATCGATATCCGGACGATCGGGAATGGCCAGCTTCAAATCGGAGAAGCTGAACCCTTGTTGCATATACGTTGGCAAAATGGAGAGAGAGAATGGCAGAGGCAGATCAAACCCGAGATCAATCGCACTCTGCGCATAAAAAGGTAACGCATGCTCCCATTTGCGATTCAGTCTCTGTTGGTTTGACGGAGCTGGCCGAGTGATAGAGGGGCGCACATCGGCTGGAATGGTGGCTTTTCGCGCCGCTTTGCGTAATGCCCTGATCTGCTTCTGGCTATCATTCAGGCCTGTCGCCTCTGATGATGGCTGCTCTGCAGCCGACACCATAGGCGAGGTGACAAGAAATAAAAAAGGCAGAAAATGCACACTTGTCATCCTTATTAACACAGACTGCCCAACAATATTCATACGAAGTAGATTGCCAACATAAAATATTCTTCACTCGTGATTGCCGTTGAACATTGAATTTATTTCCAGGTCTTTCTTACCGCTTTTCCTATTACATATCAGTGTATTCTGCTAACTGGATGATTTTAATGGTGCGACATTTTACTACGATCCTTGTGGGGTAACATGTACAGGACCTTAAGAAAATACGTCATTTAAAATGCCCGCCAACACCCAGCTCCGAATTGACACTCTCAGCTCCACACGGCGAACATTGTTAGCCAGCTGATCGATGGCCGCTCCCGCAGCCCTTATTTCTCTCATGATGCCATGCGTGACTTTCATCGGCCCTGAGTCCCTTTCACCAAGTGATAAAGGAATGGCTCCGCGCCCGGAGCTGGCTCACAGACCCAGTCTGGATCCCTTCAACTGGATTGGCCATCGAGAAACCGTATCGGTCTGGGCAAGGGTACGCCCTTTACCTGGAGCTAAGGGAGGAATGATTCGCCACTGCGTGACTCACCCCTTCGGGCGACCTCTGGCCGTTCATCGCGGCAAGCCGCTTTGCTCTAACCAGGCGAGGCGACTCACCCTCTCTTGTCGGCATCAGGGGATATGCAGGGCCCAGGATGCAAAAAACCGACCCCCAGGTCGGTTCGTTAAACATGGGGCTGGGTTGGAATTGACTCGCGCCCTTCCTTGCGCTCACCCAGTGGGCAGCCTTCGGTTATCCAGGCGGGCCATTCTGCCCAGTTGTCGAACCAGGGTTCAAACCGAGCCATTCATCACCGGAAATGCAAAAGGGCCTGTCTTGCGACAGGCCCTTTTACGTTATTTGGCGGTGAGGGAGGGATGATTCGCCACTGCGTGGCTCCCCCCTTCGGGGCGGCCTCTGGCCGTTCATCGCGGCAAGTCGCTCTGCTCGAACCCAGGCGAGGGTTTTCACCCTCTCGCTGGGTATCAGGGAATATGATAACCCCAGATGCAAAAAACCGACCCTGAGGTCGGTTTTTTATAATTTGGCGGTGAGGGAGGGATTCGAACCCTCGATACGTTGCCGTATACACACTTTCCAGGCGTGCTCCTTCAGCCACTCGGACACCTCACCAAATTTTTACTTCTTTGAAGTGGCTTTCGGAACACGCTACGCGTGCTTTCTTGCCGACTTCGTCGGTGGGCAGCCACTCGGACAGCTCACCAAATTTTGGTCTGTGGTTTAACGTGTTCAGCCAACACGGGTCACTGCGCCATCGCGCCGGAACGGGGCGTAATTTAGGGGAAAGGCCCGCCGACGTCAACGGCTTTTTGACCGCAGCGAACCGTTCGCGCATTTAACGCACAGCGCCATCCCCGGGATCAGTGCACGGACTCCGGTGCCACCTGGATTTCAGGCAGATTCAGGAAGCCCAGGCGCTCGCACTCGGAGACCACTTCGTGGGTCGCGGAGGTGGTGCTTTCCACAAACAGCAGGAACTGCTCCACGCTGAGCCCCGCCCTGGTGAAGACGGTATGGCCGACGATGAGACGCGGCAGGTTGTCATCTATGATGTCGAGGAACACCTTGAGGGACGGGTATTGCATGTTGAGACGGCCCAGCTCGGCCACGAGCGACAGCAACGCCGAGGGGCGCACTTCCAGCTCGGATGAGAACAGCAGCCCTTCCTCTTCGACGAAGATCCGGCTCTCCTGGATGCCCTCGACGGACTGCAGGGAGACCATGTGGATGCCGTGGCACTGATCGCACACATAGTGCTCGATCCGGGCCTGCTGCAACCAACGCATTATCATTTCAGAGCTGGGGATATTCATCATTTCCACGACACAATAAGGATCAAGGGGCGCAGTCTAAACCAATTTTCAGGCAACCAAAAGTAGAGGGGCCGGATCGGCCGTCGTCCCGCTTCTTTTTGACTATCCCAATGCCTATACTCAACCATTCTCGTAGCGCACCCGCCTCCAACCAAAGAGCCCGATGACCATCCAAGAAAAGTATCGCCTGCACCTGAAATCCCTCTCGGATGAACTGCTCGCCCTGCAAAAACCCATCCGCATCCTGGATGCCATCAAATGGCCCCGCCACCTGCAAGCCGACTTTCTCGCCAGGGGGGGGGAGGCGCTGCCCGCCATCGATGCCGACTTTTATCGTACCCTCTCTCTCGGCTTCGAGCCGCGCAACAAGTATCTGGAGCTCAAGGAGCTGAGGGACAGGATCCGCAGGCGGCTCGGCCCCCAGGACGATCTGGGCCGGATCCTGCAAGAGACGGTGGATCAGTACATGGTGGTGATCGAGATGCTGCGCCAGCGCGGGCAGCCGGACTTTCAGCGCTACAGCCAGTTGCTCTACGGCTCGGCGAGCGATCACCTGCGCGGTGATCGCAAGACCCTGAAAGAGCTGGGTGCCCGGCTGTGCGACATCTTCTCCCTGCCCGGCGCCCGCCATCTGGTGCGCCCCTACCCCAAGGAGTTCGAAGGGGAAGCGGCGGTGGCCAGGTTGCAGGGCAAGCTCTCGAACTATTTCAGTGACGGCACCGTGCAAGTCAAGCTGAGTGATGGCATCGTCTCCGATGCCGCCGCCGGGGGGGATTACATCAAGCTGAGCTCCCACGCCCGCTTCTCCGAGCTGGACTTGCAGGTATTGGAAGTGCACGAGGGCTGGGTCCACGTGGGCACCACCCTGAACGGTCGGCAGCAATCCTATGCCACCTGGCTCGGGGCAGGCTCGCCGCGCATCACCGCCTGTCAGGAGGGGCTCGCCGTGCTCATCGAGACCCTCACCTTCAGCTCCTTTCCGGACAGGGCCAAGCGCATCTCGGATCGGGTGATGGCCATCGACATGGCGGAGCGCGGCGCCGACTTCGTCGAGGTGTTTCGCCACTTCGTCGAGAAAGGCACCAGCGAGCACGACGCCTACAAGATCACCCAGCGGGTGTTTCGCGGCGGCATGGTGGCGGGGGGCGCCTGCTTTACCAAGGATCTCTCCTATGTGAAGGGCTATGTGGAGACCGTCAACTTCATCCGCAGCGCCGTGCTGGAGGGAGTCCCCGAGATCCTGCCCATGCTGTTCGTCGGCAAGGTAACCCTGGACGACATCCCGGTGCTCTATCAGCACTATCTGGAGGGGCTCATCGATGCACCGCGCTACCTGCCCCCCATGTTTCGCGATCTCACCGGTCTCTACGTCTGGTTCGGCTTCGCCTCCGGCATGTCGCTCGTCGACATAGGACGGGTGCAACAACACTTCCGCCAGCTGTTCCACCGCCTGCCGGTGGCCGATCCCATCATCGCCCCCGTCGACATCGAGATCGACTGAGCCCCGGGCAAACAAAAGGGCGCCGGATGGGCGCCCTTTGTGGATGATGGCCAGCCTTACTTGAACGCCCGTCCCTCCAGGTAGTGCTTGCGGCAGAGCGACACATAGCGATCGTTGCCGCCAATCTCCACCTGCTCGCCGTCGCGCATCACCTGCCCCGCCTCGTTGACGCGAGAGTTCATGTGCGCCTTGTTGCCGCACCAGCAGATGCTTTTCAGCTCCTCGAACTTGTCTGCCAGGCAGAGCAGGTGGTAGGAGCCGGGGAAGAGCTCCCCGCGAAAATCGGTCTTGAGGCCGTAGGCGATCACCGGGATGTCCTGCTCGTCCACGATGCGGGCGAGCTGGTAGACCTGCTCGCGGGTCAGGAACTGCGCCTCGTCGACGATGAAGACATCGATGTGCCGCTCGGCGTGGCGGGCCTTGACCATCTCGAACAGATCGCAGCTGTCGCTGAAGACCTCCACCCTCAACTCCAGCCCTACCCTGGCGCTGATCACCCCGACACCGAAGCGATCGTCGATGGCGGGGGTCATGGCCAGCGGAACCATGCCCCGCTCCAGGTAGTTGAAGTGCGCCTGGATGAGCTGGGTCGACTTGCCCGAGTTCATGGTGGCGAATTTGTAGTGCAATGAAGCCATGGTGGAGTTCCGATACGGGAATGATGGGGGGCATGCTAACGAAAGCCCCCGCCAAAACCAAGGGGCCCGAAGGCCCCTTGTTCTCTTATGCGACGGCCAGCGCGCGATGCTGCCGGGTTTTGCGCAGATGGTAACCGGAGAAGACCAGGAACCAGAGCGCACTGACGGTAAAGCCTGCCAGCACGGAGTGCATCAAGCCCATCACCAGATAGCCGAGGGCGGCGCCGAAGGCGATGGCCAGCGCATAGGGCAGCTGGGTCATCACGTGATCGATGTGGTGGCAACCGGCCCCCGTGGCCGAGAGGATGCTGGTGCTGGAGATGGGCGAGCTGTGATCGCCGAACACCGAGCCCGCCAGCACGGCGGCCAGCATGGGCAGCATCAGGCTGAGGTCGCTGGCGGCCGCCATGTCGCCGGCGAGCGGCAGCATGATGCCGAAGGTGCCCCAGCTGGTGCCGGTGGCAAAGGCCATGGCACAGGAGAGGATGAACACCACCGCCGGCAGCACCTCGATGGGCAGGTTGCCGTTGGCCAGGGAAGCCAGGTATTTACCGGTCTCCACGTCGCGCACCACGGCGCCTATGGTCCAGGCAAACAGCAGGATGTTGATGGCGGGCAGCATGGCCATGATCCCCTGAGGCGCGGCCTTCATCCAGTTGCTGGCCCCGAGCTTGAGGCGCATGGCCAGGCCGATGGAGACCACCAGACTGCACAGGGCGCCATAGACCAGGGAGGAGCCGACGTTGGTATTCTCGAACGATCCGAGCACGCTGAACGGCAGCCCTTTGCTCTCCAGCACGCTGGCACCGGAGTCGATCATGAAGTAGACGGTGGCCAGGGTGAGGGTCAGGATCGGCAGCACCATGTCAATCATGCCGCCGTTGCTCTCCTGTGGGCTCTCCATGTCCAGACCGATGGGACGTCCCTTGGACTCATCCCACAGCTTGCCCTCCAGGGCCCACTGCTCATGCTGGCGCATGGGGCCGATGTCGAGCTGGAAGGCGATCACCACCAGCACCATGATCAGGGTGAACACCGCATAGAGGTTCATCGGGATCATCTCGACGAAGGCGGAGATGGGGCTCTGCTCGGTCAGACCGTGGGCCGCCATGATGCCACCCACCAGGGCGATGATGTAGGCGCCCCAGGAGGAGATGGGCATCAGCACGCAGACCGGCGCCGCGGTGGAGTCCAGCAGGTAGGCCAGCTTGGCGCGGGAGATCTGGAAGCGATCGGTGACCGGACGGCAGATGGCCCCCACCGACAGGCTGTGGAAGAAGTCGTCGATGAAGAAGGCGAACACCATCATGCCGGTGAGGGTCTTGGCTCCCTTGCGGGTCTTGGCACGGCGCTCTGCCCACTCGGCAAAGGCCCGGGTGGCGCCGGAGACGCTCATCAGGCTGATGAGGCCGCCGAGCAGCAACATGAAGAGGATCATGTTGACGTTGTCGCGGTTGAGCGCACCGTCGACCCAGAAGATCCTGAGCACGGTGTCGAGCATGTAGTGCAGTGATGCGAGGGGTGAAAACTGGTTGAGCAGCAGGCTGCCCGCGACTATGCCCACCCCCAGCGACACCAGGACGCGACGGGTGATGATCGCCAGGGCGACGGCCAGCAAGGGGGGAACGACGGACCAACCGGAGTCGGCGTAATGAATGATGTCCATGATCTCTTTGCACCTAAAGACAACAGGTGGAGATCTACCGAGAGGATCAAAGAAACAAAACCCATGGGGAGGGTATACTCCTCAGCCCCTTCAGGTAGCGCTCCATAGTGGATGACTATGGCAGTCCTGCACCTATTAGATGCAGAACCAGCAACCCGGTATGATGGCCTGGTCACTTCGGCGCCGACTCCTTTCATCGAGCATCACAGGCATCACCCTCCGCTCGGTTACTCATAGGCAGCGCGCCTCTACTTAAAGGTATTCGCGGCACATTTTATCGAGCTACCGGGTGATAGCAAGTTTTTTGATTAAATTTCAAGGCAGGTATGGCACAAGCAAGGCAAATGGTAGTCAAATGGTGCGCCATCGCTCATGTCGACGATATTTTCATCTGGTTGGAACTCATTCGGAAATGAACGCAGACAGATGCGGGAAAATATATCGCCACGAATATTTATCTGACTTAATTTATCAGGATAATTAATTATTTCGGCAGGCTTGACTTGATGCCGAATCCCCCTATAGATTATCGAAAAAACAATCTCTTCCCCTAATATCTTGCCCGCGTGGTAGCCAATATGAACGAATTTTTGAAAGTACTGTTGAATATCCGTAGCCTGCGGGCGACTTGCCGCGAATTGACTCTGGAACAGCTGGAAGAAGGTTTGGAGAAACTCTCCGCCGTGGTGGCCGAACGTCAGCAGGATGAATCTGCCGAGCGCCAGGCCCGTGAAGAGCATCAAAAGAAAATTGCCGAATACGCCGAAATGCTGAAGGCAGCCGGGATCGATCCCGCTGAATTGGTCAATACCGTTGTCGCCGATGCTCCCAAGGCAAGCAAGGGCAAGCGAGCCCCCCGCCCCCCCAAATATCGCTATCTGGACAATGGTGTGGAAAAAACCTGGACCGGCCAGGGTCGCATGCCCTCCGTCATTGCCAAGGCCGTGGCCGAAGGCAAATCGGTGGAAGAATTTGCCATCTGATCCCTGGCACGCTGTCCCGCCCAATAAAAAACCTCGCTAGGCGAGGTTTTTTATTGCCCGCTCCATGAGCTCCTCAGCGCCTATCCGCCGCCTTGACCCAGAGGATCTCCGGCGTGCCCGAGGAGACCAGCAGGTATCTGGCTACGGTGAAAAACCAGTCACTCAGCCGGTTCAGATAGGGCAACACGGCGGGGTTCACCCGCTCCTCGCGGCTCAGGCCCAGCAGCAGGCGCTCGCAGCGACGGGTCAGGGTTCGCACTACGTGAGCCTGGGCCGCCGCCCGCGAGCCGCTCGGCAGGATGAAATTGCGCAGTGCCGGCAACTGGGCACTATAGGCATCGATCTGCTGTTCGAGCCTCTGGGTCCAGCGCTCGTTGACCTGCCACAAGGCGGGATTTTGCGCCTCGCTGGAAAAAGCCAGCTCGCCCCCCAAATCAAACAGCTCCTGCTGCAACAATATCAATTCGGCCAATAATGCCGTCTCGTCGGCGGGTATTTCGGCCATCAAGAGCCCTATCTGGGAATTCAGCTCATCGATGGCGCCATAGGTCTCCACGCGCCGATCATCTTTAGCCAGAGACGTGCCGTCGGCAAGCCGCGTGAGCCCCTTGTCCCCCTGCCTCGTATATATTCTCATTCTGACATCCTGTTAATAATGGGAATAATCATGGACTCCAGCCCATTGAGTTTTATCTCGTAGGCCAGCGCCAATGACTGGCCAAGGGCACCGGCCGGAAAACCGCTGCGCGCCAGCCACACCAGATAAGGCTCCGGAATATCGATGATGCGTCGCCCCCGATATTTCCCGTAGGGCATCTTGCTGGCCAGGGTGAGCAATACCCGCTCATCGGAGAGTCCGTCCATATCAATCGATATTCAGGTATTTGTGGGTCTGGATGGAGAGCCGCCAGTTGCGGGCGATGCAGGTCGCCATGGCCAGCTCGGTGGCCCTGGGCTTCTGGCTGATGGGTTGCAGTGCGATCACCACGTCGGGGCGCAGCCGGGCACTCGCCAGCAGGGCATCCAGCTCCTCGATATGGCGCTCGGTCGCCACCGGATGCTTGATCTCGTTGGCCCGCTCGAGGGCCGACAGCAGCACCGGCAGGCCCCCCTTCATGCCGATCTTGGGGGAGACAGTCACCCAGGTCTGCTCGTGGGTCAGGATCTCGCTGGTACCGCTGGTCTCGATCTGAACCTGGTAGCCCGATGCCACCAGGGCCGACGAGAGCTCGTTCAGATCATAGAGGCAGGGCTCGCCGCCGGTTAACACCACGTGGCGCGCAAGGTAGCCAAGCCGCTGGAAGCTGGCCAGGATATCCTCCGTGCTCATCCTGCTCCAGCCATCGGATTCGTTGGATCGATCGAGCACCTCGTCGCGCGCGACCTCGCGCTCGGGATCCACGACCCAGGTATGGCGGGTATCGCACCAGGGGCAGCCCACCGGGCAGCCTTGCAGGCGTACGAAGATGGCGGGCAGGCCGGTGAAGACCCCCTCCCCCTGGATGGTCTGGAAGATCTCGTTGATTGGGTAGTGCATCTTGATCACGACTGGCTGCAAAAGCCGCGGATTATACCCCAAAGGCAGCCGAGGCGCAGGCTCAAGATCCGCTTTTCTCGCCGAGCCCGGTTTTCTCAAACAGCCTGGCCCGGATGCCCCCCTGATCGGCCAGATAGCGATCGAGCCCCCGCCGCCGCAGTTCGCAGGCGGGACAGGTGCCACAACCGTCCCCCTGAATGCCGTTGTAGCAGGTGAGGGTCTGGTGGCGCACGGTGTCGAGGTGGCCGTAGTGATCCGCCAGCGCCCAGGTCTCGGCCTTGTCGAGCCACATCAGGGGGGTCTCGAAGCGAATGGCGCGATCCAGCCCGAGCGACACCGCCTGGTTGAGCGCCTTGACGAAGTCGTCGCGGCAATCGGGATAGCCGGAGAAATCCGTCTCGCACACCCCGGTGATCACTGCCTCGGCACCGACCTGGTAGGCATAGATGGCGGCCAGGGTCAGGAACAGGATGTTGCGCCCCGGCACGAAGGTATTGGGCAGGCCGTTATCCTGCAGTTCACCGCTGACCGGTATGTCGTCCCGGGTCAGGGCAGAGATGGCCAGCTCCCCCAACATGGTCACGTCCATCACCTTGTGGGCGGCGATCCCGAGCGTCCCTGCCAGCTGGCGGGCGGTCTCTATCTCCGCCCGGTGGCGCTGGCCATAATCGAAGGTGATGGCGTGCACTTCGTCATAACGGGCCTGTGCCTGCACCAGGCAGGTGGTGCTGTCCTGCCCCCCACTGAATACCACGACGGCTTTTTTCACGTTGGTCACTCCTCTTGGCCCCCTGACGAGCAGGCGGCGTACTCTGGACAGTTCATCGGCGGCGGCCATCGGCAAACTCATGCCACTGCCGGTTCAAATGGGTAAAGAGCTCCATCAGCGGGGCGAAGCGCTCGGCGTCACCCTCCCACTGGGATAACAGATGGTAGCCCGCCTCCAGGGTCGACAAGGCCCCGGGAAAGGGGCTTTTGCGAATGGAATATTGCCCGGCGATGGCGCCGAGCGTGATCCGCGGCAGCCCGAGCAGGGCCGGGTTGCGGTGCAACATGCGATAGGCCTTGCGCCAGGTGCCGTCGAGCAGGATAAAGTGCGCGCTCGCCTTCCCTTGCCCTGCGCGGCGTGCAAGGTGCGCCCTGGCCTGTAGCGGAGTCAGCGCCTCGTCATCTGGCCACAACAGGTAACACTGCACGTCGGGGTCGGCCAGCAGGGCATTGAGCCCTTCGTCCCCCCCAAAATCCTCTCCCACATGGATGCGGGCATGGCCGAGCGAAGCTGCCAGCAGCGCCGCCGTCCCCTTGGGGTGACCCACCTCGGTCGGGTGTTGCAGGATATGGAGCGGAGCATGATGGGGCACTTGCCGAACATATTCGCACAGGCACGCTTTGAGGGCTCGGGTACAGCGTGTACAGTATCGGCTCTCTTTGTCGTTGGGCTGTTTCATGTTGTCAGAAAAATCGGGTCTGCTCTGGGTCATCACGCTTTCGCTCGTCACTGCCTTGCTCTTCTTCACCGTGCCAAACCATCAGCTCGCCTTCGATCGCAACCTGATCGCCCAGGGGGAAGGGTGGCGCATCATAACAGGCAATCTGGCCCACACCAATCTGTGGCACCTGCTGCTCAACCTGAGCGGACTGGCGGTCCTCTACAGCCTGTTCCAGGAGTACCTGGCGGCCTGGCGCCTGCCCGTGCTGCTGTTGCTGCTGGGCGCGGCCGTGGGGCTGGGGATCTGGTGGTGGTGCCCGCAGACCCAATGGTACATGGGGCTGTCCGGCCTGCTGCACGGCCTGTTCGTGTGGGGCGCCATGCAGGACATCCGTTACCGCCGCTATTCCGGCTGGCTGATGCTGGCAGGCATCGTGATCAAGCTCGGCCTGGATTTCTACAGCGCCGGGGAGAGCCCGGTCTCCGCCCTCATCGGTGCGAGGGTACACATCGAATCCCATTTCATCGGCTCGGCCGCCGGCCTGCTGCTCGGCCTCTTCCCCCTCGGTCTGGGTGTGCAGGCCGTCAAGTCTTGAACCCTGCGGGTACGAGGTTCACCCGCTCGCAGCAGCACTAGTCTTCCCATCAAAATGCAACAGGCCGGATCGGGATCCGGCCTGTTGTATTCGGGCGACACAAACTAGCCGTTGAGCTCGGCGTTGATCGCCCCCAGCACGGCGGCTGGCTCCGCAGCCTGGGTGATGGGGCGACCGATCACCAGATAGTCGGCCCCCGCCTCCACCGCGGCCCGCGGTGTCATAACGCGGCGCTGATCCCCGGCGGCCGAGCCGGTCGGACGAATGCCCGGGGTCACCAGCTTGAAGTCGGCGCCGAGCAGGGCCTTCAGCGCGCTCGCCTCTTCGGCGGAGCAGACCACCCCGTCCAGTCCCGCCGTCTTGGCAAGGGTGGCCAGGCGGATCACCTGCTCGGCCGGGGTCACATCCAGACCCAGAGGAGCCATGTCGGACTGCTCCATGCTGGTCAGCACCGTCACACCGATGAGCAGGGGCGCCTTGTCACCATAGGGCAGCAGCGCCTCCCTGGCGGCCCGCATCATGCGCTCGCCACCGCTGGCATGGACGTTGACCATCCAGACGCCGAGCTCGGCGCTGGCGGCCACGGCCTTGGCGACCGTGTTGGGGATGTCGTGGAATTTCAGATCCAGGAAGACGTCGAAACCCTTGGCCACCAACTGGCGCACGAACTGGGGACCAAACAGGGTAAACATCTCCTTGCCCACCTTGAGGCGGCACTGGGCCGGGGAGATCTGCTCAATGAAGGCGAAGGCGTCGGCCTCGTGCTGATAATCCAGCGCAACCAGTACTTTGGGGTCTTGCATGTCACTTCCTATGGGTTGTTATGCCATCTCCAGGCGCAACACGAGCCGGGGCCCCGGTTGCACGCTGGCATCTGAATCACTTGGATAGCCCCGTTCGTCCGGGGCTCAGGCCTGCTAAGCCCAAGAGGCAAAGCACCTTGTGCCCTTCATTCCCCATCCAGACCGCGGATCGGCTTGATGGTGCCCCACTGCCGGCAGGAGGGGCACTGCCAGAACAGCGAATGGGTGGCGAAGCCACACTGGCGGCACTTGTGGGTCGATTTTATCTTGATCTGCTCGCCCACCAGTTGCTGCAGCAGCTCGAGGCTCTCCTTGGCCGGCCCCTCCTCGGCGCTCGCCAGCTGGAAGCCCACCAGTTGGTAGAAGCCCTTCATGGAGGGGTGGCGCCGCAACTGGCGCAGCACCAGGGCGCGGGCCTGGCTCAGGCCGTCGCGCGCCTCCACCAGATTGGCCAGGGCCAGGGTCACGCTGACGCCCGCATGATCCTCCACCGCTTTCTCCAGCAGCGGGATCAGCTCCTGGCTGCGGCCCATCTGCTGGTAGCACCGAAGCAGTTTTGGCATGGCTTCGGAGGCAAAGTCGATGTCCTGCTCGAACACCCGCAGCAGATCCTTGCTGGCCTCCTCGTACCTGCCCTCCTCCATCGAGAGTTCAGCAAGGCGCAGGCTGGCGCGTGCGCAGGCCGGGTGGGCGACGAGCGCACGTTTCAGCCTGGCGATGCCCGCCGACTTGTCGCCGTCGCGCAAGGCGCTCTCCGCCTGTTCACAATAGAAATGGGAGATGGGCTCGGCCAGCTTCTTGCCCTGGAATTTCTGCAGGCGAATGGCCACCTCGATGGCCCTGTCCCAGTCGCGCAACTGCTGATGGATCACGAGCAACTGGGAGAGCGCCGTCTCCTCGAAGTCGCTGTCCTCGCACAGCTCCTTCCAGATGGCTTCGGCCCGATCCAGCAGGCCGGCAGCCAGAAAATCGCGGGCCAGCTCCTGCAGCGCGAGCTGGCGCTGCTCCCGGGTCAGCTGGCGAGCAACCAGGTTCTGGTGGATCTTGATGGCGCGATCTACTTCGCCCCGCTGACGAAACAGGTTGCCGAGGGAGAGGTGGGTTTCGATGGTATCGCTGTCGACTTCCAGCAGCTGGATGAAGAGGTCCACCGCCTTGTCGGATTCGTCGGACAACAAATAGTTGAGACCCGCCACGTACTGGCGGGAAAACTGGTTACTCTGTTGCTGGGTGTCCTGGCGAACACTCCTGCGTCCCATATACCAGCCATAACCGGCGGCGATGGGCAACAGCAGGAAAAGCAGTTCAAGCATCGAGGGACGTTATTCCTTGGCTGTCGACCGGGCAAGCTCCAATTCACGAGATTGACGACGCATGGTTCGGTTCAGGGTGCGGTTTTGCAGCTTGAGGCGCAGGAACAGCAGGCCGAAGACCAGCCAGCCCAGCAGGAAGCCACCGGCAAAGAAGAAACCCAGCAGCATGGACAGCGAGAACTCACCCTGAGCTATCAGATAATTGAACTGAACCAGCTGACCATTTTGCGAACCGATGGCCAGGGTCAATACAAACACCAGCACCAATGGGATGAGGGCCAAGATACGCTTCATAGGAGCTCCCTGTCTGTAGCTAATGAGAGACTGATTATCCTTAAAATCGCAGGCAGACTCTAGAGCGAATGGGAAAAGAGTTCGAGAAACCCGACAATGAACGGCCTCAATGTCGTAAAAATAAAAAAGGCATACCCTTGTATGCCAATTTCTGCATTATTCGACGATGTTGACGCGCTCGCGCAACTCTTTGCCAGGCTTGAAGTGCGGGACATATTTCCCGGTCAGTTCAACCTTGTCCCCGGTCTTGGGGTTGCGGCCCACGCGAGGCGCACGATAGTGCAGTGAGAAACTTCCAAATCCTCGGATTTCAATCCGGTCGCCGTTTTGCAAGGTCGATGCCATCTGCTCAAGGATCTCCTTGATGGCGGCTTCAACATCCTTGGCCGGCATATGCATGCGGCTGGCTGCCAGTTGTTCGATGAGATCTGATTTGGTCATAAGGTTAAATCTCCTTCCCCGATCACATGCAATAATAATTTTGCCAGGATAAAAAAGGGCGGCGCAATGCCGCCCTTTTCTTGCATCAAGGATTATTCACCCTTGGCGGCTTTGAACGCTTCAGCCATGGCGTTGCTGAACACAACTTCTTCTTGCTGGTTCAGGCTGTCGATGGCAACACGCTCGTCAGCCTCGTCCTTGGCACGGACAGACAGGCTTACGGTGCGGTTCTTGCGATCAACGCCCATGAACTTGGCTTCAACTTCGTCACCAACAGACAGCACCAGAGTGGCGTCTTCTACGCGGTCACGAGCAGCGTCGGAAGCACGCAGGTAGCCTTCCACGCCGTCAGCCAGTTCGATCACGGCGCCCTTGGCATCAACCTCGGTAACCTTACCCTTCACGATAGCACCTTTCTTGTTGTCAGACAGGTACTTGTTGAACGGGTCTTCTTCGATCTGCTTGACGCCCAGGGAGATGCGCTCGCGCTCCGGGTCCACTTGCAGAACAACGGCTTCGATCTCGTCGCCCTTCTTGAATTCACGCACGGCTTCTTCGCCCTGGTTGTTCCAGGAGATGTCAGACAGGTGAACCAGGCCGTCGATGCCGCCATCCAGACCGATGAAGATACCAAAGTCAGTGATGGACTTGATCTTACCGGAAACACGGTCGCCCTTGGCGTGAGTTTCGGCAAACAGCTGCCACGGGTTTGACTTGCACTGCTTCAGACCCAGGGAGATACGACGACGCTCTTCGTCGATGTCCAGAACCATCACGTCAACCACGTCGCCAACGTTGACAACCTTGGACGGGTGGATGTTCTTGTTGGTCCAATCCATCTCGGATACGTGTACCAGGCCTTCAACGCCTTCTTCGATTTCAACGAAGCAGCCGTAGTCGGTCAGGTTGGTCACGCGGCCAGACAGACGGGTGGTCTCCGGGTAACGCTTGGCGATAGCAACCCAGGGATCTTCGCCCAGTTGCTTCAGACCCAGGGATACACGGGTACGCTCGCGGTCGAACTTCAGAACCTTGACTGCGATCTCGTCGCCAACGTTGACGATTTCGGAAGGATGCTTAACGCGCTTCCACGCCATGTCGGTGATGTGCAGCAGGCCGTCAACACCACCCAGATCTACGAATGCACCGTAGTCGGTCAGGTTCTTGACGATACCCTTAACTTCTTGACCTTCTTGCAGGTTGGCCAGCAGGCTTTCGCGCTCGGAGGTGTTCTCGGTTTCGATCACGGCACGACGGGAAACCACAACGTTGTTGCGCTTCTGGTCCAGCTTGATGACCTTGAACTCGAGTTCTTTGTTTTCCAGGTGAGCGGTGTCACGGATCGGACGCACGTCAACCAGAGAACCCGGCAGGAAGGCACGGATGCCGTTCAGTTCAACGGTGAAACCACCCTTGACCTTGCCGTTGATGATACCGATAACGGTAGCTTGCTCTTCGTAAGCTTTTTCAAGCTGCAGCCAGGCTTCGTGGCGCTTGGCTTTTTCGCGGGACAGCTTGGTTTCGCCGAAACCATCTTCGATAGAGTCCAGAGCCACGTCAACGGAGTCACCTACGTTGATTTCCAGCTCGCCCATGGCGTTCTTGAATTCTTCAGCCGGGATAGCGGACTCGGATTTCAGACCGGCGTCAACCAGTACGAAACCATTTTCGATAGCAACGACAGTGCCCTTGACGATGGAACCTTGACGGGTTTCAACGGCGTTCAGGGACTCTTCAAAGAGTTGAGCAAAAGATTCGATCATTGTTTATGTCACAAATGAAACATCCACTCGCAATCCGGCACAAGCGGGGTTGTTTTTAATTATCTGCGCCATCCGTGGTGCAGACGACTGGCATCAGCTCGCGCCGATGTCACCAAGTTGTTGCTCCGCATAGGCGAGTACCGTCACCAGCACTTCATCTATGGTCATAGACGTTGAGTCTACCACAAGAGCATCTTCCGCGGGTTTCAGGGGGGCGACGGCGCGATTTCTGTCGCGATCATCACGTTCCCGAATCTCGGTTAAAAGACGCTCAAAGTTAACATCAAAGCCCTTATCTTGCAACTGCTTATAGCGGCGCTGGGCCCGCTCCTCGGCGCTGGCGTCGAGGAAGATCTTCACCTCGGCCTCGGGGAAAACCACTGTGCCCATGTCGCGGCCATCGGCGATGAGGCCGGGAGCCTGGCGGAAGGCACGCTGACGGCGCAGCAGGGCTTCGCGCACCCGGGGGAAGACGGCGACCTTGCTGGCGGCATCGCTCACTTCCTGGGAGCGAATGGTACGGGAGACATCCTCCCCTTCCAGCACCACCTTGACCAGATCCCCATCGACCTGGAACTGCACGTCCAGGTTGGCGGCCAGGGGGACCAGCGCGGCTTCGGAGTCAAGCTCCACATCGTGATGCAAGGCCGCCAGGGCCAGCACCCGATAGATGGCTCCGGAGTCGAGCAGGTGCCAACCCAGTTTCTCTGCCAACAGCTGGCACAGGGTGCCCTTACCGGCTCCACTCGGGCCATCAATTGTCATAACAGGGGCCATACGAGCCATAACTTTTCTCCTGCGTACTCGGCATCTTGACGGGTTGCCCGCATCCCTGATCGGGATGGGATAATGGGCGCCGATTATACCCGAATGCATCGACGCTGGCAGTTGTCAGGGCGCACAATTGCGCAAAAGTCGTCGCGATTGCGCCAATTCTGACCGATCTGCTAACCCCCTCCTCGCGCAAGGTTTTGTTCTTATGGTTGTTATGCACAAGGCGCGCTACACTAGCCGCCCTTTTTCAAGCAGCTGTAGTCAGGAGCAACCATATGAGCAGCGTTACCCTCGTGGCCAAATCCAAGTTGCCGACCCCCTGGGGCACTTTCACGCTGGTTGGTTTTCAGGAAACCGGCACTGGCAAGGATCATGCCGCGCTGGTGATGGGCGACATCACGAACGGTGAACCCGTGCTGGGGCGCATCCATTCCGAGTGTCTGACTGGGGATGCCCTGTTCAGCCTGCGCTGCGACTGCGGCTTCCAGTTGCAGGCCGCCCTGGAGAAGATCGCCAAGGCAGGCCGCGGCGTCCTGCTCTATGTCCGTCAGGAAGGGCGCGGCATCGGCCTGCTCAACAAGATCCGCGCCTATCACCTCCAGGATCAGGGCGCCGACACCGTCGAGGCCAACGTGGCGCTGGGCTTTGCCGCCGACATGCGCGACTACACCATCTGTGCCGATATGCTGAAGGCCCTGGAGGTCAAGTCCCTGCGCCTGATGACCAACAACCCGCGCAAGATGAAGGCGATGGAATCCTTTGGCATTCCGGTGGCGGAACGCGTGCCGCTGCAGGAAGGGCGCAACCCCCACAACGAGTTCTACCTCTCCACCAAGGCGAACAAGCTGGATCACCTGTTCAAGAAGTGATGCCCGGCGAGTCAGCGCCGACATGAAAAACGCCTCCCGTTGGAGGCGTTTTTTGTGGGTGCCGTCACCGCGGGCGGCGGCCCCTGGTGGGGCCATCCTCGGGCGAGGCCTGGGACAATAGAAAATCCCGCAGCGCCCGGTTGGCCATGGAGAGGGGGTCCCCCCGCCGCCAGGCTACGCAGAGATCCAGGAAGATGGGCGGCGCGAAAGGCACGCCGGTGAGCGCCGGCTCCTCCTCCAGCGCCATGCGCAGAAAGGTGGTCACGGCGAATCCCTGCCGCACCACCGCCTTGAGCAGTGGTATGAGGTTGCTCTCGAAGGCGATATTGGGCTCTAGCCCAAGCCCCTGCGCCAACACCTCCATGTGCTCCCTGTGGTAGAACCCCCGCCGGAACATGGCGAGCTCCTGGCTGAAAAACTGCGGCAGCGAGACGGCATCCGCGCCTCGCAGCGGGTGCTCCTCCCCCACTACCATCAACATCTCTTCGCGCAGCAGCTGAGCCCCCTCGAGGGCCGGCGGCAGATCGCTGGTGATGAGAATGGCGAGATCCAGGCTGCCGTCCACCATGCGGCTGAGCAGCTCCCGGGTACCCGCCTCCTCCACCCGGATCCTAAGACCCGGATAGCGGTGCTTGAAGGCCATCAGGATAGGGGGAAAATAGTAGGACCCCATCATGTAGGGAATGCCGATGCGCACCTCCCCCCGCTCCAACCCCTTGAGCTCGGCCATCTCGGCCTCGGCCTGGTGCATCTGGCGCAGCAGCCGTTCGGCATGACGGCAGAGCACCTCTCCCTCAGGGGTGAGGCGCACGCTGCGATCTTGGCGGTCGAACAGCCGCAGATCGAGCTGCTGCTCCAGCTTGGAGATGGCCATGCTGACGGCCGGTTGCGCCACGTGCAAGCCCTGGGCGGCCTTGGTAAAGGAGCCCGCGTCTCGCACCGCCAGCAGGTAACCGAGCTGTTTCAGATCCATATCAATTCCATTTATCAGACTGATAACTTAAATATATTATATTTATATAAAGCGACCCACTACTCTGCATAAAAGTCGTCGGGACACCTCCATATGATCGAAGTCGGAAGTCGCGCATGGATACGCGCCACCCTGGCCCTCAGCCTGGGCTCCTTCCTGGTATTTCTCAATCTCTACCAGACTCACCCCCTGCTCCCCCTCCTGGCCGAGGTCTTCTCGGTCAGCTCCCTGTCCGCCAGCTGGACCCTCGCCGGCTGCACCGCCGGGCTCGCGGGCTCCCTGCTCATCTGCGCCCGTCTGGCGGACCGATTCGGACGGCGGCGGATCATGCTGTGGAGCCTGATCGGCGCCATCCTGCTCTCCCTGTGCATCCCCTGGGTGACCCGCTTCGATCTGCTGGTGAGCCTGCGCATCCTGCAGGGGGCCCTGCTGGCGGGGTTGCCGGCCACCGCCATCGCCTACATGGGGGAAGAGTTCAGCAAGCGCGCCCTGATCGTCGCCGTCGGGGTCTACATCGCCGCGAACTCCCTCGGCGGCATCGCGGGCCGGGTGGTCGGCGGCCTGCTGGCCGGCTGGTTCGGCGACTGGCAGCACACCTTCCTCGGCATCGGGGCCATCAGCCTGACCCTGTTGCCCCTGGTCATCTGGCTGCTGCCGGCCCAGACCCGCTTCGTGGCCGTGGAGCCCGCTCCCGGCCAGCTGCGCCGCGCCATCCAGAGTCACCTAGGCAATCCACTCCTGGTTGGAGCCTACCTCATCGGCGGCCTCAACTTCATGGTCTTCTTGAACCAGTACAGCTACCTCACCTTCCTGCTGGCCAAGGCCCCCTTCTCCCTGCCGACCCAGTGGCTCGGCATGCTGTTCCTGACCTACCTCACCGGCACCCTAGCCTCCTCCCTGAGCGGCCGCGGCGCCCATCGCTTTGGGGCACAGCGCATGCTGCTGGCGGGAATAACCCTGATGGCGCTCGGCAGCCTCGCCCTGTTGCAGGGAACCCTAGTCGCCATCATAGGGGGACTGCTGGTCTCGAGTTTCGGTTTCTTCCTCGCCCACGCCTGCGCCAGCGCCTGGGTCGGCCAGCACGTGGAGCACGACCGGGCGCTCGCCTCGTCGCTCTATCTGGTGGGGTACTACCTGGGGGCCAGTCTGGGTGGGCTCTATCTGCATCCCTTCTGGGAGCGGGGGGGACTAGGGGGATTGGTGCTCGGCATCGAGCTGGTGCTGGGGGTGACCGCCGCCTTGAGCCTCTGGCTCGGTCATCTCAAGGGGCGCGCGGCGCCGCCCCCTCCCGTCACCCGGCACGGCGTTCGGCCGTCAGTTCACAGGCCGTCGTAATAGTCCAGCGGGACCGGCACCACGGCGCCGGTACACAGCTCTTCGTCGATCACCTCGCTCAGAGGGCGCAGATGAAACTTGATCTGCCCCGAGGGCAACATCAGGCCCACGTCCGGGTTGCGCCTGTCGTCGATGTTGGCCGTCTTGAAGGCCACGCCGGGATGGGCCGCCACCAGGGCGTGCAGTGACGGCACCACCAGCTCGATATGCTCGAGACCGGCCTGATGGCTGCGACCCGCCTTGGGGGCGGCCAGCTCGATGCAGGGCACGGTGACCTGTTGCCAGCAGACGGGCTGGTGCAGGCGATAGGTGGCGATGGGGCGGCCTCCTATCATCCCCTCCACCAGCAAGACCCCGTGGGCAGCCAGTGCCTCTTTCAAGTCCAAGTATTCCGGCAGGGTGGCAGCCCGGTAGCAGAGGTGATCCACCACGGGGAACGCGGAGCCCCCAATGACGGCCTGCATTTCCGTGAGCAGTTGGCAAACGAATGGGGCCATGGGCCCCAGCGTGGAATCCAGTGGATGAGACATGATCACCATTTCTTCTTCGGTTGGAACAGGACGTCCAGTTCGTCCGCCTCTTTGTCCTTGATGTTCTGCAGCTCCTTCTCGCTGTGCTGCTGCAGGTGTTCTTCCAGCTGCCGCATCCCCTGGCGCATGTCCTCTTCCCGCGCCAGCAGGTAGGGATCCTTGTCGGAGACATTGGCCAGGGCGCCGAGCCCCTTGGTATAGAGCTGACGGCAGGTGCCGTACTGCCCCTGGATCTGGGCATCCATGGCCCGCTTGAGCAGGTTGGCGATGTTGATCTTGAGCTGCATCAGCTCGAGGCGGCGATCCTCCTGGGCGAACCCCTGGGGATCTATCTTGCCCTTGTTGTGCTCCACCCGCAGCACGGCTCGCATCTTCTTGGCCAGTTGCAGCATCTGGATGGCCTGGCGGTCGGACTCCGGCGTCTTGAAGTGTCCCTCGTCCTGGCTGCTGTAATTCTCCTGCACATTCTTGATCTGGGTCTGGACGTCGGCGATGCGCTGCTTGATCTGCACATTGGGCATCACCAGGGCGATGGCGCGATAGGCATCCAGGATGCGGTGCTGCATCAGCAGTACCATGTTCTTGGAGAAGGGCACCAGGTTGACGTTCAGCAGCAGCTCTTCGGTCTCGTCCGCCACGGCCTTGTGACGGGCGATGGCCTGGCGCTTGTCGGCCTCGGCCTTCTGTTTGTATTGCTGCACCACGTTGTAGGCGATGACCAGAAACAGGAGTGCGCCGATTGACAGCAATATCAAGGTTAAAATCATAGGGTGTTCACACTCCAGTCCCAATCCAATTGCGAGATCCTACAACAGCTTAGCCCCGTAGGGTAGCGCCCAGATCCCAGCGTGTCTCACAACAACGCAACCAAGTGACAGCCATCTCCATGGCGTCATGCTCCATATCGCCCGCCGCCTCCATTACTTGAGGCAAAAACCCTTCGACTGCAGGAAGCCCAGCATGAAGGGTCTGGCCTCCTTGCCGAGGATGGCCTTGATCTGCCCGCTCCAGGTCTGCTCTTTGTTGTTGCTGCTGCGCGCCTGGTAGTAGTCGTGGATCTGCCGATCATATTGGGCCAGCAGGGCGCGATCGAGCGTCTCTGGATAGCGGTTCTCGTGCACCACCAGGGCACGGGGCAGCCGCGGCTTCTGCTCGGGCTGCTGGGCGGGATGGCCCAGGCAGAGGCCGAACAGGGGGATCACCTGATGGGGCAGACCCAGCAGCTCGCTCACCGCAGCCGGGTTGTTGCGGATGCCGCCGATGTAGACGCCGCCCAGCCCCAGGGACTGGGCGGCCAGCAGCGCATTCTGTGCCATCAGGGCGCCGTCGATGGCACCGATGAGGAGCTGCTCCACGAAGCCGGTCCGGGCCTCCGGTACTATCTGGCTGTGGCGCTGGTAGTCGGCACAAAACAGCAGGAACTCCGCCGCCTCGGCCACGTAGGCCTGGTGGCCGGCCAGCTCGGCCAGACTGGCGCGCAGCCCCTTGTCCGTCACCCGGATGATGCTGTTGGCCTGCAGGAAGCTGGAGCTGGCGGCGCTCTGGGCGGCGCTCAGGATCTGATCGAGTTGCTCGGCACTGACGGGCTCCGGCGTGAACTGGCGAATGGAGCGATGGGAAAGGATGAGATCGATGGTCGGGTTCATGGTACCTCCGCAGTGGAGGCCACACTGTACCCAAAAAAAGCGAGGGGCCCAAGGCCCCTCGTCACCCTCAGGGGGCAGGATAGACATAGGGAGCCTGCAACCCGAGCGGGAACCCCAGCGCCCAGTAGAGCAGCAGGAAGCACGTCCAGCTCACCAGGAAAGCCAGGGAATAGGGCAGCATCATGGAAACCAGGGTACCGATGCCCGTGCTCTTCACATACTGCTGGCAATAGACCACCACCAGGGGGAAGAAGACCATCAGCGGGGTGATGATGTTGGAAGCGGAATCCCCCACCCGATACGCGGCCTGGGTCAGCTCCGGCGAGATCCCCACCGCCATCAGCATGGGCACCAGAATGGGGCTGATGAGGGCCCACTTGGCGGAGGCCGAGCCCACCACCAGATTGACGGTGGCGGTGAGCAGTATCATGCCGACTATGGTCACCTCGCCGGGCAGTGCCAGGGCGTGCAGCACCTCGGCGCCGGAGAGCGCCAGCAGGGTTCCCAGGTTGGAGTCACCGAACGCCTTGATGAAGAGGGCGCAGAAGAAAGCCATCACCATGTAGGAGCCCATCTTGTTCATGGTGGCGGACATGGCATCGATCACGTCCTTGCCGCTCCTGAAGCTCCCCGCCACGAAGCCGTAGACGATGCCAGGCAGGATGAAGAGCAAGAAGATGAGGGGCACGATGGACTTCATCACAGGGGCGGCGAAGGTGGTGAGAGAACCGTCCGGCGCCCGCAGCGGCGAGTCGCCCGGCGACAGAGCCAGCCCCAGCAGCACCACGGCCGCCAGCATGGCGAAGCCGGCCCAGTTGAAGGCACGGCTCTCCCGTGCGCTGTAACGCCCCATCTCGTCGGCGCTCGCCAGATCCTCGTTGAGCGCGACGTGCCTGAGACGCGGCTCCACCACCCGCTCGGTGACAAACCAGCCCACGCAGATGATCAGCAGGGAGGAGGCACCGGTGAAGATGATGTTGCACAGGGTGTTGACCATGTAGCCGGGGTCGAGCAGCTGGGCGGCCGACTGGGTGAACCCCTGCAGCAAGGCGTCCCCGCCGGAGGGGAGGAAGTTCGCGGCGAAGCCGCCGGAAACCCCGGCAAAGGCCGCGGCAATCCCCGCCAGCGGGTGGCGACCCGCCGCATGGAAGATGATGCCGCCGATGGGGATCACCAGCACATAGCCCGCATCCGCCGCCGTGTGGCTGACGATGGCCACCAGGATCAGCATGGGGGTCAGGAAGCGCGCCGGGGTGACCTTCAGGAGTTTCTTGAGGCCGGTGTTGATGAAGCCGGACTGCTCGGCGACCCCGACCCCCAGCATGGCCACCAGGACGATGCCAAGCGGCGCAAAGCCGGTGAAGGTGGTGACCATGCTGGCCAGAAACTCCGCCAGCCCTACCCCGGTCAGCAGGTTGTTGACCACCACCGCCTCCCCGGTGCGGGGGTTGACCAGATCGAAGGTGAACTGGGAGAGCACCCAGGAGCCGACCCAGACGATCAGCAGGGCGTAGAGGAACAGCATGGCGGGATCCGGCAGCTTGTTGCCCGCCTTCTCGACCCCGTTCAGGAAGCGGTTCAACCAGCCACCCGGGCTGGCGGGACGCTCGTTCACTGCGGCTTGACTCATAGTGGTGATACTCCATGACCAGGAAATGAGCGCGCAGGCTAGCGATAACGTCTAATGAATCCCATGATATGAGACAAATATTCGATTAATTATGTTTAATTTGGCATGTCACACTTCATAAATGGGACATGCCGCACACTTATCGGCAAGGATCTCAACGACTTGCCAGCGGATAGTGACCGATCCGGCACCGGACCCCGAACCCAGATGCCACCACCTCTTCCGGGGTCATGGGCGGGCTGAACAGGAATCCCTGGAAGACGTGGCAACCCTGGGCCTGCAGGGCCGCCAGCTCGTGCTCGTCCTCCACCCCTTCCGCCAGGATCCCGAGCCCCAGGCTGGTGGCCATGGCCACCGTGGCCCGGATCACCGGCAGGTTGAGGCCGACCACGAAGGAGCGGTCCAGCTTGATGGTGTCGATGGGCAGGCGGTTGAGGTAGGCGAGCGACGAGTAGCCGGTGCCGAAATCGTCGATGGCGATCTTGATCCCCTGCTCGCTCAGGGCGTCGAGGATCTCGATGCAGCCCTTCATGTCCAGCATCAGCACCGTCTCGGTCAGCTCCAGGGTCAGCAGGCCGGCATCGACCCCGAACTCCTCGAGCTGCTGGGCCACCAGCTCGGGCAGGGCCGCGGAGAGCTGGAAGCCCGAGAGGTTGACCGAGACAGGCACCCGCCGCTGCCACTGGCGCTGCCACTCCCCCATCTGGGCCAGCGCGGTGGAGAGCACCCAGCTCCCTATCTCGCGGATGAGGCCCATCTCCTCGGCCAGCGGGATGAACTCCGCCGGCGAGACGTGGCCGAGCACGGGGTTGTACCAGCGCACCAGCGCCTCCAGCCCGATGAGCCGCAGCTGGGCCACGTCCACCTGGGGTTGATAGCGCAGGCTGAGCTCCCCCCGGCCGACGGCCTTGGCCAGAAACTGCTTCAGGGTCAGCTTGCGGTGCAGGCTCTGCTGCATGCTGGGAGTGAAGCGCTGCCAGCGCAGGCGCCCCATCTGCTTGGCCTGGTACATGGCCATGTCGGCGCGGGTGATGAGGTTGTCGCCGTCATCGGCATCGTCCGGGTAGATGGCGATGCCGATGCTGCCGCCTATGGTGACCTCGGGCACGCCGCTCAGCTGCAGCGGCTTGCTCATCTGGGAGAGCATGAGATCCGCCACCTCCTGGGCCCGCTCGCTGGCCTGGCTGAGGGGCACCAGGGCGGTGAATTCGTCCCCGCCCAGGCGCGCCAGCTCCACGTCCCGCGGGCAGATCTGCTTGAGCCGCCCGGCCACCCGCTCCAGCAGGCGATCCCCCGCCTTGTGGCCGTAGTTGTCGTTGACCAGCTTGAAGTTGTCCAAGTCCATGAACACCAGGGCGAAGCGCCCCCCCATGCCGCAGTAGGCTTCGAGGGATTTCATCAGCCCATAGCGGTTGAGCAACCCGGTGAGGGAGTCGTGCCAGGCCAGGTGGCGGTGCTCGAGCTCCTCGAGCTTGCGATCCGTGATATCCCTCATGGTGAGCAGGATCCGCGCCCCCTGCTGGATGTGGCGGAACTGGTACTGGAACCAGCGCATCCCCTTCTGGGTACGGCACTCCCCCTCGGCCACCACCTCGTCCAGACGGGAGAGGCGACGATAGAAGGCCTCGTCCGCACCGGAGAAGATCTGGGGCAGGCTCTGGACGCCGCCACCGAAGCACATGTCGAAGTGATGGTTGCCGCTCTCGAGTCGCCCCTCGTTGTCAAACAGGCAGGCCAGGGTATCGCCGGTGGCGAGGGAAGACTCCTGATAGAGGGTGTCCGCATCGATGACCGCCTCCGCCATCATCATCTGCCGTCCGGCGAGCTGGATGCCGGAGAGGCGCAGGTAGACCTGCTTCTTGACCCCCTTGGGAGAGAGGGTCCACCACTCGTTGTAACTGCGGTCCTGCTGAAAATCCCCGAGATAACGCTGCAGCAGCAGGTCGATGGCGGCAGCCATGTCGGCCGAGAAGTCCCGGGACTGCAGCTCGGCAAGGGAGCTCGCCTCCCACAGCCCGAGCGCGGAACCATTGGCCCAGTAAATATGATGACGCTGGATGTCGTAGACCCAGACTGGCGTGTGGAGCACGTCCATCACGGTGAGCAGGCGTTCGTCTAGCGTATTCATGTTGAGTGATGATTCATGCTGAAAACTCATGGCCGAACCAGCCGGGATCCCCCTCTGGCAGGAGCGATCGCGCTGGTACAAAATCCGTTCCGGCCCATAATCGGGTAACGAGCATGTGAAAAAAGGCCGAAATCATATGAAAACGCTACATGTGATCCCCATGGTCAGAAGAAATGGACTCACACTGGTATTGTTGGGCATGGTTATAACCATTGCTATGATTTTTATACTTTTTTTCCTTCGTGAACAACTACTAATGCCCGCCATTTCCCTCCTCCTGGCGGGCCTGGTGACAGTTCTTGTCGGGGCGCTGAAACTGGGTGAGCCTCATTTTAGTCTCTCTTTGTGTCAGGATTGCCTGCAATATCACCACAAGTACGGCGGCTGGATACTGAAATGGAGAAATATTCAGCGAATTGACCAACCGCGTATCCATTTGGGGTGGGATCTGGTGGTGTTGCCCTACATAGGCCTGAAGATCAAGGATTACGACGCTTTTTTGACGCTGATCACACCCAGGCTCGCCGTCCGCCTGCTGACCGAGCAGCGCGCCGTGCTGCTGCAGTCCATGCAGAGCGAGCGCCCAGATTGCCCCCTCGGGGGCTGCGGCAGCGGGCTGCTGGGAGAGGGTCTGCTGGAAGAGAGCAGCTTTCGCTCCCCCTCGGGCCGGCATTACGAGGGAGTGATCGCCATGCTGGGCAACCGCATGACCCGATTGCGGGATCTGCTGGGCTACGACCTGCTGGTGCCGGACAACAGCCTGGACAGACCCCCCGCCGACTTCGTCCATCTGCTCCATCAATACCAGCGCGAGTCGAATCTAATCCAGATCAATTAAACGCCGGATTGCGCTTGCCAAGCCTGGTGACTCTTCATAAGGTCACTGGTTTGTCACAGCCAGAACACCCCCTGAACCGCTTATGAAGTACATCGAAGAGTTCTATCTGTTCGTCAAGGTGGTGCAAGAGGGCGGTTTCTCCCACGCCGCCACCGCGCTGGGCATGCCCACCGGCACCATCAGTCGACGGATCTCCCAACTGGAAGAGCAGCTCGGATGCAGCCTGCTGCACAGATCCACCCGCAAGCTGCGCCTCACCGACGAGGGGCTGCGCTACTACGAACGCCTGTGCACGCCGCTGGCCGAGATCGAGCAGGCCACCGGCGAGATCCGGGGAGAGGAGACGGACATCAGCGGCCTCATCCGTCTCGCCGCCCCCATCGCCCTCTCCAACACCATACTGGTCGACATGCTGGCCGACTTCGGCCTGCGCTATCCCGGGGTGCAGTTCGACATCCGCCAGGCCAATGACCATGCCCCCCACTGCGATCAGGACAGGGACCTGGTCTTCTTCAACGGCGAGCTCTCCCAGACCCTGCCCAATGCCCTCTGCCTGGGTCACATCGAGTACGGCCTCTTCGCCTCCCCCCTCTATCTCGAGAAGAAGGGAGTCCCCTCCCATCCGACCCAGCTGGAAGAGCACGACCTCATTCACTGCTGGCCCCATCAGTACTGGCAGTTGAGCGGACGGGACGAGCAGACGGTCTGCATCAAGCGCCCTCCCCGCCTTTGCATCGACCAGACCCAGGCCGCGGTGCGGGCAGCCCGGCGCCACCTCGGCATCGTCAACGCCCCGCAGCACTACGTGCACCCCTTCCTGCAGGATGCGCAGCTGGTCCCTGTGCTGCCGGACTGGCAATCGGGGAAGCGTCCCTTCTACATGCTCCATTGCCAGCCCCAGTTCACCCCGTTGCGTGTTAAGATGTTCGCCGATTTCGTCGAGAAATATTCCGCACGCTATCGCACCCATCGGCGGGACGATCAATTTTTACCGGCGCTGCCGCTGCCCGTTGCATCTGACGGCTGATGACCCACACTTAGCGCAATCTTCGTTGCACAGGTCGGCTAACACTATGAATGTATTGATATGTGATGACTCCGGGTTCGCACGCAAACAGCTGGTGCGCGCCCTGCCTGCCGACTGGCCTGTCACCCTGCACCAGGCCGCCGACGGCCTGGAGGGCGTCGAGCAGATCCTGATGGGCCACGGGGACCTCATCTTTCTGGATCTCACCATGCCCGAAATGGACGGTTACGGCGTGCTGGAGACCCTCCGGCAGGAGGGGCTGCGCAGCAAGGTGATCGTGGTCTCCGGCGACATCCAGCCGGAAGCCCACGAGCGCGTCATGGCGCTCGGGGCCCTCGACTTCATCAAGAAGCCGGCCTCCCCGGAAACCCTGCTTGCCCTGCTCCAGCGGCACGGCCTGTGGCAGCCGGCGGTGCGGACGCCCCTCTCCCTCACCCAGCCCGTTGCCGGACAAGTCCCCGTCGACGCCCCCGCCCTGCTCACCCCCGAGCTGCGGGATGTCTATCAGGAGCTCGCCAACGTCGCCATGGGCCAGGGGGCGGATCTGCTGGCCCGTCTGCTCGGTGCCTTCGTCCAGCTCCCCATCCCGAACGTCAACGTGCTGGAGGTCTCCGAGCTGCACATGGCGCTCTCGGCGGCCGCCGAGTCGGACACCCTCTCCGCGGTCTGCCAGGGCTTCATCGGTGCCGGTATCGCCGGCGAGGCGCTCCTGCTGTTCCACGACGCCAGCTTCCAGGATATGGCGCGGCTGATGAACCATCAGGGGGCGCTGGATCACGGCGCCGAGCTGGAGCTCTTGATGGATACCGCCAACGTGCTGATCGGCGCCTTCCTGCGCGGCTATGCCAACCAGCTCGACACCCCCTTCAGCCAGGGCCACCCCGTGGTGCTGGGCCAGCACAGGCCCATCCAGGAACTCATTCGCACCAACCAGAGCCGCTGGCGCCGCACTCTGGCCATCGAGATCAACTACCGGGTGCAGGGCTACGCGGTGCAGTGCGACCTGCTGCTGCTGTTTACCGAAGACTCCATCGCCACCATGAACCACAAGATCATGCATATGCTCTGACCGCTCCCCGGCGGCAGCAACCATCAACCCAGGCACAACCACCAGGAGTGACCATGGAAATTCGGGAATTTCATTGGCTGATGAACATAGTCCAGAACCTGGACGTGGGGCTGGTCGTGCTCGACAGGGAGTACAGGATCCAGGTGTGGAACGGCTTCATGGAGAGCCACAGCGGCCGGCTGGCCGGCGAGGTGCGCGATCAGGGACTGTTCGCGCTCTTCCCCGACGTGGACAAGGCCTGGTTCGAACGCAAGGCCAACATGGTGTTCAAGCTCAACAACCGGGCCTTCAGCACCTGGGAGCAGCGCCCCTATCTGCTGCGCTTCTCCAACTACCGCCCCATCACGGGCTCGGCCCCCTACATGTACCAGAACCTGACCCTGGTCCCCCTGGCCGACTTCACCGGAGAGGTCACCCACCTTGCCGTGATGATCTACGACGCCACCGACGAGGCCATGCTGATCACAGGCCAACGCCAGGGCTGATCCCGCGGAACGACCACAACAAGGGCGCCATCAGGCGCCCTTGTTGTATGGTGGTGACCGCACTCAGTCGCTCACAAACTCGGTGAACGCGTCGATCACCTCGTCGATGTCGTCGTCGGTGATCTGCAGGTGGGTGACCAGCCTGAGTTCCCCGTAGCCGGAGAAGAGGATGCCGCGCTCCTTCATGAAGGCGAGCAGCTCTGCACTCTCCCCCTTCGCCAGGCGCAGGAACACCATGTTGGTCTGCACCTCACCGCCACTGAGCTCTATGCCCGGCAGGGCGGCCAGCCCCTGCGCCAGGCGCCTGGCGCGGCGGTGATCGTCCGCCAGCCGGGACACGTGCTGATCCAGGGCGAACAGGGCCGCCTGGGCCAGGATCCCTCCCTGGCGCATGCCGCCCCCCAGCATCTTGCGCAGCCGCCTGGCCCGCGCGATGAAGGCATGGGAGCCCACCAGCAGGGAACCGACCGGTGCCCCCAGCCCCTTGGAGAGGCAGACGGAGATGCTGTCGAAGGGGGCCGCGATGGCCGCCACCGGCTCCCCGCTCGCCACCACCGCATTGAACAGGCGGGCGCCGTCCAGGTGCAGCGCCAGGCCGTGCTCGTCGACGAACTCGCGCATGGCGTGCAGGTAGTGCAGGGGCAGCACCTTGCCGTTATGGGTATTCTCGAGGCAGACCAGGCGCGTCTGGACGAAGTGGGCGTCGTCGGGCGCGATGGCAGCCCGCACGTCCTCGAGTGCCAGGGTCCCGTCCGCCTGCATGGGGACGGATTGCAGCGCCACCGAGCCCAGCACCGCGGAGCCCTGCGCCTCGTAGCGATAGATGTGGGAAGCCGCTCCTAGCACGGCCCCTTCCCCGCGCTGGCAGTGGCTCATCATGGCCAGCAGGTTGGACATGGTGCCGGATGGCACGAACAGGGCCGCCTCCTTGCCGAGCAGTTCGGCCCCCCGGCGCTCCAGCGCGTTGATGCTGGGATCTTCCCCGTAGACATCATCGCCCACCTCGGCATGCAGCATGCTCTGGCGCATGGCCTCCGTGGGCTGGGTCACGGTATCACTTCGTAAATCGATATAGCGCATGTCATCCTCCTGATGCAGGACGATGACATTAACCAGCCGGGACCCGACTGGCAAGAAACGGGAGGCGGGAATGTGAGCCCGGCGGTCTACCAGGGCAGCGGTTGGCCCTGCAGATCCAAGAAGCTGCCGGACTGGGACGGGGTGAGGGTGCCGATGAGATCCAGCAGCCGAGGGGCCACCAGGGCGGGATCCTGCAGCAGGGCCGGATCCGTCTCCTGGCGGAAGGGCTGTTGCATGGGGGTATCCATGAGCCCGGGGTGCACAGTGATGACGCCGGCCCCCGGAAAACGTTCGGCCCACTCCCCCGCCAGGATCCGGGATCCCATGTTGAGGGCGGCCTTGCTCATCCGGTAGCTGTAGCGGCGCATGGGCTCCTGATGGGCGGCCCCCAGGCTGCCCGCCAGATCGGAGAGGGTGCAGAGCCAGAGCCGGCTCTCGGACGTCATCAGCCTGCTCAGGCTGGCCCCCAGGGCCAGGTGGGGCCAGGCATTGGCCTGCAGGCTCTCGCAGAGCCACCCCGGCTCCACCTCCTCCACCCGCCGCTCCGGCATGTGGGCGAGATCGTGCAGCAGGCCTATGGTGTTGATCACCACTGTGGGCAGGGAGTCCCCGTCATAGAGGGTGAACAGGGCCTCGAAGGAGAGCGGGTCCACCTCCTGCAGCGGGAAGTAACAGGCGGGATCCAGCCCCTTGGGCAACTGCCTGCCCGCCAGCAGCCACTCGTCGCCCCGCCTGGCGAGCTCATGGGCCAGCGCGATCCCCAACCCGCCACTGCCCAGGATCAGATAGCTCATCTGCGTGTCCTTGGATTTGTTCACTGCTTAGAGGGTATCAGAAGAATGGCGGGTTGCCGCACGCAGCCCCCGGGCTCAGGCCTCCGCCAGATGGCGACCGAATTCCCGCGCCCGCGCCAGATCCAGAAAACCGTCCGCCTGCTTGTGGCTGCGCAGGAACTGGTAGTAGGCGAGCAGGGTCACCAGCTGATCCTCGTCCGGCATCGGCTGCCCGGGGTGTTTCTCCTGCACCAGGGTCCCCGCCGCCGCCAGCGCGTCCCTGTCCACCACCTCGGCCTGGCGATAGAGGTAGCCGCAACCGGTGGCGAGCCACTCCAGGGAGCAGTTGGCCCCCATGGCGATCTGGTTCGCCTTGCCAAGGCCGGGCTCGGCCCCCTTCAGATATTTGCGGATCAGGGCCTCGCTCAGCCCCACCTTGCGGGCGAAGGCGCTCACGCTGCCCTCCCCGATCAGGCTCTGCAGCCTGGCGGCAAATCCTTCCATCACACTCTCTCCGTCATGCCGGCCCCCTGGGAGACTCAGAACCATAGTTCGAATTCACGCAGGGGGCATTATTGCCTTGTCCGCCGGAAGAGACCAAGATGCTGGCAATATTCTTTGTCCCTTTCGTTGTCGTCTCGTTATCCGTAGAGGAGTCACCATGTCCGTATCCCGCCTCGCCTTGCACGATCAGGGCCCCACCTTCTCCCGCCTCATCATGGGCTACTGGCGCCTGATGGAGTGGCAGCTCTCCCCGGCCGCCCTGCTGGATCTGATGAAATACCACCTGGACCTCGGGGTCACCACCATAGATCACGCCGATATCTACGGCGGCTACCAGTGCGAGGAGGCCTTTGGCCATGCCTTGCGTCTGGAGCCCTCCCTGCGCCACAAGATGGAAATCGTCAGCAAGTGCGGCATCGCCCTCACCGCCAACCCGGCGCACGCCCTCAACCACTACAACACCGGCAAGGCGCACATCATCGCCAGCGCCGAGGCCTCCCTGCAAAAACTCGGCACCGATCACCTGGATCTGCTGCTGATCCACCGCCCCGACCCCCTGATGAACGCCGACGAGGTGGCCGAGGCCTTCATCGCGCTCAAGCAGGCGGGCAAGATCAAGCACGCCGGGGTCTCCAACTTCACGCCCCACCAGTTCGCGCTGCTGCAGTCCCGCCTGCCCTTCCCCCTGGTCACCAACCAGCTGGAGATCTCGCCGCTGCATCAGGAAGGCACCCTGGATGGCGCCCTGGATCAGTGCCAGCAGCTGCGTATCAAGCCCATGGCCTGGTCCTGCCTCGGCGGCGGGCGACTGTTCAACGATCCCGCCTATGGCGCCCTGCGCGCAGAGCTCGAGCAGATCAGACAGGAAGTGGGCGCCCAGCATATCGAGCAGGTGGTCTACGCCTGGGTGATGATGCTGCCGAGCCAGCCGCTGCCGCTCATCGGCTCGGGCAAGCGGGAGCGGATCGCCGCCGCCGTGGCGGCCGAGTCCATCCAGCTCAGCCGTCAGCAGTGGTTCCGCATCCGCAAGGCGGCCCTGGGGTACGATGTGCCCTGATGTCGCCAGAGAGCAGTGAAAACAAAAACGGCATGGAGCAATCCATGCCGTTTTCCGTTATCGAGACGATTCAACGATGGCGCTGGGGGCGACCACGGGGTGCATCTGTCTTCGGTTTGGCCTGATTGACCGTGATGGTGCGGCCGCCGACCTCGGTGCCATGCAGCCCGGCGATGGCCTTCTCGGCATCCCCGTTGACAGGCATTTCAATGAAGCCAAAACCCTTGGACTGACCGGTATCCCGGTCGATGATGATATCGACCTTGTCTACCTGCCCAAATTGGCTGAACACGGTTGTCAGTTCGTCGGCCGTCATCCGGTACGACAGATTACCTACGTAAATCTTCATGCCATCCACTCTCGATTCAAGGTGCCTTGTCTATGCATCCACCGATCAGGGAGTAAGGGCACAACCCCCCGCCGGACCCGCCATGGCATCATGCCGTGGCACTTCCCGCTTCGCATTCCAAGTGGTTGATCTCTTGGACTATCGGAGCAGAAAAGATCAAATCGGATCAGAGGCAGTATCTGAGCTTTGGGTTGAATTGTCGAGAAAATAGTCAGGCCGGGTGCAGGGTGGCCAGCAGCCTGTCCAGCGCACGGCGACCGTGCCACGCCCGCTTGAAGCCGAAACGATAGACCCCGGGGGCCACCTCGTGGGTGCCCTCCCGGGTCAGCCCCAGCAAGGCGGTGGCCTCGGCCAGGGCCTCGTCATCCAGCCCCAGATCCAGGCTGACATCGAGCCACTGGCCGTCGTGACCCACCTTGCGCTCCCGCACCATGGCCACCAGCGCAGCTCTGGGCAGGGCCAGCGCCCTGTCCTCGCCGCCGTTGAGCAGATAGAGGTGGCTCTCATCCCAGGCGAGCTCCGCCAGCCGCCACCGCTGCCAGTTGCGCGGCAACGCCATCATCACCAGCACTATGCCGCCAAACACCAGCCCCACCCAGGGCAGCAGCCCCATGTCGGGATAACCCAGCCAGAGCGCGGCCACTACTGTGCCCAGGCTCGCCAGCAACAAGACGCTCATGACCCCGTAGAAGCGCCGGGCCGGAGGCATCAGCCAGTTCACGTTCTCCTGCGTCGCCAGCTCGCTGACTCTCATGTGTCCTTCTCCTCATGTGATGCAAACGGCCATGCCGTTTCGCGTTGCCGCGCATTGTGCGCGAGCCGGCCCGCGCGTTGCAACCGATGCGCGGCGCGGATGACGGCCGGCAGGCACTCTTGGTATGCTTGGGGCTGTCTGAGCCCGCACAGGGCGCCATCCCCGGGAGTCCCATGTTCGCCACCGCCCTGCTGTTCACCACCAGCGCACTCTATGCCGAAGCCATCGGCGGCTACTCGGCCGGCTGCCTGAGAAATGCCGTGGCCCTGCCGCTCGAAGGCCCTGGCTATCAGGTGATCCGCAGCAAGCGGCTGCGCTATTACGGCCACCCGGATCTCATTCACTACCTGCAGGAGCTGGCGAACCGGACCCGGCTGGCCGGCATGCCGGATCTCTACATCGCCGATCTCGCCATGATGCTGGGGGGCCCCTTCACCTCTGGCCATCGCAGCCACCAGACCGGCCTCGATGCGGACATCTGGTTCCGGATGGCCGACAGGCCCATCAGCAAATGGGAGCAGGATGCCCCCAGGGAGTGGGCGCTGATCGACGAGCCCAGCTACCGGATGCTGCCCGGCCGATTCGGCCCGCGGCAGCTCAACCTGCTGCGCCTCGCGGCCGATCGCCCCGAGGTGGCGCGCATCTTCGTCAACCCCGTCATCAAGGCCGAGGTGTGCAAGCAGGTCCCCGGTGAATCCTGGGTCGCCAAGCTGCGCCCCTGGGTCGGCCACTTCAGCCACTTTCACGTGCGCCTGCGCTGCCCGGCGAACAGCCCGGACTGCCAGCCCCAGGCCCCCATCCCCCCCGGCAACGGCTGCGGGGAGGAGCTGGCCTCCTGGCTCAAGGACAAGCCCCAGTTGCCCAAGGTGTCGATGAGCTACCGCGCCCCCGTGCTGCCCAGGCGTTGTGAGGGCTGACCACAAACTGTTATGGTGAGCCGATATCCGCTAAAAATCTCAATGGAGAACAACAAGATGGCCACTTCACTCTGGCAGCGGAGCACCCGCGTCCTGCTGACCCTGACCCTGCTGCTGGGCTTGACCGGCTGCGGCGTGAACACCATTCCGACCCTGGACGAGCAGGTCAAGGCGAGCTGGGGCCAGGTGGAGAACCAGTACCAGCGCCGGGCCGACCTCATTCCCAACCTGGTGGCCACCGTCAAGGGGTACGCCAGCCACGAGCAGGAGACCCTGAAGGCGGTGACCGATGCCCGTGCCCGGGTCGGCAGCGTGCAGGTGAGCGACCCTTCCCAGCTCAAGGCGTTCGAGGCCGCCCAGGATCAGCTCTCCAGCGCCCTCTCCCGCCTGATGGTGGTGGTCGAGCGCTACCCGGATCTGAAGGCCGATCAGCAATTCCTCACCCTGCAGGCCCAGTTGGAGGGTACCGAGAACCGCATCGCGGTGGCCAGGCGGGACTACATAGAAGCGGTGCGCCAGTTCAATACCGAGATCCGCACCTTCCCCGGGGTCATCTGGTCCAAGCTGCTCTACTCGGATCTGGAGGCCAAACCCACGTTCAGCGCCAAACCCGGCACCGATGAGGCGCCCAAGGTCAGCTTCCAATGAACCAGATGAAACGCTGGCTGGCGCTCTGCCTGCTGCTCTTTGCCTCGACACTGCAGGCCGCCCCCGACTTCCCGCCCCTCACCGGGCGAGTGGTGGACGAGGCCAACCTGATGTCCCGCAAGCAGGCCCACCAGCTCACCCAGCAACTGGCCGCCTTCGAGCAGCGCAGCGGCATCCAGCTGGTGGTGGTCTCCATCGACAGCCTGGATGGCGAGACAATAGAGGAGTACGGCTACCAGCTTGGTCGTCACTGGGGGATCGGCCAGAAGGGCAAGGACAACGGCGTCCTGCTGCTCATCGCCCAGGACGAGCGCAAGGTGCGCATCGAGGTGGGGTATGGCCTGGAAGGGGCCCTACCCGATGCCATCGCCGCCAACATCATCCAGACCCGGATCCTGCCGGCCTTCAAGCGCGGCGACATGGTGGCCGGCATCGTCTACGGCAGCCAGGGCATCATGCAGGCCCTGGCCGGGGAGTATCAGCCCGTGGACAACGCCAGCAAGGAGGATAAGCCGGGCGGCCCCTGGCTCTTCATCCTGGTGGTGATTGCGATGATAGTGCTGCACCACCTGCGCGGGGGGGGTGGAGGTGGCGGCCGCGGTCGTCGCCGCGCCGCCTACCTGGCCGGTGGATTCGGTGCCGGCTCCTTTGGCGGCCGCTCTGGCGGTGGTGGCGGTTTCAGTGGCGGCGGCGGCAGTTTTGGCGGCGGCGGTGCCTCCGGCGGTTGGTAATCAGGGAGCAAGAGACAACACAATGATTTCGAAACAGT
Organism: Aeromonas sanarellii; assembly: GCF_000820085.1. Classification (GTDB taxonomy): domain Bacteria; phylum Pseudomonadota; class Gammaproteobacteria; order Enterobacterales; family Aeromonadaceae; genus Aeromonas; species Aeromonas sanarellii. Next base: position 84,939 of record NZ_CDBN01000038.1, read on the forward strand.
TTTTCCACACCTTGCAGGCCAGGGTGCGACAGGCAGAGCTCGCCACGGACGCCGAACTGGTCACAGTGCTGGCCCCCGCCAGCGACGGCTATCGCTATATTCCGACCCTGTGGGCCGCCCTGCTGGCCATGCTCACCCCCCTGCTGGTGTTCCAGCTCGGCTTCTGGCTTGGCTGGTACGAGATCCTGCTGGTGCAGTGGTCGGTCTGGCTGCTGCTGAGCCTGCTGTTCCACTGGACCCCCATCAAGATGCGGCTCATTCCCAAGAAGGTGCGTCAGCACCGCGCCGCCCTGATGGCCCGCCTGCAATTCGTCGAACAGGGGCTGCACCGCACCCGCGACCGGCTCGGGGTGCTGATCTTCGTCTCGGTGGCGGAGCACTACGTGGAGATCCTGGTGGATGACGGCATCGCCCAGCACATCGACAACGCCCAGTGGCAGCAGATCATTGACGACTTCGTGGTACGGGTGCGCAACAAGGAGGTCGAGCAGGGTTTCCTCGAATGTGTGGAGCGCACCAGCGCCATCCTGACCGATGCCTTCCCCGCCACCCGGGATCAGAACGAGCTGCCCGACAGCCTGATCATCCTGGATAAACCCTGATCGGGTTTAAAAAACCGGCATTCTGCTCAAGGGATAGGCATTCGATAAAGATGATGAAAAATAAGGGGAAAAATGATTGACCCCAATCCCGCTTTCCCCTACATTACGCCCCGTTCCGGCGCAACGGCGCTGTGAGCGAAAATTTGGTGAGGTGTCCGAGTGGCTGAAGGAGCACGCCTGGAAAGTGTGTATACGGCAACGTATCGAGGGTTCGAATCCCTCCCTCACCGCCAAATAAAGTAAAAGGGCCTGTCGCAAGACAGGCCCTTTTACTTTGTCCGGTGATGGGCGGCTCGGTTCTAACCCTGGTTCGACAAGGGGGCAGGACAGCCCCCTTGGACAGCCGCAGGCTGCCCGCAGGGCGAGCGCCAGGGACGGCGCGAGTCAATCCCGACCCAGCACCAGATTATAAAGAACCGACCTCAGGGTCGGTTTTTTGCTTTCCACACCGGCCTGCCCGCAAATGCCGCAAGGGGAAAGCCAGCCCCCTCATCGGGTGCGGGCAAGGCGACTGGCCTCAAAACGCAGTCCACAACCCCCCTTTCGCTTTCCAGCGCGGCACAAGCCCGCCCTCGCCCCATCGCGCCCGATGGACAAGCCCGTCATCCTCGTTTTCCTGCCCTTATGATCTTCCCGTTCTGGCCGACACAGGGAGGTGTCCCCCTGTCGGTGCAGCCCCCCGGATATTTGCTCACCGATTGGATATCGTTTTGAAAAACTGATAGTTAAATAGCTACACTAGCCACACACATCGCATAGGATATGGACAAATGAGTCTGATTGGTCTGCTGCTGGCCCTGGCTGCCATCCTGGGCGGCAACATCATCGAAGGGGGACATCCCAGCGCCCTGCTCGATCTGCCCGCCTTTCTTATCGTCATCGGCGGGACCGTGGGGGCGGCGCTGACTCAATTCCCCTTCTCGGTCGTCGGCAAAACCTTCAAACGCTTCAAGTGGCTCATCTCTCCCCTGCGCCTCGACATGCTGGAGCAGGCCCAGCTGCTCGAGACCCTCGCGGGCAACGCACGGCGCAGCGGCATGCTGGCGCTGGAGGGGATGATCGACGACATCAAGGATCCCTTCCTGCAGAAGGGGGTCCAGATGATGGTGGATGGTTACGAGAAGACCAAGATCCACGAGGTGCTGGAAAACGAGATCGAGTTCGAGCAGGAAGATCTCGAGCAGACCGTCAAATTCTACGAGGCCATGGGGGGCTACTGCCCGACCATGGGGATCGTCGGGGCCGTGTTCGGCCTCATTCACGCCATGGGGCTGCTGGATGCGCCGGACAAGCTGGGGGGCGCCATTGCGGTGGCCTTCATCGCCACCATCTACGGGGTGGGCGCCGCCAACCTGATCTTCCTGCCCTTTGGCAACCGCTACAAGGGCTTCGCCCACCAGATCCGCCACTACAAGGAGATGACCCTGACCGGCATCCTCTGCATCGTGGACGGCGAGTCACAGCAGCGGCTGCAAGTGACCCTTGAACCCTACCTCGGAGGCCATGGTGGCGAAAAAGAAAAAGGCTGAGGCGCCGGAGAACCATGAGCGCTGGCTGGTCTCCTACGCCGACTTCATGACCCTGCTGTTCGCCCTGTTCGTGGTGCTCTACTCCTTCGCCATGGCCAAGCAGTCGGAGACCCGGGTGCTGATCCAGGGCTTTATCGAATCCCTCGGCAAGATAGGCCTCATCTCCCTGCCCGCGGGCTCCCCCGTGATGCAGGGGGGAACCGGCATCCTGGAGCCCGAGTCCAAGACTACGCCGGGGACCTCCGACAAGGAGAAGGTGCTCGAGACGGAGGCCCCCGCGTCGGCCGCCGATCCCTTCAACGAGACCATAGGCGCGTCCGAGAAACCCAGCGCGACCGAATCCTGGCCGCACAAGACCAAGGAGCAGGACTGGACCACCAGCACCAAGCAGAAGCTGGAGCAGCAGCTAAAGAGCCAGATCGAGTCCAAGGAGATCGAGGTGGAGCAGCTCGGCAGCCAGCTGGTGATCCGCATCGGCGAGAAGACCCTGTTCCCGGCGGATTCGGCCTTCCTGCAGCCCCAGTTCATCCCCCTGGTCAACAAGGTCTCCGACGTGCTGGCGGACATCCCCGGCATGGTGGTGGTCACCGGCCACACCGACAACTCCCAGGCCCCGGTGGAACTCTACCGCAACAACTGGGAGCTCTCGGTGCTGCGGGCCGCCACCATAGTCCACACCCTGCTGACCAACCCCAAGCTCGACTCCCGCCGGGTCATCGCCCAGGGTGTGGCCGACACCCAGCCCCGCTATCCCAACGACACCCCGGCCCACCGCCAGGCCAACCGGCGGGTGGAAATAGTGCTCTCCCAGGGCAAGGCCGCCGAACAGGCGCTTCCCCTCCTCACCCCCTGACAACAGACCCCGCCCTGGCGGGGTCTTTCATTTGCGCTGATTAGTTTATTTTTCAAACGTTCTCGCGATTTCCCGCACCTCATGGTCGTTATTGAAAATGACTCTCAAATGGGAAACTTGACCCCGCTAGCAAAACCAGATTTTCATCTTGGTGATTAATAATTAATCCTTTGAAATGACATGTAAATCAGTACGAAAGTGGCATACTACGTAACACCCTTGTTAAGTCACATGATTAATTTGGTTAGGGAAAAACCTATATGTTTGCTGATATTGCCGTCCAGCATTGGGCTTTTGCTGTCTACATCATTGGCGCCATCTGTATCTGCCTGACCATGATAGGCCTGGCAGCCTTGCTGGGGGGGCGAGCCTATGGTCGAGCCAAGAACAAACCCTTCGAATCCGGGGTGGATTCTGTCGGCAACGCCCGCCTGCGCTTCTCCGCCAAGTTTTATCTGGTCGCCATGTTCTTCGTCATCTTCGATGTCGAGGCGCTCTACCTGTTTGCCTGGTCCGTCTCCGTGCGCGAGAGCGGCTGGGTCGGCTTCATCGAAGCCACCATCTTCATCACCTTGCTGCTGGTAGGCCTCATCTACCTGTGGCGCATCGGCGCCCTCGACTGGGCCCCGAAGAAGCGTGTCCTGACTGACAAGAAACCAGACTGAACTACCGATTATCTCTTTGAGGTTGCACCATGAAGTACACCCTGACCCGGATTGACCCGGATGCGCCCGTCGAGCGCTACCCCCAGGAACAGCGCCAGACCGTCGATGATCCACTGGCGCAGCAAGCGACCCGCGGCATCATGATCGGGCGTCTCGAAGAGGTGCTGCAAGACACCGTCAACTGGGGCCGCAAGAACTCCCTCTGGCCCTACAACTTCGGCATCTCCTGCTGCTATGTGGAGATGTGTACCGCCTTCACCTCCCCCCACGACGTGGCCCGTTTCGGTGCCGAAGTCATTCGCGCCTCGCCCCGTCAGGCGGACTTCATGGTGATCGCCGGTACCCCCTTCATCAAGATGGCCCCCGTCATCCAGCGACTCTATGAGCAGTTGCTCGAACCCAAGTGGGTCATCTCCATGGGAGCATGCGCCAACTCGGGCGGCATGTATGACATCTACTCGGTCGTTCAGGGTGTCGACAAGTTCCTGCCGGTCGACGTCTACATCCCGGGCTGCCCGCCCCGTCCCGAGGCCTTCCTGCAGGCCCTGATGCTGTTGCAGGACTCCATCGGCAAGGAGCGCCGTCCCCTCTCCTGGGTGGTCGGCGATCAGGGGATCTACCGTCCCCAGATGCAGGCCGAGAAGGATCGCAAGCGCGGCGAGCGCATCCAAGTCACCAACCTGCGCACGCCGGATGAGATCTGACCATGAAACTGACTCGAGAATTCCCAAGCAACTACACCATGGCCCAGTGGCAGACCTCAGATCATGGCGATGCCCAGGTGGTCGGCGAGCTGTTCGCCCACTTCGGGGCCGAACGCTTCACCGTGCAGAGCACCCGCACCGGCGTGCCGGTGATCTGGCTCTCCCGCGAGCTGCTGCTGGACGTGATGGGCTTCCTGAAAAAGCTGCCCTCCCCCTTCGTGATGCTGTTTGACTTGAGCGCCACCGACGAGCGAATGCGCAGCCATCGCCACGGCCTGCCGGACAGCGACTTCACCGTCTTCTATCACCTCATCTCCATCGACCGCAACGCCGACGTCATGCTGAAGGTGCCGCTCAAGGAGGGCGATCTGAACCTGCCCACCGTCACGCGCCACTTCCCCAACGCCAACTGGTACGAGCGGGAGGTCTGGGATCTGATGGGCATCACCTTCGAGGGTCACCCCCATCTCACCCGCATCATGATGCCCAAGAGCTGGCAGGGCCACCCGCTGCGCAAGGACTATCCGGCACGGGCTACCGAATTCGACCCCTTCATGCTCGATGCGGTCAAGCAGGATCAGGAGCAGGACAACCTGCTGTTCAAGCCGGAAGAGTGGGGCATGGCCCGGGGCAACGAGAACGAGGACTACATGTTCCTGAACCTCGGCCCTAACCACCCCTCCGCCCACGGCGCCTTCCGCCTGGTGCTGCAGCTCGACGGCGAGGAGATCCGCGACTGCGTGCCCGACATCGGCTACCACCACCGCGGCGCCGAGAAGATGGGCGAGCGCCAGTCCTGGCACAGCTACATCCCCTACACCGACCGGGTCGAGTACCTGGGGGGGGTGATGAACAACCTGCCCTATGTGCTGGCGGTCGAGAAGCTGGCAGGCATCAAGGTGCCGGCCCGGGTCGACATGATCCGGGTCATGATGGCGGAGCTGTTCCGCATCCAGAGCCACTTGCTGTTCCTCGGTACCTACATCCAGGACGTGGGGGCCATGACCCCGGTCTTCTTCACCTTCACCGACCGGCAGAAGATCTACACCATCATCGAGGCCATCACAGGCGCGCGCATGCACCCGGCCTGGTTCCGCATCGGCGGCGTGGCCCACGATCTGCCGGTGGGCTGGGCCCGCCTCATCCAGGACAACCTGCTGAGCTGGCTGCCCAAGCGGCTGATGGAGTATGAGAAGGCGGCCATGCGCAACAGCATACTGCGCGGCCGTACCATAGGCGTCGCCGCCTACAACACGGCCCAGGCGCTGGCCTGGGGCACCACGGGAGGCGGTCTGCGCGCCACCGGCCTCAACTTCGACGTGCGCAAATGGCGCCCGTACTCCGGCTACGATCAGTTCGAGTTCGAGGTGCCGGTGGGCGCCAACGGGGATGCCTACGACCGCGCCACCGTGCGCATCGAGGAGATCCGCCAGAGCCTGCGCATCATAGAGCAGTGCATGAAGAACATGCCGGAAGGGCCGTTCAAGGCGGATCACCCGCTCACCACTCCGCCCCCCAAGGAGCGCACCCTGCAGGACATCGAGACCCTGATCACCCACTTCCTGCAAGTGTCGTGGGGCCCGGTGATGCCGGCCGCCGAGTCCTTCCAGATGATAGAGGCGACCAAGGGGATCAACAGCTATTACCTGACCAGCGACGGCTCCACCATGAGCTACCGGACCCGGATCCGCACCCCGAGCTTCGCCCACCTGCAGCAGATCCCCTCGGTGATCCGCGGCCAGATGGTGTCGGATCTCATCGTCTACCTGGGCAGTATCGATTTCGTTATGTCAGATGTGGATCGTTGAGTCCTCTCGCCCCGACCGACGGGGCGAAGGGCAAGACGCGCAGTAAAGGGAAAAGCCACAAAAGGTCAAGTCATGAGCCAATGTCAGTGTCACAATAACCAGACCCCACAAGGGCAAGGGGCATGCAGCAGCAAACAGGGCGATTTCGTCCTGAGCCAGGCTGAACGCGATGCCATCGAACACGAGAAACACCACTACGAAGATCCCCGTGCCGCCAGCATCGAAGCGCTCAAGATAGTGCAGCAGGCCCGCGGCTGGGTGCCCGACGGCGCCATCCACGCCATCGGTGCCGAACTCGGCATCCCCGCCAGCGACGTGGAAGGGGTCGCCACCTTCTACAGCCAGATCTTCCGCCAGCCGGTGGGTCGCCACATCATCCGCGTCTGCGACAGCATGGTCTGCTATATCAACGGCCACGAGCAGCTGCTGGCCGGTCTGAAAGAGGTCGTCAATCTGGCCCCCGGCCAGACCTCCCCGGACGGCCGTTTCACCCTGCTGCCCGTCTGCTGTCTCGGCAACTGCGACAAGGGGCCGGCCATCATGATCGATGACGACACCTACGGCGGGCTCGACGCCGTCAGCCTGCTCAAGACCCTGGAGGCCTACCCATGAGCCTCTCCCGCAGATCAGATACAAGCGGCCAGTTCAAGACCCTGGAGGGCAATCTATGTCCATGAGCCTGCAACCAAACAAGATCCTCGCCTCCCTCGGCACCGCCAACCGCATCCCTCGCGCCGCCGAGACTCACCCGCTCACCTGGCGCCTGCGGGACGACGGCCAGCCGGTCTGGCTCGAGGAGTATCAGGCCAAGCAGGGCTACGAGGCCGCCCGCAAGGCGCTGGGCCAGATGAGCCCTGACGACATTGTCGGCACCGTCAAGGACGCCGGCCTCAAGGGGCGCGGCGGTGCCGGCTTCTCCACCGGGGTGAAGTGGGGGCTGATGCCCAAGGACGAGAGCATGAACATCCGTTACCTGCTCTGCAACGCCGACGAGATGGAGCCGAACACCTACAAGGATCGGCTGCTGATGGAGCAGCTGCCCCACCTGCTGATCGAGGGGATGATCATCTCGGCACGGGCCCTCAAGGCCTACCGCGGCTACATCTTCCTGCGCGGCGAGTACGTGGATGCCGCCATTCACCTGCGCCGCGCCGTGGAAGAGGCCAAGGCCGCCGGGCTCCTCGGCAAGAACATCCTGGGCTCGGGCTTTGACTTCGAGCTGTTCGTCCACACCGGCGCCGGCCGCTACATCTGCGGCGAAGAGACGGCGCTTATCAACTCCCTGGAAGGACGCCGCGCCAACCCGCGCGCCAAGCCCCCCTTCCCCGCCGTCTCCGGCGTCTGGGGCAAGCCCACCTGCGTCAACAACGTCGAGACCCTGTGCAACGTGCCCGCCATCATCGGCAACGGTGTCGAATGGTACAAGGGACTGGCGCTGCCTGGCTCCGAGGATCACGGCACCAAGCTGATGGGCTTCTCCGGCAAGGTGAACAACCCCGGCCTCTGGGAACTGCCCTTTGGCATCACGGCCCGCGAGCTGTTCGAGCACTATGCCGGCGGCATGAAGCACGGTTATCGCCTGAAAGCCTGGCAGCCTGGCGGCGCCGGTACCGGCTTCCTGCTGCCCGAGCACCTGGATGCCCAGATGTATGCCGGCGGCATCGGCAAGGTCGGCACCCGGATGGGAACGGGCCTCGCCATGGCGGTGGACGACAGCATCAACATGGTGAGCCTCTTGCGCAACATGGAGGAGTTCTTCGCCCGCGAATCCTGCGGCTGGTGCACCCCCTGCCGCGACGGCCTGCCCTGGAGCGTCAAGCTGCTGCGGGCGCTGGAGCGGGGCGAGGGCCAGCCCGAGGATCTCGCCACCCTGGAGCAGCTGGTCAGTTTCCTCGGCCCGGGCAAGACCTTCTGTGCCCATGCTCCCGGCGCCGTCGAGCCCCTTGGCAGTGCGATGAAGTACTTCCGGTCCGAATTCGAGGCCGGGGTCAAGGCGCCCCACGACAATCACAAGCTGTTCAAGGGTATCCAGCCCAACCTGCTGGGCGAGCGCTGGTAAGCGCCAGGACGCATCGGGCAATAGCCGATTTCACAAAACAGGTTTCAGGGAAGTTGTATGGCAACCATTCATGTAGACGGTAAAGAGTACGAGGTAGACGGGGCAGACAACCTGCTGCAAGCCTGTCTGTCGCTGGGTCTGGACGTCCCCTATTTTTGCTGGCACCCGGCGCTGGGTAGCGTCGGTGCCTGCCGCCAGTGCGCGGTCAAACAGTATCAGAATGCCGACGACAAGCGCGGCCGCTTGGTCATGTCCTGCATGACCCCCTCCACCGATGGCACCTATATCTCCATCGAGGACGAAGAGGCGAAGGAGTTTCGCAAGACGGTGGTGGAGTGGCAGATGACCAACCACCCCCACGACTGCCCGGTGTGTGAAGAGGGCGGCGCCTGCCACCTGCAGGACATGACGGTGATGACCGGCCACAACAGCCGCCGCTACCGTTTCACCAAGCGCACCCACCAGAACCAGGATCTGGGCCCCTTCATCAACCACGAGATGAACCGCTGCATCGCCTGCTACCGCTGCGTGCGCTACTACAAGGATTACGCCGGCGGCGAGGATCTCGGGGTCTACGGCGCCCACGACAACGTCTACTTCGGCCGGGTCGAGGATGGCACCCTGGAGAGCGAGTTCTCCGGCAACCTGGTGGAGGTCTGCCCCACCGGCGTCTTCACCGACAAGACCCACTCCGAGCGCTACAACCGCAAGTGGGACATGCAGTTCGCCCCCAGCATCTGCCAGGGGTGCTCGGTCGGCTGCAACATCAGCCCAGGTGAGCGCTACGGCGAGCTGCGCCGCATCGAAAACCGCTTCCACGGCGCCCTCAACCACTACTTCCTGTGCGATCGCGGCCGCTTCGGCTACGGTCACGTCAACCTGGCCGACCGCCCCCGCCAGCCCCTCTTGCAAGATGGCGGCGACAAGCTGGCCATCACGGTGGACGGTGCCCTGAACCGCGCCGCGGACGCCCTGCGCACCGCCTCCGGCGTCATCGGCATCGGCTCGCCCCGGGCGTCGCTTGAGAGCAACTACGCCCTGCGCGAGCTGGTGGGCGCCGCCAACTTCTACTCTGGTGTTGAGCAGAGCGAGTGGGCCTGCCTGCAGAAGATGCTGCAGATCCTGGAGCAGGGCGGTGTGCGCACCCCCAGCCTGCGCGACATGGAGGAGGCCGACGCCGTGCTGGTGCTCGGCGAGGACGTCACCCAGACTGCCGCCCGCATCGCCCTGGCCCTGCGCCAGGCGGTCAAGGGCAAGGGCCGCGAGATCGCCCGCAAGCTGAAGGTGGATCTCTGGCAGGTCGCAGCGGTGCAGACCCTGGCCCAAAACGAGCGCTATCCCCTGCTCATCACCAGCCTGGACGCCACCCGTCTGGACGACGTGGCGAGCGGCACCCTGCACGCCCCTCACGCGGATCAGGCGCGCCTCGGCTTTGCCATCGCGCACCTGCTTGACGGCACCGCCCCGGCGCCGACGGATCTCGCCCCCGAGCAGCAGGCCCTGGCCACCCGCTGGGCCGAACTTCTGGGCAGCGCCAGGAAGCCCCTCATCATCGCAGGCAATGGTGCCCGTTCACTGGCGCTGATCGAGGCGGCCAGCAACATCGCCCGCGCCCTCAAGGGCCGCGGCCAGGCCGTGGAGCTCGCCCTGGTGGCCCAGGAGGCCAACAGCCTGGGGCTGGCTATGCTGGCCCGGGATGCCGCCCCGCTGGAAAGCGCCCTCGAGCGTATCGAAGGGGAGGAGCAGCTCGCCCTGGTGGTGCTTGAGAACGATCTCTACCGCCGTGCGCCGCGCAGCCGGGTGGATGCCGCCCTCGAACGCCTGCAGCACCTGCTGCTGGTGGACCACCAGGACACCCAGACCGCCAAGAAGGCGAGCCTGGTGCTGCCCGCCGCCAGCTTCGCCGAAGGCGACGGGACGCTTATCAACATGGAAGGCCGCGCTCAGCGCTTCTTCCAGGTCTATTCCCCCGCCTTCTACGACGCCGACATCCAGGTGCGCGAGGGCTGGCGCTGGCTGGCCGCCCTGCAGGGGACGCTGGCGCGCAAGCCCCTGCGCTGGAGCACCTTCGACGACGTGAGCGCCGAGTGCGCCGCCAGCACCCCGCAGCTCAGCACCATGCGCGAGCCTGCTCCCAACGCCGGCCTGCGCATCCGCGGCATGAAGCTCGCCCGCGAGCCGCACCGCTACAGCGGCCGCACCTCCATGCTGGCGGATCAGAACGTGAGCGAGCCCCGGGTGGCGCAGGATCCCGACTCCCCGTTCGCCTTCTCCATGGAAGGCTACGCCGGTGCCCGCCAGCCTCTCTCCCAGGTGCCATTCGCCTGGGCACCGGGCTGGAACTCGCCCTCCGCCTGGAACAAGTTCCAGGACGAGGTGGGTGGCAACCTGCGCGCCGGGGATCCCGGCCGTCGCCTGCTGGAGCCGGGCGAGGATAGCCTCGGCTGGTTCGATGTCATCCCCGCCCCCTTCCACGCCCAGGCAGCCCTGCAGGTGGTGAGTTACGATCAGCTGTTCGGCGGCGAAGAGCTCTCCGCCCGCAGTCCGGTCATCCAGGCCCGCATGGGCGAGCCCGCCCTGGTGCTGAACCCGGCCGACGCGGCGCGTCTGGCCCTGGGCGCCGGCAGCCAGGTCGCCTTCTCCTGGGGTGGCAACCACTGGCGCCTGGCCCTGCGCCTGAGCGACAAGCTGGCCCAGGGTCTGGTGGGGCTGCCGCTCGGCGTCAACGGTCTGCCGACCGCGCTGCACCACGCCCTTCTCGATAACCTGCAGGAGGTGATCGCATGAGCGATGCGCTGATTGATCTGTTGCTGGAAATCGGCAAGGCCCTGATCGTGCTGGTGGGGATAGTGGGGGCCGGTGCCTTCATGAGCTTCATCGAGCGCCGTCTGCTGGCACTCTGGCAGGATCGTTACGGCCCCAACCGGGTTGGCCCCTTCGGTCTGCTGCAGCTGGCGGCCGACATGGTCAAGATGTTCTTCAAGGAAGACTGGATCCCGCCGTTCGCGGATCGCCGGATCTTCGTGCTGGCCCCCATCATCGCCTTCACCGCCTTCATCCTGGCGTTTGCGGTGGTGCCCATCACCCCCACCTGGGGCGTGGCGGATCTCAACGTGGGCCTGCTCTACATCCTGGCCATCGCGGGGCTGGCGGTCTACGCCGTGCTGTTCGCCGGCTGGTCGAGCAACAACAAGTACTCATTGCTCGGCAGCCTGCGCGCCTCCGCCCAGACCCTCTCCTACGAGGTGTTCCTGGGACTGTCGCTCATGGGCATCGTCATCCAGACCGGCAGCTTCAACCTGCGTGACATCGTCGAGGCCCAGGCCGGCATGTGGAACGTGATCCCCCAGATCCTGGGCTTCGTCACCTTCCTGTTCGCCGGGGTCGCCGTCACCCACCGCCACCCGTTCGATCAGCCGGAAGCCGAGCAGGAGCTCGCCGACGGCTATCACATCGAGTACGCGGGCATGAAGTGGGGTCTCTTCTTCGTGGGCGAGTACATCGGCATCGTGCTCATCTCCTCCCTCATCGTGACCCTCTTCTTCGGTGGCTGGCACGGCCCCTGGCTGCCGCCCTTCATCTGGTTCGCCCTGAAAACCGCCTGTTTCATGGTGTTCTTCATCCTGCTGCGGGCCTCCCTGCCCCGCCCGCGCTTCGACCAGGTGATGTCCTTTGGCTGGAAAGTGTGCCTGCCCCTGACCCTGCTCAACATGCTGGTCACAGGCGCAGTCGTGCTGCTGAACATGTAATGAGGCACCAATGAAAATTACGAGCATTATCAAGGGTGTCGGCACCCAGTTACGCAGCCTGGGGATGGTATTCTCCCATGCCTGGCGCCCTCGCGAGACCCTGAGCTACCCGGAACAGCCGGTCTATGCCGCCCCGCGTTTTCGCGGCCGCATCGTGCTGACCCGGGATCCTGACGGCGACGAGCGCTGCGTGGCGTGCAACCTGTGCGCCGTCGCCTGCCCGGTCGGCTGCATCTCCCTGCAGAAGGCGGAGCGGGAAGACGGCCGCTGGTATCCGGAGTTCTTTCGCATCAACTTCTCCCGCTGCATCTTCTGCGGCCTGTGCGAGGAGGCCTGCCCCACCACCGCCATCCAGCTGACGCCGGATTTCGAGATGGGGGAGTATCGCCGCCAGGATCTGGTGTACGAGAAGGAAGATCTGCTGATCAGCGGCCCCGGCAAGTACCCGGACTACAACTTCTACCGCATGAGCGGGATGGCCATCGACGGCAAGCCGAAAGGGGATGCCGAGAACGAAGCCAAGCCCATCGATGTCAAGAGCCTGCTGCCCTAGGAGTCAATCATGGAACTGGCATTCTATGCCGCGGCCCTGGTCGCCGTTTACAGCACGCTGCGGGTGATCAGCACCAGCAACCCCATGCACGCGCTGCTCAATCTCATCATCTCCCTCATCGCCGTGGCCATGATCTTCTTCTGCCTGGGCGCCGCCTTCGCAGGGGCCCTGCAGGTGATCGTCTACGCCGGCGCCATCATGGTGCTGTTCGTGTTCGTGGTGATGATGCTGAACCTGGGCTCGGCCCAGGATCAGGAGAAGAAGTGGCTCACCCCCACCACCTGGGGCGGCCCCGCCCTGCTCTCCCTCGTCCTCTTGGGTTTCCTGGCCCAGGGCATCCTCGGGGTGACCGGCGGCACGCTTGGCCAGACCGACGTCAGCGCCAAGGAGGTCGGCATCGCCCTGTTCGGCCCCTACGTGCTGGCGGTGGAGCTCGCCTCCATCCTGCTGCTGGCGGGCCTGGTCACCGCCTATCACCTGGGCCGCGAGGACAAGAGCGGGGAAGTGCTCTCCGTGCCCCGCACCACACAAGAAGGAGGTCAGCAATGAGCGGCATTCCCATGGTGATGCATGGCCTGCTGCCGGCGGCCTGCCCCCTTTCCATCCAGCAAGCTCAAGGAGAATGGCGATGAGTGGAATACCCATGGAACACGGCCTCCTGCTGGCGGCAATCCTGTTCGCCATCGGCCTGTGCGGCTTGCTGATACGCCGCAACCTGCTGTTTATCCTCATGAGTATCGAGATCATGATGAATGCGTCCGCCCTGGCGTTCGTGGTGGCGGGCAGCCGCTGGGCCCAGGCCGACGGCCAGATCATGTACATACTGGTGATTTCTCTGGCGGCAGCGGAGGCCAGCATCGGCCTCGCCCTGTTACTGCTGCTCTATCGTCGTTACCACACCCTGAACGTGGACACTGTGAGCGAGATGCGCGGATGAGCCTCCTATACCTGACTTTTCTGTTCCCCCTGTTGGGATGGCTGCTGCTGGCCTTCTCCCTCGGCCGCCTCGGTGAGCGCACCTCGGCGCTCATCGGCGTCGGCAGCATAGGCCTGTCGGCCCTGACCACTGTCTGGGTCGGGTTCGACTTCCTCAATCACCCGCCGGAAGGTGGCGTCTATACCCAGACCCTGTGGCAGTGGATGACGGTGGGCGAGTTCCAGCCCGCCTTCCGCCTCTCCCTGGACGGGCTGTCGCTGACCATGCTGGGGGTGGTGACCGGGGTGGGCTTCTTCATCCACCTGTTCGCCTCCTGGTACATGCGCGGGGAAGAGGGTTATTCCCGCTTCTTCACCTACACCAACCTCTTCATCGCCAGCATGCTGTTCCTGGTGCTGGCAGACGATCTGCTGTTCGTCTACCTGGGGTGGGAAGGGGTGGGCCTGTGCAGCTACCTCCTGATCGGCTTCTACTACCGCAACCCCGCCAACGGGGCGGCCGCCCTCAAGGCGTTCGTGGTGACCCGGGTCGGTGACGTTTTCCTCGCCATCGGTCTGTTCGTGCTCTACCGCGAGCTCGGCACCCTCAACATCCACGAACTGCTGGTGCGGGCCCCGGCCATGTTTGCCGAAGGCTCCCCTGCCCTGTCGTTCGCCTGCCTGATGCTGCTCGGCGGCGCGGTCGGCAAGTCCGCCCAGCTGCCGCTGCAGACCTGGCTGGCGGACGCCATGGCGGGCCCGACCCCGGTCTCCGCGCTGATCCACGCGGCCACCATGGTGACGGCGGGGGTCTACCTCATCGCCCGCACCCATGGCCTCTTCCTGCTGGCCCCCGAGATCCTGCATCTGGTGGCTCTGGTCGGCGCCATCACGCTGGTGCTGGCAGGCTTCGCGGCCCTGGTGCAGACCGACATCAAGCGGATCCTGGCCTACTCCACCATGAGCCAGATCGGCTACATGTTCCTGGCCCTGGGTGTCGGTGCCTGGGAAGGGGCCATCTTCCACCTGATGACCCACGCCTTCTTCAAGGCACTGCTGTTCCTCTCCGCCGGTGCCGTCATAGTCGCGACCCACCACGAGCAGAACATCTTCAAGATGGGAGGCCTGCGCAAGAGCCTGCCCCTGGTCTATGCCTGCTTCCTGGTGGGGGGCTCGGCCCTGGCCGCGCTGCCGCTGGTGACCGCCGGCTTCTACAGCAAGGACGCCATCCTGTGGCAGGTGCAGGCGAGTGGCCAGAGCGCCCTGCTCTGGGCGGGTCTGGGCGGGGCCTTCCTGACCTCCCTCTATACCTTCCGCCTCATCTTCATCGCCTTCCACGGCAAGGTGCAGACCGAGGCCCACGCCGGTCACGGCCTGGCCCACCAGCTGCCGCTGCTGGTGCTGCTGGTGCTCTCCACCGGGGTCGGCGCCCTCATCGTGCCGCCCCTGGCCGGGGTACTGCCGGCGGGCCCGGGGGATCATATCGAGGAGGGCCGTCACGCCCTGGAAATCGCCTCCGGCGTCATCGCCGTGGCGGGCATAGCGCTGGCCGCCTTCCTGTTCCTCGGTGAGCGTCGTCTGGCCAAGGGGATCGCCGAAAGCGGGCCTGGCCGTCTGCTGAGCACCCTCTGGTTCAATGCCTGGGGCTTTGACTGGCTCTATGACCTGGTCTGGGTCAAGCCCTACCTGCTGGCCACCCGGCTGCTCGGCAAGGATCCGCTGGACAGGATGATGAACCTGCCGGCCGTGCTGGCACAAGCCGGCCACCAGCTGCTGGCCTGGACCGTCTCCGGCAAGCTGCGCTGGTACGCCGCCTCCATGGGGATGGGCGCCGCCCTGATCCTGGCCCTGCTGCTGCTCGGCTGATCCATGAGCCCAATACTGTGTGGCAGGCCCCGGCCTGCCCGACTAGAACCTAGATGAGAGCTGATATCGTGACCTTACTCTGGATCTTGCTAATTCCCTTCATCGGCGGCTTGCTCTGCTGGCAGATGGAGCGGCTCGGCGGACAATTCGTCCGCTGGGTGGCCCTCGCCTCCATGAGCGCCTGCCTGGTGCTCTCCAGCGCCATCTGGCTCGGCGGTGACTTCACCCTGGCCAACCCCGGCCTGCCCGTCTGGGCCGCCGAGTGGCAACAACCCTGGATCCCCCGCTTCGGCATCTCATTGCATCTGGCGGTGGACGGCCTGTCGCTGCTGATGGTGATGCTCACCAGCTTCATCGGCGTGCTGGCCATCCTCTGCTCCTGGAAGGAGATCGTGCAGCGCATCGGCTTCTTCCACCTGAACCTGCTGTGGATCCTGGGGGGCGTACTCGGCGTCTTCATGGCGGTGGACCTGTTCCTCTTCTTCTTCTTCTGGGAGATGATGCTGGTCCCCATGTACTTCCTGATCGCGCTCTGGGGCCACTCGGTCACCGACGGCAAGTCGCGCATCAACGCCGCCACCAAGTTCTTCATCTACACCCAGGCGAGCGGCCTCATCATGCTGGTGGCCATCCTGGGCCTGGTACTGACCCACCACGCCACCACAGGCGTCTTCACCTTCAACTATCAGGAGCTGCTGAACACCCCCATGAGCAGCACGGTCCAGTGGCTGCTGATGCTGGGCTTCTTCATCGCCTTCGCGGTCAAGATGCCCCTGGTGCCCCTGCACGGCTGGCTGCCTGACGCCCACAGCCAGGCGCCCACCGCGGGCTCCGTGGACCTGGCAGGCATCCTGCTCAAGACCGCCGCCTACGGCCTGCTGCGCTTCACCCTGCCGCTGTTCCCCGAGGCCTCCGCCGAGTTCGCCCCCTACGCCATGGGCCTCGGCCTCATCGGCATCGTCTACGGCGCCCTGCTGGCCTTCGCCCAGACCGACATCAAGCGGCTGGTGGCCTACACCAGCATCTCCCACATGGGCTTCGTGATGATCGCCATCTATTCCGGCAGCGAGCTCGCCCTGCAGGGCGCCGTGGTGCAGATGATCGCCCACGGCCTCTCCGCCGCCGGTCTCTTCATCCTGTGCGGCCAGCTCTACGAACGCCTGCACACCCGGGATCTGCGCCAGATGGGCGGCCTCTGGGGACGCCTGCGCTACCTGCCCGGCGTCATGCTGTTCTTCTCGGTCGCTTCCCTCGGGATGCCGGGCACCGGCAACTTCGTCGGCGAGTTCCTGATCCTCATCGGCAGCTTCCAGGTGGCCCCCGTCATGACCGTCATCGCCACCTTCGGCCTGGTGCTGGCGTCGGTCTACTCCCTCATCATGCTGCAGCGCGCCTGCTTCGGTACCCCCAAGGAGGAGAGCGTACTCAAGGGGCTGGACAAGCGGGAGCTGGCCATGATGCTGACCATAGCCGGCCTGCTGGTACTGCTCGGCCTCTATCCCCAGCCGGTGCTGGACACCGCCAGCAGCAGCCTCTTGAGCGTGCTGCACTGGTATGCGCTGCCAGACACGGGAGCGCTGCAATGATGCTTTCTCTTTTGCCTTCCATGTCCATGTCGGGAGCCCTGTCATGACGTTTACTGTTTCTCAACTGCTGGCCCTGCTACCCCTGCTGCTGACCACAGGGGCCATGGTGGCCCTGATGCTGGCCATCGCCTGGAAGCGCTGCGACGACACCGCCTTCGTGGTGACCATCGCCGGTCTCAACCTGGCGCTCTTCTCCCTGCCCGTCGTGATGGCCCAGGGGGATCAGGGGGTCACTCCCCTGCTGCAAGTGGACAGCTATGCGGTCTTCTACATGGGGCTGGTGCTCATCGGCGCCCTGGCCACCTGTACCTTCGGCCGCACCTGGCTCAAGGGCTACCCGGACAACCGGGAAGAGTTCTACCTGCTGCTGCTCATCGCCACCGCCGGTGGTCTGGTGCTGGCGGGCTCCCGTCATCTCGCGTCGCTCTTCATCGGGATCGAGATGCTGACCCTGCCCAT
Source organism: Aeromonas sanarellii (assembly GCF_000820085.1). Lineage (GTDB taxonomy): Bacteria > Pseudomonadota > Gammaproteobacteria > Enterobacterales > Aeromonadaceae > Aeromonas > Aeromonas sanarellii. Next base: position 102,287 of record NZ_CDBN01000038.1, read on the forward strand.
GTTCGGTCTGGTGGGCTATGCCTATCGCGAGCGCCATTCGCTGGAGGCCAGCATCAAGTACATGGTGCTCTCTGCCAGCGCCACCGCCTTCCTGCTGTTCGGCATGGCACTGCTCTACGCCCAGGCAGGGAGCCTCAGCTTCAGCGATCTCGGCCTGACCCTGTCCCAGAGCCCGGCCCATCACCCGCTGCTGATGGGGGGCTTCGGCCTGATGCTGGTGGGCTTCGCCTTCAAGCTCTCCTTGGCCCCTTTCCACCTCTGGACCCCGGACGTCTACGAGGGTGCCCCTGCACCGGTCGCCACCTTCCTCGCCACCGTGAGCAAGATCGCCGTGTTCTGCGTGCTGCTGCGCTTCTACCTGGCGGTGCCGGCCACCTCGGATCCCATGATCCACTGGCTGCTGGCGGCCATGGCAGTCATCTCCATCGTGGTCGGCAACCTCCTGGCGCTGATCCAGACCAACATCAAGCGGATGATGGGTTACTCCTCCATCTCCCACTTCGGCTATCTGCTGGCGGTGGTGGTGGCGAGCCGCCTCGGCCAGATCCCGGTGGAAGCGGCGGGGGTCTACCTGCTGATGTATCTGTTCACCAGCCTGGGGGCCTTCGGCGTCATCAGCATGATGTCCAGCCCCTACCGCGGCAAGGATGCGGACTCCCTACACAGCTACCGTGGCCTGTTCTGGAAGCGCCCTTATCTCACGGCGGTGATGACGGTGATGATGCTCTCCCTGGCGGGCATCCCCATGACCCTCGGCTTCATCGGCAAGTTCTACCTCATCGGCGTCACCGTCGAGGCGCAGCTGTGGTGGCTCTCCGGCGCCATCGTGCTCGGCAGCGCTCTGGGTCTCTACTACTACCTGCGGGTCATGGTCACCCTCTACCTGCGCGAACCCGGCATGCAGCTGCGCGATGCCAGGGCCGACTGGGCCTTCTCCTCCGGGGGCCTGGTGGTGCTGCTCTCCGCCATCCTGGTGGTATTGCTCGGCATCTACCCCCAGCCCGTCATCAGCCTGGTGCAGGGCTTCCAGCACGTGGTGCTGCGTTAAGCCTCAGGCACACAACAAAAACCGGCCCCCGTGGCCGGTTTTTTTATTCCCTATCCGAGACGATATTCATCCTGCTCCAGCCGGTAACGTGCGCCCTCCCCTTTCCCCCTCGCCATCCAGGGTCAAAGCACCGGGGCTGCTACATGCTGAGTCCTGAATCAGGATCATTCACGCAACGCTTATGCTGCGCCCATAAAAAAACCGGCCTGTTGGCCGGTTTTCCATGGTTGCTGTGTACGCGGAGGGATTAACCCAGACGCACCCGGGCGTTTCTGAACATCCGCATCCAGGCGCCATCCTCGCCCCAGTGGTCCGGGTGCCAGGAGTTCGCCACGGTGCGGAACACCCGCTCCGGGTGCGGCATCATGATGGTCGCGCGCCCGTCCGTGGTGGTCACCGCTGTGATGCCCGCCGGTGCGCCGTTCGGGTTGGCCGGATAATGCTCGGTCACGTTGCCGCGGTTGTCGACGAAACGCAGCCCCACCAGGCCGCTCTGTTGCAGCGCCTCCAGATGGGCGGCGTCGCGCACCTCCACCCGCCCTTCCCCGTGGGAGACGGCAATCGGCATCACCGAGCCCGCCATGCCGGCGAAGAAGGCGGACGGGGAGTCTTGCACCTGCACCAGGCTGAAGCGCGCCTCGAAGCGCTCGGAGCGGTTGCGCACGAAGCGCGGCCAGAGATCGGCGCCCGGGATCAGGGTGCGCAGGTTGGACATCATCTGGCAACCGTTGCACACGCCGAGCGACAGGGTGTCGCCGCGCTCGAAGAAGCGCTGGAACTGCTCGCGGGCGTTGTCGTTGAACAGGATGGACTTGGCCCAGCCCTCGCCCGCCCCCAGCACGTCGCCGTAGGAGAAGCCGCCACAGGCCACCAGGGTCTGGAAATCATCCAGCTTGATGCGACCGGACAGGATGTCGCTCATATGCACATCGACGGCGGTGAAGCCGGCGCGGTCGAACGCCGCCGCCATCTCCACGTGGGAGTTGACCCCCTGCTCGCGCAGCACCGCCAGACGGGGGGAGACCCCGCGGGCGATATAGGGGGCGGCCACGTCCTCGGACGGGTTGTAGGTCAATCTGGCCTGCAGGCCCGGGTCGGTGGCGTCCTGGCGCGCGGCGTGCTCCTGATCCGCGCACTCGGGGTTGTCACGCAGGCGCTGCATCTGCCAGCTGGTCTCGCCCCAGAGGGTGCGAAGGGCGGTGCGGCTGGCGCGATACACTTCGCTGCCGGCACGCTGGAACAGGATGAGGTCGTCTTCGCGCACCGTGCCCAGCACGTGGGAGCAGGCCGCCAGGCCGTGGCCGGCCAGCAGGGTCAGCACCGCCTCCTTGTCGTCGCGGCGCACCTGGATGACGGCGCCCAGCTCCTCGTTGAACAGGGCCGGCAGCAGTTCACCGCCGATGCGGTCGAGCTGCAGGTCGAGACCGCAGTGACCGGCGAAAGCCATCTCCACCAGGGTGACGAACAGGCCGCCGTCGGAGCGGTCGTGGTAGGCAATCAGCTTGCGATCCGCCACCAGCGCCTGGATGGCGTTGAAGAAGCCCTTGAGCTGAACCGGGTTGTCCAGATCCGGGGCACTTTGCCCCAGCTGGCGATAGACCTGGGCCAGGGCGGAGGCGCCGAGGCGCTGCTTACCGTTGCCAAGGTCGATCAGGATAAGGTCGGTCTCACCGAGATCGGTCCGCAGTTGCGGGGTCACGGTATTGCGCACGTCCTCGACCCGAGCGAAGGCGGAGATGAGCAGGGAGAGCGGCGAGGTGACGCTGTGCTCCTTGCCATCCTGCTGCCAGCGAGTCTTCATGGACATGGAGTCCTTGCCCACCGGGATGGTGATGCCAAGGGCCGGGCAGAGCTCCTCGCCCACGGCCTTCACGGCTTCGTAGAGACCGGCATCCTCCCCCGGGTGACCGGCGGCGGACATCCAGTTAGCGGAGAGCTTGACCCGCTTGAGGGAACCGATGTGGGCCGGGGCCAGGTTGGTCAGGGCCTCGGCCACCGCCATGCGGGCCGATGCGGCGTGGGAGAGCAGCGCCACCGGGGTGCGCTCGCCCATGGACATGGCTTCGCCGTGGTAGCTGTCATAGGTGGCGGCGGTGACGGCGCAGTCGGCCACCGGGATCTGCCAGGGACCGACCATCTGGTCACGGTTGACGAGGCCCGTCACGGTGCGATCGCCGATGGTGATGAGGAAGGACTTCTCCGCCACGGTCGGCAGGCGCAGCACCCGCTCGGCCGCCTCGGACAGGGTGACGCCATCCAGCGCCAGCGGCTTGCCCTGGGCCGGCAGACTCTGCACGTCGCGGTGCATCTTGGGCGCCTTGCCAAGCAGCACGTCCAGGGGCAGGTCGATGGGCTGGTTGTCAAAATGGGCATCCGAGAGGGTGAGGTGCTTCTCTTCGGTGGCCGTGCCGATCACGGCATAGGGCGCGCGCTCGCGCTCGCAAAGGGCCTTGAACAGGGGCAGCTTGTCCTGGGCCACGGCCAGCACGTAACGCTCCTGGGATTCGTTGCACCAGACTTCCAGCGGGCTCATGCCCGGCTCGTCGTTCGGGATGGCGCGAAGGTCGAAGCGACCGCCGCGATCCCCGTCGCTCACCAGCTCCGGCATGGCGTTGGAGAGGCCGCCCGCCCCCACGTCGTGGATGAAGACGATGGGGTTGTCGTCCCCCAGTTGCCAGCAGCGGTCGATCACTTCCTGGCAGCGGCGCTCCATCTCGGGGTTGTCACGCTGCACCGAGGCGAAGTCGAGATCTTCGGCAGACTGGCCGGAGGCCATGCTTGATGCGGCGCCGCCCCCCAGGCCGATGTTCATGGCCGGGCCACCCAGCACGATGAGGGCCGCCCCCACCGGGATCTCGCCCTTCTGAACGTGTTCGGAGCGGATGTTGCCGATGCCGCCCGCCAGCATGATGGGCTTGTGGTAGCCACGCACCTCGACGCCGTTGTGGCTCGGCACCTGCTCTTCGAAGGTGCGGAAGTAGCCGAGGATGGCCGGACGGCCGAATTCGTTGTTGAAGGCGGCGCCGCCGAGCGGCCCCTCCTGCATGATGTCGAAGGCGCTGACGATGCGGCTCGGCTTGCCGAAATCCTGCTCCCAGGGCTGCTCGAAACCGGGGATCCGCAGGTTGGAGACGGAGAAGCCCACCAGGCCCGCCTTGGGCTTGGCGCCACGGCCTGTCGCACCCTCGTCGCGGATTTCGCCGCCGGAGCCGGTGGCGGCGCCCGGGAAGGGGGAGATGGCGGTCGGGTGGTTGTGGGTCTCCACCTTCATCAGGATGTCGACGCGCTCCTGGTGATACTGGTATTCGCCGCTGGCGGGGCTCGGGAAGAAGCGGCCCCCCTGGCTCCCTTCCATCACGGCGGCGTTGTCTTTGTAGGCAGACAGGACATGATCCGGCGTCTGCTCGAAGGTGTTCTTGATCATCTTGAACAGCGACTTGGGCTGCTGCTCACCGTCTATGGTCCAGTCGGCGTTGAAGATCTTGTGGCGGCAGTGCTCGGAGTTCGCCTGGGCGAACATGTAGAGCTCGATGTCGTTGGGGTTGCGGCCAAGGCGGGTGAAGTTCGTCACCAGATAGTCGATCTCGTCGTCCGCCAGGGCCAGCCCCAGGGCCACGTTGGCCTCTGCCAGGGCGGCGCGACCGCCACCCAGCACATCCACCTGGGTGAAGGGACGCGGCTCGTGGTGGGCAAACAGGGCGGCGGCCTCGTGCATCTCGCCGAACACCACTTCCATCATGCGGTCGTGCAGCAGGGCCGCGACCTCGCCCCGCTGTGCCGCGCTCAGCTCACCCTTGGCCTGCACGTAGTAGGCGATGCCGCGCTCGAGTCGCTTGACCTGGCTGAGGCCGCAGTTGTGGGCGATGTCGGTTGCTTTGGAAGACCAGGGGGAGATAGTGCCGGGGCGGGGGGTAACGAGGAACAGCTGACCGCTGGGGGTGTGTTCCGGAATGGTCGGGCCGTAGCGCAGCAGCTGGCCCAGGGTCGCTCGCTCCGGGGGCGACAGCGGGCTCGTCAGCTCGGCAAAATGCACGTATTCGGCATAGACGCTTGCTATCTCTACTCCTCTCTGTGCGCAGCTCTGCAGCAGCTTGTGGACACGAAACTCAGACAGTGCTGGGGCACCACGCAAGATTTCCATATACCTTTCTCACCAAGTTTTAGAGTGTGGGGGGATTTGAGACGCGCGTATTATAGGGATCAGGTCCAGCCCGAACAAACGTTTTTCTCGCCCCGCACGATGTGACTCCCTCCGGACTCTCTGGTATAAAGGGGCCTCTCTTTTGACAAATGCCGATTTTTTCAACAAGGGTACTCACCTACTTGCGCTGCATTTTTCGACTGCTTACCGGGATGATGTTGACGCTGGCCCTGGCCGGTTGCGACTTCCATACCCCCTCCAGCCAGCTGGAACAGATCCGCCAACGGGGCGAGATCCGGGTCGGCACCCTCTATGGCCCCACTTCCTACTACCAGCGTGACGACGTCGCCCAGGGCTTCGACTACGAACTGGCGCAGCTCTACGCCGACTGGCTGGGGGTCAAGCTGACCATAGTGCCTGCCTACAGCACCGCCGAACTGGTCGAGCAGTTGCAAAAGGGCAGGCTGGACTTGGCCGCGGCGGCCATCGTCGTGACCCCGGAGCGGCGCAAGCTGTTCCGCTTCGGCCCCGGCTTCTATCAGGTCTCCCCCAAGCTGGTCTACCGCAACGGTGCCCCCAGGCCCAAGGATCTGGGGGACATCAAGGGCAGCATAGTGGTACCGGCCGGCTCCACCGGCGAGGATCTGATGAAGGAGCTGGCCAAGCAGCATCCCAACCTGAACTGGAGTACCAACCGGGACGCCGACGTGGAGGAGCTGCTCAAGCAGGTGGCCGATGGCGAGGTGGACTACACCGTGGTGCAGGACACCATACTGGCCCGCACCCAGCGCTACTACCCCGAGCTCACCGAGGGGCTGACCCTCGCCAACAAGCAGACCGTGGCCTGGGCCATGACCCGGTTGCCCGATGACAGCCTCTACGCCAGCGTCATCGACTTCTTCGGCCAGCGCTTCATGGACGGCGCCATCGCCAAGCTGGACGAGAAGTACTTCGGCCACGTGCAGAACTTCGATTTCGTCGACACCCGCACCTTCCTCAAGCGCGCCAAGAGCCTGCTGCCCAAGTACCAGGCGATGTTCCAGACCCACGCCAGGGAGATCGACTGGCGGCTGCTGGCGGCCATCAGCTATCAGGAGTCTCACTGGGACCCCCAGGCCCGCTCCTACACCGGGGTGCGCGGCATGATGATGCTGACCGAGCCCACCGCCAAGGCGATGGGGGTCAGCGACAGAACCCATCCGGAGGAGAGCATCAAGGGCGGTGCCCGCTACCTGGAGGAGATGATGGAGAAGGTGCCGGACTCGGTACCGGCCGACGAGAAGGTGTGGTTCGCCCTCACCGCCTACAACATCGGCTACGGCCACATGATGGATGCCCGTCGGCTGACCAAGGAGCTCGGCAAGAACCCGGACGCCTGGAGCGACGTGAAGGAGGTACTGCCCCTGCTGCAGCAGTCACGCTGGCATCGCAAGGTGCGCTACGGCTATGCCCGGGGCGGCGAGGCACGCAACTATGTCAACAACGTGCGCCAGTACTACCAGAGCCTGCTCTGGCTCGACAACGAGCAGCAGAAGGCCCACCGCCGCGAGGAGCTGGATGAGGACGACAGCAGCGAGCCGGCCGCCCCGGCAGAGCGTCCCGCCATCATCGCCGAGGTGGTCAAGCAGATCATCACCCCCTAGCCCTGGGGGGTGTGTTTTCCCGGCAGATTCTCTGTTAACATCCAACCAGATCCGAGGGACGCGAGTCTGGCTTATTGCAATGTATTCATCACGTTGCACTACCTGCCCAGCCGCCCTTCGGCCGAGGAGACCAGGGAGGAGAACAAGATGCGAGCACGCAGAAGAGCCATGTTGGCCCGAAAAACCAAATGTGCCTGGAGCCCGAGACGCAAGCTCAAGCTGGCCGACATGAAGCGCAAGATCTGGCACAGAAACCGCTCCTTCACGCTGCTGATAGCGGAGCACACAGTATAAACCCGGCATCCGCCGGGTTTTTTATTCCCTCACGCCCCCGCAGCCAGCGCCTCGAACTGCACCCTGCGCTTGGAAACCAGGGTATTGCAGTGATTGCAGAAATAATCCACGGCGCCGCAGGCCCGAAGCCGCTCCAGCGCCTGCTGGCAGGTCGGACACAGGGCCCGGATGCGATAACGGATCTGGCACTGGCTGCAACAGGTCTCGTCACTGCGGCTGTCCAGCTCCCCCCGGCAGGCCGGGCAGACAAGATGGCTCATGATTGGCTCCTCGCAAAGTGAATGTGCGCTGGGCGGGCCCACTGCACATCCCCCTCCTCCATCGACCCCAAGAAAAACGGCTGCCGGTGAGGGCAGCCGCAGGGCCTTACTTCTTCGCCTTGGCCTTGAGCAGACGCTTGCGCTGACGCTCCTGGCTCAGGGTCAGGGTATTTTTCTTGCCCTCGAACGGGTTGACCGACTCCTGGAACTCGACCCGGATCGGGGTGCCCATGATCTTCAGGGACTTGCGGAAGTAGTTGATCAGATACCGCTTGTAGGAGTCCGGCAAGTCGTTCAGCTGGTTGCCGTGAATCACGATGCGCGGCGGGTTGTAGCCACCGGCGTGGGCATACTTCAGCTTGACCCGGCGACCGTTCACCATGGGTGGCTGGTGATCTTCCTGGGCCATCTGCATGATCCGGGTCAGCATGGCGGTGCTGGTGCGGCGGGTGGCGGACTCGTAGGCCTCGTTGATGGACTCGAACAGGTGGCCGACGCCGCTGCCGTGCAGGGCGGAGATGAAGTGGATGCGGGCGAAGTCGATGAAGCCCAGACGACGGTCCAGCTCGTTCTTGACGTCCTCTTTGACCTTCTGATCCAGGCCGTCCCACTTGTTCACCACCAGCACCACGGAGCGGCCGCTGTTGAGCACGAAGCCGAGGATGCTCAAGTCCTGATCCGTGATGGTCTCGCGGGCGTCGATCACCAGCAGGCAGACGTTCGCATCTTCAATCGCCTTGAGGGTCTTGATGACGGAGAACTTCTCCACCGTCTCGTGCACCTTGCCGCGGCGGCGCACGCCGGCGGTGTCGATGACCACGTACTTCTGCTCGTCGCGCTCCATGGGGATGTAGACGGAGTCGCGGGTGGTGCCCGGCATGTCATAGACGATGACCCTATCTTCACCCAGCATGCGGTTGGTCAGGGTGGACTTGCCGACGTTGGGGCGACCGACGATGGCAAACTTGATGGGCAGGTCGGCGAACGGCGTCTCCTTGGTGTCCTCCCGGGTATCCAGCTCGCCCGTGGCCAGCATGCGCACCAGCGCCTCTTCGTCGAACTCCTCCTGCTCCTCGTCCGCCGCCTGTTCGGCCGCAGACTCCACCAGGGTCTCCAGATGGGGGGCCAGCGCCAGCTCCAGCAGGCTCAGCACGCCGCGACCGTGGGCGGCCGCCATCTGGTAGACCTCCCCCAGGGCCAGGCCGTAGAACTCGGACACCGCGGAATCGCCGTCGATGCCGTCGGTCTTGTTGGCCACCAGAAACACCTTCTTGTGGCTCTTGCGCAGGTGCTCGGCGATAGCCTGATCCGCCGCGGTCAGGCCGGCGCGCGCATCCACCATGAAGAGCACCACATCGGCCTCTTCGATGGCCAGCAGGGACTGCTCGGCCATCTTCAGCTCGATCCCCTCCTCGGTGCCATCGATACCGCCGGTGTCGACCACGATAAATTCCAGCTCGCCCAGCTTCGCCTGGCCGTATTTACGGTCCCGGGTCAGGCCGGGGAAGTCGGCCACCAGGGCATCCCGGGTTCGGGTCAGGCGGTTGAACAGGGTGGATTTCCCCACGTTGGGGCGGCCCACCAGGGCTACTACAGGAGTCATAAAAGCCTCATTCTCAAGACGACAAAGGCTCCGGGTCCGAAGACCAGGAGCCGGAGATTCATATTAACGGGCGATCAGGGACGCTTGACAGCGTACAGCTTGCCGCCACGGCTCTGCACATACAGGGTGTCGCCATCCACCAGGGGGGCGGCGTACAGACCACTGCTGTCGAGCTGCTGCATGGCCTTGATGGAGCCGTCGGTACGGTCCAGCCAATACAGATAACCTTCCACATCCCCGACCACCACATAGTCACCCAGGATGACGGGGGCGGTCACGGTGCGGTTTTCCAGCTGGGTGTTGGACCACAGCTCGAGCCCGTTGCGACGGTCCACCGCAAACAGGTGGCTGCGGCTGTCGGTCAGCACGATGGCATTGCCAGTCACCGCCATGTCGCGGTAGCCGGAATACTTGCGCTTCCACACCTCGTCGCCGCTCATCAGCTTGCGGGCCATCAGCTGGCCATTGTAGGCGATGGCATAGAGCTCGTCGCCGGCGATGAGGGGGGCGGCATCCACGTCCACCATGCGATCCAGCTCGGTGGCACCGCGCGGGTCGGCCACCTTGGACTGGCGCACCGGCTGGCCGTTGCTCAGCAGGGCGATGCCCACCTTGCCATCGGCGCGGCCGTACAGCACGGCGCCGTTGGTGATGACGGGGGCACCGGCACTGCGCAGGGTCAGGGGCGGTTGCTCTTCGGACAGGGTCCACTGCAGCTTGCCCTCGTCGGTATCGAGCGCCACCAGGCGGCCCGAGGTGGTCAGCACCACCACACGGCCATCCTCGACGGCGGGGCTCGCCACCACCTCACCCGGTACCGTGGTCTGCCACAGCACCTCCCCGTTCTCCGCGTTCAGGGCGTAGACCACCCCGTTCTCGGAGCCGAGGAACAGCTTGCCGTAGCGGGAGACCAGGCCGCCGGAGAGACGGGCGCTGCGCTTGTCGGCGTTGATGGGCAAGTCAGCCAGATCCACGTTCCACAGCTCCTTGCCGCTATCGCGCTCGAAGGCGGTCACGTCGCCATCCCGGGCCGCCGCATAGATGCGGTCCTCTTCCACCACCGGCTTGAGCTGGGAGTAGAAGTCGCCGATGCCATCCCCCACCGAGGAGGACCAGGCGGTCTCGGCCGTGAACGCGGACTCCACCGTGGGCAGGGGCGCCATGGGGTTGAGATCCTCTTCGGAACTGAACAGGGAGCACCCCTGCAGGGCCAGGGAGACGGCCGCCCCCAGCACCACTCGCTTGTACAGATTACGCATCCGGAGCCTCGCCCGCAGTGACCGCTGGCAGCGCCAGATCGTCCATCTTCAGCTTGAGTTCGCTGCTCGACTGCAGGCCGCCGGCATCGGCCGCCGCCTGGTAGGCATCGCGGGCCTCTTCGGCCTTGCCCTGCTTCTGCAGGATGTCGCCGCGCACTTCCGCCACCTGGGCCTTGAAGGCGTCGTTGCCGATCTTGCCAAGCTGGGCCAGGGCCTCGTCGGCCTTGCCCTGATCGTTCAGGACGCGGGCCAGGCGCAGGGCGGCGATGGGCTTGATGCTGTCGTCACCGTTTGCGGCGACCTGGGTCAGCTGCTCGGCGGCCAGATCCAGCTTGCCCGCCTTGACCGCTGCTGCGGCCAGCTGCAGGGAAGCCAGCTCGGCATAGGCGTCGCCCTGATGGGCGGCGATGAAGCTCTTCGCCTGCTCCAGGGCGGCGTCGTCACCCTTGGCGAGCTGGGCAGTCATGGCGTTGTAAGCCTGGGAGGCGGCTTCCTGGTTGCTCTGCTGCATCTCGTTGTAGTAGCGCCAGCCAAACAGCCCCACCAGACCGATCACGGTCCCGGCGATCACCGAGGTGCCGTTCTCTTTCCACCAGCTCTTGATGACCTCAACCTGTTGTTCTTCGGTGGTATAGACTTCCACAGCTTACTCTCCTTTAGCTGCCAGCAGGGCGATGGCGGCATCGACCGAGACGGTCTGTTGCTCGGCCTGGCCACGCAGATATTTGATGGTGATCTCCCCGCTTTGCACCTCGGTCTCGCCGAGGATCAGGGCAATGGCCGCGCCGCTCTTGTCGGCACGCTTGAGTTGTTTCTTGAAGTTGCCGCCGCCGCAGTGACTCATCAGGCGAAGGTCAGGCAGGGCGTCGCGCAGCCGCTCGGCCAGGGCAAAGCCCGCCTGCTCGGTCCCCTCGCCCACCATGCAGAGATAGACATCCACCGCCGGGCGGATGTCGGCGTTGAGCTCCAGGGTCTCCAGCATCAGTACCAGACGCTCCATCCCCATGGCAAAGCCCACCGCCGGGGTCGGCTGGCCGCCGAGTTGCTCCACCAGGCCGTCGTAGCGACCGCCGGCACAGACGGTGCCCTGGGCACCCAGGCTGTTGGTGACCCACTCGAACACGGTGAGGTTGTAGTAGTCGAGACCGCGTACCAGACGCTCGTTCACCTCGAACTGGATGCCGGCGGCCGTGAGCAGGCGCTTGAGCCCTTCGAAGTGAGCCAGGCTCTCTTCGCCCAGGTGATCGAACAGGCGCGGCGCCCCGACCAGGATGGCCTGCACCTTCTCGTCCTTGGAGTCCAGCACCCGCAGGGGGTTACTGTACATGCGGCGCTGGCTCTCTTCGTCCAGCTGATCCTTGTACTGCTCCAGGTAGGCCACCAGGGCATCGCGATAGGCGGCGCGCTCGGCACTCTGACCAAGGGTATTGAGCTGCAGGGTGACGTGATCCTGGATGCCGAACAGACGCCACAGACGATGGGTCAGCATGATGAGCTCGGCGTCGATGTCAGGCCCGTTGATGCCGAACAGCTCGACCCCGAACTGGTGGAACTGGCGATAGCGGCCCTTCTGGGGACGCTCGTGGCGGAACATGGGGCCCATGTACCACATCCGGCGCTCCTGGTTGTAGAGCAAGCCGTGTTCGATGCCGGCGCGCACGCAGCTGGCGGTCCCTTCCGGACGCAGGCTCAGGCTGTCACCGTTGCGATCTTCGAAGGTGTACATCTCTTTTTCGACCACGTCGGTCACTTCACCGATGGCGCGCTTGAACAGATGGGTCTGCTCGACGATGGGCATGCGCACTTCGCTGTAGCCATAGCTGGCCACGACCTGGCGCAGGATCTGTTCCACTTTCTGCCATACCGGGCTCTGCTCCGGCAGGCAATCATTCATACCGCGAATCGCTTGGATCTGTTTTGCCACGTTGATACTCGAGAAAAAGAGGTAAAATTTGGCCGCATTATAGGGATTTTCGACCCCGAGGTAAAATCGGGTACCCGGATGCGGGATTCAAAATCAATAACCTAAAGCCGGGGCCACCCCAGGTGGCCCCTTCATGGTTCAACCTTTGTCCACCTGGATCTGGTTGGCCGGATCCAGCATGGCCGCCCGGGCACGGATGCGTCGCTCCAGGGTCGGTACGAGATCCTTGTTGTCGAGCCTGTCGACCCGCTGGCCCCCCTCGTAGAAGGCGCTCTTGTTGGCCGCACCGGCGAGGCCCAGATCGGAGACCAGCGCCTCCCCCGGGCCGTTCACCACGCAGCCGATGATGGAGACATCCATCGGGGTGATGATGTCTTCCAGCCGCTCTTCCAGGGCATTGACGGTGCCGATGACGTCGAACTCCTGACGGGAGCAGGAGGGACAGGCGATGAAGTTGATGCCGCGGGAGCGGATACGCAGGGATTTCAGAATGTCGAAGCCCACCTTCACCTCCTCCACCGGATCGGCGGCGAGCGAGATGCGCAGGGTGTCACCTATGCCCTCGCTCAGCAGCATGCCGAGGCCGATAGCGGACTTGACCGCACCGGCTCTGAAGCCGCCCGCTTCCGTGATACCCAGATGCAGGGGTTGATCGATCTGCTTGGCCAGCAGGCGATAGGCACCGACGGCGAGGAAGACGTCGGACGCCTTGACGCTCACCTTGAAGTTGTCGAAGTTGAGGCGATCCAGATAATCCACGTGGCGCATGGCCGATTCCAGCAGGGCCTCGGGAGTCGGCTCGCCGTACTTCTCCTGGAGATCTTTCTCCAGGGAGCCGCCGTTGACGCCGATGCGGATCGGGATGTTGTAGTGACGGGCGCAGTCGACCACGGCACGCACCCGCTCCTCGTTACCGATGTTGCCCGGGTTGATGCGCAGGCAGTCGGCACCGTACTCGGCCACTTTCAGGGCGATGCGGTAGTCGAAGTGGATGTCGGCGACGATGGGAATGCGGGTTTGCTGCTTGATGAGACGGAAGGCTTCCGCCGCCTCCATGGTGGGCACGGAGACCCGGACTATGTCGGCACCGACCCGCTCGATCCGCTGGATCTGCTCGACGGTGGCGGCCACGTCCGTGGTCTTGGTGTTGGTCATGGTCTGCACCGTGATGGGGGCATCGCCCCCGACCGGTACGTTGCCGACCATGATCTGCCTGGATTTACGACGAACGATGGGAGATTCGTGTGCGGACATGGCGAACAGATTACTCCTGCGGCAGTGAGAAGCGGGCAGTTCGGCCGTTGTTGTAACGGCTCATGTCGAAGGACTTGCCCTGGTATTCGAGATTGACCGCCATGGGCGCGCCAATGATGAATTTGAGTGGCTCGGGTCCTTCCAGCACAAGCTCGTCGTTCGCCTTCTTCAGACCGCTGAACAGGGTCTTGCCGTTGGCATCCTTGACATCCAGCCAGCAGTCGGCGGTGAAGCTCATCTTGAGCTGTGGCGCCTTGGCCGGCTCTGTGGTCGCGCTCTCGGCAGGGGACGCTGTCGCCACCGCGGCAGAGGCATCCGTCGTCACGGCGGCGCTGGGCGCGGCCACGGCGACCGGCACAGTGGCGACGGCATCGCTCACTGCAGGCGCGGTGGAGACGGCATCAGAGGTGGCGGGCAGCACGGGTGCGGCGACCTCGACCGCAGTCGGGACGGCAGCGCTCGGGGTGTTGTCGATGCCGCTCATCTCGGTGGCGGCCAGGGCCTCGTCACCGGCGGAGCGGCGCGCCGTGCTCTGCCACCACCAGGCGACGGAGAGGGCGATCAGCACCAGGATCACCAGCCAGGTCACCACCTTGAGCCGGCTGTCGTTGGCCTGCTGGCGGGAGCGGCGGGAGAAGCTCTGCATGTCGATGTTGTCGGGAGGCGTCAGTCCCAGCTTGTCGTAGGCGGCGAGGATTGTCTCCTCGGGAATGCCGACGAGCTTGGCATAGGCGCGCAGATAGCCACGAATGAAGGTGTGGGACGTGTGCTTGTCGTAGGTATCCGCCTCGATGGCGGCGATCAGGGTCAGACGAAGGTGAATGCGGGACGCAACCTGTTCCCGGGTCCAGCCGAGCTGTTCACGGGCGTTGCGCAGCAGCTGGCCTGGGCCCACTGCCTGGGAGTCGTCTTGGAAATCGTGTGGCTGTTCAGTAGTCATTGGCTAAGTAACGCTTGGCTTGTTGCGAAGTGGGATATTGCCTTACCAGCTCAGTCCCGAATTGGTGAAGTAATGCCGGTTTGTCCATGGCCTGGGCCAGCCGCAGCCGGAGCCAGAGGCTCTCCTCGTTTTCCTCCGCCACTTCGGCAAAGCGAACGAGGTAAGACTGAACATCAGGCAGCTTGCCATCTTTCATGGAAAGCTCCGCCATGTCCAGCAATAACCTAGGATTGCGGGGATTATACCCCAAGGCCAGGCGATAATACTCACTCGCCTTGTCATTTCTGTGATTTTGCATCGAGCAGAGCGCCGCATTCTCGTAGGTATCGGCGATTTTCACGTAATCGGGCTGGCTGACCGCCTGCAGGAAGGCTTTCTCCGCCTCCTCGAAACGGCCGCGGTTGCAGAGGAAGGCGCCGTAGTTGTTCATCGCGTCAGCATTGGTCGGGTCCATGGCCAGCGCTTTCTTGTAGTTCTCCTCGGCCGCCTTGAAATCCGACACCTGTTGGTAGAAATAGGCGAAACCGATATAGACCTGAGGGTTGCCGGGATCGTACTGGAGGGCGCGGTCGAGGTTGAATTTGGCCTGCTCGGCATTGCCCTGACGCAGGTACTGGATCCCCAGATCGAGGCGAGTCTGGGCGGCGGCCTTGAGATCGGGACCCACCTCGCGCTGGGTCGAATTCTGCCCGGCATAGGTGGTCTCGGTGACACAGCCTGGCAGCGCGCAGAGCGCTGCCACTACGATCAATGTACGGATATCCATTTCCTGTCTATACAATGGCTTAGGAGTTAAACCATTTTGACGGAAATCCCATCCTGTTGCATCCGATTTTTCATGGTGCGCTTGGTGCGGTCGATCACCTCCCCCACCAGCTGGCCGCAGGCGGCGTCGATGTCATCGCCGCGGGTCTTGCGCACTATGACGGTCAGGCCGTATTCCATCAGCACCTTGGAGAAGCGGTCGATGCGGCTGTTGCTCGGCTTGCCGAACGGGTTGCCCGGGAAGGGGTTGAACGGGATCAGGTTGATCTTGCAAGGGGTTTCCTTGAGTACCTTGGCCAGTTCATGGGCATGCTGCATGTCGTCGTTGATGTGATCGAGCAGCACATACTCCACGGTGACCCGACCGCCGTTGGCGTTGGACTTGGCCAGATAGCGGCGAACCCCGGCAAGGAAGGACTCGATGTTGTACTTGTCGTTGATCGGCATGATCTCGGAACGCAGCTTGTCGTTCGGCGCATGAAGGGAGATGGCCAGGGCCACGTCGATCTGATCACCCAGCATGTCCAGTGCCGGCACCACCCCGGAGGTGGAGAGGGTGACGCGACGCTTGGAGATGCTGAAACCGAAGTCGTCCATCATCAGCTTCATGGCCGGCACCACGTTGGCCAGGTTCAGCAGCGGCTCACCCATCCCCATCATCACCACGTTGGTGATGGGACGCTTGCCACCGACGACCTTGGCGGCGCGCCACACCTGGCCGATGATCTCGGAGACTTTCAGATTGCGGTTGAACCCTTGCTGGGCGGTGGAGCAGAAGGTGCAGGCCAGGGCGCAGCCCACCTGGGAGGAGACGCACAGGGTCGCCCGATCCGCTTCCGGAATGTAGACGGTCTCCACTTCCTGATCGCCGACCTGCAGGGCCCACTTGATGGTGCCATCCGCGGAGCGCTGCTCGCGGCTGATCTCGGGGGCACGGATCTCGGCGATGGCCTTGAGCCGCTCGCGCAGCGCCTTGTTGACGTTGCTCATCTGATCGAAATCATCACAACCGAAGTGATAGATCCACTTCATTATCTGGTCTGCCCGGAACGGCTTCTCGCCCAACTCGACGAAGAAGGCACGCATGGCATCCCGGTCGAGATCCAGCAGGTTGGTTTTTGTTTCGCTCATCAGGGGCCTCAGCTCACACACTTCATAAATTATCGGCTGACCTACGTCAGGGGGCGGCATTGTACAAATAATGGGTCCGGCTTTCCACCTGGAGAATAAGAGGTTATTGGGCGGAGGGCCAAAAAACAAAAGGGAGCCGAGGCTCCCTTGGTCACACCTGACAACATCAGCCGCGCGGGCAGATCTCGTCGTCGGAGAAGAAGTAGGCGATTTCACGGGCGGCAGAGGCCGGGGCATCGGAGCCGTGGACGGCGTTGCGATCGATGCTCTCGGCGTAGCAGGCGCGCAGGGTACCGGCCAGGGCCTCTTTCGGGTTGGTGGCGCCCATGATTTCACGGTGGCGGCGGATGGCGTCTTCCCCTTCCAGCACTTGCACCATGACGGGACCCGAGGTCATGAAACCGACCAGGGCATCATAGAAAGGCTTGCCCTGGTGCTCGGCGTAGAAACCGGCGGCCTGCTCGCTGCTCAGGTGCAGCATCTTGGCGGCAACCACTTTCAGACCCGCGCTCTCGAAGCGGCTGTAAATGGCACCAATCAGGTTCTTGCTGACCGCATCCGGCTTGACGATGGAGAAGGTACGTTCGATAGCCATTGAGTTCTTTCCTTAACTACAGAGTTTTATTGTAGGAATCCATGTTCGGCGGCGATTATACGTAAACAAAAAACGAAATAACACACAAAAAATCAACTTTTTGTTAAACAAAAGAATCCTTGAAACAACATGGTGACTCATCTTGTACCGGGGCGTTAAGAAAAAATGTGCGCTTGCGCACGATCATCATGCTAATGCCTCAAAACGCCATAAATTGCTCACCAAACCAGCAGTTGTCAGAAGGGCACCCTGGGGTGCCCTTCTGTCGTCAGGTGGCCGAACGCGTCTCCGCCAGCAGGGCGTGCGCTATGGTGCGCATTCCTAGGGTGTTGGCCCCGGGGGCCCAGAGATTGTCACCGTTCTCGCTGAAGCAGGCGGCCAGATCCACGTGCAACCAGCCCCTCCCCTCATTGGGGACGAAGCGGGAGAGGAAGCCCGCCGCGTTGGAGGCCCCCCCCGGTCCGCCGCCCGGCACGGGGCGGCTGTTGGCGGTGTCGGCATAGTGGGACGGGCACTGCTGGCGGTGCCAGGGTTCCAGCGGCAGGGGCCAGGCCGGCTCCTGCTCCGCATCTGAATAGGCCATGGCGCGGCTCACCAGCCCCTTGTCCAGACCGAACAGGGCATTGTAGCGCCCCCCCAGCGCCATCACGGCCGCGCCAGTGAGCGTGGCGGCGTCGATGATGAGGGGAGCACCGGACTCCCCGGCAAGCTGCAGACCGTCCGCCAGCACCAGCCGCCCCTCGGCGTCGGTGTTGACGATCTCCACCGTGGTGCCGTTCTTGTAGGTGAGGATGTCACCCAGCTTGTAGGCATGACCGGAGACCAGGTTCTCGGCGCAGCAGAGGATGAGTTTCACCCGCTTGTCGAGGCCGCGCAGAATCGCCAGCGCCAGGGCGCCGGTCACGATGGCGGCGCCCCCCATGTCGTGCTTCATGGTGAGCATGCCCTGGGAGGTCTTCATGGAGTAGCCGCCGGAGTCGAAGGTGATCCCCTTGCCCACCAGGGCCGCGGCCACGGGGGCCTTGGGGTCACCGCAAGGGTTGAAGTCCAGCTCCAGCATCACGGGCTCGCGCTCGCTGCCACGGCCGACCTGATAGAGACCGACCCAGCCCGCCTGTTGCAGCGCCTCGCCCTTGAGGATGCGATGGCTGATCTTGTCCGGCGCCAGCTCGGTGAGGAAGGCGGCGGCTTCCACCGCCAGCTCCAGCGGCCCCAGCTGCTCCGGGGTGGCATTGGTCATCTCCCGCACCCAGCGCCCGCACAGCCAGCGCGCCTCCAGCTCCTCCCTGTCCTCCTCGGACGAGGTGGCCCACTGCAGCACCACCTCCGCCTTGGGCGTCTGCAGCCCCTGGGCGAAGGCCCACTGCTGCTCGCGCTCCCAGTGGCCGGCCAGGACCACCTGCTGGATCCCCTGGCTGCACAGGCGTCGCGCCGCCTGCTGGATGTCCAGCAGCGGAGTCGCGGTCACCAGGTGGATCACCATGCCATCGGCGCGGTGGGAGATCAGCGCCCCCTCGCCCCACTCGGGGGCGGCAAATTCACGGCTCAGCCAGACGTTCATGCCGCCACCTCCGCAAGCCAGCGGGCCATCATGGATGCGCAGGCCTGGCCTGCTGGCATCTGGTGCCCTTCACGGCTCCACTCGTGATTCAAACAGATGTTCATTCAGCCACCTCCTGCAACCAGCGGGCAATCGTGCGCAGGCCATGGCCCTTGGCACCGGTCGCCCAGAGATCGTTGCCGGACTTCTGATAGGAGGCAGCCAGATCCAGGTGTACCCAGCCTTTGCCCTCGTCACGCACGAAGCGCGACAGGAAGGCGGCGGCCGTGGTGGCGCCGGCGGTGCCTTCGGCGGAGGCCACGTTGCCCAGATCGGCGAAGGCCGAGGTGAGCTGGCCCGCGTGCCAGGACTCGAGCGGCAGGGGCCAGGCCTTCTCGTGCTCGGCACGGGCGGCGGCGAGGGCGCGCACCTGCTCTGCCTCATCCAGGGCGAAGACGGCGTTGTAGTCCCGGCCCAGCGCCGTCTTGGCGGCACCGGTCAGGGTGGCGGCGTCGAGGATGTGGGCGGCGCCGCTCTCGCTCGCGGCCAACAGGCCGTCCGCCAGCACCAGTCGACCCTCAGCGTCGGTGTTCTGGATCTCCACCGAGATGCCGTTCTTGTAGGTGAGGATGTCACCGAGCTTGAAGGCGTGGCCGGAGACCAGGTTTTCCGCACAGCAGAGGATGAGCTTGACCCGCTTGTCGAGGCCCCGGCTGATGGCCAGCGCCAGGGCACCGGTCACCATGGCTGCTCCCCCCATGTCGGACTTCATCGGCAGCATGTTGTCGGAGGACTTCATGGAGTAGCCGCCGGAGTCGAAGGTGATCCCCTTGCCCACCAGGGCCGCCACCACGGGAGCGTTGGCATCCCCGGTCGGGTTGTAGTCGAGCTCAAGCAGCACGGGCTCGCGCTCGCTGCCGCGACCCACCGACCAGATCCCGATATGGCCGGATTCGCGCAGGGCCTCCCCGGCGGTGATGCGGGCCGTCACCCTGTCACCGGCGAGGCTGCGGATGAGCAGCAGGGCGGACTCCGCCAGGCTCATGGGGTAGATTGCCTCCGGGCAGCCGTTGGTCACCTCGCGCACCCAGTGGGTCGCCTTGAGCAGGGCCGCCAGCTCGCCGGCCTCCTGGCCGTTCTGCTCGCCGAAATCGAGCTCGCGCACGCCCTTGGCGGCATAGAAGCCCTGGGCAAAGGCGTAACGACGTTCCAGATCCCACCCTTCTCCGGCCAGTCTGACCTGCTTGATGCCGGTCGACTCGAGCCGACGCGCCGCACGCTGGACGGTGCGCAGCACGTCCTGCTCCTGAAGGACGCTGCCCAGATGGATCAGGGCCTGGTCACCACTGAAACTGAGTTGGGCCCCCTCCCCCCAGACAGCAGCGGCAACCTGGGTGGATAATTGTACGTTCATCATGTCAGCCATGTTCTCTTGCTTCCTTTTTATTGGCACTTCATCAACGAATAGGGAAATCACGGGCACAAAAAAGGCCGCGCCCTCAAGGGTCACGGCCTTCACCATATCACTACTTCACCGCCGAGTGCTGCACGCGCAATTCACTCATGTGTAATCAGGCGGCCGTCAGTGGCGTTCGGAGGCAAGGTTGATGGTGTACTTGGGCAGCTCCACCACCAGGTCCTCGTCCGCCAGCCTGGCCTGGCAGCTGAGACGGGATTCCGGCTCCAGTCCCCACGCCTTGTCCAGCATGTCGTCTTCCAGCTCGTCGCTCGGCTCGAGGGAATCGAAGCCTTCGCGCACTATGCAATGGCAGGTTGTACAGGCGCAGGACTTCTCGCAGGCGTGTTCGATCTCGATGCCGTTGCGCAGGGCCACATCCAGAATGGTCTCGCCGCTCGCACCTTCGAGGGCCGCGCCGTCAGGACAGAGCTCGGGATGGGGCAGAATAATCAGTTTTGGCATATCACACCTTGTTGACGTTTTGTCCGGTCAGCACCTTGCGGATGGAGGCGTCCATCCGGCGGGCTGCAAATTCGCCACTGGCGGCATCCGCCGCCTCGATGGCCACTTTGATTTGATCGGTTGTTCCCGCGTTGCGCATGGTCAGCAGATGGGCGATGGCAGCATCAATCTCGGCACGCTCGGCTGCGTTCAGCAGCGCCTCGCCATCGGCGGCCAGGGCGGCATTGAGGCTCTCGACCACCCGATCGGCTTCCACCTGCTGCTCCGCCAGCATGCGGGCATCCATGTCCTGCTGGGCGTTGGCGATGGAGGCACTCAGCATGCTGAGGATGTCCTCCTCCGCCAAGCCATAGGAGGGCTTGACCTGGATCTCGGCCTGCACGCCGGAGGATTTTTCCATGGCGCTGACCGACAGGAGACCGTCCGCATCCACCTGGAAGGTGACGCGAATGTGGGCCGCCCCCGCCGCCATGGGCGGAATGCCGGTCAGGGTGAAGCGGGCCAGGGAGCGGCAATCCGCCACCAGCTCGCGCTCCCCCTGAACCACGTGGATCGCCATCGCGGTCTGGCCATCCTTGAAGGTGGTGAACTCCTGGGCGCGGGCCACCGGAATGGTGGTGTTGCGCGGGATCACCTTCTCGGCGAGACCGCCCATGGTCTCAAGCCCCAGGGAGAGCGGGATCACGTCCAGCAGCAGCATCTCGGCATCGGGCTTGTTGCCCACCAGGATATCGGCCTGGATAGCGGCACCGATGGCCACCACCTTGTCCGGGTCGATGCTGGTGAGCGGCGGACGCTGGAAGAAGTCCCCCACCAGCTCGCGCACCAGGGGCACCCGGGTCGAGCCGCCGACCATCACCACCTCCAGCACCTCCTCCTGTTCAAGGCCGGCGTCGCGCAGGGCGCGGCGACAGGCCAGCAGGGTGCGCTTGACCAGGGGGGTGATGAGGGCGTCAAACTGGCTGCGGGTCACTGTGCCCTGCCAGCCGGCGAAGGCGCAAGGGACGCAGTCTGCATCGGTCAGGCCGTGCTTGACGCTGGCGGCCAGGTCCAGCAGCTCGCGCTGGGTGCGGGCGTCGAGTTGGCCGGACAAACCGGCTTGTTCTTTCAGCCAGTCCGCCAGCAGGTGATCGAAGTCATCGCCGCCCAGGGCGGAATCACCGCCGGTGGCCATCACTTCGAACACGCCGCGATGCAGGCGCAGGATGGAGATATCGAAGGTGCCGCCACCGAGGTCATAGACGGCGATCACCCCTTCCTGACCGGAGTCGAGGCCGTAGGCGATGGCCGCGGCAGTGGGTTCGTTCAGCAGGCGCAGCACGTGCAGGCCGGCCAGGCGGGCCGCGTCCTTGGTGCCCTGGCGCTGGGCGTCGTCGAAATAGGCGGGCACAGTGATGACCACGCCGTCGAGATCGCCCCCCAGGGTACGGGCACCGCGCTCGGCCAGGGCTTTGAGGATCTCGGCCGAGACCTGCACCGGGTTGACCAGCCCCTGGCGGGTCTGCAACTGGGGCATGCCGTTCTCGGCGGCCACGAATTCATAGGGTTGCTGACGGGTATCCATGTCCGCCAACGCCTTGCCCATCATCCGCTTGACCGAGACGATGGTGTTGTGGGGATCGAGGGCGGCTTCACGCTTGGCATCGAAGCCGACACGGATGGCTGCATCCTGGTAGTGCACCACCGAAGGCAGCAGGAAACGCCCCTGCTCGTCGCAGAGGGTATCGGCCTGGCCGCTGCGCACGGCGGCAACCAGGGAGTTGGTGGTGCCGAGATCGATGCCGACGGCCCGTTTATGCTGATGAGGCGCGGCGCTCTGGCCTGGCTCGGCGATTTGCAGTAATGCCATGGGTAATCACAATTCCTGCGTTAGAGGGTCAAGACTCGAACAGCGAGTCTTCGAATCGTTCCAGCTCCTCGAGGAGCTTGTCGACAAACTTGAGCTTGCGGACGCAATCCGCGGCGATCAGATCCTCACCCGAGGTGAGAGCCTGGGTCAGCCGTTGCATCAGAGACTGGTGATCATGCCTGATCTCGCGGCGAAAATCTTGGATCGCCCCCTCAGGATCCGCCTCTCCTTTCAGCTCGGCCAGGCGTTCACGCCACTCCAGCTGCTGCATCAGGAAGACCGGATCTTGCAGCGTCTGCTGCTCGCCACGCAGTTCGGTACCGCGCAGGGAGAGCAGGTATTCGGCTCGGCGCAGGGGCGCCTTGAGGGTGGTGAAGGCATCGTTGATCTGGGCGGCACGCTGCACCGCAGCCAACTGCTCCCGTTCGGGGGCGGTGGCAAAACGATCGGGGTGGAACCGGGCTTGCAACTGACGGTAGGTGTCAGCCAACTGGCGAGTATCGAGCTCGAAGCCCTCTGCCAGCCCGAACAGCTCGAAATGATTCATCGTACGTCCTCAGACAATACCGCTGGTACCGCAATCACACTCGTCTTGAAGAGAGCGGTGGCATGGGCGGGCGCCCATGCCACCGTGTTGATGAGCAAGGCATCAGGCACTGACACCTGGCCGTCAGGCCCGCCTACACGCTGAAACTTTCGCCACAACCGCATTCGCCTTTCGCATTCGGGTTGTTGAACTGGAAACCCTCGTTGAGGCCTTCCTTCACGAAGTCCAGCTCGGTGCCATCCAGGTGGATCAGGCTCTTGGCATCCACGATGATCTTGACACCTTTCTGCTCGAACACCTGATCCTCGGCGGCCAGCTCATCCACGAACTCGAGCACATAGGCAAGGCCCGAACAGCCGGTCGTCTTGACGCCGAGGCGCAGGCCTATGCCCTTGCCCCGGTTGGTCATGAAGGAGGAAACCCGTGCCGCTGCGGCATCTGTCATGGTTATGGCCATACTGCTCTCCGGACTTAAAGACCTTTTTTCTGCTTGTAATCGGCGATGGCGGCCTTGATGGCATCCTCCGCCAGGATGGAGCAGTGGATCTTCACCGGCGGCAGCGCCAGCTCTTCGGCGATGTCGGTGTTCTTGATGCCGGCCGCTTCGTCCAGGGTCTTGCCCTTGACCCACTCGGTCACCAGGGAGCTGGAGGCGATGGCGGAGCCGCAGCCGTAGGTCTTGAACTTGGCATCTTCGATGATGCCGTCATCGCTGATCTTCAGCTGCAGCTTCATCACGTCGCCGCAGGCCGGCGCACCTACCATGCCGGTGGCGACGCTGGGGTCATTCTTGTCGAACCCACCGACGTTGCGGGGATTCTCGTAGTGGTCGATTACTTTTTCACTGTAAGCCATATCTAACTCCTGCTAATTCCGTTGTTCACCAAACACTTGCCAACTTGGCAAGGATCAGTGATGTGCCCATTCGACCGTGTTCAGATCGACGCCGTCCTTGAACATCTCCCACAGGGGGGACATCTCGCGCAGACGACCGATGGAGTCGCAGATGAGCTTGATTGCGTAGTCGATTTCCTCTTCCGTGGTGAAGCGGCCGATGCTGAAACGGATGGAGCTGTGTGCCAGCTCGTCGTTCAGGCCCAGGGCGCGCAGCACGTAGGAAGGCTCCAGGCTGGCAGAGGTACAGGCCGAGCCGGAAGAGACCGCCAGATCCTTGAGCGCCATGATGAGGGATTCCCCTTCCACGTAGGCGAAGCTGACGTTCAGGTTGCCCGGCACACGGTGGTCCAGATCCCCGTTGATGTAGACTTCTTCGATGTTCTTGATGCCATTCCACAGGCGCTGACGCAGGGCCATGATGTGCTGGCTCTCACTCGCCATCTCTTCCTTGGCGATGCGGAAGGCTTCGCCCATGCCGACGATCTGGTGGGTCGGCAGAGTACCGGAGCGCATGCCGCGCTCGTGGCCGCCACCGTGCATCTGGGCTTCCAGGCGCACACGGGGCTTGCGACGCACGTACAGGGCACCGATCCCTTTCGGGCCGTACACCTTGTGGGCGGACATGGAGAGCAGGTCGACCTTGAGTGCTTCGACGTCCACCGGGATCTTGCCCACGCTCTGGACGGCGTCCACGTGCAGCAGGATCTTGCGGGAGCGGCACAGTTCGCCGATGGCGGCGATGTCCTGTACCACGCCGATCTCGTTGTTGACGTGCATGATGCTGACCAAGATGGTGTCATCGCGCAGGGCTCCTTCGATCTGTTCCAGCGTGAACAGGCCGTTGGGCATGGGCTCGAGGTAGGTCACCTCATAGCCTTCGCGCTCCAGCTGGCGGCAGGTATCCAGAACGGCCTTGTGCTCGGTCTTGGAGGTGACGATGTGCTTGCCCTTGCCGGCGTAGAAATGGGCGACGCCCTTGATGGCCAGGTTGTTGGACTCGGTCGCGCCGGAGGTGAAGACGATCTCGCGCGGGTCGGCACCGATCAGCTCTGCCACTTGATTACGGGCCAGATCCACCGCCTCTTCGGCCTGCCAGCCGAAACGGTGGGAACGGGAGGCAGGATTGCCAAACAGGCCGTCCATGGTGAGGCACTGCATCATTTTTTCTGCGACACGCGGGTCCACCGGACAGGTTGCCGAATAATCAAGGTAAATAGGCAGTTTCATCTTTTTCTCCGTTACGACGGGGTCACACAGCGACTCGTCGTGGAAAGCACGTTTATAGTTGGACTTTCAAGCTCACATCACCGCGTTCCGCCCGGTCAACCAGGGACAACACGGTCTTCATTTGTTCATCTTGCTTGCCGGCAATGCGGCGCACGTCGGCCTGACCGACCAGCTCGGCCAGGGTGATGTCCCCCAGGAAGCTGGAGATGCGCTCGCTCAGATCGCGCCACAGGGAGTGGGTCAGGCATTGGGTACCGCCGTGGCAGCCCCCCTTGCCGAGACACTTGGTGGCGTCCACCGACTCATCGACCGCGGTGATCACCTGACCGACCGAGATCTCGCCGGGGGCCAGACCGAGGCGATAACCGCCGCCCGGGCCGCGCACGCTGCTCACCAGACCATGCTTGCGCAGACGGGCAAACAGCTGTTCCAGATAGGACAAGGAGATGCCCTGGCGCTCTGAAATATCGGCGAGGGGAACGGGCCCCTGCTCTGCATGCAACGCCACGTCTAGCATGGCTGTCACTGCGTAACGTCCTTTTGAGGTCAGTCTCATATGCCTTACCGTCTAGCAAACCAATCAATATAAGGCACATGGTCACATACCCGACTAAATCAGTCAAGTATATGCTTGAGTAAATCAGTCGGGATTAATCCTGCGGCCTGGGTTTCTGGACCGAGGTGAGGATGCCGCGCAGGATATTCAACTCGGCGGCTTCCGGCCGTGCCCGATTGAACAGGCGGCGCAGCTTGCTCATCACGTGACCGGGGTGGTCATCGGCAATGAAGCCCGTCTTTTGCAGCGTCTGCTCCAGGTGTTGATAGAAGCCTTCCAGTTGAAGGGCGCTGGGATAGGCCACCCGATCCGCGTCCGATTCCGACGAAACCTGCTCCTGCACCGCAAGCCAGCGCATCCGCACCTCGTAGCAGAGGGTCTGCACCGCCATGGCCAGATTTAGCGAGCTGTACTCCGGGTTGGCCGGAATGGCCACGTGGTAGTGACACTTCTGCAACTCGTCGTTGGTGAGGCCGGTGCGCTCGCGGCCGAACACCAGCGCCACCGGATGCTGCATCCCCTCGGCAACCAGCTTCTCGCCCGCTTCGCGGGGATCCAGCATGGGCCAGCTCAGGGTGCGGGAGCGGGCACTGGTACCGATCACCAGGCCGCAGTCGGCGATGGCCTCATCCAGCGTCGACACGATACGGGCGCCGGCCAGGATGTCGCTGGCTCCCGCCGCCAGGGCGACGGCCTCCTCGTCTGGCAAGGCTTGCGGATCGACCAGTACCAGCTGGGTCAGCCCCATGGTCTTCATGGCCCGCGCCGCGGATCCCATGTTGCCGGTGTGAGAGGTGTTTACCAACACGATTCGAATCTGATCCAACATGCCCAGTCAATCTTCAGTCAAAAATGGCGCGCAATTGTAACATAACCAATCGCTATTTTGGCACCGCTTCTGGCCCTGCATTTCAGAACAAAAAAGGCTCTTCGTATAACCAACCGGCCTTAGAGAGGAGATCCCGCGGGCTAACCTTAACAGGATGGAGCCACCGTCATGGAGCCCGCCCATGCTTCCTCCCTGGATCTACGAACAGTTGCCGCAGGCTTATCTGCTTCTGGCCGCCCTGCTCTGGCTCTTGGCCCACTCTCCCCTGCTCTGGCTCGCGGCCGCCCTGCTCTTCGTGGTGGGGGCTCTCATCTGGATGATGCGATCCAATTACAGGCGCACCGATCTGGTCATCTTTCCGGCCAAGCGCTGGCTGCAACCAGAATGGTTCTATGAGGCGCAGCCCTTTCTGTGGCTGGCGCTGGGACTGACGCTGCTGCGCCTGCCGGACACCACGCCGCTGCTGGCACTGCTTCCCTGCCTCTGGGGCTGCCGCTGTCTGTGGGCACGGCGCCTTCACCGCCACCATGCCAGAGGCCTGGCCAGGCAACTGAAACGCGGCTCAGACCGCAGGCGCCGGCTCCCGCACTGATTGCCCGTCGGCACGGACGCGCTCTATCAGGCTCGCCAGATCCATCAGGGGATACTTCATCAACCCCAGCCCGTCGAGATCCAGGCTGTCCATCAGGTTTTTCACCTCCAGACCCAGCTCGGTATCCCCCTCGATCCTCAGCCTGCGCTGGAAGAAGAGGGAATCGGGGTCTTCCTTGCGGCCAGCAATCAGGATGAGATCCTGGCTGTTGCCACTGAAGCAGACATGGGGTCGCTCGCACTGGCGGGCCACCACCAGCTTCCCGTCCCGCTCGCTGATAAACCAGCAGAGGTCGAGATCCGTCACCTCGACCTTGAGCCACTTGCCCGCCAGGAACGCGAAGTCCCCATCCGCAATGGCCTCCCTGAAAACCTGTGCCAGCAGGGCTTCCATCAGGTTCTGCTGCAGGGTGAAGGGCACCAGCCTGAGGGGGCGGCGCAAGAGACGGGGGGCCTGTTCGACCAGGTGGCGTTGCAGTTGTTGAAACACGATAAACTCCCAGTTTTTTGCGCATTCAAGCACAGCCCCTTCATCAAGATCCTGTTGAAAATCAAACTTGTGCCCACTTACCTCGAGAAGGGTAAAGCCACCTAAAGCTGCCTCAGGTCAAAAAGTGGGGACGCAAGCATGAATACAATCGGGCCACTTTTGCATTTTTGCCCTCTCGGAGCGTACCCGATGGAATTACTCTGCCCGGCAGGCAGCCTGCCGGCACTGAAGACAGCCGTGGATAACGGGGCCGATGCCGTCTATATCGGCTTCAAGGATGACACCAATGCCCGCCACTTCGCCGGTCTCAACTTCACCGACAGCAAGCTGGAAAAAGCGGTCGACTACGTGCACCAGCATGGCCGCAAGCTGCACATCGCCATCAACACCTTCGCCCACCCGGGCTCCGACGCCCGCTGGAAACAGGCGGTGGACAAGGGCGCCGCACTGGGCGCCGATGCCCTGATCATCGCCGATCTCGCCGTGCTCGATTACGCCAGCCGCCGCCATCCCGACATGGAGCTGCATGTCTCGGTCCAGGCCAGCGCCACCAATGCCGCCGCCATCCGCTTCTACCAGCAGCATTTCAACGTCGGCCGGGTGGTGTTGCCGCGGGTGCTCTCCATGCACCAGGTCAGGCAGCTCGCCCGCGAGACCGACGTCGGCCTCGAGGTCTTCGCCTTCGGCAGCCTCTGCATCATGGCGGAGGGGCGCTGCTACCTCTCCTCCTACATGACGGGTGAGAGCCCCAATACCGTCGGCGCCTGCTCCCCCGCCAAGTTCGTGCGCTGGGAGGAGACCCCGGAGGGTCTCGAATCGCGGCTCAACGAGGTACTGATCGATCGCTACGGCCGGGGCGAGAACGCCGGCTACCCGACTTTGTGCAAGGGGCGCTTCGAGGTGGATGGCCAGACCTATCACGCCCTGGAGGAGCCCACCAGCCTCAACACCCTCGGCCTGTTGCCCGAGCTGTACCAGACCGGGATCCAGTCGGTCAAGATAGAGGGGCGCCAACGCAGCCCCGCCTACGTGGAGCAGGTAACCCGGGTCTGGCGCGCCGCCATCGACGCCTATCAGGCCAACCCGGACGCCTACCAGGTCAAGGGCGAGTGGGATGCCCAGCTAGCCCGCGTTTCCGAGGGGAGTCAGACCACCCTCGGCGCCTACCATCGCCAGTGGCAATAAGGAGCCCTGCCCATGAAATTCTCTCTCGGCCCCCTGCTCTTCTACTGGCCCAAGGCCGACACCCAGGCCTTCTACGAGGCCGCGGCCCAGAGCCAGGCCGACATCATCTATCTGGGGGAGACGGTGTGCAGCAAGCGCCGCGAACTCAAGGTGGATGACTGGATTGCCCTGGCCCGCCAGGTGGCGAGTTCGGGCAAGCAGACGGTGCTCTCCACCCTGGCGCTGATCTCGGCCCCGTCGGAGCTCAGGGAGGTCAAGCGACTGGTGGACAACGGCTCCTTGCTGATCGAGGCCAACGATCTCGGCACAGTCCAGCTCGCCCGTGAAGCCGGCCTGCCGTTCGTCTGCGGCCCGGCCATCAACGCCTACAACGCCGAGGTGCTGCGCCTGCTGCTTAAAAATGGCATGCAGCGCTGGGTGATGCCGGTGGAGCTCTCCCGGGACTGGCTGGTGCAGCTTGCGCAGGATCTGGGCAAGGAGCGCCAGCAGTTCGAGGTGGAGGTGTTCGCCTACGGCCACCTGCCGCTCGCCTACTCGGCACGCTGCTTCACCGCCCGCTCCCTCGACAAGCCCAAGGACAACTGCGAGCTCGCCTGCATCCACTACCCCACCGGCCGGCTGGCCAACAGCCGCGAGGGGCAGAAGGTGTTCAACCTCAACGGCATCCAGACCCAGTCCGGCTACTGCTACAACCTCGGCAACGAGCTTGCGGGCATGGACGGCCTGGTGGACGTGGTGCGTCTCTCCCCCGAGGGGATGGGGACCCTGGAGATGCTGGCCCGCTTCAAGGCCAATCAGCACGGCCAGGCACCGCTTCCCCTGCAGCAGGAGCGGGACTGCAACGGCTACTGGCGCCAGATCCCGGGCATGAGCCTGGTGGAATAAACCGGCGCCCAGACCGCAGACAGCAAAAAGGCCTCGCAATGAGGCCTTTTTCACAGGGGTGACAGACGCATCACGCCTTGCCGCTCTTGCCCTGGGCACCCGGCGGCAGGGGCTTGCGCGCCATCAGCTCCAGCTCCAACAGGGCATAGCGGTGCTCGATGAAGTCATAGACGTTGTTGGCGAGCGCCAGCTTGAAGTAGCTGATGGCCTCCTTGCGGTTGCCCTTGGCCAGCTCGAACTTGCCCAGGTAGAAGTAGGTCTCGCACAGGCGCTCGGCAAGCTCCCGGTTGTCCTTGACCCCCTTCACCACGTTGCTCATCAACTGGGTGGCATTGATCTCGCCGGTATAGAGGCGCACCAGATCCCAGTTCCAGGCGTCGTCGTCATACTTGTTGAGCCGTTCGCGCATCCGGCTCATGGCCGCCGGCCCGTTGAGCTTCTGCTCGGCCAGGTAGAGCCAGAGCACCCGGTAGGGATCTTCCGGCTGCGCCTCGTAGAAGCGCTTCATGTCGGCCGTGGCCAGCTCGGGGCGGTTGCCGTAATAGAGGGCGATCCCCCGGTTCAGATAGGCGTAGTCGTAATCCGGGGCCAGCTCCAGCGCCGAGTCGAACGCCTCGTAGGCCTCGTCATAGTTCTGCTGCTGCACCAGATAGACGCCGATGAAGTTGTAGGCCTCGGCAAAGTCGGGCTTCTCCCGCAGGGCGCGGTTGAAGTCGAGCCGTGCGAGGGAGCGCAGGCCCACCCGGTCAAACACCACGGCGCGCTCATAGAAGAGTTCGGCCCGCTGTTCTGTCGTCAATTCCATTTCACTGAGCATCTGCCCGAGTCGCGCCAGCGCCAACTCGCTCTGGTAGGAGACCTGCAAGGGGGTCGCCAATACCAGTGAAGCGGGTTGCGGCTTGGGAACTTGAGGCGCTTGTACCTGACTGCTACTGCTGCAACCCCACATGGGGAGCAACAACAGGATACCCGTGAGGTATCCAATCCCTATCCTGACGTTCAATGAACACTCCGACGCTTACGCTTGACCCCGCATATGGTAAAGATCACGGGGCCGTTTGTCATGTGGCGCAACCCCTATCCCTCAAATAAATCAGGATTCGACAGGGTATCCGGCCTCGCTCCAGCCACGAAAGCCTCCATCGACGCTGACGACCCGGGAATACCCCATCTTCTGCAGGTTTTCCGCCACCAGAATGGAGCGAAATCCCCCACCACAATAGAGGTAGAGCTCGGTGTCAGGGTCCGGATAGCGCGTCTCTATGTCCCGCTCTATCACCCCGCGGCCAAGGTACTCGGCCCCCGGCAGATGGCCCCTGGCCCATTCGCTCTCCTCGCGCACGTCGACGAGGTGAAAGGCGCGGCCCTCGTCCTGCCAGCGCTTGATCTGGTGCACGTCTGTCTCCTTGACCCGGGGGCGGATGGCCTCGACCAGTGCCAGAAAACGGGGATTGTGCTGCATGCCTTGCTCCTTGTGTTGATTGATGCCACTCATCTTGCTCATGGTGAGAGCATCATGGCGCAGTCCGGCCATAAG
The DNA here is from genome assembly GCF_000820085.1 of Aeromonas sanarellii. GTDB lineage: Bacteria > Pseudomonadota > Gammaproteobacteria > Enterobacterales > Aeromonadaceae > Aeromonas > Aeromonas sanarellii. Next base: position 133,198 of record NZ_CDBN01000038.1, read on the forward strand.
AGAAAGGGCGCCTTGCGGCGCCCTTGTCTGTTACGGCAGGATCTCTTGCTGATCCGCCCCCTCTTTTTCCACCTGGGTCGGCAGCATGTGCTCCCGCTTGACCCCGAGGTACATGGCGGAGGCGCTCGCCACATAGATGGAGGAGTAGGTCCCGAAGGCCACCCCGATCACCATGGCGATGGAGAAACCGTGGATGAGCGGCCCGCCCTTGAGCAAGAGCGCCACCACCACCACGAAGGTCAGACCGGAGGTGATGATGGTCCGGCTCAGGGTCTCGGTCATGGAGAGATCCATGATTTCGGCGGTATCCCCGCGGCGTACCTTGCGGAAATTCTCCCGCACCCGGTCGAACACCACTATGGTGTCGTTCAGGGAGTAACCCACCAGGGTCATCAGCGCCGCCAGCACGGTCAGATCGAACTCGTACTGGAAGTAGGCGAAGATGCCGAGGGTGATGATGACGTCGTGGGCCAGGGAGAGAATGCCCCCCGTGGCCAGACGCCATTCGAAGCGCACCGCCACGTAGATCAGGATACAGAGGATGGAGGCCAGCATGGCCAGGGCACCGTCGGTCGCCAGCTCGTCACCCACGGAGGGGCCGACGAACTCGACGCGCTTGAGCACGGCGTCCTGGTCGATGAGCTTGGCAGCCGCCAGCACCTCGTTGCCCTGCTGCTCCACCTTGATCCCCTCTTTCGGGGCCATGCGCACCAGCACGTCGCGGCTGGAGCCGAAGAATTGCAGGGTCGCCCCCTCAATCTTCTGCTGATCCAGCGCCTCGTGCATCTTGTCCAGGCTCACCGACTGCTGGAATCCCACCTCTATGGTGGTGCCACCGGTGAAGTCCAGGCCCCAGTTCAGGCCGCGATCGAACAGGATGTAGAGGGCGAACACCGTCACCAGTGCAGAGAAGACCATACCCAGCTTGGCGAAGCGCATGAAGGGGATGGGCTTTTCAAAATGCAGAATTTGAAACATGTCTCTTCCTTAGATCGGCAGCTTGTCGATGCGCCGTCCGCCCCAGGCCAGGTTGATGATGGCGCGGGATACCGTGATGGCGGTAAACATGGAAGCGGTCAGACCGATCCCGAGCGTCAGGGCGAAGCCCTTGATGGCGCCGGTGCCGATACCGAACAGGATCACGCAGGTGATGAGCGAGGTGACGTTCGAGTCGGCGATGGTCGAGAAGGCGCGGTCAAAGCCCATGTGAATGGCTTGCTGCACCCCGCGACCGTTGCGGATCTCTTCACGAATGCGCTCGTAGATCAGCACGTTCGCATCCACCGCCATGCCCAGCGTCAGGACGATACCGGCGATGCCCGGCAGGGTCATGGTGGCCCCCGGGATCATCGACATGATGCCGACGATGAGCACCAGGTTCATGGTCAGCGCCAGGTTGGCGACCCAGCCGAAGGCACGGTAGTAGATCCCCATGAACAGCACGATCACCAGCATGGCCCAGCCGATGGCTTCCATGCCGCTGTCGATGTTCTGCTGACCCAGGCTCGGGCCTATGGTGCGCTCTTCCACGATCTGGATCGGGGCGATCAGGGCACCGGCACGCAGCAGCAGCGCCAGGTTGTGGGCTTCGTTGGCGTTGTCGATGCCGGTGATGCGGAACTGGCTGCCCAGGCGCGACTGGATGGTCGCGACGTTGATCACCTCTTCCTGCTTGCGGAACTTGCGCTTGCCATCCGGACCCGGCTGACCCACAGGCTTGTACTCGATGAAGACGGTGGCCATGCCCTTGCCGACGTTGTCCTTGGTAAAGTTGGCCATCTTGTTGCCACCCTGGCCATCGAGCTTGATGTTGACCTGGGGACGGCTGTACTCATCGAAACCGGACTGGGCACCCACGATGTGGTCACCGGTCAGGATCACGCGCTTGTGCAGCACCACGGGGCGTCCGTTGCGATCGTTGTAGACCTTGGAGCTCGGCGGCACCCGGCCACTGGCGGCGGCCTGGATATCGGCTGCCTCGTCGACCATGTGGAACTCCAGGGTCGCGGTGGCGCCCAGGATCTCCTTGGCACGGGCGGTGTCCTGGATCCCCGGCAACTCCACCACGATGCGCTCGGCACCCTGCTGCTGGACCAGCGGCTCGGCCACCCCCAGCTCGTTCACCCGGTTGCGGATGATGGTGATGTTCTGCTCGAGGGCGTACTTCTTCACTTCCTTGATCTTGGCTTCGCTCAGGCTGGCCAGCAGGATGAAGTCATCCCCCTTCTGTTCGCCGGTGAAGACAAGATCCGGATTCTGACGGCGCAGATGGGAGATCGCCTTGGCCTGATCGGCCTCGTCACGGAACACCACCTGCACCTGATCGCCGACCCGGCGCACGCCGGAGTAACGGATCTTCTGGGTGCGCAGCTCGGAGCGGAAATCCTGCACCATCTGCTCCTGCTGCTTGGCCAGCGCCTCGGCCATGTCCACTTCCATCAGGAAGTGCACGCCGCCGCGCAGGTCCAGACCGAGCTTGAGGGGAGCGGCGCCGATGGCTTCGAGCCAGGCCGGGGTGGAGGGCGCCAGGTTGAGGGCCGTGATGAAGTTGTCCCCCAGCTTGTTGGCCACGATGTCGCGGGCCTTGAGCTGGTCTTCGGTGTTGTTGAAACGGATCAGGATGAAGCCGTGTTCGAACGCCGCATGCTTGACCGGGATCCGGGCCGCCTCGAGCGTCTCCTTCACCAGGTCAAGGGTGTCGAGCTTGACTTCGGCACCACGGCTGGCAGAGACCTGGAGGGCCGGGTCTTCGCCGTAAAGATTGGGGGCTGCATATAGAAAACCGATGGCGATCACCACGATCACCATCAGGTATTTCCACAGCGGATAGCGATTTAACACGCTGTGCTCCTCGGGAGATTAGAGGGACTGGATAGAACCCTTGGGCAGAACGGCAGAGACGAAGTCACGCTTGATGGTGACCTGGGTCTGATCGTTCAGGGCCAGCACAATGTAGTCGCTGTCGGCGGAGACCTTGGCGATCTTGCCGACCAGGCCACCGGAAGTGAGCACTTCGTCGCCCTTGGTCAGGGAGCTCATCAGGTTGCGATGCTCCTTGGCGCGTTTGGCCTGGGGACGGTAGATCATGAAGTAGAAGATGAGACCGAACACGGCCAGCATGATGATCATTTCCATGCCACCACCCTGTGCCGCCGGAGCCGCGCCTTCTGCATACGCCTTGGAGATAATGCTCATTTAACAACCTCTTATTGATGTAGATTTGATAACTAACTTATATGTCGTTGTTATTTCACGTCATTTTCAGCCAGTGGAGGCACAGGCTTCCCTTGCCGACGGTAAAACTCAGTTACAAAGTCGTCTAATTTACCCTGCTCGATCGCGTCCCGCAAACCCTGCATCACGCGCTGGTAATAACGCAGGTTGTGGATGGTATTCAGACGGGCACCGAGGATCTCGTTGCACTTGTCCAGATGGTACAGATAGCTGCGGGTGTAGTTCTTGCAGGTGTAGCAGTCGCAGTCCGCATCCAGGGTGCTGGTGTCCTCGCGGTACTTGGCGTTGCGGATCTTCACCACACCGTCCGTGGTGAACAGGTGGCCGTTGCGGGCGTTGCGGGTCGGCATCACGCAGTCGAACATGTCGATGCCGCGGCGCACCCCTTCCACCAGGTCCTCCGGCTTGCCCACCCCCATCAGGTAGCGCGGCTTGTCGGCCGGGATCTTCGGGCAGACGTGGTCGAGGATGCGGTGCATGTCCTCTTTCGGCTCACCCACGGCGAGACCGCCGACCGCGTAGCCATCGAAGCCGATCTCCAGCAGGCCGTCCAGCGACACATCCCGCAGCGGCTCGTAGACGGAGCCCTGGATGATGCCGAACAGGGCGTTCTTGTTGCCGAGGGCATCGAACTTGGCGCGGGAGCGCTTGGCCCAGCGCAGGGACATCTCCATGGACTTGCGCGCCTCTTCGTAGGTGGCCGGGTAGGGCGTGCACTCGTCGAAGATCATCACGATGTCGGAGCCGAGATCGTACTGGATCTCCATGGACTTCTCGGGGTCCAGGAAGATCTTCTCGCCGTTGATGGGATGACGGAAGTGCACCCCCTCCTCGGTGATCTTGCGGATGTGCCCCAGGCTGAACACCTGGAAGCCGCCGGAGTCGGTCAGGATGGGCCCCTGCCAGTTCATGAAGTCGTGCAGGTCGCCGTGGGCGCGCATCACTTCCTGCCCCGGGCGCAGCCAGAGGTGGAAGGTGTTGCCGAGCAGGATCTGGGCGCCGGTCTCGCGCACCTCTTCCGGGGTCATCCCCTTGACGGTGCCGTAAGTGCCGACCGGCATGAAGGCCGGGGTCTGGACCACGCCGCGCTCGAATACCAGCTGGCCGCGGCGGGCGCGACCGTCGGTGGTTTTCAGTTCAAATTTCATTGCTACCTCGATTCAGTCAGAGAAACAGTCTGACAACGGAGGGCCCGAGGGCCCGGTAATAAAGAAGCCGGCCGGGATCCTGACAAGCAGACCCTGAACGGCTTCTGAAGGGCGAGGCTTAACCTTGCGCCCGGCGACGGGTGACGAACATGGCGTCCCCGTAGCTGAAGAAACGATACTGCCCGGTCACGGCGGCCTGATAGGCGGCCATCACATTGTCATAGCCCGCGAAGGCGCTGACCAGCATGATCAGGGTGGATTCGGGCAGGTGGAAGTTGGTGATCATGGCGTCGACCACCTGGAACTGGTAACCAGGGAAGATAAAGATGTCGGTGTCGCTGAAGAAGGGTGCCAGCGGCTTGCCCTGGGCCAGGGTCGCCTTGGCCGCGCTCTCCAGCGAACGTACCGAGGTGGTGCCCACGGCAATCACGCGGCCACCGCGCGCACGGGTCGCCGCGATGGCGTCCACCACCTCCTGCGGCACTTCGGCGTATTCCGAGTGCATGTGGTGATCTTCAATCTTCTCCACCCGCACCGGCTGGAAGGTGCCCGCCCCCACGTGCAGGGTCACGAAGGCCAGCTCCACCCCCTTGGCGCGGATCTTCTCGAGCAGCGGCTCGTCGAAGTGCAGGCCGGCGGTCGGCGCCGCCACGGCACCCGGCTTCTGGTTGTAGACGGTCTGGTAGCGCTCCTTGTCGGCGTCCTCGTCGGGGCGGTCGATGTAGGGGGGCAGCGGCATGTGGCCGATGGCTTCCAGAATGGTCAGCACGGGGCGCGGATCCAGGAAATGGATCTCGAACAGGGCGTCGTGGCGGACACGCATCTCGGCCTCCACCTTCTCCCCATCGGGGCCACCGTCCAGGATCAGGCGGGTGCCGGGCTTGGGGGACTTGGAGGAGCGGACGTGGGCCAGCACGCTGTGCTCGTCCAGGATGCGCTCCACCAGCACCTCCAGCTTGCCGCCGCTGGCCTTCTGACCAAACATGCGCGCCGGGATGACACGGGTATTGTTGAACACCAGCAGGTCGCCGGGATTGAGCTGGTCCAGCACATCGACAAATTGACCGTGGCGCAGGGCGCCGGTTTGACCATCGAGCTTCAGCAGGCGGCTGGCGGTCCGCTCCGCCATCGGATAGCGGGCAATCAGCTCGTCTGGCAGATCAAAATGAAAATCGGATACTTGCATCTTTCACCTCGGGGGAATCGGCGGCTAGTCTAGTTATCCCCCTCTTGCAAGGCAACCCAAAAGACCAAAAACCCAAGGCAGACAAGGGATAGCGGGCAATTATGTGAGGCAACACCCGTTAAAAAATCTTTAATCTTTTGTATTGACCCCGATCATGTTCCGCCCCTCCGGGCTGGGCTAGGGTGAAGATAGATACACAAGGAGGCCCACCATGATGACCCTCTCCGAGATCATGACCGAACACCCCTTCACCCTGGGTCCGGAAAACAGCGTCAAGCAGGCGATGGAGCTGATGCAGCAGGAGCGGATCCGCCACATCCCCATCGTCGATGAGCACCAGCATCTGCTGGGACTGGTCACCCTCTCCGACATCCTGGCCACCCGCGAATCCAAGCTGCTGCTGATCAACCCGGAGCGGGAGGCGGAGTTCACCGACAGCGTCCAGCTCGACGAGATCATGACCCGCCAGGTGGCGAGCGTGGACCCCCACGCCGGCATCAAGGAGGCGGCCCTCTACCTGCAGCGCCACAAATATGGCTGCCTGCCGGTACTCAAGGGGCGCAAGCTGATCGGCATCGTCACCGAGTCTGACTTCATCGCGGTGGCCATCAACCTGCTGGAGCTGATGGAAGAGCAGGAGCCCCCCACCGACTTCTGATCACTTATTTATGAAAATAAATTACAATAAAAGCGTTTTCAGCCTTATTTTTCGGCTAAAAAACTGAAAAACTTTCATTTTGATTGAAAAATTACACCATATTCTTGCTTTGTGATCCTCATCACACTATGATGCGACCCATGCAATGGTTGCCGAAGAGGTGATGAGGATTGTGCACCCACGTCTTCTCTTCATATATCCGCAAGTTTGCACACCCCGTAGTTAGTCTTTGCTGTAAAGCATTTTTATCGCCATTCCTTGTTTGATGACCCGGCCCTGTCCTCGCGACCGCGCCGGGATTTTTTTGCCCGCGTTCTTCCCCTCTCCGCCGCGTCTGCGGCACGCCCGTGCATGCCATCCATAAAACAAGATCCCATCCGGGACTTGAAAATGTGAACTGCAGGACAGAAATTGAACTTCGACAATGAGTTATCTCAGAAGACTTGAGATATTCATGTTAGGTACAGTTGGGATGGGCTATCTAATAAATAGATTTAAGTGATTCAAAATTGTGGCTTTGACCGATTAGCGAAAAGCCCTATGATGCCTCCATCGAAAGTTAAGCGCCTCGTCTGGCACGACTCTTCAACACCAGACCGGCATATGTACATCACCAAGGAGCAAATACATGTCTACCTACATCAACACCGAAATCAAGCCGTTCAACGCTACCGCCTACCACAATGGCAAATTCGTTCAGGTGTCTGACGCTGACCTGAAAGGCAAGTGGTCCGTGGTCTTCTTCTACCCGGCTGACTTCACCTTCGTCTGCCCGACCGAGCTGGGCGACCTGGCCGACAACTACGCTGCCTTCAAGAAGCTGGGCGTCGAGATCTACGCCGTCTCCACCGACACCCACTTCACCCACAAGGCTTGGCACGACACTTCTGACACCATCAAGAAGATTCAGTACCCGATGATCGGCGACCCGACCGGCACCATCACCCGCAATTTCGGCGTGATGATCGAAGAGGCTGGCCTGGCTGACCGCGGTACCTTCGTCATCGACCCGAACGGCGTCATCCAGATCGTCGAGATCAACGCCGGCGGTATCGGCCGTGACGCCCTGGAGCTGCTGCGCAAGGTCAAGGCTGCCCAGTACGTTGCCGCTCACCCGGGTGAAGTGTGCCCGGCCAAGTGGCAGGAAGGAGACGCCACCCTGGCCCCGTCCCTGGATCTGGTAGGCAAGATCTAAGCCTCCTCGCTCCAAAGACCGGCCCGTTTCAGGGCCGGTCTGTTTTCCGGCCTAGCTCAAGGGTGACGGCCTGCTTTTCGGCACAGCCTTTTCAGTATTCAGCCATACCGCCGACCCGCATTCAGCCAGAAGGAATTCGACCATGTTAGATACCAACCTCAAACAACAACTCAACGGTTACCTGCAGTACATCGTCAATCCCATCGAGATCAGCGTGTCCGGCAACGACAGCGACAAATCCGCAGAGCTCCTGGCATTGGCCACCGAGATAGCCGAGATGTCCCCCAAGATTTCCCTGACCGATGGTACTGCCGCCCGCAAGCCTTCCATGAGCATCGCGCCCCAGGGGCAAGCCCCGCGCGTGCACTTTGCCGGCATTCCCATGGGTCATGAATTCACCTCCCTGGTGCTCGCCCTGCTGCAAAGCGGCGGCCACCCCTCCAAGGCCGATCCGGCCGTGCTGGAGCAGGTCAGGAACCTGAAGGGTGAGTTCCACTTCGAGACCTACATCTCCCTCTCCTGTCACAACTGCCCGGACGTGGTGCAGGCCCTGAACCTGATGGCCACCCTGAACCCGGGCATCAGCCACACCATGATCGACGGTGCCCTGTTCCAGGACGAGGTGAACGAGCGCCAGATCATGGCGGTCCCGAACGTCTACCTGAACGGCCAGCCGTTCAGCCAGGGCCGTACCTCCCTCGAAGAGATCGTCGCCAAGCTCGACACCGGCGCCGCCGAGCGCAAGGCCGCCGAGCTGAGCGAAAAAGCGCCTTACGACGTGCTGGTGGTGGGCGGTGGCCCGGCCGGCGCCGCGGCGGCCATCTATGCCGCCCGTAAAGGCATTCGCACCGCCATCGTCGCCGAGCGCTTCGGCGGCCAGGTGATGGACACCGTCGGCATCGAGAACTTCATCTCCGTGCCCTACACCGAGGGCCCCAAGCTCGCCGCCAGCCTGGAGCAGCACGTCAAGCAGTACGGCGTGGAAGTGATCACCGAGCAGCGCGCCGCCGCCATCAGCAAGGATGGCTACGTCAACGTGGATCTCGCCTCCGGCGCCACCCTGAAGAGCCGCGCCGTGATCCTGGCGACCGGCGCCCGCTGGCGCGATCTGAACGTGCCGGGTGAGGTGGAATACCGCACCAAGGGCGTGGCCTATTGCCCCCACTGCGACGGCCCCTTCTTCAAGGGCAAGCGGGTGGCGGTGATCGGTGGTGGTAACTCCGGTATAGAAGCGGCCATCGACTTGGCCGGCATCGTCGAACACGTCACCGTGGTGGAGTTCGCCGATACCCTGCGCGCCGACGACGTGCTGCAGAAGAAAGCCCGCTCCATGGGCAACATAGACATCATCATGAGTGCCCGCACCACCGAGGTGATCGGTGACGGCAGCAAGGTGGTGGGCATGGATTACGAGGATCGCACCACGGGCGAGATCAAGCACCTCGCCGTGGCCGGCATCTTCGTCCAGATCGGCCTGGTCCCGAACACCGAGTTCCTGAAAGGGAGCGAGGTGGCCCTGACCCGCTTCGGCGAGATCGAGATCGACACCAAGGGCGCCACCTCCCTGCCCGGCGTCTACGCCGCAGGGGATGCCACCACAGTGCCGTTCAAGCAGATCATCATCTCCATGGGGGCCGGTGCCACCGCCGCCCTGGGGGCGTTCGATTACCTCATCCGCACGCCGGCCCCCGAGGCCGCCAAGGCAGAGGCCGTGACCGCCTGATAGGCTCCGCCAGCAAAAAGCCGACTCCCTGAGTCGGCTTTTTTATCCCCGTCGTTGGGTCGGCAGCCTTCAACGCCCCCGCGGCGCGTCCCTCTCCTGCACCTCTTCCCTCATCGTCCTCTCTTCTGCGTCAGGCGCGGCATAACTCGCGGGTACCGCCTCCCCTGCCAGATCCGTTCTCGGCTCCAGCTCCGCCGTCATGGGGGTGTTGGGGGGCACCGGCATGAACACCTGGTGTTCCGCCAGCGGAATGGGGGCCCGCTGCCGCCTGCGCCAGCCCAGATAACCCGAGAGCAGCAGGCCGCACAGGGCGAAGTAGACGAACAGCCCCTGCGGCCCGAACAGCCCCATGACCGAGGGGGCCAGCAGCGGCCCTATCATGGCCCCCAGGCTGTAGGCGAGCAGCAGCCCCTGGTTGGCCCCCAGCACCTGATCCGGGCGCAGCTCGTCGCAGGCGTGGCTGAGGCTCAAGGGGTAGATGGAGAACGCCATCCCCCCCAGCAGAAAGATCAGGCCTCCCTCGATCGGCGTGCGCCAGGTGCCTGGCAGCAGCACCATCATGAGGGCGAGCAGGGTCAGCGCGCTGCACAGCAGCAGGATCACCAGCCGCCTGTCATGGCGGTCGGACATCCGGCCTATGGGGTATTGCAGGCACATGCCCCCCAGGATCACCAGCGCCATCATGTCCGCCACCCGCGAGAGCGTGGCACCGCTGTCGGTAAAATAGAGCGGCAACAAGCCGTAGATGGCACCGAGCACCAGGCCCGAGGTGAAACTGCTGCCCATCCCCGCCGGAGTGAGGCGCACCAGCTCCCGCACCCCGACCCGTTGGGGGGCCACCATGGCCGGGGTCGATACCCGGGAGATCGCCAGGGGCACCACCGACAGGGTCGCCGCCATGGCGCACAGGGCGAAAGGGGTCAGCACCATGGGGTCCACCCACTTGAGCAGCTGTTGCCCCATCGCCAGGGAGCCATAGAGCAGGATCATGTAGAGGGACATCAGCCGTCCCCGGTTGGCCGGGGTGCTGGAAACCAGCATCCAGGACTCCAGCACCACGAAGATCCCGCCGGTGGCAAAGCCCCCCACCAGCCGCAGCACGGTCCAGGCGATGGGATCCACCACCATGCCGTGAAGCAGAAACAGGAAGCAGAGCAGGGAGGCATAGGCCGCATAGGCCCGGATGTGGCCCACCCGTATGATGAGACGGGCGTTGACGAAGGCCCCCAGCACCAGGCCGCCGAAGTAGGCCGCCGACACCAGGCCGATGGCCTGGGCGGACACCTGCTCGGCGGACAGGCGCACCGTCAGCAGGGTGTTGAACAGGCCGTGACCCAGGATGAAGACCACCAGACTGGTCAGGGGTGAGAACAATCTCGTGAGTGCCATGACGCCTCCCCTCGGGGTAAAACGGTCATGGTAGCGTCTGTTTCTTGCCCACTTCAACCGACCGCCCCCATTTTTGAGAGGCTATCCTTAACGGGATCCCATCATGGAGGTCGTCAAGATGAGACTCACGCTGTTGTTGGCAACTTTGCTCTTCTCCGCCAGCGCCCTCGCCTTCCACTGTCCCATGGACATGAAGAAGATCGATGACGCCCTGGCCACAAACCCAGCGCTCAGCGCCGAGCGGCTGGCCGAGGTGAAGCAGCTCAGGGCCGAAGGAGAGAGCCTGCACAAGGCAGGCAAACATCAGGAATCCGTCGATAGCCTGGCCAAGGCCATGGCCATTCTCGGCATCGACGAGGGCTAGTCGCCGGCTCGCCGCGCGACGGTCTGCCCCGCATTGCACCGATGTGGCAGGCCGCCCACTTGACACAAGGCCCTCGTCCCCCGTGGCGAGGGCCTTGTCATGAGCGGGGTGGCGGCAGGCAGACGCTCGCTGCCTATGCCTCCTCGATGCGATGAATGCGGTTCTTGCCGGCACGCTTGGCCTGATACATCGCCTTGTCGACCAGGGCTATCAGCACCTCGGGGGATCGGCCCTGGCTGGTGCCGATACCGGCGCTGAAGGTGACCCGCATCCCCTTCTCCCGCCATTTCTGCTCGCTGAGCTGGCAGCGCCACAGCTCCATCAGCCGCTCGGCCTGTGCCAGGGTCTCCTGCTCGAAGAGGACGACCAGCTCCTCGCCACCGTAGCGGCACAGTAAGACCCCCTCCCCCAGCAACGTCTGTCCCAGCTCGACACAACGGCACAGCGCCGCATCGCCGCCGGCATGGCCGTAGACGTCGTTGAGCTGCTTGAAATTGTCCAGGTCGACCAGGGCCAGGACAAAGCTGTTCCCCTCCTCGTGCAGTTGGCGCAGACGCTGATCCAGAAACCGCCGATTGTAGCTGCCGGTGAGTGCGTCCCTGTGGGCCAGGTCAAAGGACTCTTGCAGGTGATCGGACACCTGATCCAGCTCCTGATCCAGCAAGGCCATCTCCGGGAAGGCGGGCAGCGCACTCGCCGGCCGAGCCTCTCGCGAGCCGGCACCAAGTCGACGGATCCGGCCGGCCAGGTTGTCGATGAGCACCAGCAGGCGCAGTCGGAAGAAGGCCGACATGGTGATGAAGAGGGCGCTGGCAATGACCAGCAGCCCGAGCGCCAGGCCTCCCCCCATGGCGGCAACCGAGTCTCGCCTTGGCTGTACCGTGATGGCCATCCAGTGCTCCCGGTCCGGCAGGGTTCCGTAGGCCACGTATTCGTTGCTCAGGTCCGAGTAGAAGGAGCCGGATTGCGCCGTCAGGCGCGCCAGCCAGGGGGCCTGCAGGATCTGGCCGTTGTTGGCCGACTGGGAACTCACCAGGATCTGGTGGGTGCGCCGGTCAATCACCATGTGGCTCACGGCATTGTCCCCATACAGCATGTCCCTGAGCATCTTGGACCACTGTGCAACGTTCACGTCGATGCCGATGACCCGCTCCCCCTGCTCACCCTGCTGCCGGCCATCCGTCAGACGATGAGCCAGGGTCAGGATGTAGTCGCCCGTCAAGATGTCCTGATAGGCCGGGGTCCAGTAAAACGTCCGGGCCTCCAGCGCCCCCTTGAACCAGGCTCTGGATCGCACATTGGCCCTGGCATTGACCCAGGCCTGGTCCGCCTCTTTGCTGCCGGAGAAGAAATAGCCGTTCGAATCGGCATGAAAGATCAGGGTCACCAGGGGATCGAGGGCCGCCATGTTGCCCCACCGCTCGCGATACACCTGCCTGGCCTCGGTCGAGGAGAACACTGGGGTCAGCAGGTCCGCCGTGACCTCGACGGACATCAGCTGTTCGAGGTGGTCGAGCATCCTGTCTTCCGTCACCACCGCCATGCCGTTCAGGCTGGCCAGTTTCTGCTCCACGACCACGCCGTGGTTGTAGACCGACAGGGCAAACAGGCCGCCAATCCCGAGCAGCATCGGCAAGGCCAGCAGCCAGAGATAGCCCGTGATGAAGGTGAAATTTTTCTGCGTGCGTCTGAACGTCAACATACCCTGGATCCTGCCCATTACCCTTTTCGCTTGCCCCGAGATACCGACGGGGCTGCCATCAAAAGGCGCGCAGTATGCCGTTATCACTTTCGAGAGGGCGAATCCTTTCGCGGCCTTGTTCAAGCACGATTCAGGCAGATTTGGGGGGTAAATACGGTTTTATCTGATAAAACAGGGAGATGCTGAGTGTTTTCTGGTCAAGGAAAAACCTGGGCGACGGCGCTGATCTCCGGGCCAGGAAAAGCGCCGACACAGGGGCAGGCGATCGGCGACCCGGCCGTCCTCCCGCCCCTTTCCACTCGCGCTTCGCTATACCCGGCCGCTGTAGACCAGGGTGCAATAGTTGAACGCTATCTTGCCGTTCACCGCATGGCGCTCAAACGCACGGCGGATGAGCGCCGTCATCTGATCGTGGGCCCGGGTGCCGACGGCTGGGGCATAGGAGGAGGAGTTGAGCCGCCCCAGCACCCCGTCGAGATCGAACAGCTGCTGGTTCTCGAAGCGATCGAGCCGATACTCCCCCTCGAAGAAGGCACGAAAATCGGCCTCGCCCAGGTTGCGGTGATTGACCTCCTCGTAATCCCCCGAGTAGGCGTGCAGCCCCTCCTCGTAGGCCTCGAGAAACGGGGTGTTCATCAGGCGATCGTTCCAGATGAGGGCGATCCGGCCACCGGGTTTGAGCAGGCGCTGGCACTCCAGTCGGAAGGCTGTGCGATCGAACCAGTGAAAGGCCTGGGCGACCGTCACAAGATCCACCGAGCCCGCCGGCAGGCCGGTGGCCTCCGCACTGCCGTGGGACCAGCCGACGTTGCCCACATCCGCCAGCAGCCGTCTGGCGGCCGCCCGCATCTCGTCATTGGGCTCCACCGCCCAGACTCGCGCCACCCGGGGGGCCAGCAGGGCCGTCAGGATGCCGGTGCCCGCCCCGATATCGGCCACCTGGGCCTCAGGCCCCATGGCCAAGTCGCTGGCCAGAAAATCCAGCATGGCCGCGGGATAACCGGGGCGGTATTTCACATAGGCCTCGACCCGGGTCGAGAATCGCTGGGTACTGTCCATCGCTCGCTCCTTGTGGTGGATCACGCGGGTCGCATGATGCCGTTCAGGCATCCTGCACCAACATCCAGAGTCGGGGCAACCGCATGAGGGCACTTGACTGCCACAAAAAACGGACCTGGCCAGCGTAAGTTCCGTCAGCATCGGCGCGTGCCATGCACTGCGCCTTAATGATATCCCCCTGAGCATGGGCTCATCGGGAACTGGTAGAGTGGTCGCGACAGCCAGACCGCAAAAGCAGGGCATTCAAGCTAGGACAAGGCTTTAACCTGGCAGAGGCCCCAGTGATGAGGCATTGGCCCATGACGGAGTGAGACGGAAGGGATTGACGCCCCTTCGAGCTTCCCTATTCACTCTGGCACTACACTCAACCCTGAACGGCCTCGCCGAGGGAGGCGCACACCATTGACCACCAGACCGTACGGGGGATCCATGTCGACATCCAGATACCTGCTGCCACTCATCGCTGCCCTGTTGACCGGGTGCGGCGGCGAATTGCTCAGCACGGCGGCAACCACCGGAAAACTCCAGGCGGAGCAGGCCAATCAAGCCAGGGCGCAACTGGATCAGTTCAACGAGGCCCTGAGTGCCGCCGTCGACGCCACCGAGGCGGCGTCCGTATCGGCCGCCCCTCCGGCCCAATAGCAGCGCCTGGCCGGCAACTGTCCCGCTGTTTTCAACGGAGAAATGAGATGACGCAAGCTGCAAAGAACCGGATCTGCCTCTGGTACGACGGGGATGCCGAAGAGGCGGCGCACTTCTACGCCCGAACCTTCCCCGACTCCGCCGTCGGTGCCGTACACCGGGCCCCGGCCGACTATCCCGCCGGCAAGAAAGGGGACGTGCTGACGGTCGAGTTCAGCGTGATGGGGATCCCCTGCCTCGGCCTCAACGGCGGGCCCGGGGTCAACCACAACTGGGCCTTCTCGTTTCAGGTGGCCACCCAGAGCCAGGCCGAGACGGATCGCTACTGGCACGCCATCATCGAGAGCGGCGGTCAGGCGAGCGAGTGCGGCTGGTGCCAGGACAAGTGGGGCATCTCCTGGCAGATCACCCCCCAGGTCCTCATCGAGGCGATAAGCGATCCCGATCCCGAGGCAGCGAGACGCGCCTTCGAGGCCATGATGCAAATGGGCAAGATTGATATTGCCACCATCGAGGCGGCGCGCCGGGGTTGAGCCACCGTTTGAGGACGCCAGAAACAACAAGGCCACCCGCTGGGGTGGCCTTGTGCTTATGGGTTGTCAGCCCTTCCGGGCGCCTGAGAAACATGTATGGAGACGGTATTCACCTGACAGTTGCCCACAAAAGGGAGTGGTCATACGGCTTCAAACCGGATAACAAAACGTTACCCCTACCGTGTTATCTG